>JAJONO010000002.1 GCA_021323535.1 Bacteroidota bacterium
TGTACTGTTACGCTTTGTCACAGTAAAACAAAAGATCTGAAATCCTTCACAAAAAGCGCTGATATTTTAATTTG
Organism: Bacteroidota bacterium; assembly: GCA_021323535.1. Taxonomy (GTDB): domain Bacteria; phylum Bacteroidota; class Bacteroidia; order B-17B0; family Aurantibacillaceae; genus Aurantibacillus. The sequence continues at coordinate 75 of JAJONO010000002.1, forward strand.
TGCTTTAGGTAGCCCCGATTTTGTAACCGCCGATATGGTTAAAGAGGGCGCTGTTGTAGTGGATGTTGGTACAACCCGTGTGGCGAGCGCAGATTCAAAAACAGGATACAAATTAAAAGGCGACGTTAAGTTTGACGAAGTGGCTCCTAAATGCAGTTTCATAACTCCTGTTCCGGGAGGCGTTGGACCAATGACGATAGCGAGTCTTATTAAGAATACGTTGTTGGCGGCGAAGAAGGAGATTTATAAGTAGCTTCGATAATCCTGTGAAAGTTTGAATAGCAAACATTCAATAAACATCAATGTTTCCAGGAAATCGGCTGTTTTTATTTATTTGTTGATTTTTCTGATAGACGTACAGGTATTATCTAACTTCGGGCCACTTTCTAAAACTTCATCTCTTTTTGAAATTGCTTTTCTCAGCCTGACAATTCCCTTTCTTTGTTTTGGTGTATATACATTATTATGCAAGCGGTTTACCTACAACGAAGTTAATATCGAGGATGAAAATACCGAACCAATTATCACCATTTCTGAAGAAGAAATAGTTTGTAATTACCCTTCGTCATTCAAAAAAGAAAAAATTTCTTGGCGTGACATTACAAAAATACAGGTTCTTACTACCGATGAAGGCCCTTATCTATGTGATGTGTTCCTGATCTTGAGGGACACGAATGATAAAGGCATTGTAATACCACAATACAAACAAAAAGAAACAAAGCAGGTTCTCGACAGAATACTAAAATTTGAAGGTTTCGATAACAGGTTGTTTATAGAAGCTATGGGATCCACTGAAATTAAATGGTTCACTGTTTGGGAAAAAGACAAACCATTTAAGTAAATACTTCGAGAAGAATTTCAATTAAATCAAAAGAAACATAATCTAACAAACTTCCATTATTTTCCTCTTTCTTTTTCTTCCTGTCTTCCATCTTTTAGAAATAAATCAGACCACTACTTTAAATAATCATTCTCAACATTTAACTACTTCTTCATATCCTTCAAAATCCTCACCGAAAAGAGGAACAGCATAAACGATGCCAGGGCAATACACAGCCACATGAACCAGGGCTCCTGCCACATTTTCCTTTCAGGAGGAATAATTTTTATTGGTTCTGTCTGTGGAATAACTTTTAAATCGGACACTTCAAGAGTTGGGACAAACTGGGAAATTTTGTTCCTGAAATACTCGATGTCGTAACTTGGTGTGTTCAATCTTTTATTACCAGCCATTAAGGTATATTTCTCTCCTGCCTTAAAATCGGCTACCAGGTAGGTTTGCAGCTGCAGAAAATCGAAAGACTCCGGTTCAAGCGGAGGATTATCCTCGTTGCTGATCTCAATTTCAAACTCTGTTTCCCTGAAGCCGTGTAATTCAAAACTGTTATTGGTGTTGGAATTTAATTCGAATTCAAGAAGAACGTCTTTATAACGCTGCTCTTTGTGATTCACGAGTCGCACCCGATCGGCAATGATACGGGCCTGGCGCTTGTAATAATTCGGCGCTTTGAAACGGAAATTAACACGATCGATACTGGTAGCATTTGAAAATTTAAATTTTGCCACACTTAATTTCTTTTCTTTATCCGTTGTAAAAGAAGTGACTTCAGGTTTCACTCCATTTAATTTACCTGCACTTATGGCACCTTCGAAATAGCCGACTTTAAGAATGTTCAGGGGCAAAGTACTAAGATCGTTGATCTCTACTTTAATGTACTTGTAGTTCACCATCGGGAAATGAAGAGTACGGTAGGCATGCACAGTTCCTTCGTCGTACAGGTGATACATGTGAATACCATCGCTAATGGAATACCATTGTTGTTTATCATCGCTCCCCACCACATCGCATAATTTCCAGGCATCGGAATTGGCAATGCAAAGCACCGCGTTCTGCATAGGTTCTTTTTTAGGATTATTGATGATAAAGCTTGTGTATCTCCCCTTGCCTACTTCCTTGTTGGTAATTTCATATTCTTTAAAATTTACCGAAGGATAATTGAACGATTCATTCACCGTGAAATACGGAACTTCGTTCTGGTTCTTATCATAGATCCTTACATCGTTAAAAGAAGTGCTGGCGATGTTTTTCAACTCCGGAGAGATGGCAAGAGCCTGCATAGCGCTTTTCTTCGCTTCCAGCGTGAGGCTATGGGTAAATGTCTGCGCACCAATAGCAAGTGCGCAGAACATGGAGAGACTAATCAGTTTTAGTTTCATCTGAAATAGTTTTGTTTGTGGAAAGGTCTTCTTCCGGTTTAATTTCATCTACAATAATAGTTCTAATTTTCTGATACATGAACGACATGATCAGAAGTACTATACCAAGAATAATGAACGCGATGATTTTCCCAGCCTTGCTCACATCATTGATATCGTAAGCAAATAATTTGATAAGTGTAATTGCCAGAATAACCAGCGCCATCACACGAAGCTGTTTAAGTTGCTTACGGATACCCACACTGAGGAACACGAAGGCTATAACGCCCCACAGAATTGGTAAGGCTACTTTTACAACCTGTTCATGAACATAGTCAAATACATCTGAAACAATGTATGGTTCATCTATTCTCTTAAAGTCGTGAAGTTTTATCATCATTGTATTGAGAATAGCTTCATTACTTAAAACAAGAATAGTGAAGATACCAAACACCCAAAGCAGGGCCGATTTGGCCGTAATAATAAAATTGTTTTGTTTTATCGCTGTACGAATGGTCATTATAACCTGCGTTGCCAATGCTATTAAAGCAATGAAATGTACAGTATAAGCAACCGTTAAATCATGTTCTCCCCTGCTTCTTTCGGCCATTTCCTTGTAAGGCGCGATGGAATAAATAAGTGAGAAATACAGGAAGTTGATACAAAGAAGTATGAACGCTACAACATTATTGGCAGCATTGTATCGCCATAATAACAGAACAGATAATATTGAAGTAAAGGTAACATGATAAAAACATGAAACCGCTACGATCGAATTCTGCTCGCTGATGTACGATACGCTCTGCTGGTGCACTTCAAGGAAACCGGTGAGATAGGTAATAAAAATTCCTGCGACCCTTAAAATGTTCCCGTAAACGTGTGGATCAATTCCTTGTTTTATTTCGGGATCTTCTTTCTCCCTTTTTAATAAGAAAGAACCAAGGAATACAAACAAGGCACTGGACATTCCCGTGATGAATCCTTTATTTGTGAGAGGAGCCAAGCCATCGGGAGTGTATCCGTAAATATTAACATAATCCCAAACGAGGCTGAAGAACATTAATAAGCTCACAATAACCGAAGCCAGTTTGAAAGCCCACATCTGCGAACGCTGCGATAACCAGATGAGCAACGCTGCTTCAGCACCCCAGAACAAGGTGATGTAATTTCCTTTTAACTGAACCGGCGCTGCCAGTGTAGCAAAGGTAAGCGTCATGCCTATAAGAAGATATACAAGCTTTTTATCGGCCTTAAAGTATTTATAGAGCGCAATGGCCAGAATAAAATTAACAGCTGCCATAGCGATTGTATAAACACCTTTGTACTGCGGCATCCATTCATGAAGGATGATCATTCCTGAAGCGTAAAATACAAACGTGTTACTTATAAGAATGATGAGTTCAACGTATGTAAATTGTCTTCTTTCCTTAATATTATTAATAACATTCATAAGCACAAATGTGATGTAGAATATCAATCCGAAAAAGAAAGCGCCTTTGTAAGGAGGATATTCCTGTCCGAGTACCTTGCTGCCAAGCCATGCGCAGTAAAGCAGAATGGTAAATGCGTATGCAAGAATATTAATAAGGTTCCATTTCTTAATATACGCGAGTACCAGCATTCCAATGTCGAGAATAAGAATGTAGCTGAATAAGACCTTGTAATTACCCTGGCCGGTACTTAACATAAACGGAACGGCAAAACCACCTGTAATAGCCAGCGCTGCAAGCTCTACACGGTCGTAAGCAACGGAGATAAATACCGCGAAACCTGTGATCACTGTCATAATAATAAAGGCCACAGTCTGCGAGAATAAATGATATTCATGGAAGCCAATCCCTATTGTAAAATAGAAAATAGCAATGGCGCCGGCCACAAGTACGGAACTGAATGGTTTGAATTTCAGTCTTAGCTTGTGCGCAAATCCCATCACTATTCCACCGCAAAGAACACCAATGCCAACGCGCGCTACTTCGTTGATCCAGTTCTGGTCGATGGCGTACTTCACGAAGAAAGCAATACCCAATACAAGAATGGTAATAGCGATCTTACTAAGAAGATTTTCTCCAATGAATTTCTCGAGATCGGGATTTCTTTCTTTGAACTTATCCCACCATGATACCTCAGGCGTAATAACAACAGGCGGTTTATTTATTTTCACCTGCGGCTGCTCAATAACAGGAATGTTTACCTTAACTGGTTCCTCATCTTTCTTCTGTTCAATAATAACAGGCGGAACCACTTTTTCGTCTTCTTTGTTTTTCTCTTCCTCTTTAATGATCTTCTCCTCTTCTTTTATAACAGGAGGTACAACTGTTTTTGTTGTTTCTTCCTGTTTAGGCGTCACCACAATTTTATCCTTCAATGCATCATTGAGCTGTTTTTGTAACAGATTAATGTGTTCGTGAAGTCGGGTGAATTTTGAGTTGTGCGTTACGTGAAATATGATCACCAGCACAATGAGGACAAACAATAAAAAAAATTCCATGCGGATATTTTATAAATTAAAGATACAACTATAATCGTTTTACAAAACACCCGGTTACCTCTTAGTAGTACACAAAATCCTGTTTTAGTTTCAATAAATCGCTTTATCAGCTTGATCCTCACCAATAAATGACATCCGTTAAAAAAATATAACGGCCCATTGCGAATGAAGGGTTGGTGGCATTTGTGGGTACGGTTGGTTTTCGTTTCAATTTTCGCAAAACGATGTACGTTGTATTTATGAATTTTCGTCATATATGACCCCGCTGGGGTCAATACGAATTTGTTTTCGCAAATTCTATACATGTTTGACTCCTATGGAGTCAGTCAGCGGATACATTAATTTAAACCAGATCACATGTTTGATTCCTACAGGGTCTGTCAACGGATACATTAACATAAATCAGAATGTATGTTTGATTCCTATATAGTCAGGTATTAGTAAAAAATTAAATATAAACCGAATACATGTTTGACTCCTATGGAGTCAGTCAGTGGAAAAAAAATTGCACAAACAAATACCTTTGTGACTTCTACGGAGTTACACCTGCTTAGGATTCCAGAGAAATCCAACGTTTGTAGATAATGTTACAAAAGCGACATACGACCCCAGAGGGGTCGAACTTGAATGAATCAATACCGTTCAAAATCCAATATCGCAGTTTATCATTTAATATTCTTACGACAGAACATATTCTTTATCTTTATATCATTGAATTTTCTCAAAGAAAATATCTCCATCGCCCTCGATTCCATTAAAGCGAACCGTCTCCGGGCCATTATCACCATGCTTATCATCAGCATTGGCATCATGGCCCTGGTTGGAATTCTTTCTGCTATTGACGCCATTAAAAACGGAATCAACAACAATTTCACCAGTATGGGCGCCAACACGTTTACGATCCGTAATGCCGAAACCAATATCCGCGTTGGAAGAAAGGGTCGAAAAGCGCGCAGTCATGAACCCATTACCTACAAAGAAGCCATGCGTTTCAGAAATGAATTCAATTTTCCTGTCGTTACATCTGTCTCCACTCTTGCGAGTTGGAATGCAAGGATCAAATACGAAAACAAAAAAACGAATCCGAACATTCAGGTTTTTGGCAGCGACGAAAACTATATTGTTACAGCTGGGTACGAGCTCGAAAATGGTAGAAACTTTAACGCGAACGAAATTAAAAGCGGAACCAATCTCGTCATTCTCGGAAAAGAAATAGCCACGTTGTTATTCGGAGATAAAACCGATCCTGTTGATAAAACTATTCGTATTGGCGCCACACGCTACAAAGTCGTTGGTGTGTTGAAAACAAAAGGAAACGGGGCAGGTTTTGGCGGAGATAAGATTGTGATCATTCCTCTTACTAACGCCCGACAGTATTTCGCGAAACCCGACATGAGCTTTACCATTAATGTACTTACAAAAAACAGTTTACTTCTGGATATAATTCTAAATGAAGCGCGCGGACTTTTCCGTAAGATCAGGAAAATTTCTACCACAGGCGACGATGATTTTGATGTTGTGAAATCTGATAGCCTGGCCACGCTACTCATCAGTAACCTTCAGAAAGTAACAGCTGGCGCCACTATCATTGGTCTCATTACCCTTCTTGGTGCAGCGATAGGTCTCATGAACATTATGCTTGTGAGTGTAACAGAACGTACCCGCGAAATTGGCATCCGCAAAGCGATGGGGGCCACGCAAAAAATAATTAAAAACCAGTTCCTTATTGAAAGTGTGGTGATTTGTGTGATGGGCGGGGCCCTGGGTATTTTTTTAGGAATTGTTATCGGAAATCTTATCAGCTTCGCATTAGAGACAGGTTTTTTCATTCCATGGTTCTGGATCATTACCGGTGTGATCATTTGTATTGTTGTTGGACTGGTAAGCGGTTATATTCCTGCCAAGCGTGCCTCGCAACTGGATCCGATTGAGAGCCTGAGATTCGAGTAGTTCTCGCAGAGACCACTGAGATAACGGAGTTCGCAGAGGGATAAATGATGAAATGACATAGGATCAGTGGACTAACATAGTCTTTTATCATTAGTCTTAAATCATTAATCCACAGTGTTTCATTTCTTTTGATAAAACAGTGCAATTTTTAATAAGACAAGCTTAAAAAATCTATTAATTTTATCGGCATTGTATTTCTGAATTATGTTCGACAATTTATTTACAGTTGAGGCGCTGTTAAGCCTCCTTAGTCTAACCGTGATGGAGATCCTTTTGGGTATAGACAATGTTATCTTCGTTTCCATAGTAATGTCCCGCTTAAGCAAAGAGGACGCTAAAAAAGCCAGCCTTATCTGGATGAGCGTTGGTATTGTGATGCGCATCACTTTACTTTTTGTTCTTGTTTTCCTTTTAAAAGGCGAAAAAGAATTATTTACCTTGTGGGGACACGGTGTTCAGCTCAAAGACATTATCATGCTGGCCGGTGGTTTGTTTTTGTTGGTGAACAGCACACTTGAGATCCACAACAAAGTGGAAGGCGCCAATGAAGAAGGTGAAGAAGCAAAAGCCAATCTTAAAAAAGGATTTAAGGCCATTATGACACAGATCATTCTCATTGACCTTGTTTTTAGTATGGATGGGATCGTAACAGCTATTGGTATGGCCCGCCAATTGCCTATTATGGCGGCGGCAGTAGTAATAAGTATGGCGGTTATGTTTTATTATGCTCCTAAAATCTCGGCTTTCATCAACGTTCACCCTACTTTCAAAATACTTGCTTTATCCTTTCTTGTTCTCATTGCTGTTTTGCTGGTGGTAGAAGGAATTCATGTTGAAACAATTCATTTACCAAAAGGCTATATTTATTTTGCAATGGCCTTCAGTTTTATTGTAGAACTCTTAAATTTACGTTTCCGTAAAAAAACTAATCCTGTTCAATTACGCAACCATAACCTTGATGAAAATCAACCTAACAACAACAAGAAATGAACGAAAAAATAAAAATATTAGATCAGAAAAAATCGGAAGCTCTTTTAGGTGGGGGACAAAAACGCATTGACGCGCAGCATAAAAAAGGAAAACTTACCGCGCGCGAACGTATTCACTTTTTAATGGATGAAGGATCCTTTGAGGAGATTGGAATGCTCGTACAACACCGCAGCAATGATTTTGGGCTTGATAAAGAAAAGTATTTAGGAGATGGAGTTGTTACTGGGTATGGAACTGTTTCGGGAAGACTGGTGTACGTTTTCTCTCAGGATTTCACAGTGTTTGGAGGAAGTTTGAGTGAAACCCACGCCGAAAAGATCTGTAAGATCATGGATCTTGCCATGAAAAACGGGGCGCCTGTGATTGGTCTAAACGACAGCGGGGGCGCGCGAATCCAGGAAGGTGTTGTTTCGTTAGGAGGCTATGCCGATATTTTTTACAGGAATGTTAGAAGCAGCGGCGTTATTCCGCAACTCTCCGCCATTATGGGTCCATGTGCCGGCGGAGCGGTTTACAGCCCGGCCATGACCGATTTTATTCTCATGGTAGAAAATACCAGTTACATGTTTGTAACAGGACCAAACGTTGTAAAAACAGTAACACACGAAGAAGTTACCAGCGAAGAACTCGGAGGTGCCATGACACACGCTACAAAAAGTGGTGTGACCCATTTTGCCTGCGCCAACGAAGTGGAGGCCATCAATTATTTAAAGCAACTGCTGAGCTATATTCCGCAGAACTGTGAAGAAGACGCGCCTTCTGTTCCTTATGAAATGGGAAATGAAGAAAGAGAAGAATTAAATGCGATCATTCCTGAAAATGCCAATCAGCCTTACGACATCCGCGAGGTCATCGAAAAAGTAATAGACACGGATTCATTTTTTGAAGTGCATAAATTATTTGCCGAAAATATTGTTGTTGGCTTTGCTCGTCTGGCCGGCAAAAGCATTGGCATTGTGGCTAACCAGCCCGCAGTACTTGCCGGTGTATTAGATATTCATTCATCTACCAAAGCGGCTCGTTTTGTAAGATTCTGCGACTCATTCAATATTCCTCTACTTGTGTTTGAAGATGTTCCCGGATTTTTACCAGGCACCGACCAGGAATGGAACGCTATCATTACTAACGGAGCAAAATTATTGTACGCGTTCAGCGAGGCCACTGTTCCAAGAATTACAGTGATTACCCGCAAGGCTTACGGTGGAGCCTATGATGTAATGAACAGTAAACACATTGGCGCCGATATGAACTTTGCTTGGCCAAGCGCTGAAATTGCGGTAATGGGAGCCAAAGGCGCGGCCGAAATTATTTTCAAAGGTGAAATTTCATCGGCGAAAGATAAAGACGCGAAATGGAAGGAAAAAGAAACCGAATATCAAACCATGTTTGCTAATCCATATCGCGCTGCAGAAAGAGGATTCATTGACGAAGTTATCAAACCTTCCGAAACAAGGATCAAACTCATCAAGGCCTTTAAAATGCTTGAAAATAAGGTAGACAAACTTCCAAAGAAAAAACACGGTAATATTCCTCTCTAAAATTTATGAAAACGTTCACTAATATTTTCGGATTATTTACTGCTTTCATTGCAGCTACAGGAGCTTTTTGTAAAGTGTTTCATTTTCCTGGAGGAAATATTTTTCTAATTCTTTCCGTTGGATTATTGATACCGCTTTTTTTTCTTTTTATAATGATCTCAACTTATAAAGAGAGAAAAGTTATTGCGCCATTAATTATAATAGGATTTTTTCTTCTTTTCTTTTTAGTTGGATCACTATTTCTATTGATGCATTGGCCCGGAGGCAGCGCTCTTACATTTCTTACATTTATCCCTCTCACATTTACACTTCTTGCATTTAGTGTTGTCTACATGTCCAAAAAGCAGGAAGAACGAAAACTAAATCCAACCGTTCTTATCTTTAGCATACTTGCGGTTTCCTTATTGTATGCTTCTCTTTACAGATCAACCACCAAAGGTACATTGGTGGGACATTTGATAGCTGCTGAAAACGGAAAACAAATAACAAAGGATTTTCAGCTTGCAAATAAGGAAAAAATCAACGCACTCGACTCTTCAAAAGTACATGTATTCCAATCATCAAATATTCACGGATTAACTATACAGATTGTAGATTACTGTACCAATCTTAACAGAACACTTTGCCAGGATGCTGATGGGGATTACGAAAATCTTGAACGTGTTCCTGGACTTGACCATACTGATCTTTCGTATTACAGACTAACATCCGACAATACAATTCTTGAACTGGGAGACCGTTTCCAGAATCTTACGAACCAATACAACTCTTTAAATATTTCAGAAGAAAGCAAACAAAAGATCAGGGATATTCTATCCTTTAAATCATTTGATGAAATTTCACAAGGGGAAGAATGGCAAACGTTCTACTTTAATAATACTCCGGTAATATCTTCTATTGCTACTTTGATCTCTTTCCAGAACAAAGTTCTCCTTGCCGAAAACATTGCTTTAACCGAGCTGTCAAAAAAATAACGAATGGCTTTAATGTGGCTCATATTTACATTCATTACAGGTTTACTCACACTTGTATCTGTTATTTTTGTAATTATCGGCTTTGCCAATGCAACAAAAAGTAAATGGACCTGGCTCATCGTTTTTCTATCTTCGCTTATCGCCATGGTCGTTTTTCTTTCGCTGACCGTAAGCGCTTTTGTAAAGAAAGCAAAAAAATTCGGTGACGATTTTGAGCAGACCGTTTATAAGAGTTATGAAAAATCGGCTTATAACGATTATCATTTTGCCGATAGTACCAATTCAAAACAACTTACCTTGCTCCGACTGCTCGAGCCAAAGGATGTGAAAGGTTCGGTTCCCGATCAGTTCTATCATTACCTGGGATATCTGGAATATTACAGGATGCCATTGCGTTATCCGTATTCGCTACATTGCAACGATTACCTCGAAAACGGAACGTTATACGACGAAAGCAATGTGAGTAATTTCAATGTAAACGATAACGGCGAAAAAGAATGCGGTGTGGATTACATCACAGAATTTACGTTCGACGAGAATATTCTCATTGCTAAAGCGCGTCATGCCACCGATCTGAAAAAATTCTCTTACATCATTTATCATTTCGAAACTGGTGAAAAAGAAGAGTTTACCGACCTGGAACAAGTAAAACTCCGGGCCTTTGCGCTTCAGTTCACAAGGCAGATCAAATTCAACACCTGTCAGAATTATTTTGACCTTCTGCAATAATTGCCGTACTCAATACTCACCGTCAAATAAAAAATTTACAACTTTCTCTAAAAAAAACATATCACTGTTTTCAGGGATTTTTCAAAAAACCTAGGTGTTCACCTAGGTAATTCTACATCTGTCAAAATCATCACGACTCGCTGCAATCTGTATTTTTGCACGAAGAGTAATTGTCCGGTCCTGCTATTTCCTCCTAATTAACAGGCTACTGAATGACAGAGAGAAATAGTTACATACTACCCCTGATAAAAAACAACTGTAATTTTTACAGGCATCTTCTTTTTTTATTTTTTACCTGTTCTATTTTTTCTGTTAAATCACAATGCATTGCAGCGGGACCAAACAGCGCCACAGTTTTTGTTAATGATGTTAGTGGCGGCACTGTTGCCTGGACGAATCCCAATAACGGTCAAACTTCAAACACCATTTACGCAGCAGCGAGCCAGGCTCTTTCCATTTTATCAAGCGCTAATACGGGTTATCTTAAATGCAGTAATTTTGGTTTTTCACTTACTAACGGTGTCGCTATTTGCGGAATTGAAGTGCGCGTTCAACGAAACTCTTCGGGAACAGGAATAGGTTCATCCATCTCCGACAATGGCGTATATATTGTAAAGAACGGTTCCATTGCAGGTACAAATCATTCTTCCGGAACATGGCCCTCAAGCAATACTTACATTACCTATGGCAGTTCTTCCGATACATGGGGAACCACCTGGACAGCGGCCGATATTAATTCGTCTAATTTCGGGGTGGCAGTATCAGCAAAACTATCTGCCGGTCTTATTGGTGTTTCATTATCCGCCAACGTGGATCACGTTAGTATGACCATTTATTACGATGACACTCCTTTACCAATAGAAATTATAGAATTTAAAGGCGAATCTCTTAACGAAAAAATAAATCTTCATTGGAAAACTGCTTCCGAAAAAGAAAACAGTTATTTTGAAATAGAGAAAAAGAATAATGATACCTGGACCAGCTTTGTACAGGTGAAAGGCTCGGGTAATTCATCATCGGAAAAAGAATATTCTGCTTATGATGAAAACCCGCAGGCAGTAAATTATTATCGTCTTAAACAGGTGGACCACAATGGACAATTCTCTTACTCCAACATCATTGCTATAACTCATTCACCAAAAGAATTCCGAATGTATCCTATTCCTGCGGGAAATATTCTTACACTTGAATTGATGGAAGGAACTGAACCATTTGAACTATACGATGGCCTTCTGCAAAAAATTGAGGTCCCTTTTGAAAAAGGAAAACTCACAAAGCTGGATATATCAGGTCTTCCGGCTGGTGTTTATTTTATAAAGATCTATTCGGAAGGAAAAGATGTTGTGAAAAAGTTTGTGAAACAATAACTCAATTCACTCTTATGGTTTAAGTCACAGCTTTCACGGATTTTCGCGGATCAATGATTTAAATCAAATTAAAAAAATAGTCTCATTTTTTATTTCTCGGATGATAACTCAGAATGTTATCACGAAGATACTGGCGATCGATGTGCGTGTAGATCTCAGTGGTAGTTATACTTTCATGTCCGAGCATTTCCTGAACTGCTCTAAGATCAGCGCCGCCTTCGACCAGATGAGTAGCGAATGAATGCCGGAAGCTATGCGGACTCAGAACTTTTTTTATTCCCGCTCGTTTAGCAAGATCCTTAATGATATAAAAAACCATCACTCTTGATAAAGCTGCTCCCCGTCTATTCAGGTAAACAATATCTTCGCTCCCTTTTTTTAAAGGAACATGGGGCCGTACATTTTTCATGTAATTTTCGATCAGTTTCTTCGCGCTTTTTCCAATGGGTACAAGTCTTTCTTTATTTCCCTTTCCTTCGATCTTTATGTAATCTTCATTGAGGTGAAGGTTGCTGATCTTAAGATTTACCAATTCACTCACGCGCAGGCCACAACTGTAAAGGGTTTCGAGCATGCTTATATTTCTTTCTCCTTCATCTGTACTACGATCAATATGACTCAACATCAAATCGATTTCCTCCACACTTAAAAACACAGGAAGCTTGCGTGTTATTTTTGGAGTCTCAAGAAGTTCAGCAGGATTTTCACGGATATCATTTTCAAGAACCAGAAATTTATAGAACGTCTTTATTCCTGAAATGATCCTTGCCTGTGAAGTGGCCGAAAAACCCGATGTGGCGATCCATTCCGTAAATTTTGTCAACTGTTTGAATGTGATCTTATCGGGACCAATATTATTTAAAGAATCCTGTGAATAGATCTCGAGTTTTTTTACATCATCCGTATAGGCCTCTATTGAGTTTTTTGAAAGTGATCTTTCGAGTTGAAGATATTGCTTAAAGCGGATATAATACGTGTTCCAGGAGCTTTTCATCAGGACTTATTTCCCTTTTGGCATTGGCTTTTCGTAAAAGATCATGAGCGTATCTTTCTTATCCATTAATACAAGGTCTTTTCCTTTGAACACGTAGTTAGTCACTTTCGGGAAATTCATTTTAAAATCTTCTTCAAGTCCTAACATAGGATCCGGACAAGGCTCTTTGTCAGGAGTAACAGAAGTAAACGAAAGAGCGTTTCCTTTCATAGAATATTTCAGCTGAATAAAATTGCAGGAAGTAAAACAGGCAGCTGTATTCAGTTTGAGATCAAACACAATGTGACCTTTATCTTTGCACAGGTTATTCTTTTTACCACCACTATAAATACCTGATAAAAAATAAATGGAATTATTCTTAATGGCCGCTTTTTGGGCCTGAAGTAAGAATGACGAACAAAAAAAACAAATTATTAAAATTACTCGTATTTTCACATTATGAAGATAGCAATAATTAATGGTCCAAATTTAAATCTTTTAGGCAAACGTGAAAAAGATATTTACGGTAATAAGGGCTTTGACGACTATCTGAAGGAATTGCAGGAAGAATTTAAAAAAGTGGATTTTACCTATTTTCAGAGCAATTTAGAGGGAGAGCTTATCAATAAACTTCACGAGGTCGGTTTTAGTTACGACGGTATCATTCTCAATGCGGGCGGCTATACTCATACATCTGTTGCTTTAGCCGACGCGGTTGCATCTATCAAAACTCCGGTTATTGAAGTTCATATTTCAAATATCTTTGCGCGGGAAGATTACAGGCACGTGTCGTATATCGGCGCTAAATGTAAAGGAAGTATTTCGGGTTTTGGCTTGAAAAGTTATGAGCTGGCGGTGATCGCGTTTCTTCATGGCGACAAAAAATAACAGAGATAAGAAGCCAGAATCAGAAGACAGTATTATGATGGTTTTTTGACACAAATTCACAGATTAACACAGATCTGTGTGTTTAGTTTTAATCGAATTCCACAGATTAAAAATTTCCCGCGGAAATTTTGCTTCGTGAACTAAAATAATTGCTTCGCGTAACTTCGCAAAACCTTAGGCAACTTTACGAGAAATTATGGATGTTTGAATCTGCGAGTGCCCTAATTAAGAATCTCTAAACTCCCCAGTCCTTCCCTCACCACTTCAATTTCTTCACCGCTGCAATCCAACACCGTAGAAGGATGGATATTTCCGAAGCCGCCATCAATCACAAGATCCACCATTTCTGAATATTGCTGATGAATAATTTCAGGATCGGAAAAATATTCAAGAATATCGTCGCTGTTATCATGAAGACTTGTAGAAATGATCGGGTTACCCAGCGCGTTTACGATCTCTTTACAAATATTATTATCAGGTACACGGATACCCACTGTTTTTCTTTCCTGCTTTAATAGTTTCGGAACATTGCTGTTTGCTTCAAGAATAAATGTATAAGGGCCTGGTAAAGCTTTTTTCATGATACGGAAAACGCTGTTCGAAATCGGCTTCGTGTATTCAGAAAGATGGCTGAGATCGCTGCACACAAACGAGAAGTTAGCTTTTTCAGGTTTGATATTTTTTAGTTTGCAGATCCGTTCAATGGCACGGGTCTTGGTAATATCGCCACCTACAGCATACACTGTATCGGTTGGATAAATGATGATTCCGCCATCTTTGAGACATCTTACAATCTGATCGATTGTAGAAACGGAAATGTTGTTTTCATTGAGGCGGAGCAGCATTGTTAAATTTACTAAAAAACCTTAAATATAGTCATCCCTCTTCTCTTATTGTTACCTTAAGCGACGATTGTGGTGACCCATTATCATGTCTAAAAAAATTTGCCTGATAGTTTTGATGCTGCTTTCTCTCGGAAGCTTCTCTCAAACTATGCGATTATCAGGCAACGTAAATGATACCGCTGCAAAACAGGTTCTTCCCAACGCCCTTTTAATGGCAGTGAAATTCAAGGATAGTACACTCGTTGATTTTTCACGCACAGACAAAAACGGATTCTTTAAACCAATAAAAGTTCCGGTTGACACCTACATTGTTATTATTTCACACCCAAATTTCAGCGATAAAACTTACCTCCTTGTCCCTTCCAAAAAAGACACGGCTTTTGCATTTAAGAATATTGTATTGCCCGGAAAGTCGGTCCAGCTCAACGAAGTGGAAGTCATAGCCTACAAAGACAAAATGTATTACAAAGGCGACACCCTTCAATTCACCGCTGATTCTTTTAAAGTAAAACAAAATGCCACGGTGGAGGATCTTCTCAAAAAACTCCCGGGAATGAAAGTAGACGTTAACGGAAAAATTACGGTTCAGGGAAAAACAGTGGACCAGGTGTTGGTGGACGGGGACGAATTCTTCGGAACAGACCCAACCATTGCCACAAAGAATTTAAATGCCAATACCGTTGAAACGGTACAGGTTTACGATAAGAAAAACGAAAACACCGAAGGCGGTGGCGATGAAACAGTAAAAGTGGTGAATCTTAAACTCAAAGAAGATTCCAAAAAAGGCTACTTCGGAAAAATAACCGGCGCCAGTGACTTTCAGAAATTTTATGAGAATGACATACTTGTCAATAAATTTAAAAAGAACATGAAAGTGTCGGCCTTTGGATTATTTGCGAATACACCAAAGCAGGCTTTTAGCTGGAGAGACGCTAACGATTATGGATTGAATAATGAATCTGGTGGAAATTACGATGCTGAAAGTAATACCTGGACAAGTAATGGCAACAATCCTTCCGGCGTACCGCAAACTTTAAAAACCGGCTTTTATTTCAACGACAAATTCGGAAAGAACACAAAAATAAATGCCGATTATACATTCAAACAAAACCGCCTTTTCGCAGGTTCGGAAACAAATACGCAGTTTTTTCTTCAGGATACAAGCTACAGCAACGCGCAGATAGTAAAAAACAATTCGCTTAACCAGGGGCACAACTTCAGTATGCGATTCACACAGAAGCTGGATTCGTTAACAGAACTTACTGTTCGTCCAAGAATAAATTACAAAAAATCAGAGTACAACAACTCACAGATCGACGATTTTATTTCACAAAGTGATGAACTCACAAGACAAACCAACATTGAAAACAAAGGTAACTCTGAGAGTATAGATGCAAGTACGCAGATAAAAATTGAACAGAAATTCATGAAAAAGGACAGGGTGTTCAGTGTGAACTATACCCCCTCGTATTACAACTCAACTGCAGCTAACAACCTCGGGACGGACTTCAGATATTTTAAAGGACAACTCCCCGACTCTTCTCTTTTACAAAAAAGAAATTCGGAAAGTTACAGGCTCGAACAAAATGCATCATTGAGTTACACCGAGCCCTGGAGCAAAAAATTTAAAACTGAAATAGGTTACGGACTTTCTCACAACCTCAATAATAGTTTCAGGAAAACACTTGACTATAACGGACAAGCTTACGACATTATAAATCCTAACCAATCCAACGATTTCAGAAATAAACGAATTACGCACCGTGTTGGAGGAAAACTGATCTACGATGTAAAGAAATACCGTATAAGCATTGGAACCAATTACAGGAACATTTACCAGGAGAACATTAATGTAACAAAAGAACAAAAGCTCAGCAATACATTTCATAATGTGTTACCATTCGCTAATTTTAATTACAGGATCAATCAGGGATCCAACTTCACTATTAATTATAGTTCGAACAATCAGCAACCCGACCTCCAGCAATTACAGCCCGTGGCCGACAATACCGACCCTAACAGGATATCAATTGGGAACCCGGCTCTCAAACCTCAATTCAGTAACAACATCAACACAAATTATTATTTCTACAAAGGCGTAAGCGACAGAAATTTTTACGCGGGTGGTAATTTCAATCACGTGATCAATGAAATAAATGAAAGAACCAGTTTCGATTCATTGGGACGTTCGGTAACCACACCGGTAAACATCAACGGTAACTATTTTATTGGTTGGTGGGCAGGTGGAGGTTTTCCCGTATTTAAAAGATGGATGAAGATCATGTATTCCTTCAATAGCGATTTTAATAACAATGTGGCCTACATAAACGATCAGCAAAACGTAACGCAGAATCTTTCTCTTAGTCCGGGTTTACAACTCGAAAAACAATCCGATAAATTTGAGGCCGGTGTTTCGGGATATTATCATTACAACGTTCCAAAACAAACCATCAGTGTACAATCTAACCAGCCGTATTATTCATATGATCTCAACGCCCATTTCAATATAAAACTACCTGCTAATTTCAGGATCATGGGCGAAGGAAATTATACTGATAATGGTAACCGTGCCAGTGGCTACAACATTAACTACGTGATCGTAAACGCGGCCGTGAACAAGACGTTCTTTAAAGCTGAAAATTTAATTACAT
Organism: Bacteroidota bacterium; assembly: GCA_021323535.1. Classification (GTDB taxonomy): domain Bacteria; phylum Bacteroidota; class Bacteroidia; order B-17B0; family Aurantibacillaceae; genus Aurantibacillus. The sequence continues at coordinate 17,664 of JAJONO010000002.1, forward strand.
CCATAGAGGCTTTTGATATTTTTAACCAGAACATCAGCAACACCCGTTCGGTGGAATCTAATAAAATTGTGGACAGGAAAACACAGGTTATAAAACGTTACTTTTTGTTGAGGGCCATTTATAAATTCAATAGTAAAACGCAGAAGAAGGAGGACAAAGAATGATAAAAAAAATGATCATATCACTCCTTTTGCTAACAGGCACAATGCTGCAGGCTCAGATTCATTCTGCCAAGATAACTTACGAACGTAAAACCAATCTCTACAAAAAATTAAAAGGAAACGATGTGAAGCGTTGGTTAAAAGAAGAAGACAAGATCAAGATCGAATATTTTGAATTGTATTTTAATGATACAACTTCGCTCTTCAAGCCGCAGGAAAGCGAATTACGTGAAACCATGGAATGGGCCACGTCAAAAAATACGGTATACCAGAATTTTAATAACGGAACCCGATACATGATTAAAACCATCTGGGGAGAAGAGCTGCATTTAACCGACAGTCTTTTTAAACGTACCTGGAAGATTACAGAGAGTACAAGAAAAATAGCGGGATACAATTGCCGCAAAGCTTTATGGCAGCCTAACGACAGTACACGTATTTATGCCTGGTTCAGTTACGATCTTGTTCCTTCTACTGGCCCCGAAAGTTTTTATGGCTTACCCGGAACAATTTTAGGATTGGCGACAGAAGATGGCGGCGTTATTTATTTCGCTAAAAAAGTGGAAGTATTAAATCCTCCCGCGGCAACATTTATTCTTCCAAAAAAGAAAAAGAAATATACTGTCCCTGAACTAAAAGAAGAAATGACCAAACGCTACGGAAAAGAAAAATGGTTCAAGGGGATGTTGGAGAGTCAATTTGGGATCTGGTAAGGTTCTCGCCGCAGAGCAATTATTACAAAAGTAACCCCTCTGTCTGTTTATCCGGTCTCTGTAAAAAACATGAAGAAAATTTCAAGCAGGAATACAGAGGCGCCACGGAGTTTCACTATTTATTTAGAAACACCACTGAGAAACAGAGGTCACAGAGTTTAATCTTCATCAAAGGAAAATCCCTCTGTTTCTCAGGGTCTCTGTGGTAAAACTATGAAAAAAATTTCTCGCAAAGCTCCTAAGGTTTCGCAAAGAAGCGTAAAGCGATTAGGTTAATTCGGGAAATTAATGGCAACTCTATCTCGTTAACCCGAATTTTTTCAGGAAGGTATGAATATCAATGTAAGAGTTTCCTTTTTTATCGTTTGCCTTTACGCCGCTTCCAAGTTTATACATAACACCGAGCGTGGCGCTGGCTTGTCCACTCCCTGCTTTAGAAGCCTTGTCATACCAGGTAACTGCGGTTTCCATATTCTGAGGCACGCCATTTCCGCTGGCGTAAAAAGCTCCCATGTTGTAACAGGCCCGGTGATGATTTAATTCAGCGGCCTTTTTGCACCATTCCATAGCTGTATCATTATTCTGATCAACACCAATTCCTTTTGCGTAGTAAACATGCAATTCGAACATGGCATCGGTGTTGCCCAATTCAGCAGCTTTATGATGATAGGCGCTTGACTTACCGAAATCTTTCGGAAGCCACCATTCGCCATTGTAGTATAAAAGTCCAAGCTCATACAAAGAAGGAGAATGTCCTTTTTTTCCAAGAGTCTCGTATATCTTTAAATAAATACCAAGTGTTTCTTCGCCGAAAAAGGGTGCGGATTTAAGAGATTCATAAGAATATTTTGAATCGCTGAAAATTTTATCATCGGAATGCGGAGAAAAATTTCCTTTTTCATAAAGAGATTTTAATTCTTCGGGGGAAAGTTTGTCGCTTGAAGCATTCATAAAACTGGTTTATAGGCATGCAATTTATAGGATTTGATTTTCTAAACAAAAGCTCTAGACAAACCCGCGTTACTTTTCTTCGAATTGAGGTTTATGAGCAATGAATTGCTACAGGAATAAACATTCAGGGATAATTGTATATCTTTATTAGGTTTGATAAAAACTACTTTCCTGATATTTTTTTTTATAACCTGTGTCGCAAATGCGCAGGATGATTACTCCTACGATGAGAGTTTCAATTTCAGGAACTATGAGGGTGAGCCCCGTTTTAGCGAGGTAAAATATATGAGCCCTTATTACGGTAGATCATATCTTCGTGACCCGCAAAAATTCTTTGATTCGCTTAACGTTATTTCATATTCAAAAGCAGTTAGTATTGCACGTAAGAAAAAACATGCGAAGGTAAGCACCATACAACTAGTGTATTCAAATACGGATCATAAAAAGAGCTACTGGGAAGTAAAAATCGGAGGCAAATCCTGGGCGGCATGTGACGCGCCTCTTAAGTACCGTTTAACTGTACGCGGATGGGCAAACGGCATTGGTTATGATAAGATCGTAAGGATAGACGCAGTAACAGGTAAAGTCATAAAAACGTATAAAAGGGCCTATAGATTTATCTGGCATTTTTAAAAGTTCATCCTGCTTTGGATATTAAAAGGCTTTAGAGAGGTTTTGTGAGGCGCTATCCTGTTTTAAGAGAGGTATTGTAAGTAAAGGTTTTAACGCTTAGGAAGAAGGGCACTCTACCTTTGCGAAAAAAACAATATGAGAAAATTACTACTACTTTTTTCGGCACTGTCTTTTATTTCAAATGTAAGGTCGCAGGCTCCGAATTTTAATTTTGCAAACGGGATTGGCGGTCCAAATGGCGAAGAATGCACCGAGATAGCTTATGATGCTTTTGGGAACGTATACGCAACAGGAAACTTTAGTGGCATTGTGGATTTCGATCCATCAGCCGCAGTTGCCAATCTTAATTCGGGGTCGGGAACCGATATTTTTTTAGTAAAATATAACAGCAGCGGGCAATATCAATGGGCCATCAATATTGGTTCGGCCTCTAACTGTCAGGCTCACGCCATTGCCTGCGATGCTTCTTCGAACATTTACCTCACGGGCTTTTATTCAGGAACCATCGATTTTGACCCTTCTGCTTCAACAAGTGCAGCAACTGCGGTTGGCGCATCTGATATGTTCGTGACAAAATATAACAGCAATGGCCAGCTTGTTTTTGGTTTTGGAGTGGGTGGCACTGGTAACGATGTGGGAAGGGCAATTACTGTAAATAGCTCTGGAATATATGTTACCGGTGGTTTTACAGGCACAGCCGATTTTAATCCTTCTGCAGCCACAAACGCGTTCACTTCCACATCGGGCTCAATGGATATGTTTGTAGCAAAATACAGTGTTGCCGGAACTTATGTCTGGGCATTTCCAATTACCGGAACTGCTTCCGACTATTCTGAAAGTATTTGTCTGGACGCAAGCGGCAATGTTTTCGTTTCGGGTAATTTTAATTCTACCGGAGATTTTGATCCGGGTGCCGGAACAGCGAACCTTACTCCTACTGGTTCCAGCCAGGATTGTTTTCTTGCCAAATACTCTTCGGTAGGCGGTTATCTGTGGGCATTCAGATTTGGTGGGGCCAACAGTGATTTTGAATATGGATTATGCTCTGATGGATCAAATATCTTTATTTCAGGACTTTTTAATGGAACAGTAGATTTCGATCCTTCTGCCGCTACAGCTAATCTTATTCCAACAGGTTCTACAGATATTTATTTTGCAAAATATAATAATTCTGGTCAATATCTATGGGCAAAAAATATTGGATCTGGTGGTTCTGAAAATGCTCATGCTATTACCTGCTTAGGAAACGATATTCTGCTTACCGGATATTTTTCAGGAACAATTGATATGGATCCGGGACCCGGAACTTCTAATTTAAGTACGGCGGCTATGTCTGATGCATTTCTGGCCAGATACGATGCTAACGGTCAGCATTTGTGGTCATTCAACTGTCCCTCAAATATTGGTTCGGCCGGAGGAAATGATGTTGAAACTGATGGAAACGGGAATGTCTGGATTTGCGGGAATTACAACGGATCAGTTGATTTTGATCCTTCTGCATCAACAGCCATGTTAAACTCTGTTTCCGGAGGAACCGATGGTTTTGTTGCAAATTATTTTTCATGCATTCCTCCTGCGGCTCCTGTTGATGTTTCAAATTTAGCGGGAACATTTATCTGCGATGGCGATAAAGCCAGTCTCGATGTTACAGGTTCCGGGACAATTAACTGGTATGGTTCTTCAAGCGCTACCCTCTCTCTTGGAACAGGATTGAACTTTATGAGTCAGCCTTTAACAACGGGAACATATACTTTTTATGCCGAAGCAACCACCTGTGCAACCAGTTCACTCACTCCAATTACAGTTACCGTAAATCCTCTTCCTGCCATTGTTGTTTCACCAACAAGCGCGGTGATTTGTTCGGGACAAAATGCAACGCTTACGGCAAGTGGCGGAGCGGCTTATATCTGGAACACCACAGCAACAACCGCGGTCGTTGTGGTGAATCCAGGTTCCAACACTTCTTATAACGTAGTGGGAATCGATAATAATGGGTGTATGAATAACGCATCTGTTTCAGTAACGGTTAATCCAATTCCAACAACTACCATGACAGGCAACTTTGTAATATGTAATGGCCAGACTGCAACCTTAACTGCTGGCGGCGCTTCAACATATACCTGGAACACGGGACCACAATCAACAGTGATCACCGTTACCCCTTCCATTAATACAACTTACTTTGTAGTTGGCACATCTACCAACGGCTGTATTAACGCTGTAGTAAAAACAGTAACGGTTAACGCTTTGCCTACAGTGAACATCGTTAATACTTCAACTGTTATCTGCGCAGGACAGAGTGCAACTTTAACAGCGAGTGGCGCTTCATCTTACAGCTGGAACACAGGCGCCACAACTGGAAATGTATCAGTAAGTCCAACCGCTAATACTTCTTATACAGTTACAGGTACAAATGCTAATGGATGTTCAAACACTGCGGCTACTTCAATTAGTGTAAACGCGCTGCCAACAGTTGTAGTTTCATCAGGCAATACAACTATCTGTACAGGACAAACAACAACATTAACTGCGAGTGGAGCTTCAACGTATAGCTGGAACACAGGAGCCACAACAGCAAATCTATCGGTAAATCCAACGGCGAATACTTCATATACAGTTACAGGAACGAATGGCACTGGTTGTGCAAATACAACAACAACTTCAATTTCGGTGAATGCTCTTCCAATAGTTTTAGTTTCAACAGGTAACCCTACTATCTGCACGGGACAAAGCGCCACTTTAACCGCGAATGGAGCAACAACATTCATCTGGAACACCGGCGCAGTAACCGCTGTAGTTGTCATTAATCCAACGGTTACAACTTCATATACAGTTTCGGGCACCGACGCTAATAACTGTACAAATACAGCAACAATTACGCAAAACGTTTCCGCATGCACCGGATTAAATGAGGCCGATGGATCTTTTGTAAAACCATTAAGTGTTTATCCGAACCCTGGCAATGGTGAATTCTGGCTAAAAGCAGAAACAGAAGGATTAGTTTCGGTATATGATATTACAGGCAGACTGATTTCTGAATTACAAATCAATAAGGATAACCTAAACAAGGAACAACAGCTTGTATTGGCAGCAGGAGTTTATCATGTAGTATTAAGTACTGGCAAAAAGAATTACAGCATGAACCTGGTAAGCATTAAATAGCATTGGAAAGTAGATATAAAATCACATCTTTTTCAACACTTCTATGGTCCTCTCCAACATACTGTCAGTAAAATCCAAATGAGTAACCATCCGGATCGTCTGCTTTCCAAAAGCGGCGATCCTGATGTTATTCTCCGAAAGTTTTTTTTCGAATGTCTCGCCGGTATATTTTTCTTTTTTAATATTGAAAATAATAATGTTTGTATAAACAGGAAGAACAGATTCTACATACGGACATTCTTTTAAGACAGCTTCGATTTTCTTCGCCTTCGTATGATCATCTTTAAGACGTTCTACATTATTCTTAAGTGCGTACAAACCAGCAGCAGCCAAAAATCCAGCCTGGCGCATTCCACCCCCAAATACTTTTCTGATCTTACGGGCCTTCTTAATAAATTCCTTCTCGCCCAGAAGCAATGATCCTACCGGCGATCCCAAACCTTTGGATAAGCAAATAGAAATCGAATCAAAATATTTTCCTACTTCAGCGGGTGATTCTTTTGTTTCTGTTAAAGCATTGAATACCCTTGCTCCATCGAGGTGAAGCGCCAGTTTTTTTGCTTTACATAATTCATGCACAGGTTTTATCTGCTGCAGGTTATAATAACTTCCCCCTGCCCTGTTCACCGTATTCTCCAATGAAACCAAAGATGTTCTTGTTAACCAATCGAATTCTCCATTAATGAGGGGCTCGATCATTTCAGCGCTTAAACGTCCTTCGTTTCCGGTAACCAATTTAGCCTGTACACCAGAGTTAAATGAAATTCCTCCACCCTCATAATTGTAAATATGCGAGTTAACATCGCAGATGAGTTCGTCACCCGGCTGGGTGTGTACCTTAATAGCAATCTGGTTGGTCATGGTGCCGCTCGGACAAAACAGCGCAGCTTCCTTGCCAAACATTTTCGCCGAATAGGCTTCCAACTCGTTGATGGTGGGATCTTCATTAAAAACATCATCGCCCACTTTTGTGTCCATCATAAACTGAAGCATGGCCGGTGTGGGGCGAGTAACAGTGTCACTTCTAAGATCAATTATTTCCATAATATTGGTTTTCGTCTAACGTTGAATTGATAAATTTTTATTCCAAGATAGAGATTAAAAAAATGTGACGCGTAAAATTTATTTCTGTTGATATCGCTCACATAACATTGCCAGTTGAACCCGCAACTTGTCATATGATTAAAATTATACGCGATGTTAAAATTAAGTCCGAGTTTTACAAGATCCTGGTCATAATACCTGGGCTCAGAAATGATGTGGTATTTCACTGTGTCTTTATTCGGCTGATAAATAGTATCTCTGTGCGTCACATAAAAAGTAGTTTTTGTATTCTGTGAAGGTGCAATACTCAAACCTGCGCCAATGCTCCATTTTCTGTAATGAAACCTGTGATTTAAAAGTACCCACAGATTCGTGCTGTAATATTCATTCACACTATCCTCTTCAAGAGCATAAATACTTTTCCTTTTAGGAACCACTGTTGAAGAAACTCCAAACTCCAGCATCCATGAGCGGTTATCGGCCACAAAATAGTCTGCCTGGCCATTTAACCCTAAGGGCGTTACGTTTCCATCGTTAGGATAGGAATTGAACATGCTTGGGTGATACCCATTGATAAAGCTCCAGCCAAGCCAAAGACGAAGATCATTTGCCTTAGTAGGAAGAATGGATGAATAATTAATTTTGTCATATGTTCTGTCGTACGAAAAATAGTTGATAGGTTTATGCCGGTAACGATGATCGAACTGGTAATCGATGATCCAACTGAGAGGCATCCCTGCAAAAGCGTTCAGATAAATGTATGTGGGACTTAATTCGCTTTTCAGATAATAATTCACCAATGAAGAATCCTTTTTTCTGAACTGGATCAGTAAAGGAAAATTATTTCTTCTTACAAAATATTTGTCTCCTTCTTTATATATTCTCGAACTATCGAGTTTAAATAGTTTATGAACTGTAAGAGAAGTATCTGTATGGATCTTTATTCCCTGGTGAGGATTATGAAGAATTCTGGCGCAGGAGGAAATAAAAAAAATAAAACCGGCAATCATAAGTAAAGAACACACTTTTATGATTCCCGGTTTCGGCATTTCGTTTAGTAACTGAGTAGTTTTCTTAGTTTAACCTTGAACCGTTCCTTAGGAAGAAAATTCTGTTCCAGATCGGCATTCATTGGCACAGGTGTATCCAGGCTCCCTTCACGCATCACAGGCGCATCGAGGTATTCAAAACAATTTTCAGTTATCAGCGATGCTATCTCGCCGCCTATTCCACCGGTAAGAGTATCTTCATGTAACACAAGTACACGTCCCGTTTTTCGTACCGAAGTATAAATAGTTTCAATATCCAATGGTGCCAGCGTTCTTAAATCGATAAGATCGGCGTTAATGTCGGAGTTTTCATTTAATGTTTCAAGAGCCCAGTGAACGCCTAATCCGTAAGTCACAATGGTAACATCATTTCCTTCTTTCACCAGTCTTGCTTTTCCGAAGGGAATGGTATAATAATCATCCGAAACATCTTCGCTGATACTTCTGTAAAGCGCTTTATGTTCAAAGAACATCACAGGGTTAGGATCTTCAAACGCTGTAAGCAATAATCCTTTTGCATCTGAAGGAAAAGCAGGATAAGCAATTTTTAATCCCGGTGTTTTAAAGAACCAGGCTTCGTTACTCTGGCTGTGAAACGGGCCAGCCGCTACTCCCGCCCCTGTTGGCATCCTTACCACCACGTCGGCGTTCTGCTCCCACCGGTAATAACTTTTTGCAAGGTTGTTAACGATCTGTGTAATGCCTTCGCTTACAAAATCGGCAAATTGCATTTCCACCATGGCTTTAGCGCCGTTGATGGTTAACCCGAATCCTGAACCAAGAATGGCGCTTTCGCAAAGAGGAGTGTTTCTTACACGATCCTTACCAAACTCTTCCACGAATCCTTCTGTAATTTTAAATACACCACCATATTCGGCAATGTCCTGTCCCATTAAAACAAGATTAGAGTGTTTTCTCATGGCAAGACGAAGACCGTTAGATACCGCGTCGATCAAACGCATGTTGGTCTTTGAACCCGCTGACGAACTTGTATCATTGGCCACGAAAGGTTTGAACATTTCGCTTAATTCTTTCTCTGTATCAGGAGGTGGTAATTGCTCTGCAAAAGCAATCTCAAGTCCTGCTTCGATTTCTTTTTTAATTCCGGCTCTTTCCGTTTCAATCATTTCCTCTGTAAGTACGCCTTCACTGATCAAAAACTTCTCAAAGGTGTTTACAGGATCTTTCCTCCCCCATACATCAAACAATTCTTTAGGAACGTATTTGGTGCCGCTGGCTTCTTCGTGCCCACGCATACGGAAGGTAACGCATTCAAGAATAACAGGACGAGGATTTTCCCTGATGCTTTCCGCAAGATTTTTTACAGTTTCATACACTTTAAGAATATTGTTTCCATCAACTGTAATGCCTTCAATGCCATATCCAATAGCTTTATCAGCAAAGGATTTACATCTGAACTGCTCGTTGCTTGGTGTGCTTAATCCATAACCATTATTTTCGATGACAAAAATTACGGGAAGATCCCACACTGCTGCTGTATTTACACTTTCATGAAAATCTCCTTCACTTGCTCCTCCGTCTCCTGAAAAAACAACGGTTACTTTTTTATCTTTCCTGATTTTATCTGCTAAAGCGATCCCATCGGCAACGCCAAGTTGCGGACCAAGATGAGAGATCATTCCAACGATCTTATATTCCTGTGTTCCGAAATGAAAAGAACGGTCGCGGCCCTTTGTAAAGCCTCCGGGTTTTCCCTGGAACTGTGAAAATAATCTGTTGAGCGGAATTTCTCTTGTTGTAAACACACCTAAATTGCGGTGCATTGGTAAAATATACTCATCAGTATTGAGCGCAGTGGCAACACCAACGGAAATAGCTTCCTGTCCTATTCCACTGAACCATTTTGCAATACGTCCCTGCCTGAGTAACAGCAACATTTTTTCCTCGATCATACGAGGCTTGAGAATATTTTTGTAGAGTTTAAGTAAAGTTTCGTCTTTGTGTTTCTTCCGGTCAAACTTCACGGGCATTTCTGCGGTAATCATTTCGTAGTCGATAGTTTATAGTTTATAGTCGATAGTTTATAGTTCTGATGTGCTGCTGCAAATATCTTTTGGATATTTTTTCTATGTATAACTCCAGCTTTATTTTATTTTTTAAAATCAAAATCTATGTGGTTAATTTAGGACCGTCAGGCGCCGCTGGCGGCAGCTTTCTTACCTATTAAAACATTAAATCCAAAGCCAATGTTGAGCCAGCTCATATAATGTCTGTTGCTTTTACTTTTTACTTCGGCAAAGTGATTGAACCTTGGTGATTTTGGATCGAAATTAGTTAATACTGTTGTGTAAGCAAGCATAATGGAAAGGCTGAGCGTTCTTTCTTCTCCCACAATGAAATTAACTGATATCTCGGGCTGCACGTAAGGCGAATAAATCATTTTTGGTCCGTAAGGCCTGTTTTCAACGCTGCTATCAGCCTCCACATTAAAATAGTTCATGGCCATGAGGCCCGAATTTACGGAGTAGTTCATGTACCCGGTATTTGAGAAGAATTTATCGCCGCCAATTCTCAGGAAGCCGCTATGGTTCATAATACGGGTGTTGTAGGATAATCCATATTCTTTTTGCCCGGATGGCGGAATGTAGTACGTAAATACTTTTTTATTGTTCAGGAAATGGGAATTGTCGTATCCGAGTCCAACAATAACATTATTGAATATCCTGTAATTAAAACTCACATTACCGGCGTATACCCCGTTAAAACAGGTTCTGAACATATTACTGCTAATGGTTCTTGGAATACCAATTGTTCCGCGTATGGTAAAAGGAGCGTTACGCATTTCATTGAGTTTCTCTGATGACTGAGAGAAAAAAAGAAATGGGAAACACAGCGTAAAAACAAGAATTAATCGTTTCATTTACTCCTTAAATATAGCTGTTTTAATTCTAACGGAAAACTGGTCTTTTTACTATTTTTACGCCATGATAAGACCCTTATTCTTTCTTGTCCTTTTCCTTGTGAGCGGGGCTATCATGGCCCAGGGCGACAAACTTAAAAACAATGAAGTTGCCTTAAAGACAAAACTTTTGTTCAACGAGAAAAAGTACAGTGACATTTACGCGCTTTTCTCCACTAAATTAAAAAACGAAATGAAAGAACAGGATTTTTGTGATTTCCTGAACCGTTCCTTATTTGTTTTATACGGCGATATAGATAGTCTTGAATATGTGAAAGAAACCCAATCCTGTCATTGTTATCTTACACATTTTAAATATGGCGATTTTCAGATGAACCTCGCTACCGATAAAGAGAACAACATCGAACTGATCAGTTTTATTCCTGTATCCACATCAAAATTTTTTAAGATCACCGATTACTTATCGGATAATAAGAAAGAATCTTCGTTTGATTCGCTGGTAGATAAACTTGTAAAGGATCATATGCAAAGTCCGCAGAACTGTGGCCTTAGCATTGGTGTTTTTAACAATGGAAAAGAATCGTTTTACAATTACGGCGAAGTGAAGCGCGGATCAAAAACGCTTGCAACTTCATCTACTATTTATGAAATTGGCTCTGTTTCAAAAGTATTCTGCGGTATTCTTCTCGCCAATGCTATTCTCGAAAATAAAGTAAACGCGGAAGACGATATCCGCAATTATTTACCGGGAGAATATCCTAATCTCCAGGTTGGCGATAATTACATTCAGCTTATCCATTTGGTTAATCACACGAGCGGATTACCCCGTTTACCCGACGATATAGGGGCCCAGCAGGATTACAACGCGCTTAATCCTTACAAAAATTATAACAGGGAAATGGTATTTAATTATCTGAAAAAAATACAGCTTTCGAAACAACCGGGAAAAGTTTGCGAATATTCTAATATTGGAATGGGACTACTCGGCATTATTCTTGAACGCGTTTACGGAAAACCATTTGAAGAACTGGTAAAGGAAAAGATAACATCGTCTTTTGGCATGAACAATACCAGTATCAGACTAAATACCGACCAGGAAAAAAAGTTTGCCACAGGATACAATATTGTTGGAAAAGAAACGCCTCATTGGGAGCTTGAAGCTATTGCCGCTGCAGGAGCAGTGAGATCAAGCCCCGGCGATATGCTTACTTTTTTGAAAGCGAATCTCGAAGAAAAAAATGAAGCTCTAAAGCGTTCACATCAATCTACTTTTAATACCGGGAATACTATTGCGATGGCCTGGCATATTATGAAGACAAAACAGGGCAATAATATGATATGGCACAACGGTGGTACATTTGGTTTCTCGGCCTTTATAGGTTTTGTAAAAGAGAAAAACTGCGGCGTTGTTATTCTGAATAACTCGGGAGGCAATGTTGATTTTATAGCTCTTCAGCTGCTAAAACATCTTCAGCAGTAATTTTTAAATCCGTGATCCTTTTTTGTATACAACCAAAATACCAGAATAAAAAAAAGAGGTCCAATAGAACCTCTTCTTTTTTTTGAGAGCTTAATTTTAATTTTGTCTGATCATTTTTTTGGTATCAGCAATTTTACCATCAACAATTAAGGAATAGCTGTATAAACCATTTGTGAGATCGTTAGCATAAACATTTAATTGTCCTTTACCGCGTGTTTTAATATCAATGGTTTTTAAAACCTGTCCCAGGTTATTATAGAAAATGATCTGGGCCGATTGAATTTTTTCAGGGATATTATAAGAGATAACAGTTTGTTCAGCAAAAGGATTCGGAACATTCTGATTTAATACTACAGCATCGCCATCTTTTAATTCAACATTAATCTGTGCCACTGCTTTGTTGTTTGCTGCAGGGTTCGCATTTGAACAGCATGATGTGATCATATTTCTCAGTTCATCAATTTGTTTTTGCTGGCTTTCAATCAGTTTTTTAAGGTCATCGTTCTGTTGCGATTTAGCTTCGATCTGTACTTGTTGTTCCTGCATACCTTTTATCAGAACAGGAACTAATTCTGCGTAGTTAACCCCAAGCGTTTTGTTTGGATCATCGCCTTCTTTCACCACTTCACCGATCACCTCTTTTAACTGCTGAGCAACAAAACCGATCTTAGTTCCATACCCTGCATTACCTTTCCATGTATATGAAATAGGTTTTAATTTCATGATCTGTTCCATACCATAAGATAATGGTTTCATATTTTCCTTTAATCTTTCGTCAGATGTTTGGATAGCACCATTACACGACCATACTTCAAACCATCTGTTAGTTGGATTTCCACATCTTTGAGCCGGATTGCAATCGATCACAGGAAAAACATCCCCGTTAAACGCTCCGTTTCCATTCACATTAAGTAATCCTCCGCCTGCTCCCACCGATGATGGTGTAGGATATCCGATGTTAACTAGACCGCTTCCCTGTGGAACATAAATAGCAACCTGTGCCGCTCCTGCAGCTCCGCTCGCTTCAAACCAACCTGCTACTTTTGTTTGTGGGCCTGTTGCTGATCCTCCTGCTCTTGCGCGAAGAGCTATAGCATCTGTACATGAGTTGTCGCTGAGAATACCTACGTCGTTATTCACACCTGAATTCTGCATTACATGAAGTCTTGCCTGTGGTGGTGGGTTACAGAAACCAAAACCAATACCAACCCGGTCCTGGCCCGGACCTCCATTACCAAGGAAAAAGAAATTATTTGCATTCATTGGAATAGACCAGTTGCCAGGTAATGGATTTGGCGCGCCTATACAAGGATTTCCAAGACAACAACCTGTTGAAGATGAAGAAGAGTTTACATAAATAACATTACCCGCGTTATCAAGCGCCAGAACACCTTGTCCGGGATTAACTACCGGTGTTACCAGCGAATTCATATTCCTGAATTTTAATCCGCTGCTTCCATTAGCAGATGCGAAATATGGCGAAGATGCAGAAGACATAATCTCAAGTGTGTTTAAAGGATCTACACCGGCTCCGGAGAAAATACCCACACCAAAACGCGGATTGTTTCCATCGCTTACAAAATGCCCCGCTTCAAGGCCGTTTGCCCCGGAAGATAAGAATGGACCACCCGCTGTTGTAGTAAATATAAATCTTAACCTGTTTCCGGGAGAAACAGCTGTAGGCGGACTAAAACCCCAATTGATAATCGCGTCACGTGGGGCGGTGAGACCTGTTGCGGTTCCTGCAAATCTCATTCCTGAATAGAAATGCCCACCAGGTACACCTCCAATTGTTGGAAGATGCACAAATGTACCTATGTCCATCCAGTTTCTCCATCCATCATTAGTAGCAGATGTATTTCCTCCCATATGTACCAGGCTCAATGGAGCAGTTACAGGTAACGCAGGAAGATAACTTAAACCAACACGTGTGGCATCAGCGAAAAGAATTCCGCCCGGATTATATCCCCCAGCCGAAAAACCTCCTGAAGGATTTTCTGTTGGAGCTGATAATGAAGAAATCCGCATACGCTCATCGGTTGTAAGAATATTTCCAGGAGTAGCGTGATTGGTACTGAAAATAAGGTGACGGTTCTCCTGGTTGTACATCAATGCATCTCCATTCTGCGCAAGTACGTTATCACCAAATATACCAATACGCAAACCGTTAGCAGGATTAATAACTGTAGGACCCGGCACGGGCGTTGCTACCGTCATGCGCTGATTGGTAATTTGCATCCAGCTGCTTAACGCGTTTTCCTGATGCTGGTGAAAAGTGCTTTTTGGCTGATTGGCATTATTAAAACGCGGCCCCACTCCAACATTTCCGGTTCCTGTATAACGAACCACTTCGCGACCGTTAGGGGCATCGCCTGTTAAATCGTTATTAGCAGCACCTGTTCCGGCAAGAAAGCTGAATACCATATTATCAGGACCAGGAAAACCACTACCGGCATTATCCGCCCAGGAAAATACCATATCCGTAATATCATTACCGCCGGTTGCTCGTTGCCCCATAAAGGCGAGATCCTGGTTGTGCGTGGTTACAATTCCATAGCGCATCCAGTTACGGTAACCACCGGTTTGAGGTGTTCCAAGAAAATTATTTCCATTCAGATGGAGTAAACTGAAAGGACCTGTTCCTCCAAAAAACTGGTAAAAGCCCGGAACTTCACCTAATCCAACGCAACCATTTTTTTGTAAGGGCCCTTGTGCGTTAATATTAGTCGTAATGTTGCCATTCATTTGCATTCTATGAATGTTGTTAGTACGGAAATTGAGAGGATTAACTCCATTAGTAGCATTGTACCCAATAAATTTCGGGAACGCCCAGAGGTTATTAGCAGTTGTGGACTGAGCACTCCCTTTATTATAAACAAGAAGGAAGACGAGTCCCAGTAGGATTAATCTGTTTTTTTTCATGGTGTAATTGTTTTTGTGATTAATAAGATCAATGATAGAAAGTAGTACTGCAATTTTACCGCAGTGCTAATTATTTTTTCTTTTGAAGCAGATCTCAAGAAAAACATTTTCTGTGTAGTGGTAACTTCTGCTCTGATGACAATATTGAATGGGGGCGCCCATAATCTTCATTTTGTTAATGATCTCGAATGTCTGCCGCTCCGATAAATGAAGTTTACACGCCAGTTCTTTTGGCGTGCCGGTACGTTTACCCTGAATAAGAAAATCCAGGTATTTTAAACGTTCTATTTGCTTTTCCAGCGACATTCTTGTTTACTAAATACAAATCAGTGCTTATCAGAAACAAAAGAAATTCCGAAGCGGGGAAAAGACTTAAGAAACGGGATTGGGAATTTCAAAATGCAAGGAAGGGATAAATCATTTTGATAAAACGAATGTAATTCAAAAAAGCACAGATGCAAATTTAATTTTATATAAAACTTATATTCTCAAACCAAACCTAGGTGAGCACATAGGTAGATTTATAGACTATACACGCTATTCGTGTTGCAACATAAATTAAAAGCAAACAGTGAGATGACATCTTCCCCAGCCATGATCAACGCCATTCGAAAATTCTTTTGTGATATAGGTTCTTAAAAATTCGAGATAAATTCTTTTATATGCCAACGTAATTCCAAGGTTAGAAGAAAAAACAAATCTTGAAATTTCATTGGCTGGAATTTCGTGGGGACTGTCAGTAAAAAGTCCGCCCTGCAAAGTAGCGTTATATGCAACAAGTTTTGCTCTCGCTTTTGCAGTGAAAAATAACTGAAACTTTTTACCGTCAGAATTCTTTTCTCCACAATAGTTTTTATAATACGAATCCATTAATCCGGTTCTCAGATTCATATCAAGGCTTACATCTGTATTCAACGTCCCTAACCTGAAATAAGGGCCTCCGTATATTTCCAGCCAGGAAGTATTTATTGGACAAGGCTCGTACTGTATTTCATAATTTATGATAATATCATTCTTCATCTGATGTTTCCAACCAAGGGGTTCATCGTTATTAGTTGCTCGATGTATTGCTTTTTGTTCTTCTTCACCCTGGGCTAAAGGGCCAATTATACCAATATTAAACCCTGAAGAGAATTTAGAATGATACCCTGAGGTAACCGACGTAACAAAATGTGAAACAATAAAAGTTCCCGCATAAGGACGATCCAGTTTATTGACTGTATCAAACAAAATACTCTTTGGTGTAAAGCAATCCTGTTCTAAACTCAAGCCATAATAGTTATCCCAGCTTTTATATTTGAGAAGAATTTTTGATAAAGGAGAATACTTCACGAAAGGCGCCACCAATTTAATTTTTACTCCTTGCGTATAATAACGGTCGGTTCGACCAAAGAGATCGTTGTCGTAAATAAACGTAAAGCAACGGTTACGTTCAGCTTTGCTTTTTTTCAGTGAATCGGTTTGGGAAATAAGAAATAACGGCGTCAGACAAAAAAGAAAAATGAATAATTTTTTCATTTTATTTGTTCTGGTAATATCTTAAATAATTACTCCGCCAGGCTTTGTTGGCAAGCGCGTTATATTTTTCAAGCACAGGTTTATCATCGGTATTTACGATCGTGGTTTCCGCTAATGTATCGTTCACATAAAATTTCGGATACCTTCTGAAGATCACCCTCCCGGCCCATTTTTCCCTGCATCTGAAAATAATGTTCCTGTAAGCAGGGTCATTCGACAACGAATACATTTCAGTATAAAAACCCGCGCTGTCGAGTGTTTTGCGAAGAATGGCTGTTCCTTTTCCAAGTTCATCATCTGTATAACCGTGCCAGTTGATGTAGATAAACGACCAGAAATTCAGATTTTTTTCTTTTATGCGTTTAAGGCTTTCAAGTGTAAGAACATGTCCGGGTTGTTCTTCGGCTTTAAACACATCAAACAGAATGGCGTCGTATTTTTTATCGCAATGATTCAGATAATCGCGCGCATCCTGGCAATGAACTTCAACAGTGGTATCCAGAAAAAAAAAGTTCTTCGCCGCGTCCACAATTCTTTCATCAAATTCAACCCCGGTAACACGAAAATTTTTGTTCACCAGTAAATTGGCTGCAAGTCCACCGCCCAGGCCTAATACCAACGCTTCTTTATCTGGCTTTTCATTGTACATTCTGTTTCCGAATATGATTGAATCCAGCAGGTTGATATATCCCGAAACCGACTTCTTACTCTGAAGATCCATTTCTGTTTGAACAATGTCATTTATTTTTAGCAGCCGGATCTCTTCATCGTTATTTACAACATCCTGCACCTGTAATTTACCAAGAATACTTTCGGAACTTTCTATTGAATTATTTTCAGGGAAGAGGAATTGCAGGTTAAGATATACAAAACCTGCAAGAATAAGCAAGTGTGCTATCTTAATAATTTTGAAAATAAAAATGGTCACTGCAAATAACAAACCTCCAAAAATGAGAAGTGTAAATGAAAGGCCAATGGAAGGAATTAAATAAAAGCCACAAAGAAATGTGGCCAGGATCCCTCCAGCAGTAGAAACGGCATAAACTGTTCCACTTACCTTGCCTGCAGAATTTGTTTCGTTGGTTTGTAAAATAATAAACAACGGAGAAGTTGCTCCAAGAAAAAAAACAGGAAGGAAAAGCAGGGCGAGTGTACTCGTAACAACTCCCGGAAGAAATGGTAAATAAGAAATTCTTGGAACAAGATAATGGCTTATTAAAGGCATCGCCAGAACAAAAAGAGAGGCTGCTGTTAAAACACGAAACAGATTCCTGTTGTGTTCTTTCGAACGTTCGGTGATCCATCCTCCATAAAAATATCCTGATGCGAGAGCCGCAAGAGTAATTCCCATTACTGAGGCCCACACATAAAGACTGCTTCCGAAAATTGGTGCCAGTAATTTTGCACCGCAAAGTTCAGCTGCCATAACAGCTGCACCCTCAATAAAACTGATCAGGAGAAGTTTTCGTTGCATGCAGGACTAAGTTACTAATTTTTCGTAGACGCTTAAACGCAAAGCCGCAATGGTTCTTCAAGGTACGCTATTGAATTGCGTCCTTTGCGCATTCTTAGCGTCCCTTGCGTTTAAACAAAGAGGCTTTTAATTTATAATCCCAATACCGATCATCAATCCCATCACCAGCATAAATACACCAACGAACCATTTAAAAAAGGAGATACTCGTTTTCTTAAATAATTTATTTCCGGCGAAGGCGCCGATCCATGCAGAAAGAACTGCTACAGCCAGAAGATAATAATTTGCTTCTCCTTCTTTAAGAGCGTCAAACTTTGTGTACCACGAAATGCGAACCACGTCAACTAAGCAGGCAATCATAACACCCGTTGCAATGAAAACACTCTTTACTATATTAGTTCTGAGAAGGAACGCACTACGCAAAGCTCCCTGATGTCCGGAGAATCCGCCGAAGAAACCACTAATGAATCCACCGGGAATGAGCCATTTTTCGCTGAAGGTCATCTCCGATAATTTTTTTGAAAGTTCAACTATAGCGAAAAGAACAATGAGTAAACCTATCACCAATCCCGGCCACGTAATATGAAATGTATGACCAGAAATTGTATAAGAAGTGAGTATCACATTTGTTTCGCTTATTTTTTCGAGAAGCAATGCTCCGACAAAAGCGGCGATCATGGAAGGCACGCCAAATCGTACCACAATTTTCCAGTTAATATTTCGGAATACAAGTATAAGTTTAAAAAGATTGTTGAGCAGGTGAACACAAGCTGTGAGCGCCACGGCAATTGGCAAAGGATAATACAATGCAAATACAGGAAGAAGAATGGTACCCAGGCCGAACCCCGAAAAGAAGGTGAGAAAAGATGCTATTAATGAGCTGAAGGCTATTAAGGCATATTCCATATTAGTTGTTTGAGTGATAATCAATGAGTCCGTCTATCGGAGATTTGATCACATTACCGATTTCGTATCCATGTTTTTTAGCAACTATGGCGAAAAGTTCTTTGTAATAGTATCCGATAGATCCGACAGTATGTACTTTATGTTTTTTGGAATCGGTATACTTGCTTACCTGGTGTTTAAAAAAAGTATCGAAACAATTTTCAACGTGCGTTTTCATGAAGGCATGATCGATGTGTTTGCTTACAAACTCGTTGATGGAAGCCAGGTAACGGCTTGGCATGGTTCCCTTATAAACTCCGTTGAGAATGGTTTCGCGGTCGTAACCGGCATTTTCAAATGCTGTAGAAAGATCTTTGGGGAGATTACCTTCGAAATAATCCTGTACAAAATATTTTCCGATCTGCGCCCCGCTACCGTAATCGCCCCAGAGATAACCTACCGAGGGAATATTCTCAAGAATGTGTTTTCCGTTAAAGAGACAACTATTGCTTCCTGTTCCAAGGATACAGGCAATTCCCCAATCTTTTTTACAAAGTGCGCGGGCCGCTGCTAAAAGATCATGGGCCACATTTATTTTACGGATGCTGAGTGTAATGCTGAGGCAATCTTCAATGAGTACACAATTTTCAAGTGTTGAACAACCTGCTCCATAATAATGAAGAACATCAATTCTTCCGATGAAATCGTCGATGTGAGGTTTTAAATTACTAAGAAGTTCAAGATTGATCTGATCGCGTGATTGAAAGTAAGGATTGAATCCAATTGTTTTTACGTGCTTTACAACAACGGATCCGTTAAGTAATACCCAATCGGTTTTAGTAGAGCCGCTATCCGCAATGAGAGTATACATGGAGATTAAATGGGTTTAGTGTGCAAATTAAGGCAAATAAAAAACCGCCCCAAGAGGCGGTTTAATATGTTATAAATTTTAATTAACCGTTGTTTTCGTTGTTCGTGTTTTCGGTGTTCTCTGCGCTCTCAGTGTTTTCAAGAGCTGGAGTTGATTTCGCGGCGATTTTTGCAGCTTTGGCTTTTTTAGCCGCTGTTTCTGCTTTAAAGCGATCATCAGCAGATTTTTTTGCTTCTGAGCTTAAACGATCTTTTTTACCGCTTACTTTGCCTTCTTTATCGGCAACCCATTTGTTGAATTTCTGTTCAGCCTGAGCTTCGGTTAAAGCACCTTTTTTTACTCCGCCTAATAAGTGTTTTTTCATCATTATACCTTTGTAAGAAAGGATAGCTCTACAGGTATCTGTAGGCTGAGCCCCCTTAAGGATCCAGTTTAATGTTGAATCAAAATTGATGTCAATAGTTGCAGGGTTTGTGTTAGGGTTATAAACGCCTAATTTCTCAATGAACTTTCCATCACGAGGTGCACGACCATCGGCAACTACTACGTGAAAGAAAGCTGAATCCTTCTTCCCGTGTCTTTGTAGTCTAATCTTTACTGCCATTTTTAATGTTTTTAATTAAGAGGCGCAAATATAGTAAATTAAAGGCTCACAGCCAAAAAAACCTTACACTTAACCTTAAAATTTGCCCATTTTCAGAAAATTGGTAATTTTGCAATACCAAATCAAAACTTATGCAGGTTAAAGAAAGAGGCATTATTCTTATCCCTATCGATTTCACAAAACAATCCTTACTAGCTGTAAAACAATCATATAACTTAGCAAAATACACCCATTCCAAACTGGTGCTTCTGCATGTTTATGAAAAAGCCGGTGAAGAAAGTTACGATGCCCTTAACAAACTAACCAAGCAAACTGAGCAGGAAAGCGGCGTTCCAACCGAATTCATGAACGTTAAAGGTGATATTTACGAAGAAACGGATCGCGTTGCAGAAGAGATCAAAGCTACCCTTATTATTGCCGGTCTCGAGAGTCATATGAAGTTTCGTAACATCATTGGTTCAAGTGCCAGTAAGCTTATACGCAAGGCTCCTTGTCCGGTTATCACCATCCGTGGCGGCGAACACCGCGATGGTTGTGAGAATATCCTCCTCCCGCTTGATCTTTCTGACGAAACACGTGAAAAAGTTGACGCGGCGGTTCAATTCGCTCAATACTTTGGTTCAAGCATACGTATTTTAGGTGTTTTCGACCCTAAGGACGCCAGCTACGAAAATAAACTTCTTGCATATAGCCACCAGGTAAAACAATTCATAAAAAGCAAAGGCATCTCTTGTACAAACAAGTCCATTCCTGCCGAACATGTTGCCGAAACAGTTGTGGAGTACGCAAATAAGATTGAGTGCGATCTTATTATGATCATGAATAAACCAAGCTTAAGCATTGGCGAAATGTTCGGAGGAACCGATACCCAAAAGATTGTTGATATTAGTAATATCCCGGTTATGACTGTTCAACCCATGAAGCGCGAAAGCATGACACATTTCGGTACCGGACTGTAAATCAAATTATTATACTTAAAAAAAAGGCGTCTCAACGGCGCCTTTTTTATTGGCATTCGTTAATAACTTCTATTTTAATCTGAAAAATTCGCTTTTTAATCGTTAAAAATACACGATTCATCTTGTTTGTTGTCAAAATGTACTATCTTCGATGTACTAAATTGACATCCAAAGAAACCATATACAGTCAGCACGTATTAAGCAGGGTTCTGCTCTTCTTTGTGTATTACTGGATCACCATTACGGGTTTACTTTTTCTTCCCTTGTGTTTATTTGGTACCGGTTATTTCGCATGGCAGATCATTCACTCCATTGCTTCGCCGGTTACCCGCCCCGCTTACGGTAATTTCGATCACTGGTTATCTGTTGCCATTGGTGGTGTTATCTGCTGGTTTATTGGGCGAAGCATTTTAAAAGGCTATAAAAACTTTATTAAACCTATCAGTAAGATTGAAGGAGTTATTATGGACAAAGAAGAACGCGAGTACCAGGACGGACGTCATTATTACCTGCTTTTAAAATCTAACGATAAAATTCAGATCAACGAAAAGAGCTACAGCAAACTCAACCGTGGTAACCAGATTATAGTGCTGTGGTCCAATAAAATTGATTCGGCGATGAAGATCGTTCGCGTGAACACGGCCGAATCTTGATTCTTGGTCTTGATTCTTGATTCTTGGCTCTTGATTCTAAAATTGGAGCCAGGATCCAGAAACAAGAGACAAGATACCCTCCCAAAAAATATTTTCACTTTTTTTATGGAATCTTTAAAAAGCTGTCATCTCCATATAAAATTTAAAACCACTACAAAATGACAAACGCAAATGCACAACAGCAAGCCGTAAATGATATTTACGAATATGCAGCAAACCTTATGGTTAACGGAAACAAAAACTCACACGAAGTTATCAATGCATTAATGGAACAAGGTTTAAGCCGCGACAGCGCAGCCATTGTTGTTGAAAATCTTCAGAAACAAATTTCTTCCGGTAAAAAAGAACGCGCTACAAAAGATATGATATACGGAGCACTATGGTGCGTTGGAGGTATTATTGCCACTGCCTCCGACATCGGATTTATTTTCTGGGGCGCTATCGTATTCGGAGCCATTCAGTTTTTTAAAGGTCTGATCAATTCGCAAGGATAAAAAAATCAGAGAAACGAAAGAAGAGAGTGACGCTCATCATTTTCATTCTCATTCTGTTTCCCGTTCTAATCTTCAATCACGGAATTTTCTTCCGGAGCACCAGTTAACTTATAGTGACCACATTACTTTTCATTTGAAGAGCTGCTGATGTCGTGCCCGAAAAGATGTTCCGAAAAAAATTCATAAAAAAACAGCTATGACAACAGCTCCAACCATACGCGTGGAAGTGGTCGACTTTATTGAACCACTTACCACTTACGCACACGGTGTAAAACTCCTTCTCCGGTACAACGACGTTTCATTTACCTGCAATTATGTTTATCCTCCTTTCCTTTATTCAGGTAAAGAGCCTAACCTGCCACAACTCGTAGCGGAACATGAGGAGAAATACCGCAACATTTTTAAACCCGGAAGCACCCTCGATGCCGAAGCCTATCTTCATGAAACGGCCAGCGATCACCGGGTGGGCAGACTGAGATCAGATCCTGCAAAAGATATTAAAGAACTTGCTTTGCTCGATTGGGAAATAAAAGGACGGGTACTTACTGAAATGGAAGAAGAGGAAGTATTGGTAGATTGCGGCATTCCACTTGTATGTTTTTGTAATTCTTCGCTGATAAAACCAGGAGATTACATCAATGCCATTGGTGAACTCAGGCTCTTCCCAGTAAGAACGACCTTGTAACAAAATCGTATCTTTGCGTTATGAAGAAAACGATCCTGCTTTCTATAAGTATTGTTCTTGTGACCGCTGTTTCATTTTTTACTTACATGTATTTTAATATGTGTAATTATGAAGAAAAAGCGGAGCAGAAGAAAAAAACTGAAATGCAGGATAGTTGCTGTAAAAAAAATGTAACTGGTGAAGCAGATAAACCTTTAGGCTCTTTTCAGACTGAAATTACCTGTCCTGAATGTAAATTTAAAAAGACAGAAACACTGCCAACAGAAATATGTCAGTTAGTATATACCTGCAGCAATTGTAATAAAGAACTGAAACCAAAAGAAGGCGACTGCTGTGTATTTTGTTCGTATGGCACTCATAAATGCCCTTCAAAACAATAAACCACTTCTTTCATTTCTGGTCATTTTTTTGTAACTTCATTTTACATGGCGTACACTGGTTTTTTTATACTCGTTTTTGTTCTTTTACCAGCCATAATGGGAGGAATAATTGTGTACTCGCGATTAATGCCAAGACGAAAAAAAGAACAAGGTTTTGAATTTGTTTACATCGAAAAAGACGGTACCGTACGCGAACTTAATGGCAACGAAGAAGACTTCCTGAACCAGCCTTTTTTTCCGGGCGATCCGAATAAACCTTACATCAAAAGAAATTACGACGACAGATTAAACGGAGATATCTCTGGTTTCATTCTCAGGGAAAGAGTTCCGGCTACTATCAAAATAAGGAAGAAGGACCATCGCGCGATAAATCCAAATTAAAATGACAGTAACTCCACGAATGCGCAGAAGGTAAAATCCAAAATTGTTGTGGCAATTAGTGGAGTTAGTGTTAATTTACCAATTGTACAATTAGCGCTACCATCTGTTAATTTTTATGGAATTCCATCTCATTTTGCATTATATTTAATAAACAATTCAACCATGAAATTTTCTGCATTAAAACATATTTTACCTGTAACGCTTCTATTACTCTTCATTTTATTTTCCTGTGAAAAAAAGAGCCAGCAGCCAGCCACTTCTTCGGGATCATCCTCTACTTCTACAACAAGCGGAACAACTACCGGTGGAACCACAACAGGAGGAACAACTACCGGAAGTTCGTTTTACCAGAACGATTCACTCACAGGAACAAAATGGACCTTATACCAATACCGCGATGCGCTTACTACTACTCCGTTGCCTAGAACAGACACTTTAGTGTTTATTGATGCCGATACTTATACCTGGAACGGCGTGCCACAACAATACTGGTTAGGAACCCAACAGAATATTTATAACAAATACGTTTTCGACTTAAAGAATACCCCTTTCGGCTCATTAAGAGGATTTCCTCCTCTCACATTAAAAACCTACGGAGAAATTATCAATGAACCTTTTACGCAATCCGGACAAACAAACGGACAAACATTTTACATGTGGTTCAAAAAAATTAACTAACAGCTTTTGTTATTTCTATGGGACTTTTCGGCAATTTATTCGGGAACAAAAACACAACAGATTCTGAAAAAGAACTTGTTGAAGGTGATTTATTCTATTGTGAATTGAAAGGAGAATATCATGTCTATAAGTTATTGCGACATGATAAAACCCATGAAACATTTCACGTGTTATGTTATGAACCCTTACCAAAAGAACCCGATGCATCTGCAATTGAAAAATTGAAGATAATGATGTATCACGCTCCAATCGCATCGAACGGATTCCAGGGATCAAAATTCCTTGCTTCGTCAAAAGTTTCGAAAGATGATCTGCAGGGTTATTTCTATTATCTGAAACAAGTCAACTTTAAGGAGTATTGCAGGGAAACCGGACAGAATACTGATGAAGTGATTAGCAAAGCAAACTCGCATTATAAGAAAGCTTATTATCTCACGGACGAGAAAAAGTATGACGAAGCCATTGCAAATTACACTATCGCTTATGAATTGTTTCCCATGTTTTTTGAAGCGGTTGACAATCGCGCTTTCTGTAAAATGGATACCGGAAGATGGGAAGACGCAATTGAAGATTTTAAGCTTTCACTCCAGATAAATTCTCCAAGCATCCTCGCCGAATTTTCTATTGGTGAATGTTATCTTAAAATGAGAAAACTGGAACAGGCAAAACTTCAATTTGAAAAAGCGCTTCAGATAGACCCTGACCACAAATTATCCAAAGACTTTCTGGCAAAAACGATCAGTCTTATGAATTCTTAGTTATGGGCCATCATATAACCGCTATTGTTTTAAAAGGACCATACAACGATCTTACAGCAAGTAATTATGATCTGATTGGTATTTCACTTGGGTTTGATCTCACTATGTTTCACATCAATCATTACTACTCGGCTTGCTGGCAGGCTAAATTCGGAACAAAAGGTTTTCTCGATACAGGAAAGCGTCCTCTTACTTTTCCAAACGAAATGGCGCTGTATGAATTGGTAAACGAAATTACCGAAAACGAGAACGTTCACTGGGCAATTATCTTCACCGACTATTTCGGAGGTGTAGGCGACCAACATGCAGCTGCTTTTATAGGCACAACAAACATTGATCCAAAATTATTCTGGATCAACGACTCGCTCAAATTTCTGGGTGTTGAAAAAAAGAATGGTTTGGATGAATTTGATACAGTTGGCCTGAGCCAGCACAGAAGGTCGCCCGATTTTCTTGATAAATATATCGACCTCGCCGATGAACTTGGGGTGTAAATATTTTTTAATTAATGCGGCAGATCCGCTGAAATCCACTGTTCATCCGGTTTTTTAACGATTTTCTGTTTTTGTTGAAAACATATCAATCTATCTAATTTTGAGACAGATACATGGTGAATTCAGAAAATCAGGAAACTAAAAAAGAAGATTTTTTTTAGAAAAACTGAACGGAATATTGTAAAAATTTGTTAAGTTTGATTTAGGAAAGAATGGAGCAGAAACCATTAAAAAAAACGGACCTGTTCTGCAGAGGTGTTTACCTGCGGAGGCGAAACCTGAAAAGCCATATGAGTAGGGATAAAAAATTCTAAACATGTTAGGTGCATTAATTTTAATTCCAATTATCTTTTTAGGCATTGCGCTGATAATGATTATCGCTCAATGGAAAGTGTTCACAAAAGCAGGTCAGCCTGGCTGGGCCTCAATCATTCCTATCTACAACATCATCGTATTTTGTCAGATTGCAGGAAAACCATTTTGGTTCATTTTCATCCCAATTTACGGGCCAATCGCAATCCTTCACGGAGTTTCTAAGGCATTTGGAAAAGAAGCTGGATTTACTGTTGGAATGATTTTACTTCCGATTATTTTCCTTCCAATGCTTGGTTTCAGCAAAAGCATTCAGTTCGTTGGTCCGGGTGGAGTAGCTAAAACTGCTTAATACTCATTATAATAATTTTAAAGGCCCTGTAGTAAATACTGCAGGGCTTTTTTGTTTAGGTCTCAATATTTTCTCTTTCAAGTAAGTGTTTTAAATTTTCAAGTACTTTGTTCCAGTTTTCTTCCGAATGTTCTTTCATTTTTTCATCCGGAATATTTTCCTGCGTAATGCTCAATATCGTTTTACCGTTTTTCTCATTCAGTTTGTATGTAATAACCGCGTAGTTCTCGGGTTTATCTTCAATACCCGACATAGAACTCCAATAACTGTATTTGAATAATTTTTTCTCCTCTACTTTTTTAATGGTTCCTTTATCCTCGTAGGTCTTTCCTTCCCACTCGCCTGTAAAACGAATGGGACTTCCCTCCTCAAAATCAGATTCAGCGTTTGTATTAAAAAAGTATTTTTTGATGATGGAAGGTGTGGTCAATGCTTCCCATACTTTTTCTGCAGGCGCGTCAATTTCAACGCTGACATTCCCCGTGATGTTGTTTTTCATGATTTAAGATTTTATTCTGTTATCACGAAAAATTAGTGCCACTCAACAGATAAAAGACATATGATAAATGACAAAAGACCTGCTCTAAGTTTAGCAGGTCTTTTGTCATAAGCCATTTGATCCTTTATCAAATTTAGAATTTAGCCCTGTACTTGGCTTTACTCTTATACAAATTCAGGCTTTTGTTCTTAGGATATTTTACAGAGTAGGTCAGAATAATTTTTTTCGATTCATCAGGTGCAAGACTTATTTTCCACTTCATTTGTCCGGTAAGAGCATTAACTTCTGCTTTTGATGTTTCAATAGCATCTACAATAATTTCGCTGCTTTGCGATACAGGTAACTGGTCGGCCAGTTCGATCTGTATGGGGCCCTTGTGATTGTTCTTCACGATCATTTCATATGAATAAGTCACCTTACGGCTTGTTCCCGAAGTGGTTTCCTTATTAAAATCTTTTAGCTTGGTTCTTGTCACCATAATTTTTTTATCTCTTCCAAACGAAAGATTCAGTGTATCATCCACACTCCTGGTGTTAATGTAAGATTGCCCTACAAAAGTTCCGGCGAGGTAAACATTAGCGGGACCCTCAACAAGATCAAGTTCTTCCCAGCCTGTAATGCGCGCCAGCATAAATGCTTCCTTTTCAATTTTAGGAACACTGTAATACTGGAACGTTGCATTGAGATTATAAGTAATAACATCTACAATGTAGGGCTTTGCATCGGCAGGAATTGAGTATGCCTGTTTAATATCAAATTCGGCGCTTAATTCCGATACCTGAACTTCTTCATACTGAATGGAAGGATTTTGTTTTTTCTGTTCGTCTTTTTTTCCTTTAATAGTAACTGCGCTTAATTCATTTTCATACAGTGATTTTGTCTGTGATACGGCTTGCTGCTGCTGGTAGTTATCAGAGTTTCTGTTATCGTTGCCATAATTTCCGTATGGATTAGAGTTCGTATTATATACAATTGGATTCGAGAAATTAAGGAACCATGGCTGCATTTCTGGTTTCGACGCGCTTTGCATAGGATCGGAAGTTGATAACTTGATCTTTACATCGTTCCAGTCAATACCACTGTTATTATATACTTTGGCGCGGTATTTTAATTCAATTGGTTTGTTTACGTCTTCCGAAATAAGGTCGTAGCTTGGCGACCAGCCGCTTTCTTTTACTACGTAACGAAGATCCACATTGGTACTTGTTTTAGCGTTGGCGTTTACAAGGATTGAAATTTCGGCAGTTGGCAATTCCGTTTCGCCGTTCTCAGACATTTGTCTGTTGAGCTTAGCAATCACCAGGTTAGTTTTATCACGCTTTTTTACGAGTGCAAAAAGTTCTGTATGAATTTCTTTTAGTCGTGTACGATAAAGATCAAGGGCCAGTTTAAGGTCGGCAGGATTTACACCTTTATCGTTTCCTCCAATAGATTCGTTTTTAGCGAGCATAGCTTTCTCTCCGTTAAACGCGTCTATCTGCCATTGAAGTTGCATGTTGGCATCGCTAAGCATTTCAATTGAATCCTTAATTTGTTTTAAACGTGGCGTTTCTTTGCTTTCGCTCAGAAAATTTATTTTATCGGATACTGATAATACAGTTACATCAGGTGCAACATTTACCTGTATACTTTTGGAGATAAGTTTTGGAGATAATCCCGTAAACGTAATAAGCGTACGACCTGCATTCAGGTTTACCTGTTTTGCCTGGGCCACTTCCGCGCCATCAAGATAAAGAGTCACTGATTTTACCGGCGTTTTTACCTGCACATTCTCTACGTTCTGCGAAACGGCTATACCGAAACACAACAAACCTGCAACAATTAAAATTTTCTTCATACTGGATTTAATAATGATTAAAAATAATCTTTTAATTCGTTGTGTTGAAGGTTTTAACAGATATTAAGGACAACTTGGATGTTTAAACGCAAAGGCGCAAAGAAACCGCAAAGACCGCAACATATTATTAAGAGAAAGGATAGAAATAAAAAAGCCAGAATCTTCTGACCCTGGCTTTCAAAAAAATATTTATAAAAATTATTGTTTTACAACCTTCACTGTTTTTAAATCTTTATTGTTTTCATCTTTAATGGAAACAATATAAACCGATGATGATAATTGTGACGCATTAAAACGAACTTCGCCGCTTGCAGAAGTTTCTGCCGAATACGAAGCAACTATGCGGCCGGTTAAGTCATAAACAAATACATTCATTTTTGCAGATTCAAAATTAGTATAACCAATAATAAATTCATCTCTGATCATTGATTCTATTGAAACTGTCGCGTTTTTATCTGCTTTAGTTACCGAAGTAGGACCGCAGATTAAAATACTTGATGTATAAGGTTTCATGTTTGATCCTGTAATAGTAAGATCAAGTCCTTGGCTAAGATTGTATGTTTGTGTAAAAGCCACTGTAGTATTGCTTGCTGTAACAACAGCGGTTCCAACGATCTGATTATTCTGGGAGATACAAGCGTATGATCCTGGCGCTACAGATGACGCGAATGAGAATGATGTTGATCCCGGAATGTAGCAGTTGTCGTGCGTTGCAGTTAACTGGGTTGGGTTTTGCGAACGGAACGTACATGATGGATCGCCGAACATGACCCATGTTTCCATTACTTCTTTTCCGGTTGCTGTTGGATATTTGTCGAGCATGCTCATTTGGCCGCTATAGAATAATCCGCCGAGCGTGTATTTTTTATTACTTACGTATTGGTTCGAAAGAATGTCGCCGATCTCATCTTCTGTCTGCATTGGTTCTGCCCATGCCATTAAAATAGATGATCCTACAGAAGCAATAGCCCCTTTAGGTCCTAAGGTTCCGCTGCCGGCCGCGCGTAAGAACGCTTCAGAGAAACATGTTCCGCCAATAAATGTTCCATTGTTACAAGCCACCTGTATAGAGAATGGATATTTTCCATAGTTTGTTGCAGCGTTAACATTACTGCTGCTGAAATTACTTGTTACACATGTGTTCTGCGAACCGTGTCCGCAATATAAAAAGATAGAAGCTCCTGTGTTAACTGTATTTGTAACCATAGTTGCATTCGGGTTACCCGGCGCATCATTTCCAGTATGAGTGCTATCATAAAATTCGTGGTAATAAGAATAACCTCCGGTTGCAACAAGTTTGTTTCCGATGTTGCGCATGTGCATCCAGTCTGGTTCATTATCATCGCCAATACCGTAACCTTCATTAGAACCAATTCCTATTCCTTTATCATACCAGTTTCCTGACAATGGAGTTTTTTCGTACTCAAGTGTCCTGTTCACCATCGTATTAATATCCGTGGCGTTTCCGGAAGAAAAACGTCCTACCATTACTTCGGGGTAATGATCCGTTCCATTAAGTCTTCCATAATAGCTATCGCCCCATTTTATTTCAGAGCCTGCTGTTCCGTGATTGTAAGAATTGAGTTGCTCATGGTCGCCAACAAGAAGAACATATAATAAATTCGGGTTTGCCGTGTAGAAGCTCTGGATATAAGCTTTGATAGCGGCGCCGGTTGTTCCCGTGGCAGCAGAAGTTACAAGTGTTGTTCTTATGCCTTTCTGGTTTTTCCAGTTAACGAATGGTATTATGTTAGTTGAAAACGTTGGATGCGTGATAACAAGCATATCGCCGAATTCGCTTATTGGTGTATAGGAAACAGATTTAGCTGTTGAAATGTTATGTGACAGGTTAATGAAACGATCGTTGAACAATTGTTTTTCTTCATTCGAAGTAAATTGAGGAATATTTAATGTGGCCCTTGTTCCGTTAGTTTTAACGTAAGATATTTTCAGAGTGATCTTGCTGTAAACTTTTATGGTGTTGGTAACAGGATTTGCCTGAACAGGGTAAACGCTCACATTGATACCTTTCTGGTTTCTGAGCATATAGGTTCCGCTAAACTCCGCGTTTTGCAAAGGATACCATGCGTTTTGTGAATACACGGCGCCAAAACTGTAAGGAACAGTGGAAGGGTCGATATTACGCGTCATGCTGCCTTTTGAAGGAGCAATGGGATACGAGTTGATCTCTGTGAACTCAGATGAAAGAATTTCTATTTTTCCTTCGGCGTTATTTGGCAATGCAAGCGAAATAGCTGAACGGAGTACCTGTGGCGACCCTGCATTAAGAACAGGCACACAATTATCGGCAGAAACCTTATAATACGTTTTTCCGTTGATTTCAACGGCGTGTTTGTTCATGCCGCTGAGAGTATATTCAAGTGTTACGGAATTAGCGTCGGATTTAATGACTTTAAAACCGTCTTTCGCTGAAACAAATAAAGCTGAGGCAATAAAACAGAGAGATAGAATTTTTTTCATTCTGAATGTGTTTTAAATGATTATTAAAGTTAATCATCCAATGCCACATTTCAAAGGGGGGGCATTTTAAGTTTTCCCTACCTTCTTACCTCAAAAGTTGTAAACCCAATGGTCGCCCCTTCCTCGGCCTTTACCTCCGTAACCTTGGCGAGCCTTGGGCCTGTATAACACCATTCTATAAACTTGTTGATATTTTCTTCAGTTCCTTCCACTTCGGCGTAAACACCCTCTTTTGGCAGATTTTTGACAAAGCCTGTGAGGTTAAACTTATGAGCCTGGGCCTGGGCGTTTACACGGTAAGAAACTCCCTGAACTTTTCCTTTAATGGTTATGTTGTAGTGACGGATCATGACTTAAAGCCACAAAGTTAAAATTTTGTGCCGAATCCTATTCCCTGGTTCTTTTCTTCTGTTTAATACCGGAATTGGTATTTATGCTTAAAATATTTTAACAAAGAGGAATTTTTTTCAGAAAAAAATACTGGCGAAAATTAAAAAATGACAGTTTTTCTGACAGCTTTTACAATTGGAATAAAACTTGAAGGGCAAAAAACAGTTATTAAAAGACTTTGTTTAAACCTTAAAATTAAAGTTATGAAAACGAAAAACCTTTTAATCCTGGCCTCCTCACTCTTTATCATGAGCGCTTGTGAGGGACAAAACACCAAAAGATCCCTATCGGAAAAGCCAGAAAGTAAATCTATTCCACTTACCGACAGTATTAAAAAAGAGCCGGACGTGAGAGTAAAAGTGAACAAAAAATATGATGACAAAGGAAACATCATCCGTTACGATTCCACGTATTCTTATGTATACTCTTCGCCCGGCGGAACCTTGCACATGAGCAATGACAGCATCTTCAATCACTTCAGATCTTATTTTCACAAAAATCACTCCGCCTTTATGAATCCGGAAACGGATAACATTTTCTTTAATGACTCATTGTTTAAATACGATTTCTTTAATGAAGATTATTTCTTTAAACGATTTCAATTAAACAAAGGAGCTTTCGAAGATATGTTTAAGCAGATGGATTCATTGAAAAATAACTACCTCGAAAAGAATTATCCGAAAGGACAAAATAAACCTAAAACCATATAATCATTTAAAACACATCAGTATGAAAAACATTTTAATTCCAACCGATTTCTCCGGATGTGCAAACAACGCTTTACGTTTTGCGGCATCCATTGCTAAAAAAAGCGGAGCCACCATCAACCTTATTCATGTATTGGATGTTCCCAATGTTAGTTACATTGGCGGACTGGAGGGCACTGTTGATGATGTGCCTTATATGATGGGGCTTTTAAAAGCTACACGAACCAGAATGAAAAAGACATTGTCACAACCGTTTATGAAGGATGTAAAAGCTGTTGATAATATAGAGGTTGGTAAAATAACTGAAAGTATTTTGAAGGCTTTGGAAGCTCATAACGCCGACCTGGTTGTAATGGGCACCAACGGTAATGATGGAATTGACGATATTCTCGGGGGAGGCATTACCGAAAAAGTAGTTCGCCAATCATCTGTTCCGGTAATAACCATCAGAAATGAAGTTGCTGAATCGGAAATTAAAAAAATAGTTTTCGCTACAGATTTCTCCGACGAGAGCGAAAAAGTATTTCCTGAAGTTGAAAAACTGGCAAAATTACTTGATGCTGAAATTGAAATTGTGAAAGTGGTAACACGATCTAAGTTTGAAACGACCAGGGAAAGCGAAGAATCTATTTCCAACTTCAGACAAAAATTTCCTGACTCCAAATTCAATACAACCATTTATTACGATTTCAATAAACAAAATGGCATTCGCAGGTTTGCCGACACAAAAATGGCCGGTGTGATAGCGCTTGGAACTGGAGGAAGAGAAGGTATTTCCGGGTTTTTCAGAAGTAATATCACAAAAGATCTTGTGAATCACTCTTCTATGCCCGTATTAACTATTAAACCTTGTAAAGACTCTTTTAATAAACCTCAGGAAGTAAGCAGCGAAGCTACTCTTATTGCCGAACTGGCGGGTGCGGGTCAACCATTCTCGCTTGCCGAGGCCATGAAAAAACAACAGATCCCGTGGATTTAATCCCGGGATCCTATTTTTACAATGCCTTCCTTCTGAAAATATATACTCTGTTCACAGCGGGTTCAGTAAACTGTTTTAGAATGATCTCATAGTAAGTCCATTTCAACACCTTGTATTTTCTTACGAAGGTCTGATTCTTCTTTGTCTTTTTGTCCATGTACACTCTTGAAATAGTTAAAGTGTTCTTTTCTTGATTAAGAGAGGCTTCTGCGTAAAGAAGTCCGTGATTCAACGAAACTAACCTGACATTATCAGGATCCCATGAACAATTTACGATCGTATCATTTACCGCAATACCGGGGCCACCGATTTGATTATAAAAAGGCAGATATTTTTCGTCTTTAACGATATTGAAATAAAACCTCCCTCCCAACGGATAATGCTTCTCCTCAACTTTGGGCTCCTGGATCTTATTAAGAACATAACTATCTCTATACAAATCCACAGGAATATCCAATGGAAAAACAGAATAAAAAATGGAATCAATCTCCTTTTTGACTTTTAGCCTGAGCGTATCCTGTGCAACACAAAAACCGGAGATGAAAAGAAGAAGTAAAATTCTGATCATGAAAGTAAGTTTGGTCAGAACTATAACCGGATTTTTGATTTTTGGTTACAACTGAATCGGCTTATACACTAAACAAATATCCACCACTTCTTCCACTGTAAGATCGTATTTTGAAATATCATCCTTCCTGGCATCGTAATTCTCGGGCCAGAAGAAAAGATTGGCGCCATTGGGATGTGGCACATGTTTATCGAAGAGTTCGATCATCTCATCAATTTCTTGTTCCGTTCCTTCACAATTAACGATTTTGTAGCCGAGTATGATAAGTTCTTCTCGTGTCATTCTTTATCTCCAGGAAATATTAAACGATTTACATTTCGGACAAACTTCAAATTCTTCTTTTAATTGATCGTAGTCACAACGATTGCATTTTTTGCCGAGTTCACAAAGATGATCAACGATTAATTTACCCTCCTTCAGAGTAAGTTGTTTATCCTCTTTGAGAAACTGTACGACACGCAACAGACTTTTATCTGCTATATATCCCAATATAATTTTCATATCCTCAGCAGATAGTGCAGGAACATAAATTTCAGTATCACATTTTTTACAATAATGAATAGACATGTTGGATCCTGGTTCTTGAATCTTGGTTCTGTTTCCGCCCTTCGACTGCGCTGAGGGATGACACGTTCGAACTAACATGGACTTAAGTATTGATTCCAGATTCCAGATTACAAATTTCAGATCTTAAATCAGAAATCTTAAATCGAAAATTACTGCGTCTTATTAATAATGTTGATCTTCGACTCACCCACTACACGGAATGCAGTACGGCGGTTTTTCTGATGAGCGGCTTCAAACTCCGGACTCTTATCCACCATTTTGGCGATCTCAGCTTCAGGAATAACCGGTTTTGTTTCTCCGTAACCTTTCGCAGTGATTCTTGATTTGGCAATACCTTTGCTGATCATGTAATCCACACAGCTTTGAGCGCGTCCCTGCGATAATTTCATATTGTATGCATCATTACCACGGGCATCGGTGTGCGAACTTAATTCAATACTTAAGTTGTCGTTGAGTTTAAGAATTTCTACGATCTTATCGAGTACTTCCATGGATTTAGGACGAAGCGTAAATTTATTAAAGTCGTATTCCACGCCTTCAATTTCAATATCTCCTTCAGGGATTTTACTAAGGAAGAAATCCTGTTCGAAGTGTTTACTTTCTGTTAAACCTTTTGTTGCAACACTTGCGGCACTACCGAAATATTTATTCTTCTGTGCTTTTAAGAAGTATTCCATGTTGGCTTTTAACGGGGTACTGTAATATCCTTTTTCGTCGGTAACAATAAAGAATGGCTCGTCTCCATCATGAACATCACGTACAGTTACAAGCGCGCTTGGAATAGGTTCGTTCGTTTCAGCATCAAACACATATCCGTCGATATCAAATTTGATAGGTTCGTTGATATATTCAAATATCTTGTAACAGTGGCCGGTAGGGCAATCAATTCTATCGCTTGCAAAGAAACCTTTTGTGCCTAAACGCTCCATAATGTAATACGCGTCGTCTTTGCTGGAGTTAATAGGTGTGTTTAGGTTTTTAGGCGCCTGGTAGGCGGAGTCGTCCACATTTAAACTTGATTTAAAAATGTCAAATCCTCCAAGACCCGGTAATCCGTTAGAGCTGAAGAATAAAGTACTGCTGAGATCGTGGAAGAAAGGTGTGATATCATCTCCTGCAGTATTAACTGTTTCGAGATTTTTTGCAGAACCGATAAAACCATTCTCATCGATTGGAGCGGTCCAGATATCAAATCCACCTTTTCCTCCTGGTCTGTTTGAAGAGAAGAACATCATTCTTCCATTCGCGCTCACATAAGGTTGTTGTGATTTATAACCCGGAACGTTAATGTTGGTTCCTAATTTCATGGCTTCATAAAAACGTCCGTTCAATGTTCTTGCCATGTAAATAAACGACTCATTACGGTTGTTATCGCTCCAACGTGTAAAGAGCATAACTTCTTCAGGTGTAAACACAGCGGCCCCTTCATGAAGCGATGTATTCACAGGGCGGCCGAAGTTAACAGGACGCTGCCAGATAGTATCGTCGATTGTTGAATAATATAAGTCGCAGTAATAACGCGAGTCTTGTTTTTCAGGGTCGGTTACTACTCCACCTTTTCTTGCACTTGTAAAAATAACTTTATCGTTTCCTAAATAATACATTGGCGCAAAACTGCTGGTACCGCGATTGAATACAAGTGTATCCATTAAACGTACTTTGATTAGTTTTCTTCCCGCTAATGTATCAAGCGCAAAGTAACACGACGATTGTTTTTTAGTAGCTAAAACCAATAAAGAATCTGAGCCTGTTTTTGCATTGGTATATTCATCAAGTACACCTAAAGCTTCCTTGTATTTTTTGAGGGCCATTAAAGAAATACCATAATAGTAAGGCGCATCGGGATACGTTTTTCTTTCTACACATTTTTTAAATTGCTCCACCGCATGGTGGTAATCAAAGTTCTGACGGTAACTCTGAGCCAGACGATACATGATAAAATCATATTTGCTTCCGCTCTGAACATCTTCTTTCGCCGTGGCTGTACTATCTTTTCTTTTTGAAACTTTTAATTCAGGAACCTTGAAGAGAGATTTCATTTTAAGATTCACGATCTGTGCTTCGTAAGGCAATACATAGTTTTTGAGCACAGTAGTATCATCGAGCACTTTGGCGTAATATACAGCAGCCGTAGCAAAATCTTTTTTCGCATAGGCGTTATCCGCAATTTCTATCCATATCTTTTTCGACTGGGAAAAAAACGCGGAACAGGTGAACAGAAAAAGTACAAACAGAAATAATCTTTTCTTAAGCATAATAATAAACTACAAACGTGGACAATTTTTTACTTCCTGGTTCTTGGCTTTTTTTCCGAGCCATGTTAACGAGATCTCAAAAGCTCCGCGGGTCTTTGAAGTACCTCTTAATGAAGAAGTATTAAAATCGTAACCCAGTTTCAAAATAGAATTATCTTTTCTGAAACCAATGTAGGCAACACTTGCATCATTGGCACGGAAAATATATCCGGCAAGCGCGTAAAATTTCTCTCCTTTAAAGAAATATCCCGCGTCCATGGCATAGGTTTGCTGAATAATGTTTTTCTGCTGATAAACTAAAACTTTAGGAATAAAATACAATAACTCGCTTACGTTTACCCTCAAACCTGCGTGCGCATATAAACGCATTGGGAGACGGTTGTTTCCGCCAAGGAAAGTTTCTTTAGGCTGAGTAAGGTTAAACGCGCTTACACCAATGAACGGATTGAGACGCGATTGCTGTTTTGCATAAAAATAAAGTAAACCGGCGTTTACCTGTTCCTGGAACTGAGCCTGCGCACCGAAGTTTTCATTATTATTAAGCGATTTATCAAACGATCCGCCATCAAGCGTGCTCCATTGATTATCGAATGTATGAACAGGGTATTCTACCCGCTTTTGAGTAAAACCAGCCTGTAATCCTAATGAAAGGTTATGAAATTTATTTTTGTCGAATGGTACAGCATAAGCGATAGAACCAAGCGCCTGGAACACATTGTAATTTCCAATACCTGCACGCATATTGCTTATCTGTCCGCCAAAGCCCCATTTACCTTTAGGCATGTCAAAACTTACAAGCGCCGTTGTGAATGGTTTATAGGCAACAGAGTTCCATTGGCTACGGTAATGGCCATGCGCACGCATTTTTCCTTCTACTAATCCTGTCATAGCCGGATTAAGGAACAAGGGAGCTGCATCGTACAAACTCAGGTGAAAATCCTGCGCTTTGGCAAAAGAAACAGCACCGAGGCAAAAAACAATTATGTAATTCTTCAATTTCTTCATGTCGTTAACGTATTATAGTTATGTCGCCATTCTTTTTCACCTGCCTGTTATTGTACATATCCACTTCAAGTGTCCACACATAAACTCCCACCGGTTGATCGAGTCCTGCTTTCTTACCATCCCATCCTATCTTCTGATCGGTTGTTTCGAATAATAATTCACCCCAATTGTTGTAAACACGGAAAAGTATTTTCTGGAACGGACCACCCTTAACAAAGAGAAGATCGTTGTTTCCATCGCTGTTTGGTGTAAACGCTGTTGGCACCTGAGGTAACAATGTAATTTCAATGGTTCTGTTGGCGGTGTCGGAACATCCGTTATTATCAAACACCGTTAATGTGATGGTATAAATTCCCGCGCTGGCATAACTGTGCGCCGGGTTTGGATCAAATGAAACCCCTTCGTCGCCGAAGTTCCAGATCGAACTTGAAATGGATCCTGTTGGCGTGGAGAAGTTGGAGAAGTAGATTGGTTCCTGCGCCACGGCCGGATTATTGGTCATACCAAATTCGGCATTAGGTTGCGCATTAACCGATACCAGTTTGGTTACTGAAGCAGAACATGAATTATTTGATACAGCTGTTAACTGAACATTGTAAGTTCCCTGATTGGTATATGTATGAACAGGATGTCTGATGGTTGAGTTAGGACTACCATCACCAAACTGCCACAACCAGTTAACAAGGTTCCCAACCGAAACTGTTGACGAATCCCTGAAAATACTTCCTAATCCTGCACAGGTATTAAGGAAATTGAAATCTGCAATAGGTAATGGATATACAGTGATGCGTTTACTAACCGTATCAGGACATTGTAAAGGCGGAATAACAGAATTATTCACTCCTGTTACTGTAAAGTTCACTACATAACTTCCCGGATTGGTATACGTGAAGATAGGATTCGAAGAAGTTGAAATAGATGTTGGCCCAACACCGAAGTTCCAGTTGTAAGAGAGGTTGGATGTTCCGTTTGCCTGCGTTGCATCTGTGAAAATGATAGGAGAGTCTTTACATCTTATAAGCGAAGTATTAAAATCGGCCGAAGGCGAAGGCTGGAATCCTGCAGTAAAAGATTTGGATGCAGAACAACTTCCTGTGGATGCAGTGAGTGTTAAGACAACACTGCCATTGGAGACGTCGCTGTTACTCGGTATATATTGTCCGTTCAAGATGGTTGCAGTAGAAGGGATTGTTCCTGAGAGAGGAATAAAGGTTCCGTTACTTACCGAATTCCAGATGTAAGATGTCGCCCCTGTTATAGTAGGCGTTAAAATGATTGGCGTGTTATTACAAACCGTTGGGCTTGATGAAGTCAATTGGATCACCGGGGCCTTTAGAATGGTTACATGTATCGTGTCCGTTTCTGTAGGACAAACTGTTCCTGTTGATCCCAAAACAAATGTTACAGTTCCTGCAATGGTATCGTTCTGGCTCATGGTATAACTTGCATTGGCCGAAGGGATCTGTGTAAAGTTACCGGTTCCGTTCGGTGTTGTCCAGTTACCCTGGCTGGCCGAACCACTCACCGTTCCGCTTAACGGAATAACAAGAGCAGAAGCACAAAGCGGAGATACCGTTGCAGCAGTAACCGATGGTTTTGTTATAATATTTACAGAAAGAACGTCGCTTACCGAATTACATCCTGCAAGAGAAGCAGAAATTGTAAAGTTGATTGCCGTTAAACTTAAATCGCCCGCGCTTAAAACATAAGTTGCTGTTGGCGTTGCGTTATTCGGAAAGAACAATCCTGTTCCCGTTGAGTTCCATATTGTGTTGGTTGTGCTGGACACACTTCCATTGAGAACAAGTGACTGAGAATTTGTACAGACATAAGTACTCGGACCTGCACTGACTATAGGAGGCGGCGTGAAAGTGACCGTGACTGTTTTCATGGATGTTGAACAACCTCCCACACTTGTCAGCGTAAACACAATTGATCCTGCTGTAATATCTGCAGGAGATGCAGTGTATGTTGTATTAACACCGGGAATACCAAAAGCTCCACCATTACCACCGCTCCAGGTTCCACCTATTGCGTTCGTAAA
Organism: Bacteroidota bacterium; assembly: GCA_021323535.1. Classification (GTDB taxonomy): domain Bacteria; phylum Bacteroidota; class Bacteroidia; order B-17B0; family Aurantibacillaceae; genus Aurantibacillus. Next base: position 57,490 of record JAJONO010000002.1, read on the forward strand.
TGTTCCGCTTAATGAAATTGGCTGAACATTATTGGCGCACATGGTTGTTCCCGATCCAACAGTTAATTGCGGACGTTGAACGATCTGAACAGTTACCGAATCTTTTTTAGGAACACAGTTACCTGTTGACGTAAGATAAAATTTGATTCCCGCTTGAAGGGTATCATTATTTGAAAGTGTGTATGTTGTGGAAATTGTATTTACTGTAGAGGTATAAGGCGCAAATGTTCCTGTTCCGTTGGCAGATGTCCACACCCCCGTAATTGCTCCCCCTGAAACTGTTCCGGTGAGAGCTACAGTGGCCCCCGGGCTAACGCACACCGGAGCTATAGACGCTGTGGTTACAACTGTTTTTCTTAAGAAGGACGACATATAGTGAAACAATCCACCACTACCCAGGTTACCATCAAACACACCCAAAGCAAAATCGTCGCTGTTGTTACCTATCGTATAAGAGCCAATTGGCATTTGAGCTGTTGAATTAAAGTTTACCTGCGCTCCCCAATATGGCCCGCCCGCCAATGTTGCAGTTCCAGGCACTACAGTAAAGTTTGCCGCAGTTACCGAAGTTGTAGAAGCATTTAAAGTAAATGTTCCCTGCGAACCATTTTTACAAAGGATATTGAGTGAGAATAGCTGGGGCGAGTTTCTTGAGAATGCCACTAATTTAGAACCCGCGCAGTTTAAAGGCGGAAGAATTGCGGCGCCAAGCTCGCAACCGTATCCACTCGCATGATAACAATAAACGGGTTTATCAGCATTTATGTAAGTAAGCGGAGCATTAAATAAAGTGTCAACATAAGTATCGCCCTTATTCATCATAACAGTTGTTACAGTTCCATTATTAATCGTGAGCTTTGTAAAATTTTCTGTCGCGACTATATACGCCGATTCCTCCATTCCCGGATGCACCGCGGCGAGTTGATTTTTCTTATAAAGTTGCCCAAGATTAACAATGTAATCTGTTCCTACAATATCAACCGGAACGATCTGATCACCGATTAAATCAAAACAACCAATGTTTGGATTTGCCAGGGCATATCCTGGCGAAGCAGGGTTTGAATATGGTGAGTTTACCGAATCATCGGCAACTGTAACAGCAATTGGTTTATCTGCCACAACAATTGTTCCTGACAGGTTATTTCCAGGGACCATCGTATTTTGCACAACGTTTTCAATATTATATGCGCTACCAGCGGCAGTGAGCATGATACTGTAAGTAATATTAGCGGGGTGACCCACAACAGCGCATTTAGGTGTGATCCACACAACTGTATTTGGTTTTGATGCCACAATAATGATCTGCTGTTTAGGTTGAGCGGCTCCTGGAGGGGTTCCGGCCCTGTCGCCAACTGTGCGGTTCCTGTAAACTTTTTGCTGAGGACAAACAAACTCTAATCCCAAACCGTTCTGTCCTTTTAAAGACATGGTTTCCGTATTATTAAATCCCGGAGGGCGACAAATTACGTCATATACCACAGTGATACTGGATGTAGATGATAAATAAAATCCATATGGTAAAACGGTATTCGCGGGTCTCACTTCAAGAGAGTCGAATGCAAAGTTGGTCACACTCACCAGTTTATCTCTCCAGAATGTATAATCAAACGTAGAGTTGGCATTAATAACAATAGTTGTATCGTATTTATTCGGAGCAATAGCGGCAGGTTGTCTTAAACGTACAGTTGTTGTTGGCGCAGCAAATGTTGAGATGTGCATCACAATATTATCCCTCTCGGTATGATCGGGAGTAACCCATGGCGCTGCGAACCAGAAAGCGGTATCGATCTGCGCAGTTGAAAATGTTCCTTGCAGAATAAAGAATGTCAGCAGAATTATGAATTTATTTTTTCTCTTCATCTTTCTTTTTGTTTTTTAAGTTGGTTTTAATACTGTTGTCGAGGTTGTTGAATTCTTCCTCATCGGCGTCGAGCACCTTATCGCTCGCGGTTTTTTGCTTTTTCGCGGCAATGGACACAGTTAATAATAATTCGTGACTTCCATTTGAATATTGTTGAAGCGAACTTGTTGCATAATCGTAAGAGTACGCGAACGTAACCATTTTACTGATCGTGCAACCAAACATTCCACTTGCAGAAGCTCCTGTAAATTGATCGTCAGGATTTTTACCAAGACGGTAATTTCCTCCGAGCCAGAACATGTTTTTGTAAATCACTCTTAGGTTTCCTTCAATCTGATACGGTGCAGGATTACTTGCTCTAACAAGAACCGACGGCTGAATCACCCATTCCTTTTTCTTTTTATCAAGAACAAAATTATATCCGATAAAAGAATAAAGATGCGGCGTTAATCTTCCGATTGTATTAGACCATTGAATTTTGCTGTTAGGTAATTGCTGTCCACTTAATCCGAAGAAAAATTTCTTGCTGTATAAATATAATCCCGCATTTGCATCAAAAGCATTAGCATTTAAAATATTGGATTTAAGAAACTCATCGTTTGAATCGTAAGGCTTGGCATTATACATTTTTACGTTGTAAGAAACACCTCCAAGCGAAAGTCCCATCCCCAGATTCATTTTCTTACCAAGTTTTACATGATAACTATAGGAGCCTAAAAAAGAGGTACGTCCGATTAATCCACTCTTATCATTAATTACCTGCGCTCCGAAAGCCATGTTCGGTTTTTTCTTCATGGTTCCATACACACACATGATCGCAGTTTTTGGTGCATCTTCAAAACCGGCCCATTGTTGCCTGTAATTGGCATTCACTTCTATTCCCTTATACACTCCGGCGTAGGCTGGATTATACAAATACTGGTTAAGTATAATATTGGTAAAAAGCGTTTGTTGTTGCGCGAAAGCTGCCACACAACATCCTAAAAATAATATCGTATAAAATCTGGCTCTCATGATTATTTCAATAATGTTATGGTTCCTTTATAAATCTTATCATCCTTCGGATCATTCAGATTTATAGTATAGTAATATGCTCCAACAGGTAACGGACTTCCTTTGTAGCTGCCGTCCCAGGCATTTTTATATCCTTTACTCTTGAATAGGAGATCGCCCCAGCGATTATAAATTTCAATGTCGGCATCTTTATAATAAACTTCTATAAAATCGAGCCGCCAGAAATCATTTTGTCCGTCGTTATTCGGTGATATCATATTAGGAATAAGCTGAGTGATCTCCGATACAATGTTAGAGATCCTGACGACGGACGTGTATGTATCGGTACAGCCGAACTGATCGGTAATGGTTAAAGCAACGGTATAACTTCCATTAGCATTATAAATTGAACTCGGATTCTGAAGATTACTTGTGGTTCCGTTTCCAAAATCCCAGCTCCAACCAACCGCGGCTTTCGATGAATCAATAAATGCTATGTTTGTTTCGAGCGATTGTTGGTTATTGTTATTGTATATGAATTTCGCTTTTGGTTTTGGAGTAATATTCAGCGACTGTGTTACTGAAGACTGACAACCGTTAGTTGATGTTACAACGTGCGTAATGTTATATAATCCCTGTGATGGGAAAATAATATTTGTGTCTTTTGAAACAGAGAACCCGAATCCGCCAAAATCCCAGTAATATCCTGTTGGTGAAATTGCCCACGGAGGAGAGATACTCGACTGATCTGTAAAAGTTATTTGTTGTGCAGATCCGCTGCAGGCTCTTGAAATACTCATGCTTGCAGTTGGTAAGCCATTAACAATAACAGGTCTTATAATTGTATCGTAACATCCGAATGTACTTCCTATTATTAAGGTAGCCGAATAATTTCCTGCAACAGAATAAGTGTATGATGGACTATCGATGGTTGAAGTACCGCCATCGCCAAACTGCCAGTTGTAACTGTTAATAGATCCGAGACCCGAAGAGTTCACCGATTTATCTTCGAATTTCGTAAGCTGGTTCAAACATACTGTATTAACAGTAAAGTTAGCTGTTGGTTTTTCCCTGAAATCAATTCTAACCTGATCGGATACACCTGCACAGATTCCATTATTGGTTGTTGTAAATGTTAGAATAACAAAACCAGTGCTTACTTCAGAAGCGCTTGCGATATAAGTTGGTGTTAACGCAGTATTAGATGGAGCATAAGTTCCACTACCACCCATCCAGATACCCGTGTTGGTGGCAGTTCCCGTAATAATGGCATTTAATCCAACTGAAGGATTATTCTTACAACTATTTAAATCTACACCTGCGCTAACGGTTACCGGTTGTGTAAATATAACCAGAACACTATCAGCAACCGCTTTACATTGCAGGTTGTTTGTACTGGTTAGTTTTAAACTTACCGTTCCCGTGGCAATGTCGGCAACGCTTGGTACATAATTACAAATCAATGAAAGGTTGTTAGGTGTAAAATAGCCCGTTCCTGTAGTTGTCCATGAACCCGTTGATGTTGTTGTTCCGGAAACAGTTCCGTTAAGGAAAATATTCGCGTTATTCGCGCAGCGCACAATAGGATTTACAGTACTTGATTCTACAACAGGTGCCTTATTTACAATAACCTTGACCGTATCCGTGACGGGATTACAGCCTGCATTGTTGGTACTAGTAAGTACAATTTTGATCTGAGATTGGGCCGTATCTGTATTGGAAAGATTATACACTGCGGTAAAGTTGGTAATGCTTGGCACAAAAGTTCCATTACCCGGCGACATTACCGACCATACACCCTGGTTAGTCGGGCCGATTACATTTCCTGTTAACTGAACTGTTGGGTTGTTAGAACAGATCGTAATGTCAAAACCGGCGTTAACAATAGGCGCCTGTTTTACTGTGAGTTTTAAAGTATCGGTTTTGTTAGGACAAATACCTGTTGAAGTAAGAAGAATTTTTACGGGTTTAATATTCGTATCAACCGGGTTGGGTGTATAAACGTTGTTCGTGAATTGTGTAGTTGGGCCAGACAATGTTCCAAATCCGTTATAACTCCATACACCTGTATTAGGCCCCCCGCCTATTTGTCCGTTCAATGTAAATGTAGTATTTGAACATATTGTTGCTGTAGGAGCAGAGTTGGCAAAAACAAAGGTATTTGCTCCAAACTCACTCGCATAAGCATATCCGCTTCCATTGGTAGTATTTCCGTTTTTCACTCCAAGATTAAAAAGGTCCTGATCGTTTCTTAGTAAATTATATGAACCTACAGGAATAGTGGCTACCGGAAAATATAATCTCGCTGCAACTAAACTTCCCCCACTTCCGGGAACAGAAGTAAAACTGCTTCCTGCAATTGGTACATTGGCGCCATTGGATGTTAGAGTGAACGTATTCTGATAACCTGTTCTTGTTACAAGATTAAGATCCAGTGAATCAGCGCTCAACCTCGTAAAAGCTGTTGTATAGGATCCGGCACAGAAAGCAGGCGACACCTGGGCCCCGCTCAATTTGCAGCCATAACCACTTGCATGAATAACGTATGCAGGTTTGTCACAGACAATGTACGTAATAGGATCGGTAATATTTACTGTATACGTTTCCCCAAAATTAATGAGCCAGTTAATTGTTGTTGTAGAATTGCTGATAGTTAAACTGGTTGAATTAACGGTTGCAAGAATGTATGCGACATCTACTGTAGAGGTAGTTCCTTTGAGGATCACATAATTTTTTCCGATCTCATTACTTGCGGTTATCTGGTCGGCATAATTGGACATGCATCCGGAATTCACAATACCATTTACTGTTACGCAAATGTTTTGATCGGCCGATACGATTGAACCCGATAATTCGCTTGGATTAATTGTATTTAAGTCACGAACAGAAAATGTTTCTCCCTGTAACAGGGTGCGCACAAAAGTCACATTTTTTGCCCTGCCTACACACGCAGCACGAGGTGTAATAAGTATTGTTGTGGTGCCGCTTTGAGTGGCCACAATATCAAATCCAATTCCTGCATCGCCTGGAGCCGTAGCAGTTGTAAGGGTATTTGGAACCGGAATGTAAAAATCCATTCCTTTTGCTCTTTGTCCTTTCAGACTGATCATCTCTTTGTTAGTTCCTGCACCAATAGTATAGTAAGTAGAGATATTACTTGTTGCGCTGATATACAAACCTTTTGTACTCACCGAGTTAACAGGCGCACTTTCAACCGCGGTAATGGTTGCTGTCATATCAAGCGTTCCTGTTGAATTTGCAGCTATAGTGATGGTGGCATTAACTCCGGCAGGATTTGCAGGTTGCCTTACGTATACGGTTGCAGGCTGACTGTACGTCTGCATGTGCAGAACAATTGGCGATTCTCCGAGTGTTGCTGAAATGTTTGGAGCAACGAACCAGAAGCTTGTATCAATCTGAGCAAGTCCTGGTAAAAATGAGAGTGCGAAAAACAAAAAAAGAAGTGTGGGTTTCTTCATATATTATTCGGGTGGCTTATACTATATGTTACTTTACGAAGTTAAAAAAATTCTCTTTATTTCAGGATTTTTAACAAACCGTTTTCCTTATCAAAAATCATTCCACAAACAAGAAATCAATTAGAGTTAGGAGTACAATTATTTCATTAAATAGATTAAAATCCTTTAAGTCGATAAAGTTATAAAAAAAGGTGATACATCTACAATTTTCATCGATTCATGTGAATAATATTACTTTTTGTTTAAATTTAAATGGTTTTAATATAAACTATTTATTGCCACTTTATTCACAATTGTTGAAATCAATGAACATTGCCTTTAACAAGACTTGGCTTGTTCCTTCCGGCATTTATTCATGATTCTTTGTACTTTTAGCTTTTATGCCTATCAATCGCTCTGTTATTGAACCTTTCAAAAACCTTGAACTTCTTGCGAAAAAGGTAGTGGAAGGCTTTATTACAGGTTTACATAAAAGCCCGTTTCATGGCTTCTCGGTCGAATTTGCCGAACACCGCTTATACAATACCGGTGAAAGCACACGGCACATTGACTGGAAATTGTATGCCCGTACCGAAAAACTGTTTATTAAACGTTATGAGGAAGAGACCAATTTAAGATGCCAGATCGTTCTGGATACCTCGTCCAGTATGCTTTTTCCAAAAGACACCGAGAATAACAAACTTCGTTTCAGTATCTACGCTGCGGCCGCTTTATGCGAGTTATTAAAACAGCAAAGGGATGCATTCGGGCTTACTACTTTTCAGAATGAAATTATCAAGCATTTATCCGCTAAAGGTAGCCCCGTCCACCAGAAACTAATTTATAATGTTCTCGAAGAGCAACTTGAAAATCAAACAGGCAATCATGCTACGGCCGCGGCATCAGCCCTTAACCAGGTGGCTGAAGTGGTGCATCAACGTTCACTTGTTGTTATTTTCAGTGATATGTTCGAGGGTCAAGCCAATAACGAGGAACTTTTCTCAGCACTTCAGCATTTAAAATACCGTAAGCATGAAGTGGTTTTGTTTCATGTAGTGGATAAAAGTAAAGAGCTGGATTTTGAATTTGAAAACAGGCCGCATCATTTTATTGATCTTGAAACGGGAGAAGAAATCAAACTGAATCCTTCGCAGATCAAAGAACAATACACGAAATCGATTAATGCTTTCTATGAGGATTTAAAAACAAGATGTAATCAATACCGTATCGATCTTGTAGAAGCTGATATTAACCAGGGATTTGATACTGTTCTGTATACTTATCTCGTTAAGAGAGCCATGATGATCAAGTAGGCGCTCACAGTGTGGATAAAACAATTTCAATTTTCACGCAGATTTCGCGGATCGTACAGATAATTTGCATGACTGATCTGCGGAATCAGCGCGATCTGCGTGAACAAAAAATGTCGATTACGCTTGCGCCGTTGGTCCACCGAAATTCATCGGGAAAGCCGTATCAATATCCTTGATTTTTCCGTTTTGTTGTTCGAACTTCGAAATATTATCGGCTAATGCTCGTGCTAATCTCTTGGCATGTTGCGGTGTTAAAAGAATACGTGATTTTACACGCGCCTTCGGAACACCCGGCATGATTTTTACAAAATCAATCACAAATTCACTTTGGGAATGCGTAATGATTGCAAGATTAGAATAGATCCCTTCAGCGATGTCTTCACTGAGTTCAATGTCTAAATGTGGTTGGTTTTGGTTTTCTTCCATACGGTTGAGAGTTTAGTGTTAAGAGTTCAGAGTAGCGGTTTCTCAACCTTCAACTCTTAACCCTCAACTATTCGTTATTTTATAAAATGTTTCATTTGTTCAGCCATTTTTTTGGCTTCTATCAGTGCTTTTTCGGCAAAATCTTCTCCTTGTGAAGCATAAATAATTCCTCGACTGGAGTTAATCAATAAACCTATGTCTTTTGTGAGTCCGTATTTACAAACATCCTCAAGGCTACCACCCTGGGCCCCTACTCCGGGCACAAGAAGAAAATGATTTGGTGCGATTTTCCTTATTTCTTCAAGCATTTGTGCTTTTGTGGCACCAACCACAAACATCATGTTATTTTCGTTGCCCCATTTGGCACAGGTTTCAATTACATGTAAATAAAAATCCCTGCCATCGAATTTCTGTTGCTGAAAATCCACTGAACCTTCGTTGCTTGTAAGTCCAAGTACAATGGCCCATTTGTTTTCAAACTGAAGAAACGGTTTTACAGAATCGCTCCCCATGTAAGGCGCCACTGTGATAGCATCTGCATTAAGACGTTTAAAGAAAGCCTTGGCGTACATGCTACTGGTATTTCCAATATCACCACGTTTTGCATCTGCAATGAGAAAATGATCAGGATGATTTGTTTTAATGTACTTGATCGTTTTTTCGAGGCTATCGATCCCACTCAAACCATACGCCTCATAAAAAGCTGTATTAGGTTTAAATGCCACGCAATATGGCGCTGTTGCTTCTATGATCTGTTTGTTAAATTCATAGATCGGATCTTCCTCCTCTTCAATAATATGTTTCGGGATCTTTTCGGCATCGGGATCAAGTCCTACGCACAAAAATGATTTCTTTGCTCTTATTTGTTTTATAAGTTCTGCTCTGTTCATGTTAATTCGTTAATCGGTTCAAACAGTTTTCTATCAATGTATCTACACTCGTTTTATAATCGCTGGTAAATTCTTTTCTCACGCGGTTAGCAATGATTACACAAACAGTGAGACAATTATGGCCGAGTAATTTCCCCAAACCGTAAAGTGCCGATGTTTCCATTTCAAAGTTGGTGATCCTGTGGTCGCCAAGTTTAAAAGAAGTCAGTAATTTATTCAGGTCGGGCGATGCCGCTTTAAGGCGTATCTGGCGGCCCTGAGGGCCATAAAAACCCGGGGCTGTTGCCGTTATGCCGACATGGTTCCCTGAAGAAAATTTAACTAACAGTTCGGTGCTTGCCGAAACACAATAAGGATAAGGAAGATTTTTGAGCCACGAGGTATGTTTAATGAATTCTTCACTGATAGCGTCTTCATTGATAGCTTGCCAGCCATCGTAAAAGTTCAGGAGCCCATCCAGGCCAAGCCCGTAAGAACTCACAACCAAACCGTTTACAGGAATTTCCGCCTGCAATGCGCCGCTTGTTCCAAGACGGATGATGTTAAGTGAACGATGTGTTTTATTTAATTCTCGTTTTTCAGGATTGATATTCACCGCGGCATCGAGTTCGTTAAGAACAATATCAATGTTATCGGTCCCAATTCCGGTACTAAGAACTGTAATGCGTTTTCCGTTAAATGTTCCGGTATGAGTTACAAACTCACGATGTTCTGTTTTGAAATCAATTTTACTGAAGAATCGGGAGATCTGAGCCACACGATGCTGATCGCCAACAACAATAACATCGTCGGCAACATCTTCTCCTCTTAAATTAATATGATAAACGCGGTTCTCGTTTGTTAGTATAAGCTCTGTTTCAGGAAACTGTCCCATTATGTACGTTTAATCAATCCATGGTAACAGGACCATCCTGTTAACTAAAACAAAGTTACGCTCTTTTTTTCTGGAAAAAGTTAATATTTCCGAAAGCATCCAAAACACGCTTGAATACATCGAAATAGAGGGTAATGATAAGAACTATACTCATTGACCAGATCACACAAAGGTTGAACCAGAACGTTGAGAAATAAGTCCCCAGGAAATTCTTACGCGGAGCAAAGAAATGAGCGCGGCCCATTTTTGATTCAACCGGATCCTGGAACACAGGATCGATCTGCTGAATAAGCTTACCATCTTTCTCAATACAACGGTTTAATTCGCTTGCATTCTTAACGAGATTATTCAGATTATCATTGTTATACTGCTCAGCTAATCTAAGGAAAGCTTCTTTCTCTGCAGGTGTCTTTTGCATTTTAGAAGTTACCTCATCTTTTTTCTTGTAAGCAGTGTTCTGAACATTGATGTAATGATCTTTAATTCGCCCGAGATATCCTTTGATCACCGCTGCTACTGCTGGATTATACTTTGAAACATTGATCTGATCAAGAGATTCACATTGAATCTTTTTGTTAAAGACCATTTCTTTTTTAATCTCGTTATACAACAGATCAATATCCGGCTTCACATCATTAATGGTTTTACCTTCCTTAATCTCATTTTCGATCTTGGTTAACTTGCTTTCCAGCTTCGGCATCCAATAATCTTTTTTGTATTGAGCCACACTAATACTCTTATCGTATTTATAGAAATTCTTTTCGTATTTATTTTCCTTAAACTGGTTTACTGCCAAAGCCTCAAACGCCCAACGACTGGCCATAACTTCACCACTAATGGGAACGCTTCCCTGCGCCGCTAAAGTAGGATTAAGTTTATCGAACTTTACTACCACACCAGCTAAAAGAAGCTGTGGAATAATAAGAAAAGGAATGAGAATGTAAATAGTTACCGCGCTGTTAAATGCCGATGAAATATTTAATCCTAAAACATTCGCGAAGCAGGAAGTTGTAAAGAGAACCAGCCAGTAATCAAAATACATTCCTTTGATGCCTAATACAAGATTTCCAACAATGATAAAACTTAAGGTCTGAATGGCAGATAAACAAAACATGATAATGATCTTGCTCCATAAATAACTTCCTTTACTTAAGTTAAGGAAAGATTCACGTTTTCGGATCTTTCTATCGCGGATAATTTCCTCGGCACTTACTGTTAATCCGATAAAGAGCGCAACTACTACAGACATGAACATATACGCGGGAATGTTTTCGTTTTCGCTGAAAATATATCCCTTCGTAGTGTCAACATCGGTGTTGTAAAATCTCACAAGGTATCCGAGGATGAAAGCCAGTAAAGGTGCCTCCAGGAAATTGATCATGAGGTACTGCGTATTGGTGAGTTTACTTTTCACATCACGCGTCATGAACACTTTGAACTGCTTTAATACATTCGGAATCTTGAAAATACTTTCAGGAATTTCGGTGTGTTTTTTCTCAGAGTGAATATTACTTTCAATGAGTTCTTTGTAATGAACGTTCCACTCTGAAGGCGTTACTTTTCTTGTGTAAGTAAGGTTTCCGTACTCATCCAATACCTTACTTTCAATAATATTGAAGATCTGTTCCGGATTTACGTTACCGCAGTTCCAGCATTCCGATTCTTCGGCATTAACATGATTAACAAGACGTTTAAAATAACTTACCGCGTCAACCGGGTTTCCGTAATAAATAGGATATCCGCCCACGTCAAGGATCATAAGCTTGTCAAACATTTTATAAATGTCTGACGAAGGCTGGTGAATTACCACGAAGATTAATTTCCCTTTAAGAGCAAGTTCTTTTAAAAGGTCCATGATGTTCTCAGAGTCGCGCGACGATAAACCCGATGTGGGTTCATCCACGAAGAGAACACTTGGCTGACGGATCAATTCGAGACCAATGTTGAGACGTTTACGCTGACCGCCGGAAATTGTTTTCTCGAGAGGAGAACCCACTTTTAACAGGCGAGTTTCGCTAAGACCTAAATCTGCAAGAAGATCGTTACAACGTTTGCTGATCTCGTCATCACTTAAATTTCCGAAACACAGTTTAGCATTATAAAATAAGTTCTGGTACACGGTGAGTTCCTCAATAAGAAGGTCATCCTGGCTTACGTGGCCAATTACACCTTTGATCTCATCCTTTTCGGTGTGAATATTTTTTCCGTTGATCTTAACAGAGCCCCCGCTTGGAGTTTCCATACTGTTAAGCACGTTCAATAAAGTAGATTTACCGGCACCCGATCCACCCATAATACCAATGAGTTTACCGCTTTCCTCGTTGATGTTTACATCGCGGAGGCCAAGTTTACCGCCTTTGAATTTGTATTCGAGATTTTTTACCTCGAATGTAATTTTAGCCTGCGATTCATCGCTTAAGAAGCGGCTGATGACATCGGAATAATAGATTGGCTTAATTTTGCTTGAACGGATAGAAGAACCGGGAGTAAAAATGTGAACACGTTCCTTGGAGATACCTTGTCCGTTGAGAATTAATTCCTGGTTACCGTAAATGCGAAGCGCGTACATACCAACACTCGGGATCTGCACAATGCGGATATCCTGTGTAATTGTGTCGCTGAAAATATGTTTGCTTAAATTCTGGTAGCCACCTTCCTTGTTGTTGATCACAAGAATATTCTGATCATTTGGAATTACCTCAACCTTGGTTTCAATAAACGATTTCAGCAAAGTAAATTCTTCATTCGGAATGTTGAATGAATCGGCCACAGTAATAACGAATTCGTATTCCTGTTCAGAAATTTCGTTACTTGAATAAATAAATTCGAGAAGACGCAGGAGCACGATCACTTTCTGCGTTTGCTCCAGTTCCTGGTTGATCTGATTACAGATCTTTAATACTTTTACCGAGTTAAGTGAAGTACGTTTTGCCGCGCCTTCTTTCTTTTTACCGGCCTGCTGGTGCGACTCAAGATATTCATCAAATATTTTGAGGTAGGTTTCTACCTGCTCCTGGCTCAATTGCTGCTTTAAGAAAGATTGTACAATCTGGCGACCTGTATTGTTGATACCGTCTACCTTCGCGATAATCGCGAACATCTGCATCAGGGCTCTTAGTATTCGTTCACTCATGGGTTAATTTCTGTTCTATTTTTTATTCGAAATAGCGTCGTAAAAACAACTCGACATTTGTTTTATTGATGCTCTGTCCTGTTTTGAAAATTTTGTTTCGGCTTTATTGAAAACAATAGAAGTAATTCCATCATCCTTCAATGTTCCCATATAGTTCTTAAATAATTCTACAACATAAAAGCCTGTATGTTTATCAAGCTGATACTGTTTTGTTTCCTTTGCATAAAAACTTTTTCCTCCCGACTTTATTTCAAGCATGTCCACGCGGTCGAAATACAGATTTTCTGTAACAGTAAGTTTCATATAATACCTTGCGCCTTCAACAATAAAAAACTGAATATTTGATCTGTTCTTTAAAGACGCCTGAAGATATTTTCCGTTAACCACTTTACCTTCTTTGGGAATAAAAAGAGTGTCATTTGTAAACGCACAGTTATTCTGCGCGGACATAACAACGGTAAATAACAGTGATATAATAACCAAAAACTGCTTCATAAAAGAGCTATCTAATATACAAAAAAAGGATAAAGTTGAACTTTATCCTTTTGAATTTTTTCGAAAAAACAGAATTACTTCTGCTTGAAACCAATAAGAATAACCGCACAACCTGAACCTGGGTTCCTGTTGGCATCCAATTGGGCTTCTATGATCGTTTCCAGAGTAGATTTTACTTTAAAATCCCAATAAGGAGCATTTTTTTGCTTACGGTTTGTAAAAAGAAGATTACGGTCCTGATCGTAAATATTGAAGATAAGATTTCCGTCAGATGTTCCGCTGCAGGCTGCAATACGATAAGTGGTTTCACCGAAGAATGTAGTGTGAAACTCTGCAGTTTCTTCAGAGTTCAATAACAAAGCACGGTATTGCTGACCATCGGAAATGAAAGTGGAAATAATGTGCTTTGCACAGATGTTAGCAATAGTATCACATTGTGCATTCAGCTTATTGAAGAAAGTTCCTGCTGCGACAAATGATAAAATAAAAACTAATTTCTTCATAGTGATGATTATAGTATTAATTAAGATTGTGTTGCGTTAATGATTTTATTTCTGATCTCTTTGATTTTTTCGCTGATCTGAACGATCTGCTCATCATTAACAACAACTTCTGTAGTGCTGTTTACATATGTCACTTTTTTTGCAGTATCATCTGTTGGAGGAACGAAGGTGTACTTGAACTGAATGCCATCATACACTTTGGCAAGATCCTGCAATTGCGCCGTTAATGCGGCAACTTCAGGTGATTTGTTACCTCCTAATATTTTGATCAGGCTTCCGAGCGCTTGTTTTTGTTCAGCGATCCTGAATTTAATCTCGTTATTTGGTTTTGATTTGTAGGCTGATATCGAGAAGTGCATACTTTCGATCCAGCCACCTGTAAGAATGAGACTGCTAAGATCGTTACGCTGGTTGTTTTTAAGGTAAGCATCGCTACCGCGGTAAGCAATACCAACGAGCACCATCATACTGTCTTTATTTGTTACATTTTTCTGGATACGTTCCATGGTTGAAGCATCGAACGCCGCAGAAATACCAAGTTTATCGGCTAATTGTTTTACTGAAGCGAGGTAACCTAAAGCATCCTGGGTTTGGTTATAAAGAGAAACATAACCCAGATCAGCGCCATAAATCCCGAGATTCAATGATTTAGCGTAATCAGTGGTGAAAGTATTTACTTTATTAGAAGCACTAAGGATAGATTTGTCGTAAGAAATTCCGCTTTTCTGGATCAGCAAAGCAGTCTGGATAGGAGAAGGTACGCTGAATAACTCACCACCAACATTAAGACCCAAAGTCTTTACTGTATCTGTATCTACAATATCTTCTTTTCCATTATCGTCCTTTTTCTCTTCCGAGCAGGAAGTACATGCAAAAAGTCCGGCAGAAATCACACCAATAGCGATTGGAGCCAAAAAACGCTTGTTTAACATATTTCTATAAATATTCATCGACAAATTAATGTTTTTGAAGGATTAAAACGCCGCAAGTAAATAAAAAATACTGAAATGCACAAATAAACTTTATCACATTCCAGTACCTTTTGTTAAAAACTATAAGGGGCCTAATTATTGTCTCCTCCGAAGTAACTTTCCTCAATGATATCGGCGTTGAAAGCCACATCATAAAGGGCTTCGTTGAGGTATGTTTCGCTGATCAATTCAACAGGACAAGAAGCCTGAACGATAACAGTTTCGCAAGGCGAACCATCTTTGCGTTTGTCGGTTGTAATAGTAACCTGTGCAAATGTTCCGTATCCTCCTTCTTTAAGCATTTTATAATGATTAAGATTAGGGTTATACTCACCGCAACGGCTGTTCATATATATAACGTCTTTACCAAAATGACGGCCAGCAATCAGCCAGGCCCAAACGAACTGGTAGCGCCATGTTCCGTCTTTCATTTTAATGGCTACATCCATTCTGTAAACTCCGGGGCTGACTTCTTCCATTTTGTATTTCCAACGCTCAGCAATGTTGGTTAAGGCTTGTTTTAAATCAAATGACATGTTTTTGTTTTTTAAAGATTTGTGTCCAAAAATAAATGAAAAAACCAATCATCCAAAAAATTGTTTTTAAGATTGACAATCCGGTAACAGTGATTAAAATTTACTAATACGGTTTAAGCTCTGTGATTACAATTTAGATGGACTTATGATTAGCTTATACAGTCTTTAATCATAAGTTATTTGTCCTTAATCGAGGAATAAATCAGCGGCAATTCCATCTGCCTGCAATCGTCCTTCTTTATTCAATGCATACACGCCACTTTTCTCATCAACAAAAAATGACTTTGTTTTTATAAGATCAAGAAAATGTTTCACAACATCTTCGCCAAACATGTGTTTCATTTCCTGTGTGTCGCAGCCCCAGATAGTTCGAAGGCGCGTAAGTACATATTCATTGTACCTGTCTTTAAGGGATAACTCTTCTGTTTCAAAAAAACCACTGCCCTCTTTTACTTTCTGTATATATAGATGATTGTTCTTTACATTCCAGTGACGGGTTGCACCATTAAACGAATGAGCCGATGGTCCTAATCCCAGATAATGCTTACCTAACCAATAATTACTATTATGTACCGCAAACAAACCAGGCTTTCCGAAATTGGAGATTTCATAGTGAATGAATCCCGCGTCTTCCAGCATCTGCGACATGAGTAAAAACTGCCTGCTGCTGAGATCGTCATTTACTGCGGGTTCCAGGCCTTTATCCAACTGGTGACCCAACCTTGTTTTGTTTTCTATCGTAAGGTTATAGGAAGACAGATGTTGTGTATCGAGGGCCACAGCCTGTTCTAATGTTCTTTCCCAGGTTTTCATATCCTGGAAGCGGCTACCATATATAAGGTCTATTGTGATATTATTAAAGCCCGCGTCCTGAGATAACTTTACGGAACGAAGCGACTCCTCGGCAGAATGCGCACGGTTCATCCATCTGAGCTCATCATTGTTAAAACTCTGAAGTCCTATACTCAGGCGGTTAATACCAGAGCTCATCCAGTTTTTTAAAACGCTTTGATTAATATCATCAGGATTTGCTTCCAGAGTAATTTCAATTTTATCGGAAAATGAAAAATGTTTTCTGATAGAATTTAAAATCAGTTCGAGCTCTGTTGCATTAAGCAGACTCGGAGTTCCGCCACCAAAGTATATGCTGCTTAAAGTTGTATCCTTTAAATAAGAATGCATTATACCTGTTTCCAGTGATATGGAATTTACTAGTTCCGCTTTGTTATTTAATTGCGTGCTGAAATGAAAATCGCAGTAATTACAGGCCTGTTTGCAAAAAGGAATATGTATATAAATGCCTGACAACTATTAAAAGTGTAATTTATTTATTGTTTAATATATAATCTGCAAAAGACCGGTAATTTTTAGAAATATGGGCAAAAAAGTTAATTTTTTTTTCGTTTATAATAAAAACTACTATATTAGCAGCTTATTAACCCTAAATTAAAGTATGAAAAACATTACTAAACTTACTTTAACCGCCGCAGCCACAGTTATTTTAACGGCTTCCGGATTCTCTCAGAAACTACTAAAGAAAGCAGACGCTACATTTGAGGCCCGTCAATATGCTAAGGCTATTGAAATGTATAAACAGGCTTATCCAAACGCTCCAAAGGATAAAAAACCATTGATTTTATACAAGCAAGGTATTTCTTCCCAAGAGATCAACGATTATAAACAAGCTGAGGTAAGTTATCAGAAAGCGATTAGCACCGGATTTGATGATCCGACTGTGTATCTTCGTCTGGCTGAGGTACTTAAGAACCAATTAAAGTATCCTGAAGCAATTGTTGAGTACAATAATTACAAATCTAAAGGCGGCGATGCTAAAAAAGCTGATTTAGGGGTTAAATCATGCGAACTTGCGCAACAGTGGAAAGACGCTCCAATGCGTTATAAAATTGAGAACATGTCGCTTATCAATTCAAAAGAAAGTGATTACGCTCCTGCTTATAGTGATAAAAAATATCAGACCCTGATCTTTACTTCACGTCGAGAAGGCGCTTTAGGAGAAAAAGAGGTTAACCTTGGTGCTAACCACTCTGATATCTACGAAACTAAATTAGATAAAAACGGTAAATGGTCAACTCCTGTTCAATTACCTCCTGCAATTTCTTCAATGGTTAACGAAGGTCGTGGTTGGGTAAGTAAAAAAGGAGATATGATCTTCTTTACACGTTGTCCGGAAGAAAAAAACAAGCAAATGAAATGCGGTCTTTACATGGCTAAAAAACAAGGTAGCACATGGGGTGAAGCAAGCCGTCTTCCATTTAACGCAGATTCTGTTCAATTCGGTCACCCTACTCTTTCAGCTGATGGCAAAAAATTATTCTTTGCTTCACGTATGAGTGGTGGTTATGGCGGAGTTGATATCTGGAGCTGTACTTACGATGCTAAAAATAATGCATGGGGACAACCAACTAATGCTGGTCCTGCCGTTAATACTGAAGGAGACGAAATGTATCCTACAATCTCTGATGACAGTAAAAAATTATACTTCTCTTCAAACTACCATCCTGGTATGGGAGGATTAGACATCTTCATGGCTGAAGCTGGTGCTGATGGAAAATTCACTAAGCCGGTTGAAAACTTAAAATACCCTATCAATTCATCTTATGATGATTTCGGTATCGTTTATGAAGGTAAAAAACAAAAAGGCTATTTCACTTCAAACCGCGAAGGCGGCAAAGGAAGCGATGATATCTGGTCATTTAACTTACCTCCATTAGTATTTAACCTTAAAGGTGTAGTATTAAGCGCTGGTGAAGAAAAGACCGGACGTGGTAAAGGTGAACCTGTTGAAGGTGTAAAAGTTAAAATCATTGGTTCTGATGGAACTATCAATGAGTTTACTACTGCTAAAGACGGTTCTTACAAAATGGATAAACTGAAAGAAAAAGTAACTTATTCCGTTTCTACTTTAACCGAAAAAACTTCTAAATCTGTAACTCATAACAAAGACGGGTTCTTTACTCCAAAAGACGTAAAATTAATCGGTACATTTAAAGACGTTTCTACAAACTTCACTGCTGATTTTGCTGTTGTTCCTGTAATTAAAGAACAACGTATGCCTGAAGTTCAGTACGCTTTAGGTAGCTATGAATTAGTTGGTGGTTCAAAAGACTCATTAAATTACTTATACAACGTATTAAAAGATAACCCTACAACAGTTATCGAACTTAGCGCCCATACCGATACACGTGGTAAAGCGGTTGCTAATATGACTCTTTCTACGGCTCGTGCTCAGGCTTGTGTTGACTACTTAGTAAAAGAAAAAGGAATTCCAGCTGAGCGTTTAACCGCGAAAGGTTATGGTATGACTATGCCAATCGTTTCTGATGCTGCGATCAAAGCTGCAAGAACAAAAGAAGAAAAAGAAGCTCTTCACCAAAAGAACAGAAGAACAACCTTCAAAATCTTACGTTGGGATTATGTTGATCCGAACGCTCCTAAAACCACACCTGGCGGTAACAATAACAACAATAAAGGCGGTGGCGACGAAGAAGACGGAGACGAATAGAATTTAAAATAAATTTATAAGAACCCTGGAAGAAATTTCCGGGGTTTTTTATTTCCTGTTAATACAAGAAAAAATAATTACAAAGGGCACTAAGTCGCAAAGTTGCCCGAAATTTTAAGTAGTGTATTTCTACCTTTGGCATAAAACAAAGAATACAAAGCTACATTTACAACTCCTGATCTGCGAAAATCCGTGGAATCTGTGGCTCCTGAAGTCAGGAAATCTGTTTTGCGAAAAAACTCCATACTGCATCGTTACTTACAGGTAAAGCTTTTAAACTGATCTTTTCTTTTTTGATAGGATGCTCAAACTCCAATGAGTAACTATGAAGATGAATAAAGCCTCCATCGTTAGTACGGTTAAACCCGTATTTTAAGTCGCCTTTGATGGGCGAACCTATTGCGCTAAGCTGACAACGGATCTGGTGGTGACGGCCCGTTAAAAGTTTTATATGAAGTAAATGGTAGTTGTCTGAGGATGAAATAACTTCGTATTCCAGTTGTGACTTTAAACTATGTGGAACCTCTTTATTAAACGCCTTCGAGGTATTTGTCTTTTCGTTTTTAATGAGATAATGCGTTAACAGATCTTTTTCCTTCGCTGGTTTATTCTTTACAACCGCCAGATATGTTTTCTGTATGGTTTTCTCCCTGAACAATTCATTGAACTTTGAAAGCCCTTTCGATGTTTTTGCGAAGATCACCAGTCCGCTTACAGGTCTGTCGAGTCTATGGATCACACCACAAAAAACATTTCCGGGTTTATGATCACGGACTTTTAAATAGTTTTTAATTTTTTCGCTGAGAGGAAGATCACCGGTTTTATCGCCCTGAACAATTTCGGAAGGAAGCTTATTGATCACAATAATGTGATTGTCTTCGTAAACGATCTGTTCTTCCCAGATAGATTCTTTATTGATTCCACTTATCACTATTACCGTATTCCTGTTTTTGTACCTTTCTGGTTCCTCTTAAAAAGAATATTTAGCTTGTACTCTATTCCTTTTGATGGAGCCTGTGCAGGAGATTGCGCAAGGTAACCAAAATTATTGATGAGGAAATACGCTTCGGTACCAGTGACAAAATATTTTTCTTTGGCTGTTTTTGCCAATGAAGGGTCGTAGTTATACCAGATGGTCCAATCGTATTTCGGATTGGCTTTTATAAAATTAGTATACGATTTGAGGCTATCATCGAGGCAAATACTCACGAACGAAACTTTATCACCGAATTTTTTTTTCAATGCCGCGATCTTTGGCATTTCTTTCAGGCTCTCTACATTTTTAGTAGAGAAGAAATTAAGATAGATCCACCGTCCTTTAAATGAATTCAAAGATCCAACCTTTCCATCTTTTGATCTTGCCGAAAAATCAGGTGCCGCCGAACCTGGCTGCATTTTATTGAAGTACGACAACATAGTTGCCATAATTTTTTTATGAACCGTAATTTTTGATTGTACGTTCATGTCGGACACGATCTGCTCAATGCCATCGGGGTTAAAATCGGCGCTGTAGTAAAGGTCCCAGAGGTTGCTGATAATGACAAGCTCCCTTAGCGAATCGTTCTTCAGGAATTTATCATCTTTCAGAAAAACGTCGAGCAATTCGTAACTCGCTTTTACATTAATAATGTTGTACAAGGTTTGTCCTTTCTTTTGCGAAGCAACGGCATTTAAATACCCGGAGAAACAGGTGTTAAAGAACTGCATGTATTCGTAGTGATTATACTGAATAGGTTTATTGATGATGTAACCATTAATAAGATAATTCTCTCCCCGGGATAAACTTGCATTAATGGAAGCAATGGAGTACTCATAATAATTTTTGAAATATGTATTATTAATAGTTTTGTACCTGTCATCACACAATCTTTTCAATGTGTCCGCTTTTTTAAATAACACGTTTCTGTTAAGGAAGCGGTTGTCTTTCGGCATAAAAATTCTATTGTATTGTTCCTGGTAATCGAAGGTGAGCATATTTAGTTCGGTAGAATCTCTTCCTACAATTCCAATATTAATGGTTAAATCAGCGTCGTTTTTCCTGTCGAAACTTTTTTCGAGCTCAGGAATAGTAATACCATAAACAAAGTCGGGTTGCACGTACATTTTTGCAACAACGTTTTCAATTCTAAGAATAACGGGCTGTGTATAATCTGTATGAATTGTAATTTCAAAAAAACCGTCTTTCTGAATCGTATCCTGACCTTCCTTTTGAGGAACATTTGTTACAAAATCACTGTAGGTAAATAATTGAATGGTTTTTCCTGCATAAGACTCATGTGCTTTTCCTTTAACCGTTACATTTTGTGAAAATGCAGCTACAGAACAAAACAGGATCAATAACAGGTATTTGATTTTATCAACGATACGTCTATAATATTGGTATTGGAAAAAGGTTACAACATGGTAACCCTCCAAATTTACAAAAATTAGTATGAAGAAGTAGAAAAGAAACCCTCAACAGCGAACGGTTGAGGGTTAAAAATTGTTTATGTCCTGGTTTAACGGTAAAGGCTCACATTACCTTTCTGACTGTATTCCTTGGAATCTTTTCCGGTCGCGGTAATAATATAGAAGTATGTTCCTGCAGCACAGTCCTTACCCTGGAGGTTTTTACCGTCCCAGGCAATGTTACCGGTGTTGCTGGTTACTTCATAAACCCTGTTACCCCAGCGATCATAAATAAGCGCTGTAACTTCACCAATACTTTGGGTTTTCAGGAAGAACAAGTCGTTGCTTCCGTCATCGTTTGGAGTAAACACGTTTGGAATATCGAGTTTAGAAGGTATCTCTACTTTAATGACCTTATAAGCTGTATCAATACATGATCCTTTTTTAGCAAGTAGCATAACTGTGTATGTTCCCGGCGTATTATAAGTTGTTGATAGTTGAATGCTGGTAGTTGTAGTTTGCGCTATTCCATTACCAAAGCTCCAGAGCGAAGTAATACTTGATGAAGAAGCAGTTGTAGAGGAGTTATTTGTAAAGTTTACATTTAATGGTGCAAAACCAGATGAAGGATCCATTATAAAATCGGCATTTAATCCTCCGCCAACAACTTCAAAAGTTCCGATGGTCTGACAACCGGTTACTGTGTTTGTAATTAAATAACTGTAAGTTCCAATGGCGTCAACAAATACCGATTGGGTAGCAGCTACTCCAATTGGATAATTAACTGCCCCTAGTGGCGAGAAATTAGCATCATGGGGGAAATATGTATAAACAATCGTGTGTCCGCCATTTCCTCCGCTTACTGTAGGGTATAAGGTAGTGCTTGGAGCGGCGCAATCCAGAAGCACCGTTGGCGAATGAGTCATTACAGGAGGTTGTGTTCTGTCAAGAATGGTATACGTTTTAGATCCCATGCAACCATTGTATGAATCTCTTACTGTAAGTGTATAAACACCCGCTATACAAGCGGTATATTGAGTAACACTTGATGGGCCGCATGGCGATGGAGCCGGGCCGCACCAGGCAGTTACCTGGCCAATGGCTCCTGGCACACCCGATTGCGCCGCGTTGTTAGTGTAACTTATGATAGGACAGATTCCATTGCAGTTAATAACAGAAGGATTGCTGATTGCAAGACTCGGTGTTGGTATTCTGAAGTTCTGACTCACTATAACAACAGACTTTGTCTGACACGCATTCACCGTATTTGATGCAATGACCGTATAATTCGCATAGGTTAAATTATTTGTATGCGTTACAGGCCCGGTTGATGGCCCAAGTTCAATTGTTGATGATGGAATAATGGGCGGCGTTGAAGGTACCTGCCACGAGATTACCGTTCCGGGAGTGGACGATGTTCCTGTTGCAAGAATGGTGGGATTAAAACAAGTTAGGGTTTGACTTACCGGAGCAAAACTTGCCAAAACATGCGGTGCGATTGTATTTTGTAAAATAGGAATAATGAGTTGGGTCTGGCACCCGTTAGACGGATCATTCACCACACAGGTCCACTGGCCGGGTGTTGTAAGAACAGTACACGACTGCGCTCCGAAAGCTGTTGTTGAAACTGGCACTGCCGAAGGTGTTCCGGGAGGCAGAAACAAGAATTGCACAGCGGCGCTGTTAGACGACTGGGCATTAACCATACACAAGGTGCTTTGATGTAAAGGCGTACAACCTACCGAGTAATTTGTAGTACTTGATGTATTAAATGTAGGGAAGCCTGATATAGAAGTTACACTTACTGTTTTTGTATTGCAGCATCCGTTAACAAGGTTACAAAGTTCAACTGTATAAGTTCCTGGTCCGAATGGAACCGCGTTGAAAATAGACTGCAGATTATTATCAGATTGTACAGGAGGACCAACCGGGTAAGGTGAAAGCGGGCTATACCAGTTATGCACCAGATTTACAGTAGGACTAATAGCGGTATTCGTAAACGTAGCCGGACTGGCCTGGTTACAGGTAATGATCTGTGTAACCGGGTTCACTGTAAGATTGGGAATTGCAATGTCCTGCGTTACAGTAAAAGTCAGGCACATGGAACATTGAGTCGCAGCATCCATCCCGCAGACATTATAGCTGTTGGCCTGCCCAATATTTACACTGGCTCCTGTGGCGGTAAAACTAGTACTTGTCCAGGTATACGTGAGTGTTCCATAAGTATAACCCGATGAAGCATTCATTGTAATACTTTGTTGAGAACAAGTAAGAGTTGCCGGCTGATTAATGGCAAATGTAACCGGAGGCGGTGCCGGAAGAATGTTGAGAGTTGTGGTGGCCATACAACCTGTTTGATCAAAAACTGTAATTGTTGTGATTCCCACAGGTAAACCGGTTGCTACAAGAGAATTGGCTGAAACCGATGTTGGTATCGGGTTCCATGTTATTGAAGTTTGAACCGAAGCCGAACCAGCCGGACTTAATGTTGCTGTGGCAACACTGTTAGAACAACTCGATTGTGTAGCATTGGTATTGAGAATTGCAGAACCACTGCTAACATTAATATTTTTTATTGTGTTAACGGTCCAGCAGCCAAGTAAGCCACCAGAAACTGTACAGGTATAATCTGTAGTAACAGAAGGTGACGCCACCGGATTAGGACAATTGGTACAGCTTAACCCTGTTGCAGGCGCCCACGCATAAGTTGGAGGCGTTATACCGCATGTATTGCTTACAGTTACCTGCATGCTCGAAACCTGTGGTGGACAAACGGTAGATGAGCTGGCTGCAATATTAATGGTTGGAGGTGTAAATGTTCCGGGAGTTGTGAAAGTAAAGGTTGAAGTCCATCCACTGAACTGAGAACCCGCATACACTTCGCGTGCGCGGAATTGGTACACCGTACCAGGACAAAGATTACCAATAGTAATAGACTGAAGCGGGTAATTGGCCGGAGCCGCGCTTGGTTTTACAAGGGCCGGGCTCATAAATAACGTTGAAGGATTTGTTCCTGTAAAAGCCGAACCCATGCATTGTAATTCTACCTGCACCGAATAGGTACAGTTATAAGTATTGGTACTCTGCCATTGAAGATTTAAGTTTCCACCCGAAATAGCCTGACTGATTAAGTTAGGAACTGTTAACGGTGAACACGCATTGCCTGAAAAATTGAAGCCTACCAGAAAAATTATAGCAAAAAGAATTCTGCCCAGGTAGTTGTTAACGGTTATTGTTTTCATAGGCTGTTTAGTTTAGAATGAATTTAACAAATTTTAATCAAACACTATGCCAAAATAGACAAGTTTAACTTTTACTGAGGGGAATTAAGGGGAATCTCTTATGTTTTAAGGAACCGGATCATAACCATGTCCGCCCCAGGGATGGCAACGAAGGATCCTTCTGAAACCAAGCCATCCTCCTTTAAACGCCCCGTATTTCTGGATGGCGTCAATTGCATATTGACTGCAGGAAGGCGTATAACGACACGCACTAGGAAGAAGCGGCCGGATACAATACTGATAGAACTTTACAAAAAGGATGGCTATTTTTTTCAAGAGCTAACTGATTTTATTGGTTCCGGGCAATTATTTTACGTTAAGTTTCAAAAAACTTTCTCCTTCCAGAAAACCTTCCAGCTTATCGCCGATTTTTACCTGACCCACTCCTTCAGGGGTTCCGGTATAAATAAGATCGCCTACTTTAAGGCTCACAAATTTAGAAACATAACTTATTACTTTATCGAATGAAAAAATAAGATCTGACGAGTTGCCAAGCTGGCGGCTCTCACCGTTCACTTTCAATTCAAACTTAATATTGTTCAATTGAAGCGTATCTTTTTTTACAAATTTTCCGATCGGGGCGCTGCTATCAAAGGCCTTTGCTTTTTCCCAGGGCAAGCCTTTCTCTTTGCATTTGGCCTGAACGTCGCGTGCCGTAAAATCAATCCCCAGACCAATTTCGTCGTAATACTTTCCTGCAAATTCCTCTTCAATATGTTTTCCCGCTTTACAGATCTTAAGTACCAGTTCTATTTCGTGATGAAGATCTTTAGTAAAATCAGGGTGATAAAAATCATTCTCTTTCAAAAGAGCTGTATCGGGTTTCATAAAGAAAACCGGTTCAGTAGGTAAATCCGCTTTCATTTCTTTAGCATGTTCTGCGTAATTTCTTCCAATGCAAATTATCTTCATAACGTAGGTTTAGAGCCTCAAAATTATAATTATTGCAACTAACAAAAAAACGACTTTTTAGCTCTTTATTTGGTACATTTGCTGGAGTTTTATGAATCCTGAATTTGACATTATAATCGTTGGTGGTGGAATCGTTGGATTAGCCACTGCCTACAAGTTAACAAATATGCACCCGGATAAAAAAGTACTGGTGCTTGAAAAAGAAAAAGAAGTTGCCGCTCATCAGACATCACATAACAGTGGTGTTATTCACAGCGGGATTTACTATAAGCCCGGATCGTACAAAGCGCGTAACTGCGTGGAGGGGCGCCGTGAACTTGTAAAGTTTGCAAAAGACTATCACATTCCACATGATATTTGCGGAAAAATCATAGTGGCTACTCATGAAAGCGAACTCGCTCACATGAACAAGGTTTACAATAATGGTATTGCCAACGGTGTTGAGGATATTGAGATCATTGATTCGAAACGCATCAAAGAAATTGAACCATATTGCGAAGGTATTTCGGGTTTATGGGTAGGCTGTACCGGTATTATTGACTACGGCGATGTAGCCCGAAAATACGTTGAACTTATTCACGCGAAAAATAACGGAAGCAAAGTAAAAACCGATCAAAAAGTTATAGGCTTTGAAAAAGAAGGTGATTTCACAACCGTTATCACACAATCGTTCAGTTACAAAGCAAGATATGTGATAACCACTTCGGGTTTGCAGGCCGATCGTATTACAAAAAAAGAAGGAGCTAAAACAGATTCCGCCATTGTAGGTTTCCGTGGAGATTATTACGATCTTACCGAAAAAGGATTAAGCAAGGTGAAGAATCTTATTTACCCTGTTCCTAATCCGAAATTTCCTTTTCTTGGTGTTCACTTTACACGTATGATCAAAGGGGGAACAGAGTGCGGACCAAACGCCGTGTTCGTTTTCGATCGAGAAGGTTACAAAAAAACTGCTTTCAGTTTAAAGGATACAGCAGAAGCTTTTGGTTATGCCGGAACGTGGAAATTTTTCGCTAAACACTGGAAGTTTGGCATGGATGAATACCGTGGCGCTTTCAGTAAAACTTATTTCCTGAATCGTTTACGTAAACTTATTCCATCTCTGGAAATGGACGATATCGTGGCAGCGCGTTGCGGCATTCGTGCAATGGCACTTGGTCCTGAAGGAGAAATGCTCGATGATTTTAAAATCGAAAAACATGGCAACGCTATGCACGTGATCAACAGCCCTAGTCCTGCCGCCACTGCAAGCCTGGCTTATGGAAACGAAATCGCATTAATGGCTACAGAATACTTCAACCTGAAATCCTGAGGTAGTCCTGATGATTACAGGGACACTTCAGGATTATTTTAATATTTTTATATAAAGAATTTTATGAGTAACAAAAATCTTAGAGGTACCGGTGTGGCAATTGTTACACCGTTTGATAAAAAAGGAAATGTAGATACCGATGCTTTAGCAACAGTTGTAAAACATCTTCACAACGGTAAGATCGAATACATTGTGGCGCTTGGAACCACAGGCGAAAGCGTAACTCTTTCCAAAGAAGAAAAAGAAGTTGTGATTAGCACCATTGTAAAAGCCAATGCAAACAAACTTCCTTTGGTTTTAGGAATCGGTGGAAATAATACTGCCGAAGTTGTAAATACTATTAAGAAGAGCAATCTCAAAAACTTTGAAGCTATTCTTTCTGTGGCACCTTACTATAACAAACCCAGCCAGGAAGGCTATTACCAGCATTTCAAAGCTGTTTCAGAAAGTACCAAGAAAGATATTATCCTCTATAACGTTCCGGGAAGAACAGGAAGTAATGTTACCTGGGAAACGCAGGTGAGAATTGCGAAAGCATGTAAAAATATTGTAGCCACAAAAGAAGCCAGTGGCAATATGGAACAAATCATGAAGATCATTAAAAACAAACCAAAAGATTTTATGGTGATCAGCGGTGATGATAATCTTACGCTTCCAATCATTGCAGCGGGCGGTGTTGGAGTTATATCGGTTGTGGCCCAGGCTGTACCAAAAGATTTCAGTGACATGGTTCGCCTCTGCCTGAAAGGAGACTTCGAAAAAGCACAAAAATTACATTATAACATCATTGATATTACCGACCAGTTATTTGCCGATGGCAATCCTGGGGGAATTAAATGGGCCCTGAGCGAACTAAACAAATGTAAGCCTTATGTTCGTCTCCCTTTAGTTGAGCCTAATGAAAAAGTAAAACAAACTTTATCGCAACTCATTAAAAATTACAAATAGTTGTAACAATGAGCAACAAAGTAAAAATATTAAATAACGTTCAAATTCGTCAGAAGATGGACAGGCTGGCATATGAAGTGTATGAAAATAATTTCAACGAAAAAACACTTCTGGTTGTTGGTATTGAAGGAAATGGTTACAAAGTAGCTGCCGGTCTCGCTGACAAACTGAAAGAGATCTCAAAAATTAAAATTCAACTCGGTAAAATTAAAATTGATAAAGCAGAACCCTGGAAAGGAGATCCTAAAACTGATTTTACCGATAAGGATTTTGCAAACAAAACAGTTATCCTGGTTGATGATGTTTTAAACAGCGGAAAAACGTTGATGTATGCTGTAAAATTATTTCTCGACAAACCTGTAAAAAAATTAAGTACTGTGATTTTGGTAGATCGCAGTCACACGCGTTTTCCCGTAAAGGCCGATTTTGTTGGTTTAACTTTAAGCACTACATTGCAGGAAAGAATTGAAGCCGATCTTTCTAAAAAAGGAAACGAGGCTGTATACCTGATTTAATTTTGGCGGAAAATTCAAAAATATGGCAACAGAAACACATTCAGGATCTGAAACTGAATGCCCTGCTTGAAGTTACCAAAGCCATTAATACCAACGCAGCTACCTCTACCCTACTCGATCTTTACCAGGATATTCTTGAAAACCGGCTCGGGGTTGGTAAACTCGTTTTGTTTAGCTTCGATACCGAATGGACCTGTATTTTAAAATACGGTATCACAGAGGAATTCAATCACATTAATTTTGAACCCGAACTTTTAAACATCACCGAAATTGAAACCATTACTTTCAGCAAAGGTCAATTAAGTAAGAGTTTCGAAATTGTAGTCCCTGTTTATCATAAACAAACACCACTGGCTTACGTGCTTCTTGGTGATGTGAACCAGGAAAAACTGGAACTTAGCGCAGCCATCAAACATTTGCCTTTTGTGCAAACGCTCACCAACATTATTGTGGTAGCTATTGAAAATAAAAAGCTGGCAAAAGATAATATTCAGCGTGCACAGATAAAGAAAGAGCTTGAACTTGCACAGAATATGCAGAAATTATTATTTCCGCAGGAATTTCCTGATACTGATTATTTCCAGGTAGCAGCAAAGTATTTACCACATCAGCAGGTTGGCGGAGATTACTACGATTTCATTAAACTCAACAATCACGAATTTATTTTTTGTATTGCTGATGTGAGTGGTAAAGGAGTAGCCGCGGCACTTTTAATGAGTAACATCCAGGCAACACTTCATAGCCTGATTAATTATACGCATAACTTAAAAGATCTTATCATCGAGATCAACAAACGTGTTATCAATAACGCGAAGCACGAAAAATTTCTTTCTATTTTTCTCGGAAAACTAAATACAAAAAGTCAGCAGCTAACTTACATCAATGCCGGGCATAATGCGCCTATCCTTTATTATGAAGGACGCTTTTTTGAACTCATCAAAGGATGTACTTTACTTGGGATCGCGGATACGCTTCCTAATATGAATGTAGAAACTTTCAATTACACAGCAGAATTTACGCTTCTTTGTTATACCGATGGATTAACAGATACTATCAACGACAAAGATGAGTCCATCAGCGTTGAAGCTTTACAGGACATTATGGCGAAAAATAACAAGGCGAAACCTGATTTTCTTAACCAGGCAATTTTATATTACGCCGAAGAATACAAAGGAGAAAACGCTTTCCCCGATGACATAGCCTTGCTTACACTTAAAGTAAGTGATTTAGGTTTTTAATCGCATAAGCATTTAGCCGGTACTGGCCTTTCTAAAATGCCAATGCTTGGTTCCATGTTCCCAATGTGTATCTCTAATCTCTCCAATTCATATATCAAAAATAATACTGAATGACGTTTTGAAACTTCAAAAGAGTTCAGGATACCCTTAAATGAAGGATATTACTCAGTTCATTTTTAAGCTTTATTCAACCCCTTCAGGGTTGTGACACAAAAATTCCATTTTTGTTAATAATATTGAAGTCCTTCGGACTTCCTTGAATTTCTTGAGTTTAATGTACAGAACCCCCGAAGAGTTCAATATTATTAATACAGGTAAAACAAAACTTTCACAACCCCTGAAGGGGTTGAATAACATCAAAGTAGCTCTCTAATACTTGCCAGATGATGATCATCATGTTCGGCAGTAAAAAAAGCCATATCAACAGGACGCATAAACACTTTTAAACGAGGATGCATAGATTTAAATTGTTGCGTCTCGTCATCCAGTTTTTGTAACCTTGAAATAAAACGATCGCGGTTTGATTTAAATTCTTTTATCAACTGATCAAGGCTTTTTTTATTATGATTGGCCTGGTTTGTTTTTACATTCTGCATATCGGCCGCACGAAGCATTTCTTTTCTTGCTAAAAAATCATCTATTCTTCCCTCATGTAATTCTTCAAGGTCGTTAAGATGTCCAATATGTTCTTTAATGCTCCAGGCATCGCCGTTTTTTTTAGAAAGTTGCTGGTCGTTTAATGAAGCAGTCATGGCTTTTATCCTGATCTCGGTGCCGTATAAACGTTCAATGATATCAGGCAACCAGCCTTCGGGAATATCAAGGCCGAATTTTCTGTCGGTCCATTTTGTTCTTTGCATGTTTAAATTTAAAAGTATTTCTTCAACTGAAAAAGCGTCATTCTTTCTTTAACATTCCTGCAATTTTTTCAGGGTTTTAACTTCCGTTAACATTAAAAATGTCAGAAATTCTATTGAAGCCTCGTGGCATAGCGTTTGAAATCCTATGAGAGGAATTGCAATTCTCCAGACAAACAATGAAGTAGAATAAATTCACTTCATTGCAAGAAACAAACAATAAATAATAACCTTAAAAACATAAAGCCATGACAACCTTAGTTAAATCAAACGGACACGGAAGACATTTCTTCCCTGAGTTTCCAAGCTTATTTGATGATTTCTTCACAAGAGACATGATCAACTTTGCTAAGCCCACAAACAACCACCTTCCAGCGGTAAACGTAAAAGAAACCGATAAAGCTTACAGCATTG
The DNA here is from genome assembly GCA_021323535.1 of Bacteroidota bacterium. Classification (GTDB taxonomy): domain Bacteria; phylum Bacteroidota; class Bacteroidia; order B-17B0; family Aurantibacillaceae; genus Aurantibacillus. Next base: position 88,331 of record JAJONO010000002.1, read on the forward strand.
AAGTGGCTGTTCCGGGCATGGACAAAAAAGATTTTAAAATTGAATTAAAAAACAATCTTCTTGTGATATCTGCAAAAAAAGAAAACAAGCAGGAAGAAAAAAGTGAAGACGGAAAATATGTTCGTAAAGAATTTGGTTTCCAATCGTTCACCAGGTCGTTCACCTTACCTGAGAAAAGTGTAGAAGGTGAAAACATATCGGCTAATTACACGGATGGTATTTTAAACATTACCATTCCTAAGAAAGAAAAAGAGCAAACCAGCTCGGTGAGAGAGATTCAGATTAGCTAGAACAAAAAAGCCCCGTGGTAATGTCACGGGGCTTTTGTTTTTCTAAACTCTTACAGCAACAATAAGCACATCCATTCGTCTGCGCTCCATCGGTCGCCAACCGCGTGTCGCTGAAGCTTTAGCGGAGGCACAAGGCTTGCCAACGGCGTAGCGGGGCAAGCTACTCTGTTTGCAATCAAATTCTTATTCCTATAATGCAAACATCGTCTACCTGCTCCAGGTTTCCGCGCCATTCTTCAAATTTTTTATCCAGAATTTCTTTTTGCTCTGCAGGATCTTTTTCGAAGATGTCCATTAATAAAGTTTCAAGTTGTTTATACTTAAATTTCTTTCCTTTTGGTCCTCCAAACTGGTCGGCGTAACCATCAGAAAAAACATATAACATATCGCCTTTATTCAAATCAATGACATGATTAGTAAACGGAAGCGATTTTCCCATAAAGTAACCAATGGGACGTTTATCAGCGACATAATGGTTCATACCAACCTCGCCGTTCTTTTTAGTGCAGATCCATAACGGATTATTTGCTCCTGCATATTCCACCTGAGAATTATCCTCGTTGAAACAAACCAGCGCCATATCCATCCCATCTCTTGATGCGCCAACTTCTCCGGTTTGTTTCAGTGATGACTTTACCCTGTTACGTAATTCGCCAAGTATTTCGGAAGGTTTTAAAACGCCTTGTCCGTTCACGATTTCGTTCAGGAACGCGCTTCCCAACATACTCATTAAAGCGCCAGGCACGCCATGCCCTGTACAATCCACTGCAGCAACAATTTTCTGTCCATTCTTCCTGGCGTACCAATAAAAGTCGCCGCTAATAACATCTTTGGGCTTAAAGAGAATAAATGAATCAGGAAACAGCGGGGTTTCATTTTCCATTGGAGGAAGAATTACTTCCTGGATACGTTTCGCGTAATTAATAGAGTCAGTAATATCTTTGTTTTTCTCTTCAATGATCTTTTTCTGATGAGAAATTTCTACGAGAGATTGTTTCTTTTGTTTATATCCTTTAAAAATGAAAAATAACAGCGCCGTCATTAATACAAGTCCAAAGAAGCTGACATAGATCACAAACGATTTTTCGCGCGACTCGAGAGAACTCTTTTCAATTTCCAGATCTTTTACTTTCAGCTCGCGATCCTTCTTATCGGTCTCGTACTTTGTTTGCATATCCGCGATTTGTTTCGCGTTACTTTCTGAATGAAGAGAATCCCGCGCAACCTGGTATTTTCCAAGGTAAAAAGACGCGCTATCGGGTTTACCAAGATAGGCTGATGTTACAATAAGATCAGCCGAAGAGGCTTTAATAAATTCAAGGCTGTTTATTTCACGTGCAAGATTGTATGATTTCAAAAAATACTGATGAGAGATCTTCCAGTCTTTAAGATGCAGGTGACTTAAGCCGAGATAATAATTGAGTTGCGACAATGATCTTGGATCGTTAAACGATAAATAGATCGGAAGTATTCTGTTATAATAGGAAATGGCCTTCTCATGATCTTTATTCTCCGAATAGTTTTGCGCTAGGCTTATGTATGCATCCGCTATCAGAACAGAATCACCTGCAATCCTGGCATTCTCAATGCACCTGTTCATGTAACTGAGAAATTCTGTCTGCGTGCTTTTACGATCGAGACATGAGGCAATATTAAGACAGCACGACGCGATTCCGTAATTATCCTTGCTTTGTTCCCTGATCTTTAATGAGCGTTTAAAATAGGACAGGGCCTTTTCGTTTTCCTGTCGTTGAAAATAAACAGCACCCAGATTATTGCAGGCACGGGCAATAGCAACGCTATCACCTAGCGCTTCTGCCACATTCAGAGTTTTTATATAATTGCGGATCGCTTCCGGAAACTTTCCCTGGTAATCGTAACAGATTCCAATGTTAGAATACGCGTCACACAATCCTTTATTGGATTCTGACGCTTCAAAAAACTTAATGGCTTCATTAAAATAAGTAATAGCCGTATCATACTTTCCCTCGTATAAATAACAAAGAGCGATGTAATTCTTTCCTAATCCCCTTCCCTTTGTATATTTTTTTTCACTGGATTCCTTATAAATTTTATCCGCTAAATATTTCGCCGAATCCAGGTTTGTTTTTAAATGATTACGAAAACGCTCAGCCAGTTTTGCAAAATAGATGCTGTCGTTCTGAGAGAACAATTTTCCACCCAGGAATAACATTAGAAAAATATATTTGTGATAACAACGCAAGATTCTCTGAGCTTTAAAGTTGTTTAATAGTTTAAGACAGTTCAAATAGTCTTTTGAACAATTTTAAACTTCTTTAAACAATTTTGAGATCTAAACGCGAATTCCAATTATACAAACATCCCTTCGACAGTCCTCAGGGCAGGCTACTCCGTATGCTATTATATTCTTATTCCAATTACGCATACGTCGTCAACCTGTTCCAGTTTTCCTTTCCAGCTTTCGAAAGTTGATTCCAATTGTATTTTCTGATCTTTCAATTGATGTTCAATCATCAACAAAAGAATTTCTTTCATCTGCGAATATTTGAACTTCTTTCCTTTTGGTCCGCCAAACTGGTCGGCGAAACCGTCGCTGAAAATATATAAGACGTCTCCTTTATGAAGATCGATCTCATGATTGGTAAAAGGAAGAGATTTTCCCATGAAATAACCTATCGGTCGTTTATCTGCAGTATATTGAATTACTTCCCAGCTTCCCGAACGTTTGGTAAACAACCAGAGCGGGTTATTTGCTCCGGCAAATTCAACTTTTGTATTCCCTTCGTAAAAAGAAAGAAGCGCCATATCCATTCCATCCTTCGACTCCCCTACTTCACCGGTTTGTTTTAAAGATGTTTTTACTTTGTTTCTCAACTCGCTTAAAATTTCCGAAGGCCGAACAATTCCTTTTTCATTTACAACTTCATTAAGGAAGGCGGTTCCGATCATACTCATTAAAGCACCCGGGACACCATGCCCTGTACAATCCGCCGCTGTAATTATTTTACGATCATTCTTTTTGTTATACCAGTAAAAATCGCCGCTGATAACATCCTTCGGTTTATAAATGACAAAAGTTTCCGACAAAAAATCAGGGCTTATTTCAGGTGAGGGTAAAATCACTCCCTGTATTCTCTGTGCGTAATTAATGGAATCGGTAATATCTTTATTCTTCTCTTCAATGATTTTATTTTTCTCAGAAAGTTCAACCAGGGATTGTTTCTTTTGTTTGTATCCCCTGAAAATAAAAAAGGCCATTCCTATTACCAGAATAAATCCTCCTATGAACGCGTTACGTTGTGTTTCCTTTTGTTTTGTTTTAAGGGCCTCTTCCTTAATCTGTGAATTCTGTTCAAGTATTCTTCTATCCTTTAACTCGGTGTCGTACTTTGTTTGCATTTCGGTCATTTGCTCCGAACGTTCCACATTGAGTACCGAATCTTTTATAGCTTCATATTTTTTTCTGTACAAAAGCGCGTTTTTAAGATCGCCTTCTCCTTCAAAATCTTTCGCAATGGCGTCGTAAAGCGTAACGCGTTCTTCCCTTAAACCATTTTTCAAAATAATGTCAAGGGCTTTAAAATGATTCTCCTTGGCGAGTTTTATATCTTTGAGTGCAAAATAATCGGCTCCGAGATTAATATATGAAGAGGCAATTCCTAACTCATCGCCAAGTGATTCTTTAATAGCCAGTGATTTTTGGTTAGCGCGAATGGCGGATTGATAATCTCCAAGGTCGTAATACACGCCACCAAGATTATTGTAACACAAACCCTGCCCCTGGGGATTTTCTATTTCGGTAAACTTACGTAACGCGTCTTCGTAATATCGTTTAGCGATAAGGTCCTTCTCGTCGAAATCGTAAATAATCCCAATGTTAAGAATTGTATTGGCCAGGCTTTTTACGTCAAGTGGATTTTTCATATTCGCTTTACGTTTCTTCATATCAAGCGCCTTATTAAAGTAGATGAGCGCTTTATCATAATCCTGAATTCCTTTATATACAAGCCCAAGGTTATTATACGCAGAAGCTGTCATGAGCGTATCTCTTATCTCTTCGGCAATGCGGGCCGACTCGAGACAGTATTTCATTGCGTTCTGAAAATCGCCGCGAATGATATAACCCTGTCCGATGTTTCCGTTGGAAGCAGCGATTCCTTTTTTCCATTTTATTTCTTTACGGAGTTCCAGCGCCTTTAAATGGAAATAGATGACCGAGTCTGGCATACCCAGAACATTATATACATTTCCAAAAGCGAATAAGACATTGCTCTCTCCTTTTTTATCTTTTATCTTTTCGGAGAGTTTAAGGGCCTGATCACCTATACGAAGAGCCTTATCCGGATCAAATGCCGTATAATTCACACAGAGGTGATAGTACGTAATAACCTTGTTGGTGTCTTCTTTTGAGTTTTTAAGTACAAGTTCCAGCGAATCAATAATGCGTTTTTTACCAACCGGAATTTTCGCTTGTGATTTTATGGTTAAAGAAAAAAGGAAAAATACACAGAAAACAATTATCTGCACATTAAAAACCTTTTTTGTATAATTATTTGATAGCCGCAAGAGCTACTAAATTAACAAAAAAAGCCCAGTGTGTTTAAAAAACAAGGCCCTTTTCTACAACAATACGCGTGAGAGAGGCCACATTGTGGATGTTGAGTTTTGTAAAAATATTATTCTTATGTACATCCACCGTTTTAGGGCTGATAAATAATTTTTCAGCTATTTCACGGGAAGTATTTCCGCCTATTATGAGTTTGATAACATCAAGCTCACGTTGGGTAAGCGTTGCCGACCGTTCGGACACCGAGTTTTTTTCTTCTACGAGTTTATTGGAACATGATCGGTGAACGTAAACATCACCTTTATGCACCGAAATAATGGCATCGAACAATTCCTCCTTCGACGCGATCTTAGGAAGAAAGCCTTTTACACCTGCCTGAAACATTTTCTTAATATAACCTGCCTCTGAATGCATAGTTAAGGCCAGTACTTTTACCCATGGCGTTGTGTTATTAATAATTCCAGTTGCTACAATTCCATCAAGTATGGGCATGTTGATATCCATTAACACAAGATCCACTTTTCTGATTTTTATCTGGTCAATGACTTCTTGTCCGTTGCCAACACAGGCCACAACCTCCATATCGGGCCTGCTTTGAATAAGTACCTGCCAGGCTTCTCTTAAAAGCGTGTAATCATCCGCTATTACAATTTTTATCTTATTCATATACTTGTTTAACTTTTTTCTTTAAATCGTTCTTATTTTTCTTGTTGGTCGGAAGGGAACTATAGTTATTGAACATTCCAAAAACAACGGATATGCTGGTTCCTTCATTAAGTGTAGAATTAATTATGGCGTGGGTTTGCAGTAGTTCGGCGCGCAGGTTAATATTTTTGAGGCCATTGCCGGGATTGATCTTTTCCTTATTGAAGCCGGTTCCATTATCTTTTATCTGAAGACTCACAAGGCGAAGATCAGTTTGTAATCTTACGGTTATATGTGAGGCCTGTGAATATTTAAGGCTGTTATTAAGGGCTTCCTGCGCGATCCGGAAAATATGAAGCTTACGATCTGGTGAAAGAAGTTTGTAATTGCTGGAATTATCTACATTCAGACTTACCTGCATTTTTCCTGGAATAGTAGATTGAGAGCACAATTCAAAAAGCAGATCGCAGATATTTTCAGAAGCAAGATCGATTGGCTGAAGATTGTAAGAGATATTTCTTAGTTCTTCGATGGCGTTGGCAATCAATCCGGCCAGCTCCTTCATTTTTCCGGAATTTTTCCCATCAGGAATTTCCACCGATTCCATTTGAATCTTAATGACCGTAAGTAATTGTCCGACTCCATCATGAATTTCTCTCGAAATACGTTTACGCTCTGTTTCCTGGCTGGACAAAGCCGAGCGAATGGATGCTTTGCGCCTGTCATCGATCGCGTTTACCAGGAGTTGATTGCTTCTTAAGAGTTGTTTTTTGAGTTCTTTGGAAGCTTTGATCTGACTAATGATCAGAAACACAAGAAGCGCAACAAACGTGAGGAGGTTGAGAAAGAAGGAACTCCTCATATCCATTACAGTTTTAAGTGATTCGGAATAAATGGTCGGAAAAATAACGAGGCAGATGAATAATCCGGCCAATGGATACACAATGTGAAATACAGAATGGATGTTATCGCGTTTGATGAGATTGGAGTTAACAAAGGTGGCAATCAGGATGGAGATGAAAAAGTAAAGATAATATCCACCTTGTGCGTTTTCGTTGTTGAAAGTATAATACTCCAAAAAAACAAGCTGAAAGGATGTTAGAAAATGAATGAAATGTCCGGATAATTCAACCTTGCCGATCCATTTAAATGCCTGACCAATAACCAGGAAAAAACCAATCAGGAGTATAAGCATCACTTTGTTTAAATCGTGGGAAAAGAAGTAGTTGATGGATCCCAGGAAAAAAACAATGGAGACAAAAACAACGGTGATACGGTTTGTATGAATAATATAAGCTTCTACCTGTTTATTTTGCTGATCCATAAACGGAACATTGTTCGTTCCAATATGGCTCCAGCGGCGAAACTGTTTAAACAAAAAGTGTTTTATCAGTCTGAATAAATGAACCAATGCCTGCATTTTTTTCCTCCCCCAGCACCTTTTTGGTACTGATTTTAATTCAAATTTATCGTATACCGTTAAGAGCTATTTGATTCAATTAATATAAAAGGGAGCACAATTAACCAAATAGTCTTTTTAATTAATGAAATATGAATCAATTGAATCTGTGATACTTACCTTAGTTACATGCTGATATCCTATTTTAAAAACTGTCTGCCTTTACTTTTAGTAATTAATTTATCCCCAAAAAAGTTTAAATCCTTATCAGCACCGGGATTCCAGCCAGTTTCTTACGATTCAGAAGGTCCGGTAAAGGGGGGGGATCCGGAATTGTCGGTCAGCACTCCAACTCTGTTATCTTATCCCAACAATCCTAACCCTGATAAGAAACAGGTTTTTAAAAAGCTGTTTAACGAAGTAGAAAAAATAAAACGATCGGGTGATCTAAAAGAACTTTTCAAAATATACTCTCTTTTAGGTTCAAGATATTATGAGAACAACGATTATGTGAGCTCGCTCAGATACTATGGTATGGCGCTTGAACAATTCAAAGGGAACCCTTCTGATACTAATTATGTTGAAGTACTGGTAAGAACAGGGGTCATTAATAGCGAAATGAGAAATCATGAAATTGCTTACACTATTTTTAAGAAAGCTATTACAATTCTTGAGCACATGGAAGGAGAAAACCATGCGCTTAGCTACAAGTATTACCTGAACATGGCTTCGGAATATTACCGCCTGGATAAGATCCCCGAAGCGGAGAGTTATTACAGAACACACCTCAAACACAGTATACTTTTCAATGACAGCATACAGATCGGGAAAGCCTTATTCGGCTTATCAAGAATTGAACTACAAAAAAATAATCTTACTGAAGCGTTACGGTTAGCGAAACAATCCTTTTCTATTTTATCTTCAAATAAAGCGGATAAAAAAACAAGAATGGTCTGCGCCCTTAATTTTAGTCATATCTACATACATCTTAAGCAATATGACAATGCGCTAATCGAAGCAGAAAAAGCATTTACCCAGGCGCGGGAAGCTAATGATCTCAAAATATTGTCAGAGGCGGCTTTTCACCTTAAAACGATTTACTACGAAAAAAAGGATTACGAGTCCGCTTTCAACTACCAGGAATTTTACTCCCTGTTAAAAGACAGTTTGTTTAATCTGAATAAAAAACTGGAGCTGTTCACCCAGAGTGTAAACTATGAGTTTGAGCAGAAAAGTAAACAGGACAGCCTTCACCACTCGTCTGTACGGCAAAAACTGGAGAATGAGCTGCAGATAAAAGAAGTAAAACAAAGATCGAACAATATCATTTTTTTTGCTGTGGGATTTGGAGTTGTCGCTGTTATGATGTTCTATTTTTACGCGCACAAACAAAATCGTCAGAAACAACAGATCGAATATGAAAAGAGACTTTCAGAAGCCAAAATCACTACCCTTATTGCCCAGATCAATCCTCACTTTGTTTTTAATTCCCTAAATTCCATTCTCTCGTTTATTCAAAGTTCGAACAAAGAAGAGGCTATAAAATACCTGAGTAAATTTTCGAAAATTGTGCGGCTCATCCTTGAGGGTTCTAACCAGCAAACTGTAACAGTAAACGATGAAATGCAATTACTCCGCTTATATGTCGAACTGGAACAATTGCGTAATGATCATCAATTTGATTTCACCATCGAGGTTGGGGAGGAAATAGACCGGTTCAATACTGAAATACCTGTGATGATGCTTCAACCGTTCATTGAAAACGCTATTCTTCACGGCATTCAGAATAAAATCAGTTTATCGAAAGAAATAAAAGTTGATTATCGTGGTTTGTTAAACATCAGTTACGAGCAAAAAGGGAGTAAAATCGTATGCTCTATAAAGGACAATGGGGTTGGAAGAAAAAAAAGCAGGGAGCTTATGCATGAAAGTATGTTCCGGTACCGCTCCATGGGCCCCGAATTTGTTGAAAAACGACTTGAGCTTCTTACCGGCAGTGCCTGTTGTATTAAATATAATGACATTTATCATGAACTCACCAATGAACCCGTTGGAACCGAGGTTGTCATAGAATTGCCTATAATGAACTGATTCGCCTCTTCAACTTCTTTAAGTCCATCTAAGCCGATTTAGTAGAATAGGCTTATCACAAGCGGCTTTTCGCTTAACAAAACGCCATTCTCGATTAACGAAAACAATGCGCTTTTAGCTGTTTTATCTTTAAAATCTATACCTTAGATGTAGCTGAAAACCCCTTCCCAACATATTATTTTATTGCTTTTTTTGTGCTTTAAATTTGTCAATAGCCAGGTTAATTATACTCAGCTGTATGAGAAAATAAGAAAAGGCGATACTGCTTTTTTAAAGAATTCGGAATCTTCCGCGGCCTCATTATTTACTGATACAAAAGGAGGCGTACAAAGCAAATTAAAAAGCTTAAACATTAAAAACACGTCTTCACAGTTTTACTATATTCTCTGCCACTCGCATATTGAGAATATGCGTAATGAAAAAGGTTCAGAAATACTTAAAGATCTTCTTATCGCTCACCAGATTGCAAAAGCGTCAAAGAACAATGATCTCCAGTTTGTGATTTACCGGGAACTCGGAGACTATTATCTCCGTCATTACGATTACTCGAGTTCGCTCAGGTATTTCAATCTCGCCAAAGAAATATATACCGGAAAAACAACCGAGGAAGCCTTTTTAGATATCGTTCTGAAAATTGCAAAGATCAATGGGGAGGGAGATAACACAAAATTCGCCCTTGATGAGCTTAACAAAGTTCTGAATACTCTAAATCATAATCCAAAAGATATACCCCGAATGCGGGCGCAGGTCTACCAGGGGCTGGGAGCGATGAATCTGCGCGAAAAAAAAATTGAACTATCGAAAGAATATTATCAGAAGGCCTACGACATATTTGCTTCTCTGAAAGACACCATCGGCATGTCCCGATCTGTACTGGGCTTCGGAATTATCCAGGGTGTTCTCGGATCTATTGAACAACGTAACGGAAACAACAAAAATGCCAGAACACATTTTAAAGCTTCACTGGATCAATACAAAACCGCTGAGAAAATAGTAAGTCCTCTCATTACCGGAAATGATCTCAGGTGGGGAATTATGCTTTATATCTGCGATGCTCACATTTCACTTAACAATCTGAAACAGGCAACCATTCTTGCCGAAAGGGTTTATAATGAATCAGCCGAAGCAAAAAAAATGCGAATCACAATGGATGCATGCTTGTTTCTCACTGAAATTTTTAATGCGGAAAGAAATTTTGAGAAAGCGCTAAAGTATAACAGCCGTTATGTTATTCTGAGAGATAGTATTTTAAGTGTTGACCGTTCACATGATCTTCTCATCCAAACCATCAGTTTTGAATTTAACCAGAAAGCCAAAGCCGACAGTCTCAAATTCATAAGTGAAAAACAGAGACTTGAACATGCGCTTCAATTAAAAGAAGTTAACCAACGGATCATCTACATTATTTTTGCCGGCCTTGTGGTGATAGTAGGACTGATCATTGCTTTTTATCTTTACGCGGTGAGACAGAAAAAGCAGGAACAGAAAATTGAATTTGAACGCAAGTTATCTGAGGCAAAAATCACAACATTACTTGCGCAAATCAATCCTCATTTTGTTTTCAACTCCCTTAATTCCATCCTTTCTTTTATTCAGAACTCAAATAAGGAAGAAGCTATAAAGTATCTTTCCAAGTTTTCGAAAATAATCCGGCATGTTTTGGAAGGTTCCGACAAGCAAACTGTTTCGGTGCATGATGAAATCACTATTCTAAAACTTTATATCGAGCTCGAACAATTGAGATACAACCATCTGTTCGATTTCGATATCAGGGTTAATCCTTCTATTGATAAATTCAACACCGAAATTCCGGTAATGATGCTTCAACCCTTTATTGAAAACGCACTTATTCACGGAATTCAGAATAAGATCAGAATAAGCCGAGAATATAAAGTAAGTTACAAAGGCGAACTTATTGTTAATTATACTCAGCTGAGTAATAAAATAGTTTGCACTGTGACAGACAATGGCATTGGAAGAAAAAAAAGTTATCAATTAAAGAACGAAAATTTTTTCGGACACCGCTCGCTTGGTATAAAATTCACGGAAAAAAGACTGGAGCTATTGAGCAGAAACGAGTGCAGAATTATTTATAACGACCTTCATGACACTAAAACAAATGAACCAACAGGAACAGAAGTTATTGTAGAATTACCGATATTAAATTAAATAAATATATATGTACACAACCGTAATTATTGAAGACGAACAACAAAGTATTGAATACCTTAAATCAATGCTTAAAGAAGTAAGTCAGGATATTAATTTTGTAGGAGCCGCGCAGAATCTAAAAGACGGCGTTAACCTGATCAATGAAGTAAATCCTGATCTTGTTTTTCTCGATATTAAACTTAACAGCGATACCGGATTTGATGTGCTTGACCAGGTCAAGGACAAATCATTTAATGTGATCTTCACTACAGCGTATGAGCAATATGCACTTAAAGCCATTAAATTCGCAGCAATAGACTACCTTCTTAAGCCTATTGATAAAAATGAACTGATAGAAGCTGTTGCAAAAATCAAAAACAGGAAAGACAGCCTGAGCCTTCAGAAAAGCCTTTCTGTCTTTTTTGAGAATGTGAATAAACCACAAAAACAGAAAATAGCTATATCAACGGTTTCTTCACTGATAGTTGTTGAAATCGCTGATATTCTGTATTGCTCTGCCGATGGGCCCTATACCAACTTTTACCTGAAGAATGGTCCCGAAAAAATAATGAGTTCAAAAAACCTCAAGGAATATGAAGAACTTCTTACCGATCATGATTTTTTCAGGATACACAAATCGTATCTCGTAAATCTTAAAGAGGTAAAACAATATCTGAAGGCAGATGGAGGAAAATTAAAAATTTCGAACAACGTTTTACTTGATGTTTCAGAAAAGAAAAAAGAAGATCTGATAAAAGTGCTTTCGAAAGAGGTACATTTTCTTAAGTAATAATCATTCCTTTTTTTATAATAATCGAGGGCAGCTTAAACGCTGCCTTTTTATTTCATGACATATGATTAGTTCTTCAAGCTTATCATTTTGATAATGAATAAACACATTAGGTAAAACTACTTACTGTCGCTTAGGTAGCCTTCCCTATTTTGATTTTATTACTGTTCTCTTTGCTTTACAATAAGAGCTCCATGGTTGTAAACTTGTATTAACAACAAACAACCATGAAAAAATTTACCCTCCTATTTTACTTTGCCCTGTTAGTTATTTTATCTCAGAACTCATTTTCTCAAAATTATACCTGGAACGGGTCTATAAGCAGTTCCTGGGCTGTTGGAACAAACTGGACTCCCGTAGCTCCTGCGGGAGGACCCGGTGCAGCAAACAATGTTATTATTAATGGCGGTACACCGTTCAGTCCGCAACTTGTAGCTAACGTTACCATTACCAATCTTACAATGAATGCCGGAAGTGTTTTAAATGTGGGCGCATTTGTAATTACCACTGTAGGTAACACCAACCTGACAAGTTGTACACTTGCAGGTACAACAGGAAACATACAATTTAACGGTAACAGCAATATCATCAGCGCATTAACCTGCAACATCCCTTTTAACGTCAACGGATTCTGGACCATTACCAACTCTACTTTTTCGCAGCCTGTTACCATGGTGAGAAGCGGAGGGAATACCATTAATTCGAGCGGAGGCAATACTTATAATAATACTGTATCAATTATCAATAACAGTTCCGGAGCAGGTGGACATTTCCGTTACGGTGTTACAAATCCCGATGTATTTAATTCAACCGTTACGGCAGAGGCTCAAACAAGTGTAGCGCAGATTCACTTTGCGTATAATTCGGCAGGAAATAGCTTTAATGGGAACATTACAGTAACATCTATTTTTGCAGGTGCCGGCCCTGTTATAAGTTTTGGTATTCTTGGCGGCACAACTACATTAAATGCGGGAGTCGCTATCGTTGAAGGAGGAGTTGGTTTTTCGGGAGGACTCCTTGATATAAGGAACCTAACCCAACTGGGAAATACGGCGCAAACACTGGATCTCTCATGGCCAGGCGCACTCTCAGCCTCAGCACTTGTTTTAAATATTGGTCCAAATGTAATTTTTAACGGCAATGTTAACTATACCGCTTCCAATATACTGGTTCAATCCACCACGTTCAATGGTCCAACTTCTACAGGTCTTACCAAAGTAGTGAATGGCGGATCAATAAACTCCTGGTTTGGTGCAAACACGTTTAACAGCGCAACCACTACAATAATGAATTCAACAGGATCTTCCGAATTGAGGATGGCCACAGTTTCTCCCGATGTGTTTAACAGCGCTACAACCATTTTCCACAGAACTACCAATAGCTGCATAATAAATGTTGCATACACAGGAATAAATACTTTTTTTGGTGATGTTACGGTAAGTTCTTCCGGAGGGCTCGCAGGAACAGCAATTACTTTTGGAGCAGGCGGAGGAACAGCTTTATTTACCGGTTCAAATTCCCAGATAATTAATAAACCAACTGCAGCCATGGTGCCGCCGGTATTCTGCCGTCTTGATATCAATAAAGCAGCGCAAGCCGTAACTCTCAATTCACCGATTACAGTTTCTGTAAACCTTTCTCTTAACAATGGTATATTATTTACGAATATTACCAAGATACCAACTCTTATTCCAGGAGCAGTAACAAATATAGGAAGCCCTGTAAGTTACGTTTGTGGACCCATTATTTGCCAGGTGGCCTCAGCAGGGACGAGTACTTTAATATTACCGGTTGGCAAAAACGGACTTCACCGTCCGGCCCTTTTATCAGTTAATCACACTAATGCGACTATAACCTCTTACACAGCGGAAGTTATTCATTCCTCGGCAATGGCCTTAGCCTATACAATGCCTCCTACTTTAAGCCTGGTTTCAGGCGTGCGTTACTGGCAGATAGACAGACAAGCTGTTGCCAATTTCAATGATGCCCAGGTAACTTTGTATTATGGGGCCGACGATGGAGTGGCTGACCCCACTAATCTGAGAGTTGCGAAAACGTTTGGAGCTGGCACAACATGGAACGATGTTGGAGGAACAGGATCGGGAGCACCAACCGGCAGCATTACATCAGTTCCATTTACAACATTCAGTAAGTTCACACTCGCAAATAATGGCGCTATTGGTTTTAATCCGCTTGGTAACGTTGTTTTACCAATTGAGCTTATTGACTTTGCAGCTAAACCTGAAAACAAAAAAGTAAAACTAATATGGGAAACAGCCACAGAAACAAATAATAAATTTTTTACTGTAGAACGTTCATCAGATGCCGTAAACTTTGAAACGGTGATTACCATTGAGGGAGCCGACAATAGTGACCATCACAGAAACTATTCCGTATATGACAATAATCCTTTGAAGGGAATTTCATATTACCGTTTAAAGCAAACGGATCATTTAAGAGGAACCTCTTATTCAAATCTAAAAACAGTTCATTACACACACTCCGGAGAAAGAATGATCTTATTTCCAAATCCTGCAGAATCAGAAATTAATTTAAGTTATTTATCAGAAAAGGATGAAACTATCATTACAAAAGTCTTAGCATTTGATGGCAGAACCATCGCTGAATCTAAAATGGATGTAAAAGAAGGTTCGAATAACTTAAGAGTAAATATTGAAGAACTCAGTAAAGGAATTTACACTCTTGAAGTAAATGGAGATCAGCAGACATATCTGAAATTTTCAAAAAAATAAAACATGAGAATATTACCAGAATTATTCGGAAGAAAAAGAATTTTCGGTTTAATTACCGTATTAGTAACCGTATTTACCGCAACAGTTTTCATTTTAAATAATTAACACACTATAAACACAAACAGAATATGCACACATTTAACGACACCTACATTGTAAATTCCTCAGAGCTATCGACGGGTGAAATTGTACTCTGGATTGAAATAAACGGAATCCTGAAAAAAGTTCATAACGCAAAACTTAAACTCAACAGGATTCATAAGCATATCGAAATATCAGGGTCCGAAGGGAAAATTTCAATTAAACAATTTAAAGATCTTAAATTAACAGACGGCCTTATTTAACTAAAGGATCATGTACTTCGCACTTCCCTATCGGGGATTATTAATAATTATCCTAAGGATATGGATTGTCCTTATATTTTTACCTGTTTCCATTTTGGCTAATAATGGCAATCAATGTGGTACACAGGTCGCTAAAAGTAAGAAACCGGAACTTATTTCAAAACATGTATATCTCGGAAATACAGTTTTTATTTACAGAAGTGAAAGCGTTAATAATCCCTTTACTATAAAAATTCATGGTAAAACTTTGTCGAGAGATTTTCTGATAATTGAAACAAATAATGATTCAAAAAAATACATTATGATTGAAAAGATCGGTGCTTCCTCAGTTCCCACAGATATCTCATGGGAATCACTTCAACACATATCCGTTGAAGATTTGGTAGAACACTGTAATGGTATTTTACTCAAAACCCTGAAATCAAAATCCAGGGAATCATGATCATAAGTTATTTCCCGATACAGAATCTTGTAAAAATAGAATCCAGCAGATCTTCGTTAGTAACCTGTCCGGTAATGGCACCCAGCTCTTCAAGCGCGTAGCGGATATCGAGCGCAAGAAGATCGCCGGCAATATTGCCGTTCAAACCTTCACTTACTTTATATAAAGCTTTTTCGGCGTTACGAAGCGCGTTAGCATGGCGGGCATTTGTAACAATTGTGTCAGTAGCATTAATTGTTCTTGTATCAAAAAGGGAAACCAGTTTCTGCTTTAATACATCAATATTCTTATGATGCTTCGCCGAAATATAGATCATTTCAGGAAACTGATTAAATTCCTTTCTTAAGTCGCTATCGTTTTCCACATCTATTTTATTAGCTACAAGAACGAGCTGCGAATCACCAATATGATCTTTAAGCATATCAATTTCCATTTTAAGATCGCCACTGCTTATCTCATGTGAATCGAAAAGATAAACGACGATAGCAGATTTACGGATCACTTCAAGCGCTTTGTTCACACCAATTTGTTCAATCACATCACTCGTGGTTCTTAACCCCGCAGTATCAATAAAACGGAACAAAACTCCATCAATGGTTATTTCATCTTCAATGGTATCACGCGTAGTACCCGGAATATCACTCACAATGGCGCGATCATCATCCAACAAAGTATTCAATAAAGTAGATTTTCCTGCATTTGGCTTGCCAACAATACCAACAGGAATTCCGTTCTTGATCACGTTTCCAACATCGAAACTATTGACGAGCTTTCCGATAACAGCAATGATCTTAGCAATGAGATTTTTAAGATCGTTCCTGTTCGCAAACTCCACATCTTCCTCGCTGAAATCAAGCTCAAGTTCGATCAACGCGGCGAAGTCGATCAGATTTTCGCGCAATAATCTTATTTTATTACTGAAACCTCCACGCATCTGCTGCATGGCCACCTGGTGAGAGATAGCTGAATTACTGGCGATAAGATCGGCCACTGCTTCAGCCTGGCTAAGATCCAGTTTTCCATTGAGAAAAGCTCTCATGGTAAACTCGCCCGGTTGCGCCATTCTTGCTCCCGAACTCAGAAAGAGTTTTAATAACTGTTGCTGAATAAATAAAGAACCGTGACATGAAATTTCAACACTATCCTGACCTGTATATGAATTTGGTCCTTTAAAAATAGTAACGAGTACTTCGTCAATAATTATATCCTGGTGAATAATGGTTCCAAAATGAACAGTATGACTCTTTTTATCAGTGAGCGATTTCCTTTTTTGTTCCTTCGAATAAAAATAGTCTTCAACCACACTAAAAGCATTGGGCCCGCTTAACCTTATTACAGCAATAGCCGAACTGCCATGGGCTGTTGCCAGGGCTACAATTGTATCGTTCGGCTGATAATTCGTCATCGTTTAAATATACTAAATATTCGCGGCGCGAAGTTAAACAGTTTTTATGGAAAGGCTATAGCTTTATTCCAATAATGCAAACATTCCCTCACCTTCGTTCAGCACAGACTACTCCGTTTGTTCAGATTCTAATTCCGATTATACAAACGTCGTCAACCTGCTCCAGCGTTCCTTTCCAGTTTTCAAAATTCTCTTCAAGTCTTTTATTTTGTTCTTCGAAAGATAAACCTGCATTATCCGCCAATAACTGATTAAGTGGTTTGTATTTGAATTTCTTTCCTTTAGGGCCTCCAAACTGGTCGGCAAATCCGTCGGTATAAAGATACAGACTGTCACCCGGAGAAGCTTCTATCGTTCTTAACGTAAATGAATCCGTCTTCTCTCCTTTTCCAACCGGCATTTTATCTTTTCCAAGTTCGATGCTGTTTCCTTTAGAAACAACTATCGGATGATTATTTGCGGCAGCATAAGTTATTTTCCGGGCTTCGTTCCCATTTGAATCTTTCGTTGTTTCTATGCAAAGTAATATGGCATCCATTCCGTCCTTTCCTCCGTCTTTTGAGATCTCATCGATCAGGCGCTGGCGGACATGATCCAGTATCTCATTTGGCTGATAGATCTTTTTTTCATTGATAGCTTCATTAAGAAATGAAATATTAAGAAGGCTCATAAATGCCCCGGGAACACCATGACCGGTGGAATCGCAGACTGCGAGGTAGAATCGTTGAATATTTAACGTTGAATGTTGAACGACAGTACTCCAGTAAAAGTCGCCACTCACAATATCTTTTGGTTTAAAGAAAACGAAATGTTCCGGAAGATGTTCTTTCAGAAATTCATCGTGTGCCAGTAAAGTATGCTGAATGCGTTTTGCATAATTGATAGAATCAATGATCTCTTTCTGCTTTTCTTCAATGATGTGATTTTTTTCTTCTACCAGATGTTTTTGTTCTTCAATAATTGTCTTTTGTTTTCGTGTTACCTGTAAGCGATTAAATACAAACACCGCGAAAACAAGAATCAATACCAATCCAAGCCCAATACCAATACTAATAACACGTTGCTTCTGCTCACGCTCACCCGCAAGTACAAGTTCCTTTTCATGTACCACCTTATCAATCGCTGTTTGTTTTTCGTATTCAAATTTCACCTGCTCTTTTATAGCGGCACCCGCGTTCTCAATATTGTTGATGCTATCGCGCATAGAGTAAAACAACTTATGGTATTCAAGTGCATCTTTCCAGTTTCCTAAAGCAGATTCAATTTTATACAGCGAGCTTGCCTGCGATTGAATATGTGCAGGATAACCAATTTCCTTTGCTATCGTTAGGGCCTTTAAGGCATACTTTTTTGCTTCATTGTATTTTTTTTCTTTGAGAAGAAGATCGCTTATATTTCCCCAAACAACGCACAAGCCTCTCTGATTCTTTATTCTTTCCTGTATTTCAAGACTTTTGCGAAAATACTCCATCGCTTTTTTCAGGTCACCTTCACCTTCATACAACGTACCAATATTATTCAATGTTAAAGCTACGCGAACAGGATCATCTGATATTTTATACATTTCAAGAGCTTTGAAATAGAAATATTTAGCCCTTTCATTTTGCATCATTTCATCATAGGTACTACCAAGGTTCCCGTATATCTGCCCTATTCCTTTTTTGTCTCCCATTTCAATCCTGATGGTAAGACTTTTCATAAAAAATTCGATCGCATTATTGTAGAGCTTTTGCTGAATATATATTCCTCCCAGATTATTATAAACCAGGGCGAGATTTGTTTTATTATTGATCTTTTTCTCAATTTCCAGCGACTTGTGGTAAAACTCAATCGCCTTTGGAAGATCTTCTTTATTATGCAGTTCGTAGCCTTTGTTATTATAGGCATTGGAGAGACGAACCATATAGAAAGTGTCGAGACTGGTAACAGGAACTTTTATACTTTTCAACTTTGCCTCGCATATCTTAATGATCTCATTGTTGTATAGCGGCCACTCAGTTTCATCAAGAATTACATCAACCAGAGCAGTAAGCGCGGTACATCTGGCTGTATCACTTGGCGATGATTTAACGATCGCTTTTAATGAATCAACGTTTTGGGCTGGAAGAAAACATGAAAAGAAAAGTAACAAAGATGTGATCATCTTTGCGGATGGCTTAATGACAAATTGCGTATGGGGATAATAACGCATATTGATTTAAATATACGAATTTAAGACATAAGCATTTACTGCTTCAGATCTTTTTCTTTGAGAAAACCCTGAATAAGTCCTTCGCTGCTATCGATACTCGTTTTGAGCCATTCGAAATAAACATCAGTGCGTTCTTCTTCAGTAAGAAGGTAATCTTTTACTTCCTTTCGTATCCGTGTGGTGAGCTCGTACATACAAAGCGCGGCACATACACTAATATTAAAGCTCTCTGTAAAACCATACATTGGAATTTTTACAAATTCATCTGCCAGTTCAAAAACTTCGGGAGTAATTCCATCTATTTCGGTTCCGAATACCAATGCCATTTTATCATTTACCGGCAAGGTATCAATGGTAAAATCATCTTTATGCGGAGTAGTTGCAATAATTTTGTAACCCCGGGCTTTAAGATCCAGTAAAGTTTTACGTGTATTATTTTCTGCTTCGCGGTGACGATGTATAGTGAGCCAGTTACTGCTTCCCATGGCCACATCGGCGCTTATCTTAAGATTATTTTTATTCTCGATAAAATGCACATTCTGAACACCAAAACAATCGCAGCTTCTTAATACAGCACTGGCGTTATGTCCTTGATAAAGATCTTCGAGTACAATCCTCAGATGATCTGTACGGTGTGAGATCACTTCATCAAAACGTTGTTTTCTTCTTTCAGAAATAAATCCCGATAGATAGTCTATAAGTTCTTTCTTTTGCTGGTAATTCATTGGTTTTGCAAAGAAACAAAATATTTCTCTAACTAAATTTTCACGCAGATTGCACAGATTGCGCAGATATAATTTTAATGCATTTATTGTATCAATCTGCAGAATCAGCGAAATCTGCGTGCAACATATCCGGGTTCTCAATCTTTTTTGTCAACGTCCAAAAATTACATATATTTGCCCCGTAATTGGTTCTTTACTAAAAGAATAATAGGGAATAACGTGAGAGTCGTTAACAGTACCCGCTGCTGTATGTTCCTGGAATGTTTGATCATTCTTTGCCACTGAAGCTTCTGAAAAGAAGAACGGGAAGGCGATCAAACCGGAACGAGTCAGAAGACCTGCCAGATACATTAAAACCGGAACCTTCGGGAGAAGAGGTCAAAGGTGTGAAAAAAATTTACTATTGAATTATTTTATAAATAGACAGCTCTATTCTGCATTGACTATTTTAATGATGGCTTGCCAGGCTCATTTTTTTGGGCAGGACACAGTACAATTAAAAGAAGTAGATGTTACATCTCAAAAAACGGGACTATCTTCTCTTGGAAAAAAAACCGAAACGCTCGATTCCGCCACACGTCAGCGTTTTGTGTTTAACTCGGTGAGCGATGTACTAAGTCTTAATTCACCTGTCTTCATAAAAAATTATGGCCCCGGAAGTCTTTCCTCTAGTTCATTTCGTGGTGGCAACGCTTCTCAAACAGGAATTATCTGGAACGGTTTCAATATTCAGAACATGATGCTGGGCCAGATTGATCTTGCTTTACTGCCTTCCGCGCTGTTTGATAACATACGTGTAGAGTTCGGGGGATCTTCTGCATTGTGGGGATCAGGCGCGGTTGGCGGAAGCATACATTTAGACAATAAGCCGCTCTTCAACAGGGGTCTCACAACACGTGTTAACCTGGGAGCCGGAAGTTTCGGACTTACGAATGCTTCTACAAACATTGAATACAGCCGGAGTAAATTTGTAAGCTCAACAAAAGCTTACCTGCAAAGTGCATTGAATGATTTTACATTTAAGGATACCCTCGACAAAAAAAATCCTTACAAAAGGCAAACTCACGGAGCTTACACGTTTGGTGGTTTTATACAGGAATTTCGTTTTGTACTTACACCAAAACAATTATTAACGGTGAATGCCTGGTACAATACAGGTAACCGGCAGCTTCCGATCTATAACAGCCTGACTATTTCAAGGGCCGAACAAAAAGACGCGAATCTTAAAACTTCTGTGAACTGGAATTATTTATCACGAAACTTTAACTCAACAATTAAGGCAGCTTATTTCGACGATGTTTTAAATTACTCTGACACGGCGCTTTCCATTGATTCGAGAAGTAAACTTCAGACGGTAATCGCTGAGTCGGAAAATATTTTTAACTGGGCGAAAAATAATCTCCTGAACATTGGACTTAATTATACTTCTGCAACAGGAAAAACAAATAACTATAACGGTATTAAAACACTAACTAAAGCCGCTGCCTCACTGGGAAATAAATTCAGTTTCATGGACCAGAAATTTATCGCTTATGCTGCTGTGAGAATGGAATACATTAATTCGGGACAAATTCCGCTTACAGGTAATGTTTCCCTGGAATATAAACCCTGGAAAAACATCTCGGCAAAAATAAACGCGGCGAAAGTTTACAGGCAACCAACACTTAATGAACGTTACTGGACTCCCGGAGGAAATCCGAACCTTTTACCGGAAGAAGGCTTTACTTACGAAGGTGATCTTAGTTTTGTAAAACAGTTTGGACATTTGCATCTCAGCGCTTCAGGATCGGTTTTTTACAGGGTAATTGATAACTGGATCCTGTGGCTACCGGGACCAAATTCCACAACACCTGTTAACATTCAGCAAGTATGGAGCCGCGGTACAGAAACAAATACAAAACTTGTTTACAGAAGAAATAAATTTTTCATTGGTATAAATGTTATCACCGGCTATGTTCTTTCAACTGTAACTTCCTCGGACCAGGAAAACGGAAACACAAAAGACAAACAACTTATTTATACACCAAGATATACCGTGAATTCAAATCTTTCTATTGGATACAACAGATTCTCCGTAGCGTATTATCATCAGTACGTAGGTTACCGTTTTACTTCGAGTGATAATTTACAATGGCTGCTTCCCTATCACTATTCAAGCCTGCGAATTAACTGGGGAACCAACATTAAAGAAACCAGTCTAATTACTTTCGCAGCCTGTAATAATGTGCTTAACACCAATTATAATGTTGTAGCAGGTAGGCATATGCCGTTGATCAATTTTGAAATCGGAATTACTTTATCGGCTAATAAATCTTTAAAAAAAGTTGAACTGGAAAACATTTTAGAAAAATAAACAATAACACCAATATGAAAAAAACAATTACACAATTTGCAATCGTACTCACAACTACGCTCTGCTTCCTGAGCAGCAAAGCACAAACCTATACGGCCGATTTTGAGTCGTTCACTTTAACCCCATCGTCGTATTATAAAGATACGAATAGCGTTCCCTTTCAGACCTCTAATGCTTTATTCAGACATAAATGGACCAACGGAGGTTTTCCTTACTGGAGTGGTGGCTTTGCTTATACCAATATTCACGATTCTGTTCAGGGAAGCTACAAACATCTTTATAGCTGCAAACCAAAATTCGGTTATAACAATTCGAACACTTATGTTACAGGAAAAAACGGAGGTGTAATTGTTGTAAAAGGCCCGTACGATCAGGTTGACGGATTTTATATTACCAACACTACTTACGCTGATTCATCAATACGTTACGGAGATGGCTTTGGAAAAAAATTTGGTGGCGCAACAGGAAACGATCCCGACTGGTTTAAAATTACAGTTAAAGGATACCTGAACGGTTCAATGAAAACAGACAGTTCCGAATTTTATTTAGCAGACTTCCGTTTCACCAACAATACCCAGGATTATGTGATACAAACCTGGCAGTGGTTAAACACTTCTATCCTCGGGCAAGTAGACAGTATTAAATTTTTCATGTATTCAAGCGATGTAGGTTCTTTTGGTATTAATACCCCACTTTTCTTCAGCATTGATAACATTCAAACAGTTGATAACGTTGTTGGGATTTCAGAAAACAAGTTGTCATCAAATCTCAGTGCTTATCCAAATCCATTTAAAGATAAAATCATCATTCAATTAAACTCCGAAAACGAATTCACCTTAAACATTACTGATGTGATAGGAAAACAGGTTTACAGCCAGAGTGTTTCTGATAAAACTGAAATTGATTTGTCATTATTGCCAAAGGGTGTTTACTTTGCTGAAATAAGAAACGAGCACCACCGAGCCATTAAAAAAATCGTAAAAGAATAACAGGTGATTAAAAAAATCTTTATAGCATTTATCTTCTTTACAATGTATGCCTGTGTTAAGGATAAGCCTAACTCTGTGGGACAACCGGAGGTTGAGCTTAGCAATAACAAAAAGGTGTACATTGTAAACGAGGGTAATTTTATGACTGGAAATTCTTCCGTTTCTCTTTACGATCCAGGCACAGGTAATGTGATAGAGAATTTTTATAATTCACAGAACGGCACTTCATTGGGGGACGTGGCTCAAAGCATGAATTTCTTTAATTCGAACTATTACATTATAGTGAACAACTCCAATAAAATTGTAGTATGTGATGAACAGTTTAAAACAAAAACTACCATTATGGGTTTTACGTCACCGCGCTATATTTTACCGGTAAGCAATTCCAAAGCTTATGTAAGCGATCTTTATGCCAATAAAATCAACATTGTAAATTTAAATAACAATACTGTGTCCTCTTCCATTTCATGTCAGGGGTGGACAGAAGAAATGGTGATGGTTTACAACAAAGTATTTGTGACTAACAAAAAAAGGGATTATGTTTTTGTGATCGATGCGCTAAGTGATTCAAAAGAAGACAGTATTCATGTAGGATATAATTCGTCGAGTATTGTTGTAGATAAATACGATAAGATATGGGTGATGAGTGCCGGAAATACTACCACTTCGGTGTTACCATCTCTCAAAAGAATTGATCCACTCACGAAACAGGTCGATAAATCGTTTAGTTTTACATCTGCCGATACACCCGGAAGTCTATGTATAAACAAAACAAAAGATACTTTGTATTTTTTAAATCAGGGGATTTTCAGAATGGACATTTCCTCGGGTTCCCTTCCATTGGCTGCGTTTATTTCTAAAGGCAGCAAAACATTTTACGGACTTGGTGTCAACAAAAACGATTATACCATTTACGCTTCCGATGCTCTTGACTATATTCAGAAATCTAATATTTACATTTACGACGCTTCTGGTAACCAAAAGTCATTATTTAAAGCCGGAATCAATTCCAATAGCTTTTATTTTGAATAAATTTTAGCCATCTTTGGCTTTCTGAGCAAGTCTGTTAATATTATTTCCTTTGATGTGCCTTTCCCCGCAAATTACGGAGGAATTATTGACGTTTATTATAAACTTGTCTGGCTTAAAAAAGCAGGAATAAAAATACACCTTCATTGTTTTACTTATGGAAGGCAACCTGCAAAAGAACTTGAAGAACTTTGCGAAAAAGTATATTATTATCCAAGAAAAATAGGGTTGTATTCGGGTTTGTCGTGGATGCCTTACACTGTTAAATCGAGGAAATCTGTTGAGTTGGAAAAGAATCTTCTCTCAAATGATTTTCCCATTCTGTTTGAAGTGCTTCACACCTGTTACCTGCTAAACGATTCAAGATTTAAAAACAGACTGAAGATCTATCGCCATAGTAACATTGAACACGAGTATTATTCACGCCTCGCTGAATCAGAAAAAAGTCTCTCGAAAAAATTATATCTCAAAACAGAAGCCAAACGTCTGGAACGTTTTGAAAGGATAGTAAATAACGCGGATTATATTTTAGCTGTTAACGAGGAAGACGCTGCATACTTCACAAAAAAATACAGGCATCCCAAAACCATTTACCTTCCCAGTTTTCATCATAACTCAGAAGTAAATGTGAAAGAAGGGAAAGGAGAATACATTTTATATCACGGTAATCTTGGTATTTCAGAAAATTACGAGGCGGCTGACTGGCTTATCGCCAATGTACTTTCGAAAACAAATCACAAAGCAATTATTGCGGGATTAAGGCCCCCTGATTTTCTGAAACAAAAAATTGCTCCCCACAAAAATATTTCGCTGATTGAAAATCCTTCAGATGAAAAAATGCTGGAACTTATTCAGAACGCGCATATTCATTGTCTACACACGCCGCAGGCAACAGGATTAAAACTCAAATTACTCAATGTGCTTTTTGGGGGAAGATTTATTCTGTGTAATCCTCAGATGTTAGAAGGAACTGGTCTGAAAGAAAACGAATCGCTTCTGATCTGTCATTCAAAAGAAGATTATATTCAGAAAATAAATTCGTTATACAGAACAGCTTTCTCCACTGATTTTCTTGCAGGCAGAAAAAAAGCTTCGGAACGTTTTGATTGCAGCATCAACGTTAAGAAACTCGTCGATCTACTTTAAACCAGCACCAGCGGTACTTTCACATTGTGCCTTACGCTTTCAATAGTAGTTCCAAGTAAGATATCCTTCATGGTTTTATGTCCGTGCGTTCCCATAACCAGCATATCACAATTGTTTTTCACTACCAGTTGAGGTATAGATTGCTTTGGGTTTCCAAAACCTAACTGAATTTCGGAGTTGATTCCCTGTTGGTCGAGCTCAAGTTGATATTGTTTCAGCTTCTGAACATCCTCTTCCCTTTCTAAATCAAATGCGTCTTCTCCGTAAACAACTGCGTTAGTACTTTCTAAAACGTGAATTAATATAAGTGTAGAATCTTTGCTTCCGATCTGAACGGCGCGATTAATAGCTTTGTTATCGCTGGTACTGAAATCAACCGTTACAGCAATACGCTTTACGATTTTCTCCGATTCAATTTTTATTGGCATTACTTCGTTGTGGAACTCAGGCTTTTTCAAAATTTTTCCTTTAGTAATGAATGGGACAAGGAAAACATACAATAACATGATGAAACAGAAAATACAAATTGGAACAACTGTGAAACTAACAAGCATCGGATTTTTAGACTCCATTAAAAGATCGTAGATTTCCTGGTAAACCAGTTTAACGTTTAACCCGATAATAATGATAGCCGCGACCCATGCCAGAAGCATTTGCCAGAGAGGAACCACAAATTCTCCCATTTTCTTTTTATCACTCACAAAATGTATCAGGGGGATGACTGCGAAACCCAACTGCAGACTTAAGATTACCTGGCTCAGAATCAAAAGATTTCCTGTTGCCCCTTCACCAAAAAAAACAATAGTAATAACAGCAGGCACAATGGCGATTAAACGTGTAAGCAATCTCCTTATCCATGGTTGAAGACGAAGGTTAAGATAACCTTCCATCACTACTTGTCCGGCAAGCGTACCCGTGATGGTAGAACTTTGTCCTGCCGCAATTAACGCTACAGCAAATAAGATCGGAGCAAGTGTGCTTCCCAGCATTGGCGAAAGAAGTTGGTGCGCCTCCTGAATCTCTGAAACATCGTGCCTGCCCTGTTTAAAAAATGTGGTAGCGGAAAGAATCAGAATAGCAGCATTTACAAAAAGTGCGAAGTTTAAAGCTACGGCACTGTCAATCGTGTTAAATCGTATTGCTTTCTTTATATCACCGGGCGTGCGTTTAAATTGCCGTGTTTGAACCAGGGAACTATGCAGATATAAATTGTGAGGCATAACAGTGGCGCCAATGATACCAATAGCAATGTAAAGCGCTTCATCGTTTTCAATAAAAGGTTTTAATCCCGTTGCAATTTCACTGATCTCTGGTTTTGCTATTATTAGCTGTATCATAAAAGACGCGCCAATGAGCAACACAAGGCAAATAATAAATGCTTCGAGTTTACGTACTCCACGGTTAAGAAGGAAAAGTAAAATAAAACTATCCAGCACGGTGATACAAACTCCTTCGAGAATGCTTACGTGAGGAAACAGGAGATGAATTCCTATTGCCATGCCAATTACTTCTGCAAGATCGCAGGCAGCAATCGCTATTTCGGCAAGAACGTAAAGAAACAGATTGACGAATGGCGGATAATTTTCGCGGCTCGCCTGTGCAAGGTCCTTTCCTGTTACAATACCCAGTCGCGCGCAAAAACTCTGTAACAACAATGCAATAATGTTACTCATTACGAGCACCCAGATAAGGCTATAACCGAATTTACTTCCACCGGCTATATCAGTGGCCCAGTTTCCCGGATCCATGTAGCCCACGCTGATCATATAAGCCGGACCGATAAAGGCCAGGAGCCTCCTGAAATTGCTTGTCCGCTGCGTGTTTACTGTAGAGTTAACTTCTTCTAACGACTTGTTCATTTTATTAAGTACGGGAAAAACAAAATTCCCCGGCACAAAGGTAGGTTATAATTAAATAAGCCTAAACATTTTTTTAGGCATACCTAAATATTGAAAATATTGCTTTCTCCCCCTTTCAGAGTGAATTTGCGTGTTTATTTTGGCTGTAGCTTCTAAAATATTAGCTTTGTTTAACACAAAAATCACACTTAATGAAAAGAACTTTAATAACCACGCTGGCTGTTTTATCGGTTACACTGATAACTGCTCAGAAAAAAGATGCTGACAAAAAAGAAGATAAAAAACCAGCAACGTCAACGAATCCGGTATTAAAACCCGAAACTTATTCCTCACTTTCCTTCAGGAATATTGGTCCGGCTGTTACATCCGGCCGTGTAATTGATATTGCTGTTAACCCAAAAAATAAAAATGAATGGTATATCGCAGCTGCTGCTGGTGGCGTATTTAAAACCAAAAATGCCGGTGTTACTTTCTCTCCCATCTTCGATGGACATGGCGCCTACTCTATTGGCTGTTTAGCTATTGACAGAAACAATACCAACATTGTGTGGATTGGAACCGGGGAGAACAACAACCAGCGTGCTGTTGGTTATGGCGATGGCATTTATAAAAGTGAAGACGGTGGAAAATCCTTCAAAAATATGGGACTCACAAAGTCTGAACACATTGGCAACATTGCCATTGACCCCGAAAATTCAGATGTGGTGTACGTGGCTGCTTACGGCCCGGTTTGGAGTGCAGGCGGCGACCGTGGTATTTATAAAACAACCGATGGTGGAAAAACCTGGAAACAAGTGCTGACCGTTAGTGAAAATACAGGGTTCAACGAAGTTCATATTGACAAGCATCATCCCAATATTGTTTATGCCTGCGCGCACCAGAGAAGAAGACATGAGTGGACCTACATAAGTGGAGGCCCTGAGAGCGCCATTTATAAAAGTAAGGATGGTGGCGCTACCTGGGATAAAATTACCAATGGTGTTCCTTCGGGAGATGTAGGACGCATTACCCTGGCTATTTCTCCTGTAAATACCGATGTGCTTTATGCCATGTTTGAAGGAAGAGACAATAAAGGATTTTACAAAAGTACCGATCGTGGTGCCAGCTGGGAAAAACAAAGCGGAAAAGCCACCGACGGAAATTATTACCAGGAAATTATTGCCGATCCAAAAAACATAGATAAGGTTTATGTAATGGATACCTGGGCCAATGTGACCACTGATGGGGGAAAAACTTTTAAAGGCATGGGAGAAATTCACAAGCATGTAGACAATCACGCGCTTTGGATCGATCCAATGAACACCCAACATTATCTTATGGGCTGCGATGGCGGTTTGTATGAAAGTTTTGACGGAGCCGCTACCTGGGATTACAAATCCAATTTACCTATCACACAATTTTACAGAGTATGCGTAGATAACAGCAAACCTTTTTATTATATCTATGGAGGAACCCAGGATAATAACACCCTTGGCGGACCAGGCAGAACGATCAGTGGAAGCGGAATTACCAATGCCGACTGGTTCGTGACCGTTGGAGGAGATGGTTTTCAGAGCCGTGTTGACCCCAAAGAACCAAACATCATTTACAGTGAATGGCAATATGGAGGCTTAGTTCGTTTCGATAGAAAGACAGGAGAAAAAGTTGATATTAAACCTATGGAAAAAGACGGAGAAGCCGCTTACCGCTGGAACTGGGACGCTCCGATCATCATCAGCAACTCCGATAACAAAAGAATTTATTTCGCGGCGAACAAAGTTTTTAAAAGTAACGACAGAGGTGATTCATGGACCGTGATAAGTCCGGACCTTACCCGCCAGATCGACCGCAACAAATTACCTATCATGGGTAAAGTATGGAGCATGGATGCAGTTGCCAAAAATGCTTCAACATCTATTTTCGGAAACATTACTGCATTAAGTGAATCTCCAAAAAATGAAAATGTGATCTATGCCGGAACAGATGATGGATTAATTCAGGTGACAGATAACGGAGGAACAAGCTGGACAAAGATTGACAACATAGGAGGTATTCCTCAAATTGCTGTTGGAAATGTAAAGATGCAGCCACTCGTAAATTACATTCTCGCATCGCAACACAATGAAAACGTAGCCTACGCCGTATTCAATAATCACAGGCAGGGAGACTTTAAACCGTATCTCGTTAAAACAAGTGATAAAGGAAAAACCTGGACATCCATCAGTTCTACTTTACCTGAAAAAGGTTCTGTGTATTCCGTTGCAGAAGATCATAAAAACCCGGATCTTCTTTTCTGCGGAACCGAATTCGGATTTTACTTTAGTAACGACGGCGGAAAAAACTGGACAGAATTAACCGGTGGGCTCCCAACGTCTATTTGTATTAAAGATATCGCCATTCAGAAAGAAGAGAATGACATTGTACTCGCCACATTTGGCCGTGGATTTTTTGTTCTGGATGATTACAGTCCACTACAAAACATGAAAGCGGATGACCTCAATAAGAAGGCTCATATTTTTCCAATTAAAGACGGACTTGTTTTCAATCCTTCTTCGCCTTACGGGCACAAGGGAAAATCGTTTCAGGGCGAATCGTTTTACATTGCTCAGAATCCGCCTATCGGAGCAACCATTACTTATTTTATAAAAGATGATTTTAAAACCATCAAAGAAAAACGTCAGGAAGCTGAAAAAGAAAAAATAAAGAACAATCAGCCGGTGTATTACCCAAGTGCCGACAGTATGCGTTTAGAAGACACTGAAATTGCCGCTTACGTTTTAGCCATCATTACCGATGAACAGGGAAATGAGATCCGTAAAATAAAACTGGATGCGAAAAAAGGAATGAAGCGTTTTACATGGGACGGAAGATATGAAGTAACGTCTCCAATTAATTTTCACGAACCCGATGTAAATAATCCGTATTACGACGCAGATCAGGGCCCGCCTGCAGTTCCGGGCAAATACAATGTTCAGCTGGTGAAAGTGTATAACGGGCAAACAGAAAATCTAACCGATAAGGTAGCTTTTAATATTACCATTCTTAACCAGTCTACATTACCGTTACCTGATCAGCAAAAAATGTTAGCCCTCAATAAGGACATGTCTGAATTCAGAAGGATTTCTAACGGTACACAACAGTATTATGAAACTCTGAAGGAAAGAATAAAATATCTGAAAAAAGGAATCACGAATGGAAGCGCCAATGCTTTAAGTCTGCTTGGCGATCTGAATACTTTTGACACAAAAGCAAAAGCGATGGACATGAAATTATACGGCGATGGAAGTCTCGCTAAACGTGAATTTGAAACATTGCCGGGATACATTGGTATGCTAGAGCAAATCATTTATTACAGTTGGAGCGCTTCGATGGGCGCCACAAAAACGCATGAAGAAAAATATAACAAACTGAAAGTGGAGTTTAAGGGAATTTATAATTCTGTTGTTGAATTAAAAACTCTTGTAGAAAGTATAGAACAAAAAGCCGATGAATTAAAAATGCCGGCAACACATGGAAGACTGCCAAAATATTAAAAAAGTCAATAGACAATAGTTGTTAGCTTATAGTCTGATCATTAAAATAAAGAAGGCGGAGAGAAATCTCCGCCTTCTTTTTGTACCAGATTATTTCATGAGTTCTAATCTGCCTTTCATGAATTGTTTCAGGCTTGCTGTTTTTCCGGTTTCGTGATCAATCACTTTATCATCTTTCTCGCGATAAGTTCTTTTTTTATCTGACCTTTCGCCGTTACCAATCTGGTTATTTCGTTCTTCAACAATTTCTTCCAGATGTCCCGTCCGGTAAAAATAATTTACTCTCTTTTTTATTTCCGCGAGAGCATCCTCCTTGTTTTTGTGTTGGTTCCTTCCATCACGAACCACTTTTATTCCTGTTGGTAAATGCACAATAATAACGCAGGAGTCGGTTACGTTACGGTGTTGCCCGCCATTACCGGTACCGCGCGTAAAAACAATCTGAAGTTCGTTTATGTTGATTTCAACATCGTGATAAATTTTAGAATCGAGAACCGCAACCGTTATTGTAGACGTGTGAATCCTTCCTCTTCGTTCTGTTGGAGGTACCCTTTGCCAGCGATGGCCGCCGGCTTCGTTCTTAAAGTAATGTTTTACTCCTGAACCGGTAAGTCAGATGGAAACAAAACCCGGACTTCAGCGTTCGTTAGACACTGTAAAATTATTATTCCTGGCTGCTTTGATGTACATCGCAGCCATGTCTCTCACAAGGAGTTTAGAGTCTTCTCCGCCTTCGGCAGCACGAAGCTCTATAACGATTGTTTCTGTTTTCATGACTGTTTATTTTTTGTAAAGATATAAATTTAAGATGCAGGTTTTACGAAAATCCATAAACATAAAAAAGGCGAAGATCTCTCTCCGCCTTTTCACAAAACAAAACTAGAACTATCTTATAGGTAACCAAACACTTTTTTATTAGTTTTCTTTTTATGGCTCCATTCTACTTTCCAACCGTAAGGACAAGAGTTAGAACCAGCTGTTTCAGGATCACCATCTTTATTAACGCTAAACAGAACTTTAAGTGCAAATTCTTTATCTTCTACTTTAATATTTACTTCTCCGGCAACAGGCGCCCACCATCCGCAGGTCCAGTTCCAAACTATAGGAGTTGTTACCTGGCTCGTGAAAGCATCACCATCACGGGTAACACCGTAGTTTTCTAGCTGACCCAGACCATCGCTTGAACCTATTCCTTCACCTGTACAGGTAAGAATTCCACCAGGAACAGTGTAAGTGAATTTACGGTTAATGTTATACGTTGCTGTTTTATCACCATCAAATGTTACCTGTAAATCGTTACCTGTAACCGAAGTAGCAAGGCTCGCTTGTGTCTTCAACCATAATAATTCTAACCAGCTTCCACCGGTTTCATTAGTAATATTCTGCGAACCATTCAGTTCAATACTCTTACCATCTGAAGCTCGTGTTACTTTATAATTAAGATAATCTACTTTTAATACACAACCTTGTTGTTTCCAGCGTTTACCCTGAGCATAATTAACAATGGTTAAACGAATAGAACCCGTACGTGTACGGTTAGATTCAGTGACACCAGTATAATTTAACTTAATAGTTCCCTGATAAGCTCCTGTAGTATCAATAACATAAGGAACGCTTGTAATTCCAAGAATACTGTACAATACATTTGTACCCTGTGTTCCAGAGGCACCTGTGGTACGTCCGTAAAGCGGGCATGATGTTTTTCCTAATTCGGTATTAACATCGTTTACAGCAGCGTCATTTTCTGTCTGAACTGATCTGTTATCGGCAGAAGACTGACCATCTTCATTCTTGAAAGCCTTCTTCTTTTTACAACCTGTTACACCTAATGTTAAAGCCAGAGCGGCAATCATTACGGTACTAAGTATTGTTTTTGTTTTCATGGTTTGTTTAGTTTAAGTAAATATACAAATTCAGACGACTTTTGCCGGGTAAGGTTTAAAATGCTACTGAAAAATTTGAAAATTTATTTAAAAAGCTCCACAACTGATTGATTATCAGATGTTATTATCACTTTCTTTTCGATGGAGTAGATACTTCCTTTAAGTGATTTAGCTCTCCAGGCCACAACATAATTACCAGGCTGAAGATAAAACGTTTGAATAGTTTGCGTGGTAAGATTGGTGACCCATTCCAGTTTATCGGCCCGTTTAATAAGTATACAGCCATCTCCGGCTTCGAGGCATTTTACCTGCAGCATTCCTGCATTGGGAATTTCTAAACTTTTTGTCTGACTCTGTTGAATTTCGCTATCGTTAATATGAATACGTGGCAAAGTAAGAATTTCTATATCGTATTTACCGGTAATATATTTATCGGTGTAATTCAACATCTGCACATTGAGCGTTTGCATGGTGCCGCTTTTACGGATAATGCATTTCACTCTTTCGTTATAATTATAGGCTCCTTCAGGTCTTTTTACAGTAAGATATCCTTGTGGCGCGTCTATCGGAATGATCGTGTGTTTACCCGCGCTTAATTTTACTTCCTTGCTTTCGGTTGGCGGAATGGTATGCGCTACTACTTTATAAGTTGGAAAATCGTCGAGGTAAAGCGTATCGGGATTGTTCTTATAGTTTAAAGTGTGAATGTAATTGTATTTATAGGACTTTGCTTTTACGTCGTAAAAAGTAATGTTCACATCGGTTTCGGCAGGAAGCGATTTTGAATCGAGCAGGTTTACCTGAGCCGTTGTTTTATTGAGTTTCTGTTGCTGAATGATCTTTGTGATCTCCGGAAATGAATTCTGATCGTCGATGTCGTAATACGTTCCAACACACTCAAATGTTTTTATCTGTTCAGGCGTTAATC
The DNA here is from genome assembly GCA_021323535.1 of Bacteroidota bacterium. GTDB lineage: Bacteria > Bacteroidota > Bacteroidia > B-17B0 > Aurantibacillaceae > Aurantibacillus. The sequence continues at coordinate 121,805 of JAJONO010000002.1, forward strand.
CAATTCCTATTATAAAAGGTTTAAAGATGATCCCTTTCTCCATGAGCTTCTGACGCGCCTTACACGGATCACCTCCACACTCTTCAATTCCATCGGTTATAATAATAACAATGTTATTGGATTTGTTATCCTTAAAATCATTCGCCGATTCGGTTAACGAATGTTCAATTGGCGTAATACCGGTTGGTTTTGCTTCTTTTACTTTTTGTTTGATCTGGGTAATATTATTAGGACCAAAAGGAACAACAAGCTTGCTATCCTTACAATCGCCCGGAGGATATTTCACAGTATGTCCATACATTCTCAAGGCGAACTGCATGGTTTTATCCTTGCTTAAACTATCAATAAAACGAAAGAATAATGTTTTGGCTCCATCCATGCGCGTCATACCCTGGTACTTTGCGATCATGCTATTACTGGCATCAAACACAAATAAAATATTGGTGGGTTTGGCAACAGGTTTTTTTTGCCCGTAAACAAAGGCAACTGAAAAAACAATAATTATAGTGAGAAGCCTGCGCATTAATTTCCCGAAGTTAGTTTAAAGGTGCTTCTTCTTACTTGTATAATGAGGAAAGTTTTAAACGTTACACACATAAATAGTTTAAAATTGTTGAAGGTTTAAAATAGTTTAAAGAAGGTTGATTTGAACCATTTTAAACAATTATTGTAAGAGTGTAACCGACCCTTTAACCTCTTTATATTCGCCTCTTGAGTTTTTGAAGCGGATGAGATAAATGTAAACATCAGGTGTCATACCCGCACCGTCCCATGATTTAGTGTCGTCGTTGGTTTCAAACACTTTATTTCCCCAACGGTTATAAACAGTTACAGAGTATTCGCTTTTATCTACAAAATGGGTAACAGGCAACCATTCTTTATTTCTTCCTCTTGGGGCAAACGCGTTAGGAACATACACATCGCCTTCGATATAAACCGGAACGAGGTTGGAATTACTTCTTTCCATGAACGAATAAGGATTGCCAATTCCTTCCACCGCTTCTACCTTATAATCAATTTTAGACCCATTAGGAGCTTCGTCTTCCAGAACATCGGTATACGTTGTATCGCCTGGTCCTCTTGTTCCTGCGGGTATAGAGCTCTGCACATCGTTCACAATTCTGTAAATATTATACCCGCTCACGCCGCCCGCAAAACCTTTGTAGTCTGTCCACGTTAGTTTTTTTGTAAAGAAATCGTTTTTATCCTCCTGCACTTTTAATAAGATCGTTTTTGCGATGTTACTGGTGGTTCTTGAATTTCCGCAACTATCGCTTACCACTGCTTTATAGAAATAACTTACATTTTTTGTATCAGCATCCTCATCTGAAAAAGAATAAAAAGGAATGGAATTGGCTGTTGCAAAACCAATGTGCGTATAATAAGATCCGTCGGTGGAGCGGTATAAATGAATGCCCTGGCTGCTTTTGGATGTATCGAGATACACATCAATGCCTACCGAAGTTTTACTGAGAACGGTTACACTTCTGATATAAACAAAACCCGCAGCAGATACCTGTGTTGAGAAAAATCCGGAACGGTTAGATGAAGCCGTAATGTTTTTATTGTTATTGATAACTCTCACAAAATAACTGATGTTTTGTGCTGGACTAACATTTGTGTGTACAAAAGAGGTTCCTGTTGTTGCTCCCACGTTAACATACGCACTTCCATTTACCGAATAATAGATCCGGTATTCCAGCACACCGCTTTTCATACCCTGATAAGTGTTCCATTGCAGACTGGTTTTATACGCGCATTTATCATAGGTTGTTTTCAGATGCATGGTGGTTGGCAGAATATCAAAAGGGCCAATTTGTTTACAGCTGTCAATGGCAGCTACATAAAGAGGTAAAGGAGCGTTTAATGCAGCGGTAGATGTATAAGTATACAATGTGGTAGGTCTTCCGTTTATTGTATCTATCCAGGTATTAATTCCTCCAATAGATTCGTATATAGCATAATCTACAATATCCTTATCGCGGGGAATGGTCCAGGCAATAACCGTTTGCCCGTTTGGTAAAACACTAATGGAGTCTACCTCAGGCATATCGGGCGCTTTTTTGTCGTTGTACACTCCGCCCTGGATATTGGATGTAGAAACACAACCGCTACCATCCAGCTGCGTTACCTGGTAATTAAGGCTTGCAGAACATACGCTGATGGTATCGGCATAATTTGTTTTGGTAGTGATCCCATGAATGTTCCATATTGCAGCAGGATATTCTTTGGCAATAGTAAAGGATGAAACCGTAGTGGGAAGCTTTGGAAGATGTAGTTGATTGTATTGTAATTTAAGATCGGGAACACTTGGAATAATATTAAGAAAAATTGATCTCAGGGTATCAGAAGGTGAAGAAACACTTGCGCCCCCAACACCTGATTTTGTTTTTATAAAGTAATAACGGCTCTGAACATTTCCACCTGCGCCTCCATGGATAAAGCTTGTTGTTGCAATTGCAGAGATACTTCCTGAGTTAGTGAATGGTCCGCTTGACGAAATAGATGAAAATACTTCATAAGAGAAAAAATTTCCTCCCGGATCCGCAGGTGATATCCAGGTAAGTTTGATATCTCCGTTTGCAAGAACTTCAATACAACGCAAATCGGGAGCAGCTACCTGCGAAACAAATTTAAGAGGTATGAGGAAAAGTATGAAGAGCGCGCGTTTCAACTGTGTTCTATAACGTTTAAAGTTACATTTTATTATACGAAATAAAGCGTTTGTAAGTTGTACCAGTGAGCTTTTACCACAGTTAAATGTTGAAATCTTTGAGTTAATTTGTGCTTTAAATGAGGCATTTCTTAAAAAAGTATCGCCTTTTTTCACTAATATTGTAATTATAAACTTTGAAGAAGGTATTACTTATAATTTTCCTGTTAATAGGGTTTGGTATTTCTAACGATTATTACTCACAAAGTGGTGGCCGCAGGAAGGAGCACCGCAATCAGCGTAGAAGCGGGGGCCTTTTTAAACGTCACAGAAGCGCCGGTAATGCCGATAAATTTGCTAAAGGCGCCGGCCGTAAAGGCTTTATAGCCCGTTTATTCAAAAAGGATCGGCCAGCCTGGGTGTATCATACCACTCGTCCCGGTAAGGTTCAGAACAGGGAACAACGCTTTTTATTCAGCCGTTTCCGTACCAAAGGCAAAAGATACCGTGAAGGTGTTCTCGCGAAACAAAACTCAGAAAGATCAAGAAGGCGTAGCAGAGGAAATGCTGTCTTCCACAAACGAAAATATTAAGAACTCGTCTATAACTTATGATCCCGGTAAAGCCGGGATTTTTTATTTTTGCATCTCTAATTATATTATGAACGTTTTAATTTTAGGATCAGGCGGAAGGGAGCATGCTTTTGCGTGGAAAATCGCTCAAAGCAAGCAATTACAGAACCTTTATATAGCTCCGGGGAACGCGGGCACCGCCAACTGCGGAACCAATGTAAACATTGCGGTAACCGATTTTGAAGGCATTAAAAACCTGGTTTGGGAAAAGGATATTGACCTGGTGCTTGTGGGGCCCGAAGATCCACTTGTAAAAGGTATTCATGACTATTTTCTGCAGGACGATGTGCTCAAGGAAGTACCGGTAATTGGCCCTAAGAAAGACGGCGCTCAACTCGAAGGCAGCAAGGATTTCAGCAAACAATTCATGCAGAAATACAATGTGCCAACCGCGAAATACGAAACGTTTACGAAAAACAATCTTGAAAAAGGGTATACATTCCTGGAGAGTTTAAAACCTCCTTTTGTTTTAAAGGCCGATGGATTAGCTGCCGGAAAAGGTGTTCTTATTCTTAACGACCTTAACGAGGCAAAGAACGAACTCAAAAGTATGCTCATGGACGCCAAGTTCGGAGCCGCGAGCGCCAAAGTAGTAATCGAAGAATTTCTACATGGTATTGAATTATCTGTGTTTGTTCTTACCGATGGAAAATCGTACAAAATACTGCCTGCTGCCAAAGATTATAAACGCATTGGCGAAGGCGACACCGGTTTAAATACGGGCGGAATGGGCGCTGTGAGCCCTGTTCCTTTTGCCGATGATGCTTTTATTAAGAAAGTGGAAGAACGTGTTATAAAACCAACCATTAATGGTTTAAATAAAGAAGGAATTGATTACCGTGGTTTTATTTTCATTGGATTGATGAACTGCGACGGCGATCCTTCCGTTATTGAATATAACTGTCGTATGGGCGACCCTGAAACAGAGGTAGTAATTCCAAGAATTGAATCCGATCTGCTGGATCTTTTAATAGGAGTTGGTTCGCAGACCTTACACGAAAAAAAATACGATACCGTTAAAGAAACAGCTACAACCGTGGTGATGGTTAGTGGCGGATATCCGGGAGACTTTGAAAAAGGAAAAGAGGTTACCGGATTAACGGACACGAAAGATTCACTCGTTTTTCATTCCGGGACAAAGTTCGACAATGAAAAAGTGGTGACCAATGGCGGACGTGTTTTCGCGGTTACATCGTTAGGAAATTCCATCGAAGAAGCAGTGAATAAAAGTTTCGCGAACGCTGGAAAGATAAATTACGATAAAAAATATTTCAGGAAGGATATTGGTAAGGACCTTATCAACTGGAAATCCTGATATTTTTGATTTACGATTTCTAATTTTTAATTCAACATTTCAAATTTATCATTTCTATGATCTGGCTCGTTGTTATAGCAGGAATAGTTGTGCTTTCGTTCAGAATAAAGCATACGATGAACGCTATTAAAAAGTACGGCAATAAAGATGATAAAAAACAGAAGTTATAATAGTGTGATACATCCTGCCAAAAATTATTTTCATGAATTATGGATGTCAATTTGGTTCTATTATTAACTTTGTACCCTACCCCGTCATGAAATCTATTGAAACAAGAACCGCTTATGTTTCTGTTCTGAAAGAGAACTTCGTAAGAATGGAAATGAAAGAGAACGCCCTCCTTGAATTGGAAGACATGATGGAGAACCATCTCGCCGAACAAAGAGTGACCCATGGAAGAACACACGTTGTGCTGATAGATACCCGTAAAAATTCAATGAGTTCTGACGAAGCCAGGCGGTTTTCTTCAGGCGATGGGCCCGTTCAATACCGTTTCGCTGTGGCCATATTGTTTGGCGGCCTTGCGGGAAGGATCATCGCCAATTCACTCCTGCAAAAATACACTCCAAGGGTAATCACGAGGATCTTCCACGACGAAAACGAAGCTATTGAATGGCTCGATCAGGTGCTGGTTGAAAAAGACATCCTTTAAAAGCCTGTTTAATTCTGCCTCTTTCTGCCAACCGATAATAAGGATCTCATTGATATTGAAGAACTGGAAAAAATCAGAAAATTGAATAAACAAATTTGATCAAAGAGAAGAATAATCAAATCTGGCAGCCACATCTCTTATAAAATCAGTATTATCTCTCCCAAAACATTCAAAGATCATATAATAGCGATTACGCACACCAACATACACTGTGGATCGTTTATTGTCGTCGCGTTCCCATACTTCCCATGCGTCAATATTTGGTCCGAATGAAAGATATTTCGAGATCTTCATTTCATTATTCACTTCATCGTTGCTTGCCCACCACATTTTTGAATACTGATCATACATGGATAAAGCATCGCGGTAATCATGTAATTCAATATAAATTGTATCATTACCGTTATGATATTTCTGAGTTGTGAAAGAAAAAGTGGCATTCTTCAATTTTATATCCATTCCTTCAGGCGCCTTCAGTGAAATGTAACGTTCTATTTTTGCCGGAAGAATTTTCGCAAGCTCATTGTTCTTTTTGAGAGGTGCCATTGCTACCCAATCTACATCATTTTTTTTTACTTCCTGGTCAGAACCACAGGAAGCCATAAGAAGAGCCGAAAAGAGGATGAGTTTGGTTTTCATAATTGCCTTTCAAGTTTAAAGATTTCTTTTTTTTGGAAATGTTAAGAAAACTTATTAAAAGCTAAAATCAGAGTCAAACTCTGACATACCGGGAACCCTAATTTCTGTTTGGCTCTTGTGAAAGCTGCCAATAATCCACAATAGCCCTGAGCTTCTTTTTCAGGTTACCAAGCTCTGCCTCTTTTACAAAAAAACCCTGAACGGTAAGATCAAAAGCTTCAGTTACATCTTTTGGATTGGCTGAACCAGTTAAGAAAACAAATGGGATGGATTTTTTTTTAAGGTCTGGGTCCCCATTGATGATTCTACGGAGTTGTAGCCCAGTCATCTTAGGCATATTAATATCACAGAGAATAAGAAAAGGATTTTCTGAAGTTGTGTTAAGATAATCAAGGGCTTCTGTTCCATTATTAAACACCCGAATGATATTCTGGAGTTTAAAAGAGTTAAGGCACATCAAACCAAAAGCCTGATCATCCTGATCGTCTTCAACTAAAATTATAGGACCACTGAGCGCCATCTCCTTGGCTGACTAAAAAAATGTACCAGTAATTATGTGATCGCTTTAAATAAATCTTAACTCGTTCTATTTAGAACAGCTCCCGTTATATACTTTTTTTACTTCCGGATTTTCGAGTACCTGGAAGGTCATATAAGGGTCGCCAAATAATTTGCAGTAACGGTCAGGATTTTTATCCCTGGCCAATTGCAATGCGCGGGCAAATGTTCTCGAATAATATTTTTCAGGAACACGACTGGCAGAACTAATATACATGTAAATAAGACTTTCGGTTACATCTTTCCTGCTAAGATACGGTTCGAGTACCGTTGAAGCATAACGAAAATCTTTGGCACGTGTGAAAACGTAAGACAATTTTAAAGCATTTTGCCAGCTGGCGTCCTTAATATTGTAAAAGGATTTGATACGTGCAATGCAAGCGTCAATGATAGCGTCGGCTGCATCAGATGTATCAACTGATTCCATGATCTTGAATTGCCATTCAATGTTTAATCCGTTCACATAGTTACTGTCAATTTTTCCATACAAACCGTCGATGGTCTGTTGCACCTGGTTCTGATGGTCAATGTTCCCCGCGTTGCTATCGAGTTTAATCTGGCAGAACACTTTGTTATATTGTAAAACAGGATTAGATGGTTCCATTCTTAAGAGACGGTCAAAAGTTTCCGTATCATCTTCCTCCACCGAGTTGCTCGATTGGTATTTCCAGTAAACACGGTTATTAGTGAGCGCAAGGTTTTTTGAATTCTCTTCAATTTTAAGGCTGTCGAAAATCGATTCCGGATATTTTCCCTCTCCCACTCTTTTGCTCAGGAATTCAAGGATCTTATAAGCCTGGGGATAATTATTCGCTTTTAAAGCGCGCTCGAAACTTACCTTCGAAAAGTTGAGTTCCTTTTCTCCAACCACATCGTAGGTAATATCCATTACCACCTGTGCAAAACGTTCCTTCGCTAAGATTGGTTCAAGCTCATCCAGTAATTTCTGATCGCCGTTAATCTTCTGAATACATTTTCTTTTTCCTAAAGCTACAATATCTTTGTATTTTCCATCCTCATTCTCCAATAAGAATAATCCCCAGCTGTCTTTTGTTTCAATACTTGGCTGGATCTTATTCTGCTGTTTGGCCTGCAACACCTCTAGCACACTTTCAGCGCGTTTACGCTGCAGTTTTGCATTAGCCACCGAATCTCCTTCAATGGAAGAATACGCGTAAATGTAAAGTCCGTCGATAATAAAATCAGGTTCTTTCAAGGCCTTAATGAGCGGTTGGATATCTTCGTCTTTAAACTCGGATTTATTTTTTTCGAAAGGAATGGTAAAGTTCACGATCGAGCTTTCGTTCTTAGGCTCGAAAGGAGGTTTTATTCCTGTGGTTCCTTTGATCGGTAGCAGACCGATGGGCGTGTTGCTTTCAATTTTTCCGCTCTCATAATACCCTCGCGTAATGGTTTTACAAAAACGGCCATCCTGCACAATAACCAGGTTTAGTTCGTAAGGACCAGTAATTTTTGGATCGAATTTTCCCATTTCCACTTCGATACCTTTTACTTTTTTCTTTTTGTTTTTAGGATCAACAAGACGGTTCTTCGCGAAGAATTTATCTTTCAGAATGATCTTACTCATCACTCCTTTATTGAAAAGATTATTGTCTACAATATTGTATTCGTCTTTAGCGGTGTATTGCGAGCGTTGAACAATATCCACGGCAATTCCGTCTTTTGGTTTTTTAAGAAGGCGGCGCAGCTCTTTACTGTTATTGTATTTCAGATAAATTTTTCCGTTCTCAACCCTAAGTCCTTTGTGAAGCAGATCGTAGTTTCTCCAGCGTTCGCAGGTTTTGCAGGCTTTGTCAGGATTTTTGAGACTTTTAGATTTTGAATTGTACGGAATCGCTAGCTCACTCTTGAATTCCTTTCCGTAATTGGTAATATCATATCCGCCGAAGACCGCACTCACATACACTTTTTTTCCTTCGTCGTCTTCCATGGCTGAAATCCCAACGAGAGTGTATTTAGGATTGGTAACTATATCCAGGTTTTTCTTATTGGTTTCCCAGCGGTCGTAAATTACTTTAGCAATATCTTCGGTTTTATAATCCTCTCTGCCTTTGCTGATGGGTGCTTTCATGGTAACTTCTTCTCCCCGTTTTGTAGCGCCCGATTTTTTAAGATTTTTCAAAGTTGTTTTCACTTCGATCTTATCTTTTTTGCTGGAGGCCATTTTATCGGTGCTATATTCCGATGACAACACGAGCATATCGATCATCTCCAGCGTGTCGAGACCTTTCGAAAGGCGGAAACGATTGAGCTCTTTCAACAACACTTTAGGGAGCTCTTCAATTTTAAAATTAGATGCTGCCTGCCCATCATCCTTGCCTTTCTTTTTCTGGGCAAGTGCCGTGAGGCAAAGAAGAATCAGGATAAATGAAATACCACTTCTTGTCATAGTTTAACAGGCTCAAAATAAATATTATACATTGGGTATGAAGAATATCTTATGAACAGGTTTTAACAAAAATTTGAACTAATCCTGTTCCATTCATCATAAAACCAGCAATGAAAGCGCTTTTTTTAGTAGTTTTACAATGTATGCTAAGAGACATTTTTTGGACCGTAATCATTGTTTGGCTCATCTATAAAATCGTAGATATTTTTAAGAGTGCCGGGCAAAAAAAGAAGTATGCTTACGGGCAACAGGACAGCACTTCTTATAACAACCAGAATAATACCGATCAATCTGCCAGTTATTCTAAAAAGGACGTTAAATCTGCTGTGCAGAAGCGGGCCGACAAGGAAGGCGAATACGTAGATTTTGAAGACGTGAAGTGATTTTTAACTTCTTTTTTAAACAAAAAGCCCCAACTTTTTCAACAAATTCCCGCTATTTTTCAGTGTTTTAGTATCTTTGCGCAAAAATTTAAATAATTCTTTGCATTATGGATACATTGGAAAAAATCAATTCAGATTACGAAACCCAGCTTAATGATTGGATCGAACAGGAAAAGGCCGCGCTTGACCTAATCAACGCTGTCGGAAAATTATGGTTTGAAAAATCGATCGAACTTGTTCTCTTCCGCAACCAGTTGGTTGACCGCAGCGCGAGCGAAATCATGAGCCTCCACGTTTATGCAAAGAACATCGTAAAAAAACCAATCACTACTTACGATACTGTTGTTCTTGCAAAAGAAATTTTAAATTCGAATGCTGGTGCCGGCCGTATCGACATTGGTAAACTTGCCTTCGAATGGCACCAGGAACAAGGTAAATACAAATCGACCGCTGATTTCATCAATGATAAATTAAAAAATTTAATGGGCGGAAGCACCACCATCACTCCAAAAGATGTTGTGCTCTTCGGATTCGGACGTATTGGTCGTTTAGCCGCGCGCGAACTTATTAACCTTGCTGGAAAGGGCGAACAACTGCGTTTGAAGGCCATCGTTACACGTGGTAACAGTGATACTGAGATCGTAAAGCGCGCCGATTTACTTCGCACCGATTCTGTACATGGTCCTTTCCCGGGAACCGTAATTGAAGACTTAGCAAACAAAGCGCTGATCATTAACGGACATACTGTTCACATGATCGATGCTAAAAACCCTGAAGATGTTGACTATTCTATTTATGGTATCCACAATGCATTATTGATTGACAACACCGGAGTTTTCCGTGATAAAGCTGAACTCAGCCGTCACTTAAAAGCAAAAGGAATTTCTAAAGTATTACTCACTGCTCCGGCAAAAGATATTCCGAATGTTGTACATGGTGTAAATCATGAAACGGTAGATATAAAAACAGAAAATATTTTCTCCGCAGCAAGCTGTACCACAAACGCTATTATGCCGATTCTTTATGTAATCGATAAAGAATTAGGAATTGAAAAAGGACATATTGAAACGGTTCACTCGTACACCAACGATCAGAACTTACTTGACAACTATCACAAAAAATACCGCCGTGGACGTTCAGCTGCTTTAAACATGGTTATTACTGAAACCGGAGCTGAAAGCGCGTTAAAAAAGGTATTACCACACTTAAGCGGAAAATTTACAGCTAACTCTGTTCGTGTACCAACCCCGAATGTGAGCCTTGCGATCTTAAACTTAAACATCAACAAAAAAGTTACTAAGGACGAAGTGAATGAGATCGTAAAAAAATACGCTCTTGAAGGAAACCTTGTTGAACAAATTCAATACGCGTTCAGCAATGAATTGGTAAGCACCGATGTTATCGGAAACCCTTGTCCGAGTGTATTCGACAGTCAGAACACGATCATTGCACCAGATGGTAAGAGCATTGTGCTTTATGTTTGGTATGATAATGAATATGGATATACAAGACAAGTGATCCGCTTTAGCAAGCATATTTCTGAGGTGAGGAGACCGGTATATTATTAAGTCAAAAGTACTTTTAAGTCAAAATTCAAAAAAGGAAGGAATGGTCTTCCTTTTTTGTTTATAGTTTAAATGATCTTCTCCCAATACACCACATCCACCCACTTGCCAAACTTAAAACCTGTTTCTTTGAAATGGGCCACTTGTTCGAAGCCGAATTTTTTGTGAAGGGCTATACTTCCGTCGTTTGGAAGAGCAACTCCACCTATAATGGCGTGGAGGCCGAGTTCTTTTAACCTGGAGAGTAATTCAGAATATAAAGCTGAGGCGATCCCTTTTCCGGATTGTCCGTCCTGAAGATAAACTGAAATCTCTACTGTTTGACGATAAGCAACACGCGGTTTCCATGGAGTTACGTAGGCATAACCAAGAACTTTACCATCGCGTTCATAAACAAGCCACGGAAATTTAGCCATCACTTCTTCTATCCTGCCCTGCATCATTTCTGCCGATACAATTTGCTCTTCGAAAGTTACGGTTGTATTTAAGATGTAGTAGTTGTAGATGTCTGCAATCTGCGATGCATCGTTAGGAGTGGCTGGTCTTACCATAGTACAAAATTAGGGTTTTTAGCTAAATACGTATTTAGAAATCCCAGCCCGCTTTCTTTTTGTTTGATATAATCATTTAAAGGATCTACAAATAATTTATGGAAATCAGAAAATTCCTGCATCTTTAATACGATGAAAAAAACATATTTCCTATTATATATAATAGCAGTGATATTCAGTTCCTGCGGATCAAAAATAAAACCCGATAAAACCTCGTTACAACAGGAAGGATTAAGAGGAAAGGTTAAGAAAATAACACAAATTGAAAAAACAGCCTCTTACGAACTCGTCAACGGAGACACTACCTTTATTTTTCAAAATTACTTTTCAGACGACAGCTTCATTTTAAGTTACGACGAAAAAGGAAACAGTACTGAAAGGATCAGTTTTAATTCTGACGGGACTGTTGACGAAAAATACATTTATAAATTTAATACTGAAGGTAGACTAACAGAGATCATCATAACAGATTCTTTAGACAAACCGAAAGATAAATGTACCTGGAAGTACGACAGCGAGGGTAATGCCGTCGAAAAAAATATGTTCATGAACGACGAACATAAAAATCAGAGGTTGATAGCAGATTATGACGATAATTTTAATGTGACAGAGCAAAAACTTTACAGCCATTCGAACGAATTATGTTTTGTGTACAGATTCGAATACAATGAAAAAGGATACAAAACACAATGGCAGGTACTTGATCCCGAGGATATGGGCATATTTCAATGCAATAAATATAGCTACGATGATAAAGGCAACCTTATTACCGAAGATATTTATGAATTTGGAGATGAACTTAAAAGTAAGAAAATCTTTAATTACGACTCTAAAAACAATCTGACGAGGGAACAGAATAAGCATGCTACAAAAAAAACCTTTGATGAGGACCTGGTTTACAAATATGAGTTCGACTCTATAGGCAACTGGATTAAAAAAACGATTTACAAAAACGGTTCTCTTTCTTCTGTGATAGAGAGAGAATTCGAATATTATAAATAACGGAACAGTTTAGGACCTGTTCAGATATGTAAAACCAATATTTTAAAACATTTATGCACTTTAACATCCACGACTGTTATGAACTTTTAGGAGCACTTTCTCTTTCAGTTATAAGTATAGTAATGTGGGCGCTGTTTTATGGGTTCATGGCGCTGATCACTTCCCTGGTTTTGATGCTTGTTTTTAAGGGTGTTATTCTCGTAAAAAGAAAACACACCGCGTTAAAAGTTATTTCCATTATTCATTTCATTATTGTGCCAATCGCTTTTGGTTATTTTGGTTTTAAGTGGGGATTGATTCATAATACCGAAAATGAACTTAAAGAAGCGTCGGCAAAATATACCAAACCAATGAACGCCGGATTCGACGCCGCTATTCAGATTGCAGCGGGGCCCTTGCTGGAAAAGAATTTATCGCCGAATGATTTTATTGACAGTCTCAGTTCAAGAGTATTTATAATGTTTACAGGCAACATGAATGCGTCATCAGCTAAGAAAAGCGTTGGTGGAAAATTAACAGGAGTTGGGTTAGGCATTACACAATCACTGGGCACTTATGCTGTAAAGAAAAGTATCCGCGAAATTCTTGAACATACCATCAGAACCGATCATGACTACACAAAAGACATGATGAATAAAAAAGTGGCTGAAATCAGCAATTGTGGTTTGTTTTCAAAAATAGCGGAGATGCAGATCGAACATTTCTTCTGTAAAATGAAACGTGGTGTGATTATCCTCTTAAGTATTGTTTTACTCTTTCCTATTGCAGAGATAAGTATCGCGCATATTCTTCACAACAAAACAACTTATAAGGAATCTCTGTCCCAAAGTAATGCAGAAACAAAGGAGATGTAACAACATTTCCCTCCGAATAAATTGATACTTTTCGTTCGGCTTTCCCAATTTTACCGGGTATATTTTTTTCATAACCAGACATAAACTATATACTATGTCAGACGATAAAAACAAAACACAACCACAAGACGCGGGCCGTATCAACATCCATGAAGAATATGAGGTTAACTATTGGATAAAAAAATTTAACTGCACACGCGATGAGCTCATTCATGCCGTAAATGCTGTTGGTACTTCCTCCGAAGAAGTTGAAGAGAATCTGAAAAACAGGTAAACTTTCTAACTGTTACAGATAGCAGTTCTTTTTACAATAAAATGAAAATTGCAACCTATAATGTAAATGGTGTAAACGGCAGGCTTCCCGTTCTTCTTAAATGGTTAAAACTTGCCAGACCCGACGTTGTATGTCTCCAGGAACTGAAATCACCCAACGAAAAATTTCCGAAAGACGCTTTAGAAAAAGCCGGCTACAAAGGTGTGTGGCATGGCCAGAAAAGCTGGAACGGCGTGGCTATTCTTTCCAATAAATATGACGTGGAAGAATTGGGAAGGTTATTACCTGGCGATGAAGAAGATGTTCAAAGTCGTTACATAGAAGCTATGGTGAACGGGATTCTCATTTGTTGTCTTTATCTGCCTAATGGTAATCCTGCACCGGGACCAAAATTCGATTATAAACTTAAGTGGTTTGCAAGACTGAATGAACGCGCCAATTATTTAAAGAAAAGAAAACTACCTGCAATACTTATCGGAGATTTTAATGTGATGCCTACCGACATGGATGTTTACAAGCCCGAACGTTGGATCAAGGACGCGCTGTTTCGACCCGAAGTTCGTAAAGCATTTAAGCAACTTGCCGGAAAGTATTGGACTGACGCTATCAGAACACTTTATCCTGATGAAATTATTTACACGTTCTGGGATTATTTCTATAATTCTTATAGCCGGAATGCCGGTTTGCGAATCGATCACTTTTTATTAAGTCCCGATCTTAAAAAACGATTGATAAAAGGTGGTGTAGATAAACAGGTACGCGGCTGGAAAAAAACAAGCGATCACGCGCCGGTTTGGATAGAGCTGAAAACAAAATAAATTTTATGATTGCGGTGAAAAGAAATAGTGATGAGTTTAAAGCAATACGTAAACTAATTTCTTCATACAAAAATAAACCCGCGCGAATGCGATCCATCCTTTTATACAATTTAAAACCCTACCATTCACTTAAAGACGTAGTAGAATTGAACAGTCAGAAGAAAAATGCTCTTGTATTATACGATCTTGCCTATAACAGCCTGGAAGAATATTTTGATCTTCCTTCAAAAAAATTATTCAGAGATGAAGACGAAGATATTTATTACTTTAAATCTTCGGCCCGTTCCAGGTGGATGGAATTACCTTTTAACTTTAAAGGAAAACTAAAAACTGATCTTAAAAAGTTAAGACCTGTGAAATTAAAAATTGTATAGGCTTAAGCGGTGAACAGGTCGGAAAGGTTAACGTTAACACTGTACAAACACAAACGTTCATCTGTTGATTCAAGCAGCTCTACCTGGTCAATCGTATTGGTTTGAATATTATGATACACTTCTATTAATCGGTTATCGACAATATAAAGGTTCAGATAAAATCCGTAATATTTTATTCTGGTAATAAATTCTCCACGGTGATTAATGATCTCAATACGCTCATCGAGCGTATACAGGTAAAAAAGTGTGTTATTGAATGCCATTTTGTATTTCTGATTTCTGATTTTATTTTTTGATTATCTGGCCAGTACGAGCTTGGCACTTTCGACTGAATTTCCCAGCTTTAAATGCAGAATGTAAACCCCGGCCGACAAATCACCACTCAAATTGATCGTCTCTTTGTAGCATCCTTTTACACGCACCGGGGGCTGTTTGTGTACAAGTTGGCCGGTAGCGCTAAACACATGAATTTCCAGTGTTTCTTCCGGCGCGTCTTCGAGACAAAAATCAAACGTAAATAACCCGGTAGTAGGATTCGGATAAATTTTTACCTGGAATTGTCCCAGTAACGATTTATCCACTTCAGACGAATCTACTTCTATTGTTTTAGCGTTGCTGCAATTACTTACCGTAACAACAGATAGGGCCGACCATGACACCGAAGAACCCTGTACAATTTTAACCTGGTAACTTCCCGAACTTACCGCTAAATATGTATTCCCTGTTTCTCCCGGAATATCATTTCCGTTTTTCTTCCACTGGTACATGTAACCGTTACAAACATTGGCGTACAAAGTCACGCTGTTGCCGTTGCAAAATGTAGTTGGTCCACCCGGAGTTATTTTTGCTTTTAAGGAGGTGTTCACATCTACTTTTATCGGGGCCGACCAGGCTGTACATCCGGGGAATACGATCTTAACCTGGTAGTCTCCTTCGGTACTCGTGTTGTAACTCGGGCCAGTGGCGCCACTGATATTTACATTATCTTTTTTCCATTGGTAAGTGTATCCCGGTCCCTGGTTTGCATTCAAGGTAACGTTACCGCCACTGCAAAATGTTGTTGGTCCACCCGGTTGAATCATTGCCGTACAGGTTGCTGCCGAGCTCACTTGTATATTTATGCCTTGTGATGTTGCCGTATTGTTTCCGCTGTCGGTTGCTTTTGCGGTGATAAGATAATTTCCTGAAGGAGGATTTGCCCAGGTATAACTATAAGGATAGGAAAGATCCTCGCCCAGCTTAACCGAATTTTTATAGAATTCCACTTTAGTAATATTATTTGGTCCTCCGGCACTTGCATTTAGTACCACGCTTGACGGAGAATTAAAAACCGCGTTATTAGCCGGGGAAGTGATACTAACGGTTAGCGTATTACCACTTGGTTGCGAAAACGAAGACAATCTGCTTCCCGGAATTGGACGTTCCTGAACGCCATTCGGTAATTGCCATCCTACAGCAAGATTATCTCCCTGCGCCACTTCCAAGTGAATGGCTTCGATGTAATATTTGTTTCCCGCAATAAGATATAAAGGCACGGTTTGCTGAGATGGATACTTGGTCCACTCTTTAGACATGGTCCAGGCCGAAACCGAGGCGCGTTTCACTTTGTTGGCCGGGTTAGCGTCGGTACTGATATATAGTTCGCTTTGATTATCGCTGGCAATCCAGAATACATAATTTCCTGTTGTAGGCGGACAAACAAAACCGCGGATACGGGAAGCATAATTATCAGTAATATTTTTAGGGGCCTCGAATATATTAAGCAAAGTTGAATACGTTGGCGCCACAGAATTAAAAGGAACATTGCTCAGTTGTGTTTCCATGCGATTGGACCAATGTTCGCGCAAAATATTTCCGGATGCGGAACAATTACCTGAAGTACCCGGATTATATGTTGCCGTATAGGTTGTATTGTTTACAGGAATGGTCAGATTATGGTTTGCTGCCCCTCCATCGCTCCAGTTTGTAAAAGTATAGGTGGTTCCTCCTAAAGTTTGAGGAGACGACGCCCCGATAGGAAACTGCATATTCTCAACTGCTAATTTTGTATAAGGTGTTGTTTGAGGTTGCCCGTCAAACTCGAGTTGAAGACCCGCAGGATTACTTACCAATGTGATGGACGATGTTCTTGGAAAAATATCCACATAAGAAGATGCAGTTTGGTTCTGCGCATCTTTTACCGAACAAATGATCCTGTAATAAACATTAGCCGAGGCCTCGCCGGTTGTTGGAATTGCAAAGGTTCCGGACTTTACACCGGGAGGAATAGTTGGCCCGGGATGAAAATGCTGATCGTGATGAAATTCAATGAGCCACGAAAAACGTGAGGCCGGTAGAATACCTTCTTCCGGATCGCTTCCGTTCCCTGAAAAAGAAATAATATCGCCGCCTTTATAAGTGGCGCCATTCATTGGCGCAGTTATGGTAGATGATGGAACGCCATTAGCAGCGGTTACCGTAAGCGAAACTGTATTACTTGTAACACTACCATAGCTATTCGTTACTGTTACTTTGTATTGTCCAGCATGCGTTGTTTGCGCATTCGTAATTGAATAAGACGATGCAGTTGCTCCGGAAATATTTACATTGTTCTTTTTCCATTGATAACTTAAAGGCTGCGCACCGCTGGCCACCACACTGAATCCAGCTTGTTGTCCCTGCGGTACTGTTTGACTAACCGGTTGTTGCGTAATAACAGGAGGGTTTCCTCCGCTGTAAACGATCTTATAAAGTAAGTTAGTGCTGATGCTGAAATAATAAAGATTGCCATCAGGTCCTGCGCACATAGAGTTCAATGCATTGGGCAGAGCCGTCGCGAAAACAGAAGGCGATCCTCCCGACGCGTCAATATAGCGGATCCAGTTGTTACAATAATCAAGAAAAAAATATTTATTGTTATAGGTCGAAGGATAATTGCTGTTAGAAGAGTTGATGAACGCCCCTCCGCTGATGGCACAGCCATTCGAAGTTCCTGAACCGTGAGCATAAGTGTAAAAAGGATTCTGGTACGAAGCATTAGAACTGTTTCCTTCTGCTGCGGGCCATCCGAAATTTTTTCCGGCCTGCGTTACATCGTTTATTTCTTCCCAGCCGGATTCACCAACATCGCCCACAAATATTTTTCCTGTGCCCGGCTGAATGGCCAGCGACCATGGATTACGCAAACCATAGCTCCAGATCAGTTTTGTCCATTGATTGGAAGAAGACGCGAAAGGATTATCGCCGGGAGCTGACCCATCTTTATTCATACGCAGTACTTTTCCCTTTGGGGTTGTTAGATCGGGCGCATTGGCCGGAACATGATCCTCGCCCATTCCCAGATATAGTTTACCGTCGGGACCAAAAGCAATTCCTCCGCCATTATGAATTGAATTAACAACCGTTGGAAAATCTTTCAGAATAACTTCGCTTCCGGAAACCGCCAGATCGCCCGACGCGGTGAAACGGCTCAACCGGTTATGCACACCACCAGATGTAGTTGTATAATATATGTAAATGTACTTATTGTTGTTAAAATCGGGGTCGATGGCAATGCTGCTTAATCCGCGTTCGTTAGTTTGTTCCACAGTTACCTGAAGAAAAGGTGTGGAAAGAACTGCACCATTTTTAACGATCTTGACCTTACCCCCTTTCTCAGTTACGAAGATCCTGCCATCAGGAGCGCTTGCTATGGAAGTTGGGTAATATACGTTTCCTACAGCCACCTGGCTGAAACCACTGGGAAATACCTGCGCAGCGGAAGAAACCGAAACGATTAAAAAAAGAACCAGAAGGGATTTTGTGTTTAAGTAAAATGTTTTGACCATAACCAGAAGGGTTTAACCAGAATGGTCATGAAAGATTGGTGCCAATGCAGGTGACTTTGAAATTCCCGAACTATGGAAAACGGAAAATGGAAAATGGCAGATGTAGCTTACACATTATCCCTTTTCCATCTTACATTTTACATTTTAGATACGAATCCCAATCACAGTAACATCATCCACCTGCGAGTTGTTTCCTGTCCAGGTTTTGAATTCGTTTTCGAGGGTTTCTTTTTGTTTTTGAAGAGACTCGTAAGAATTGGCCGCTAATAATTCACGGAATTTCTTACTCATGAATTTTTTTCCCTTTTCGCCACCAAACTGATCCTGGAACCCATCGGTAACAAGGTAGATCATATCATCCTTCTGAATTTCTATTTCAAATAAAGTAAAAGGCTCGTTTCTTACACCTTTACCAACCGGCATTTTGTCGGACGAAGATGCAAGCACCTTTCCTTCACGGATAACAATAGGAGCGTTGTGCGCCGCGGCATAGGTCAATTTCTTTGTGGCCTTATTATAACAAATGATCACTCCGTCCATTCCGTCCTGCGCGCCATCTTTGGAAACTGTTTCCACCAATCTTCCGCGAACGTAATTGAGTATTTTATCAGGCTCAGCAATACTTCTTTCTTTAATGGCTTCATTGAAAAAAGACATGTTAAGCAAACTCATAAAAGCGCCCGGTACGCCGTGGCCTGTAGAATCACCAACAACCAAATAGAAGGATGACCGGGAGAGCGAAGAAACAGAAAGATGACTGCTGCCACCGCCTTCTTTCTCCGTTCTGCGTTCTATCATATAACCCTGATAAAAATCGCCGCTCACAATATCTTTTGGTTTAAATAAAATGAAATGCTCCGGAAAATGATTGGCGATAACAGACTGATTGACCAGTAAAACATCCTGGATCTTTTTTGCATACTGGATGGAATCAATGATCTCGTTATTTTTTTCGGTAACGATCTCCCTTTGCTGTTCCACTTCTTTTTTCTGCGCGAGAATGATCTGGTTGGCCTGTTTTTTCTCACGGTTACTTTTAAATAAAAAGAAAGCCAGAAAAGAAATCACAAGAAGAACACCCAAAGCAATGAGTAAATATTTATTCTGCTGATCGAGGCGTTCCTGCTGCTGCAAATTCTGAAGATGCTTTAACTCTTTATCTTTTGTAAGAATGCTGATCTCCTTTTGCTTTTTGTCCGTTTCGTATTTCTCAAGCATTTCGGCATTTACCCTTCCCTTCTCTTCATCGGCAAGAGAATCGGAAATATGTTTACACAAATTCAGGTAACGGTAAGCTTCCTTAAAATTTCCGGTTTTGTTATAACAAAGCGACATGCTTTCATACACCTGTTTAATTTCCTGACGTTTTGATTCTAAGAGGTATTTTTCAGCTTTTTTAAGCAAAGGCAAAGCGGCATTGAACTGATTGGTGAACATTAGGGCCCGCGCCAGTCCGATCTGATATTTAGGTAATTTTTCAAAATCTTTATTACGTTCTGAAAGCTCCACGGCCCTTCTGTAATTTTCTTCGGCCTTCGCGTTCATGTTCTGATCGTAATAATATTCCGCAAGGTTATAATAACTTTCGGCCACCTGAATTTCCATCCCCATTTCTTCCCGAAGCTTAAGCGCCACTAACTGAAAATACAAAACGCTGTCGGGTTGGTTCTTTTTTTCGGCAAGAAAGCCCATGTTTGCGTAACCTGTAGCCAGTATTTCTTTATTGTGACTCATTTGCGCCAACTGAATGGCCTTTCTTGCATAAAATTCGGAACGTGCAAAATTGTTAAGGTTGTAATATATCTGCGCCAGGTTGGTATAGGAAAACGAAAGTTGCATAGTATCTTTCATTTTTTCCCTTATGGCCACAGCTTTAAAAATGTATTCAATAGCTTTGGTCTGGTCCTGCCGTCCTTCATAAAGGGTTCCTATATTTTCGAATGCTCCGGCCAGTAATGCGTCTTCTTTACTTTGTTTGTATTTTTTTACAGCGGTTTCCAGAAGCGAAAGAGCATCTTCTGTCTTGCCCATCTTTTCGAGTGTAAGGGCAATGTTGGTAATAGTATTGGCTTCGTTCTTCAGATCTTTATTACCAGCAAAATAAGCCTGTGCCTCCCTGTAAAATTTAAGGGAACTGTCGAGCTGCGAGGTTTTAAAATAGATCACCCCAATGTTCATGGTCATTCCCGCAATATCAGAACCCATATTGGCTCTTTTGAATTGAACCAGCGCCAGTTTGAACAAGTCAATGGCTTTATTAAAATCGCCTTCGGTATAATGAGAATATGCTTTTTCCCTGTAGATCTTTCCAAGTAATTTCGGATCGTTGAATTTCTTAGCCGCGGGAATCATTCTTTCGAGATAATCGGGCATCTTCACAGTATAATCATCTTCGAACAACATTTTCATAATTCCCACAGCACGTTTATGAACGCTTACATCGGAACTTAACAGCACATATTCAAAACCTTTGTCGAAATTCTTTTTAACAAGCGCTTTGTCTTTTTCGAACATGGCAAAGCAGAGGTAGGATAAGGCTCTTCCATCGTTATAATTTTCTTCTTCGCTGATTTTTAATGCTTCCTTTGCCAGTTTATATCCTTTATCGGAACCCATAGCGATATGCTCGCCCGCGAGTAACAGCAGGGCATCCACCTTTCCCTTACCTATCAATGTGGAAACAACCTTTTCAAGAGAATCTATCTTTGCCTGTGTTCTGATCTGCCCCTGAAGAAGCGCGGGAATGAAAAAACTTATGAATGTCAATACCGACAGGCAAATCCTGGTCATTACAAGAATAATTTATCAAAAATACTGCTTTTTGTGGAAATAACCGGAAACCCTCATCTTTACACCAGTGAAACAAAGGATCACTCTTATAATCACATTCATCTGCGTTTTTATCAGCGGTATTTTCTTTTTGGGCACCTGTTATCTTACGTGGAAAAATAACCAGTATGGACACGCGAATCACTGGTTTTTATTTGGCACAGAATGGGACAGATCTTTTGGAAATTATAATACTCTTGCTGTTGCGGGAAGTCTTCCTTTAATAATTCCTTTTTTAATGAATAGAAATAAACTGAATACTGTGTTGCTGATCCTCGCAGTTCCTCTTTTTATTTTTCTGAAGTTTAATTTTTACATTTTCACTGACTAATCAATTATGACCAACAGGCGGAAAGGACATTGTTCCTAAAAAAATTAAAATCAGGATACAGAATCCAACAAAACCGGCAATTAAAATAACGATAAGCCAGGTAAGTAATCTTTTACGTTTGAGGATTTGTTTTTCGTCCATTATTTGAAGTTACTCATTTCTTCTTTTTCTGCTACAGACCACAGATTTTCGCTGATCTGTGTGAATCTGTTCCCGATAGCTATCGGAATGCGGCTAGAACGGGAAGATGTTTTAACAAAAAAAGCTACAAATAATAGCCACGGAGCACCCCTTTCCGGATCTAACTTTGAAGTATGCAGTTGGTAGTAAAGTTAACGGATGATAAACCGCCGAGAATGGGGATTGTTTATCCCACCGAGTTTCAGGCGAACAAAGCTTTTGAGGCTTTTAAAGAAAAATATAAGGAAGAAACATTCAGGGCGCTGATAGAACTTTCGGGCGACCGTATCAATCTTACCCTTCATTCTGAAAACGGAAGCGGTAAAGTTAATTTTAAAGGTCTTGCATTTAAGGTGGACCAGCTCAAACGGTTTCAGCAATATGTGAGTTGTGATACACCAATAGATTTTGTTCCGGTTTACTGGAAAGAAAATAAACTAGTTGTAGCAAAAATTCGTTTTAAAAACGCAGTGCCAATCATTATTAACGAATACGAGATCATTGAGTGATTTTTCCTTTGGATCTCACTCACCTTCTTTTCATTTATTCAGGTGTTCCGAAATGCGTTTCGGCATAATTTGAAAGAATACCAACACATATCATTAGTATTACAAAAAGAACGCACAGGAGTGTGACCGTCATAGCCTTTTTCGAAAGTCCGGGTACCTGAGTCTCGGCAGCTTTGTTTCTTATGATCCAAGGCGCTGTCAAGACCAGCTTTAAGCCTGTAAATTGTCCACCTGTTGAAAGGAAAGAGCCAAGGGTTACATTTTTAAGGGCAGGATCGTAAGCTTTCCTGTAATTAAAATGGGTTACGTATTTAATGATCCACGCAGTTAAAAGTACCGCTCCTACAAGCCCCTGCAGAATCTCCATGGTGTTTTTACTCATTTTTTATTTTAAATATAAATAAGATGTCCGACAAAGCAAGAACCAACGGATAAAAAGCCCGAATAATTTATGGAAAATGGAAGATATTCGTATCTCAATGAAAACAAAGACAAAAATGAAAAACATCCTCCACTACACGATCGTTTTTTCATGCCTTACTGTTATTTCCTGCCAAAGCGGACATAAAGCAAAAGGGCCCGAAAAACTGATGCATGAACACATGCTTAAAAACGTTGATGATCCGGCCAAATACGAAGTCGTTGAAAATATTCTCGTGGATTCAACTATGGTAGATTCGGTTACATTTAAACGAATTAAAAACTGGGATGGACGATCACCTTTATCGGATCTTATAAATGATCCTTATTATATAAATCCTAATGGCTACACCACCGCTCGGGAAGAAGAGACCACAATACCGGCTGTTGATTCCGTTATAACACTTGTAAGTGTTGACACAATTAAAAAACCTGAATTGCCAAAGAACATTGTTGCCTTTTATACTTATCAGCATAAATACAGGATTCAGAAAAAACACGGTAAAAAATTACAATCAAAATTGTTTTTATACGATCCGAGAAGACATAAGATATTTGATGATGAGGCTTCCAGTGAATTCATGAAGTATTTCCTCAGTAGAAGTTTTGATGGAGATTAAATTAAAAAGACCGGCTCATTACCGGTCTTTTTTTTATGAAACAGCATACTCTACTTTGTGCGCCTCCCAGTTTTTAGGAACCTCCAACTTATCAATCATTTTTTCAATGGCCGACGAAGGAATTGGAAAATCCCTGTTCTTGTTTTGAGACATCAGCGTTTTGTAAGGAACCTCGAGATAAACAATTTTTATCACAGGATCATACACTGCAAACAGATCAATTAACTGCGATCGCATTTGCACAGTAATGTTAGTTGCATTCCAAACAAAAGCTTTTTGCGAACGCAGATATTCTTTCGCCAACTCTTTCGCCTCTTGTATAATCCTTCCATTATTCTTCGAATCATTATATTTTATTTTCAGTTTCCTGCGCATGTCGTCAAGAGAAATGACAAGATGTTCCGGAAAGTTCTTTTTGATATAATGATCCTTTCCGCTCCCAGCAATTCCAGATAACAACACAACTTCCGACTTTCGCGTATCAAATGGAACGTAATCAGGACTCTGTTCTTCTTTTCTGAAATAAGTAAACTTCGACATCTCTCCAGGAAATTCTTTTGCTTGTCCCCAACAGTTTTGTTCAACACACAACTCCCTGAACAATTCTATTTTATAGAGTAATTCTTTTTGATCAGAGCAAACCCTTCCCAATACATCAGCCTTTGCCAACATAACAAGTAATTGCGTATCCACCTCTAAACTCGCTTTCAGCAGGGCCTGCACAGGATTGGGTTTTTCAAACACCCATAAAGGCAAGCCATGATAACGCACAAGACCAACCACACTTTCGCGGATTCCAAAAGGCGTTTCAATGTGGCGATACAGAATTTGTCTCGTTGTCATTGCACCTTTTTTAGCATGTCCCGGCGATACAATGTTTCCATGCTCATCGGTAAATGTGGTCGATCGTTTTTCGATATCGTGCATCAAAGCCGAAGCCCATAGAATTTCTTTTGTCTGTTCATCCAGTAAAAGATACTCAGGCAATTTCTGTAATTCCTCCAGCACCATTTGAGTGTGAATAGCCACATCGCCCTCGGCATGATGAACAGGACTCTGAGGCACGCCATTCATATCGCGCACCCAGTCGAACTTCTGAAGTTCTTCCCATGTTTTATTTTTACTCAGTGTCCACATGACCCTCAAATTTTAATGGCGCCCGTTTCCAGTTTCTTGTCCAGTGTTCGTCGGTTTTCACATGTTCTTTACGTACATACTTAAACACATTTTTCTGAAACTCATCAACGGCATATCCGTTTATATTTCTTGTCACCACACCTTCCATGGTACACATCTTTTTGTTCCGAACATCAATAGAACCAAACGTTCCGGGTTGTTTCACCAGCTCCAGAATATTTTTTTCGAATATAGTTTTATCCGAAAGATCAGAACATTCCATTAGTACAGGAACCATTGGCAGATCAAAAGCCGCAGCTACAAACTGCGTTTCTTCCCACGACAACCACTGATCGTTTTCCCGCACACCAAAAACATAATAATGGCTTTCGATGTTTTTGTATTCAATGGAATGAATAGCGTACAAGTTCTCACCAAAGATCTCGTAATCGCCAAGATCATTTTTGATCAGACTCCATTTTTCCCGGAGAAAGGCCGTCCATGGCGACACTGTTGGTGCCGCATGCGAACGTGCAAATACCCCGTACCTGCTCAGGCAGTTATTTTCTCCATCCAGTTTTTCGGTATGAATAACAGTTTTCAGTTGGGAAATATCGTCCCAATAGTTACTATTTATTCTGTCGTCGCTGGAAGTTCCGGGAGAGAAAGGATAATGATAGGTTCTCCCGTATTTTCTTGATATAGACATATAATTTTGTTTTAGATTAGACAATAACATTTTACCCTGGCATCCCGCCAGGAATTTCATTTTCTTATCTTAAAAAAATTACACGACTACTATTCATTAAAAAATTTTATCCTGAATCACCAATGGTTTTGGCTTCGGAATTTTGACAAAGGTAATTAAAAAATAAAACGTGAGAATGAGATTCAATAATACAATGACTGCTTTTACTCAATGTTATCTTCCTATTCACCCCCTTCGGGGCTGTAATAATCTTGGAATTACACGTCTATTAATATTCGACCCCGCTGGGGTCGTGTTGCAAAATTTCATTTTGCTATACATGTTTGACTCCTACGGAGTCACAAGACTTTCAATCTTCGACCCTGAACACTGAACCCTCAGCTTTAAACGTTCAACGTTCATCTTTCAACTATTGACCATCGACTAAAACAATCTTATTCCTATTACACATACATCGTCCACCTGGTCCAGTTTTCCTTTCCAGTCTTCAAAGGCTTTGGTGATAAGCGCAAGCTGCTCCTTCATTGGTAAATGATGTACAGAGAGCAATAATTCCTCGAGTTGTTTGTTCTTGAATTTTTTGCCATTAGGTCCCCCGAACTGATCGGCAAAACCATCAGAGAATAAATACAATGAGTCGCCTTTCTTATATTGGATTTCACGTAGACGGAACGAATCTTCTTTCTCACCTTTTCCAACAGGCATTTTATCAACTGGTAAATTTGTAACAACTCCGTTACTGATAAGAATTGGTTTATTATTAGCCGCTGCGTAAGTGAGCGAATTGTCTTTTTTATCGAAACAAATTAATACGCCGTCAAAACCATCTTTCTGACCTTCCCTGCTGATTCGGTCAACAAGTTCCATGCGCACCGAATTAAAAATCTCATTTGGCTCCTCTATATTTTTTTCATTGATGGCTTCGTTGATGAAGTTAATATTGAGAAGACTCATGAACGCGCCCGGAACACCATGCCCTGTACTATCACAAAGAGCAAGGTAAGTTCTGGATTCTCTTCTTTCGCACCAATAGAAATCGCCGCTTACAATATCTTTCGGGCGGAAGAACACAAAATAATCGTAAGTAAGTTGTTCTATATCCTGTTTAGAAGGAAGCAACGCCGTTTGAATTTTACTCGCGTAATTAATACTCTCTTCAATTTGTCCGAGAGCATATTTTAGTTCGCTGGTGCGTTCGTTGATCTTATCTTCGAGCAGATCTTTTTCCTTCTGTAATTTTTTCTCGCGGTATTTAATAAAGAAATAGATCAGCGCCCCAATCAAAACAATACAGGAAATATAGAACCACGTTGTTTTCCAGAAAGGCGGACTGATGGTGAAAGCGAAGGTCGCAGGCTGTTTGTTCCATACGCCATCGTTGTTGCAGCTCTTCACCATAAACGTGTAAGATCCCGGAGCAAGCCCCGAATACGTTATCTCACGCTTATCCCTGGCTGGCGACCATTTTTCGTCCTGCCCCTCGAGTTTGTATTGGTACAATACTTTTCCCGGAGCCACAAGATTTATTCCTATGAAATTAAAAGTAAGGTGATTCTGTTGATATGGAAGTGTAAGATTCTTCGGAAGATCATTATCATCCATTTCATCGGCAAATTTTTTCCAATCTGTTTTCTCAAAAAATAATTTAAGATCGGTAATGTATGTTTTTGGTTCCTGTGTATTCTTTTTTGTTTCGAGAGGATTGTAACAGTAAACACCTTTGGGCGTGCTAAGCCAGATGTTTCCTTTTTTATCAATCAGTAAGATTTTACAATCTGCTGTAAGAAGACCATCTTCCTTATTGAAATAAAAAATTTCTTTTCTTCCTTTCTCAATGTACTCCAGTTCCATAACAGCGAGGCCATCTTTTGTACCCAGGTATAATTTTTCGTGAAACACATGAACAGAGCGGATATTGTCGGAAATAAGTCCATCCCTGGTGGTAATAGAATCTACAACCACAAGATCTTCTTCGTTTTTGATCACACATTTATAAATACCACGACGGTTTACAGCGATCCAGTAATAACCATTATCGTCCTGCGCCATAGAGATGGCGTACTCGTCAAAAAAACCATTTTCCTTCCCAAAATATTTTACAGTATAGTTTTTGTAGAGATGAATTCCTTTAAACTCGTTGATGAACCAGAGATTTTTCTTTTTATCCTCGTAAATATCAATCACACGGTCACCATCTTTTACATCGTTAACTTTAATGTATTTCTTATCCTTACCTGATATCTGCTGCACACCGTAGAGGTCGGTAGCGATCATAATATTGTCGCCCTTTGTTCTTACAATATCAAAACCGGTGAAATCCTTTTCGGACACAATTTTTCCGTCAATGATTTTATAGCCAACGCCAATGTATCCCGGGGCCCATATCTCGCCTGGCTTATACTCGAATACGGTATTAACGAGCGATAGTGTTTTTCCATCACATTCGGTAAACGATTTAATTTCTCCAGTTGCGGGATCATAAGAAGAAACGCTTTGATCCGAGGCTATCCAGATTTTTCCGTCACTGGCTTCGGTAATTCCCATCGAAATATTTCCCGGCAAGCCGTATTTTTCTGAGATGCGGGTAAAACTTTCTCCTGAATATTTGTAGATACCATTTCCCCAGGAGCTGAACCAGAGATTTCCTCTCGAATCAATAGTCACTCCCCAGAACGAATTAAAACTTAATCCTTCTTTGGCGGTATAATGAATAAAATTTTTGCCATCGTACTTATAAATTCCTTTATCCCAGGTGGCGAGCCAGATGTTTCCTTTTTTGTCGCGCTTGTAATCCAAGACTCCTCCACCAAGATCGATCTTTCGTTCAAGGACACCATTGCGATACACGCTTACAGGCTGGTTCCAACCTATGATCCATTCTGTTCCGTTGTCGTGCTCAATAACATCATATACCGCTAAGGGGTGATTTTTATATCTTACGAGTTTTTTATTTTTCAAAACGTAAACACCGGATTCGGCGCCAATGAGAAGTTCGCCGTTTTTATTTCTCCAGATATTTCTTACTCCGGTGTTTTCTACTTTTTCGGTGATGTTGAATTCTTCGATAAAATGTTTTTCAGATTTGAGAGGATCAAAATGTACAATGCCTTTTCCGTGAGCAGCCCACATGGTTCCGTCTTTGTCTTTGAAAAGACGCATATATCGTGCTTTGGGAAGTTTCAGGGCTGTATCGAATTTGTTGTTTTTAAGAACAGCAAATCCCTTAATGGTACAGAACCACATTTGCCCGTTGTTATCTTCAGCTGCACCCGTGACAACAATTGTAGGTAATCCGTCTTTTTCAGAATAATTTTTAAAATTGATACCATCAAATCTGCTCAAGCCATCTTTGGTGCAGATCCAGAGATAACCCTTACTGTCTTCGTATGAACGTAACACCTCCGGGAACGGAAAGCCTTGCTCTCCTGCATAATTAACGAAATTAACTTCCCGGCCCGCAGAAATAATTCGTTCAGAAGGAACCAGTAATTCGGATATTGCCTGGGGGGAAACAGAACCTATCGCGACACATAAGAAGGTAAAAAAAAGAAGCTTCTTTAACATGGCAAATAAAAATACCTTATAAAGTTAACCGTTTTTCCGGTGTAATAATAAATTAAGGAAAACTTAATACTCTTATGAAAATAAAAAGCCATCCCTTTACAGAGATGGCTCATACATTTTCAACGAAGAATTTATTGTTTAATGATCTTTACCTGAGAAATAAGGTTACCGGATTTCACGAAATAAATCCCACTTTGTAAATGAGAAATGTCTATAGATGTGTTAGATGAATCTGTTCTCACTTCACATATTACTTTTCCAAGTCCGTTGATGATTTGAATAGTTGCACCATTGGAGATCTGTGGTAGTTCAACATTCACAATTGAAGAAGCAGGATTGGGATACACTTTCAAAGAGTTGTTGTCTTTGCCTTCAATCATTTCAATACCCGCGCAACTACTTACATTCTGAGTAAAACTTATTGACGAAGAACAGCCCGTTGTACTTGTTCCTGTAACAGAATAGGTTGTTGTAACAGTAGGACTGATGCCAATTGAAACACTTGACGATCCGGTACTCCATGAATAAGTACTGGCTCCACCCGCTGTAAGAGTGGCGGTTTGCCCGATACAAATTAAACTTGTACTGCTGTTAATGCTCATTGAAGGTACGCTGTTCACGAACACAGTCACCGTAATCGGGGCACTCACACATCCTGCCGTGTTGGTTCCGGCAACAGTATAAGTAGAAAGTGTTGTAGGACTAACTGCAGCGCTTCCTCCCTGGAATGTATAGGTAACAGCGCCCACCGGATTAATAATATGTGAAGAGCCCGTACACACCGTTCCGTTACTTGCAGAAAGAGTTGGGCTTGCAGTTACATTCACGGAACTTGTAACCATGTTACTGATACAGCCCGCAGCGCTTGAACCCCATACAGTGTAAGTTGAATTAGCAGATGGACTTACATTTGCCGAGCCTCCCTGAAAAGTATAAGTACTGGCGCCTGTTGGAGACATTGTAAATATCTGTCCGCTGCATAACGATCCGCTGTTGACACTTATGGTAGGTGTTGTATTAACGTTAACAGTACTTGTCACGGTATTGGATGCCGGGCATCCGTTTGTTGAACCGATTAATGTATATGTTGAATTGGAAGCCGGACTGACAGTAAACGTACCACCCTGAATTGTGTACGATGTAGCACCACCTGGAACTATTGTAAAAGAATTACCTGAACAGATAGAACCACTATTAACAGAGATAAAGGGATTTAAATTCACAGAGTAAGAAACAATTACATAACCGTTTCCATTGTTAACGCCATTTGAAACAGAAGTATTCGTAAATGCGGTTGAAAAATAATTCGTCCCGCCTGCGCCGCCGCCGCCTGCACCCTGATCATTAAGTGTACAACTGGTTGTTCCGGCAGTACCGCCTCCGCCGCCGCCGCCGCCGATAAATCCGCCACCGCCACCGCCAGCGCTCACAGGAAAACAAAGATTATAACCGTTACCGCCGGCACCACCCTGTCCCGATGTTCCGTTAGCTCCAACGACTCCTGCAGCAAACGAGCAACCAATGCCGGGAGCGCCACCATTGGATCCAATGGCACCAAAGCCACCACCACCTGCAACACTATTTAAACCATTGGTGCCATTTCCGCCGCCACCTGCTCCACCATTACCTGCAGAAATAGTTGAAGACGCGCAACCACCATTTCCGCCACCGCCGCCACCGCCTGCAACAATTACCCGGTTACCAAGCGCGGTACCACCGACACGAACATCGCTGCCGCCGCCGCCGCCACCGGCATTACCAGTGCCACCGTTTCCGCCACCATTATAACCGCCTGTAGCCGGAGACCCTGAGCCACCAACATATACATTAAGTGTGGTTCCTGTGCCCATCATGGTATAAACACCGGTAGCCATAGCTCCAAGTCCGCCTGTTCCGCCTATGGCGCCGGTAGGAGTTGTAACACC
The DNA here is from genome assembly GCA_021323535.1 of Bacteroidota bacterium. Taxonomy (GTDB): domain Bacteria; phylum Bacteroidota; class Bacteroidia; order B-17B0; family Aurantibacillaceae; genus Aurantibacillus. The sequence goes on from JAJONO010000002.1 coordinate 152,494, forward strand.
GTTAGCGCCCTTAGCGCCGTAACATGTTATTGTAATTTGGGAAACGCATACAGGAATATTTACTGTTTGCATACTGCCTGTGTAGCTTAATGTTTGGGTGGTTACCTGCGCTTTTACTGAATTGTGAATACAGAATAGTGAAAGAACCAATACCCCGAATTTGGAGATGTTTTTCATTTAATGGGAGTTTTAATTTGTTAAAGGTGTAAACTTAGTTGTATTATACGGATTAGGAAATGTCTAAAATGACCAAATGTACATGAAAGTAATTTTCAAAAAACTTTATACAGATTTATCGGGAACGTTTTTTTAGTAAAGAAAAATTAAACTACTTCTAACATGAAACATAGATACTTTTTTATTCCGCTTTTTGTTTTAATTCTTGCCTTTATCAACGAATCCTGTACTACCACCATGTACACATCCAACACATTGAACACGCCGCTTCTTACCAAGAAGAAGGAAGTCCAGGTATCCCTTACACAATCAGATGTACAGGCAGCTGTGGCTGTTGGCGACCATATCGGGATCATGGCCAATGGGTTCTTTAAATCGTATAACGGCGACAATAATTACGAACATCGTGGCGGCTTGCTCGAAGCGGGCGTTGGTTATTATGATCCGTTTAAAGAGCATGTTGTATTCGAAGCCTACGCCGGGGCCGGAATCGGGCGGGTATATAAGCAGGAAATGTTTACAGCCGCCAATAACTCCGAATATCTTGCAAGCTTTACAGGCAATGCTTCCAGGATATTCATTCAGCCTAATATTGGTTTCACATCGGGCATTTTTGATATAGCCTTTGCCAATAGGCTTTCGTTTGTAAAATATTACCGTTTTTCCTCAACTAATTATGGCAACGATGACCTCAAAAAAGATTACCTCGAAGACGTAACCGACCCTGTGTATGTTTTTGCTGAACCTGCCATCACGGCCCGCCTTGGTTTTAAATTTATTAAGCTGCAGGCGCAATACGGTTTAACTCTGAATATGGGCCGGAGCATTAGGCACTCTCCCGATTTTTCAAGTCTCGGCGTGGTTATCAACATTAAATAACAGATTTTAAAGCTATTCCATTGTACTAACGTTATTTTCTGTATTTCAATACCATTTTTAAGGTAAAATTGTTACATTCGTTGCTCTAAACTTGTAACGATTAAACCTCTATAATTATGGCTTTTGACATAGAAATGATCAAGAAGGTGTATGCAGAAATGCCTTCGAAAATTGAAGCCGCCCGTAAACAATTGGGCCGCCCCCTTACCCTTGCTGAGAAGATCCTTTATTCTCACTTACATTCAGAACAAAAATTCGATAATTTCCAACGCGGAGGTTCGTATGTGGATTTTGGTCCGGATCGTGTAGCCATGCAGGATGCAACGGCACAAATGGCCCTGCTTCAGTTCATGCAGGCTGGTCGCCCTAAAGTAGCGGTGCCTTCAACGGTTCATTGCGATCACCTGATCACTGCAAAAGCAGGTGCAAAAACAGATTTACAATTCGCTACAACAGAAAGCAAGGAAGTATTTGACTTCTTAGGTTCTGTTTCCAATAAATACGGCATTGGTTTCTGGAAACCGGGCGCCGGTATCATTCACCAGGTGGTTCTCGAAAATTACGCTTTTCCAGGCGGTATGATGATCGGTACCGATTCTCACACCGTTAACGCGGGTGGTTTAGGAATGGTTGC
>JAJONO010000112.1 GCA_021323535.1 Bacteroidota bacterium
GCCGGCATAATTTCTTCAATGTAGGTTTTCTCAGGGTCTTTTGATTTAGCCAGTAACTCATTCTCACTAAAATATTCAAGAGAGGCGTAATCGGTAATTCCGGGCTTTAATTTCAGTACCAGTTTTTGTTCCTTATTGTACATGTCAACATACTTGCGCACCTCCGGCCTTGGTCCAACAAAACTCATACTCCCGTAAAGCACATTGAACAATTGCGGAAGCTCATCTGTTTTAGTCTTTCGCAGATAATATCCTATTGATGTAATTCTTGGATCCCTTCCTCCAACTGTAAGTAATCCCTTTTTATCCGAATCCTTTTTCATTGTTCTGAATTTGAATAAACTAAAATCTTCATTGTCGCGCCCTACTCTTTTCTGAAGATAAAATACAGGGAAACCACTCGTAACAATAATCAGCAAACTTATAATGACAAAAAACGGAGAGAGAATAATAATTCCAATGAGCGAGAAAATAAGATCAAACACGCGCTTCGATTTCGAATGTGCAAGCCCATCTATAAGTATTTCTCCCGCAGTTTCAGCCACGGGACCTGAAAAATCACCCGGCATTTTGTTTTTCTAATACTTTATTAACGCTTTCAATTACAGCCTGCGTTACGGTTTTTATTTGCTCATCGGTAAGGTCGTAAAATACCGGAAGAGAAATTTCTCTGCTATAATTATCCCAGGTAGTTTTAAAAACCCTGGCATCGTAACCAAGATTTCTATAAAAGCTCATAGCAGGCACTGGGATAAAATGAACGTTTACACTTACATCTTTTTCAAAAATTTCACGCATGATAGCATCGCGCTGTTCTTCGGTTATTTCTTTTATTCTTAAAGGATATAAATGGTAAGAGCTTTTTCTTCCTCCGTCCTCAAACAACGGAAGCTGGAACCGGTTATCGTTACCAAGTAATTTATTGTAAGAATCTATAATGTGTTTACGTTTTACCTGTGTATCGTTATCGTATCTTTCCAGCTCTACAAGCCCTATCGCTGCAGACAGGTCTGTCATGTTACATTTATAACCTGCTTCAATAATATCGTAGCGCCAGTTCCCTTTTTGCGTTTTAGCAAGCGCATCTTTATTTTGTCCATGAAGGGTTTTTACACAAAGGTATTTATAGATCTCCTCATTATTGAAAAGAGGTTCTTCAAAATTTAAAGCTACAGCGCCGCCCTCGGCAGTACTCAGGTTTTTTACCGCGTGAAAAGAAAATACACTAACGTCGCATAAAGCACCAGCTTTTTTTGTACCTGATGACGCACCGAAACTATGAGCCGAATCACTTAGCACAAGTATTCTCCCGAGCTTCTTCTGAATTTCGTTGGCGGCAACGAATTTATTTTTGTTGTCAATGGCCAATTTAGTAATAGCGTTATAATCACAAGGCATTCCGCCAAAATCCACCGGCATGATCACTTTTGTTTTTGAAGTAATCGCTTTTTCAATTTCTTCAGGATCGATATTAAAATCGCCGGCGTTTACATCTACAAACACTGGCCTTGCGCCGCAGTGAATAACCACATTAGCGGTTGCTGAATATGTATAAGCTGGTAAAATAACTTCATCACCTTCGCCAACACCAAACCAGCGGAGTATGATTTCTAATCCTGCAGTTGCGGAGTTAAGGCACAAGGTGGCTTTGTTACCACAATACGCTGTAATTTCTTTTTCGAATTTTTTTGTACGCGGACCTGTTGTGATCCAACCACTTTTTAAAGCTGCTACAACTTCGTTGCAAACTTTATCATCAATTCTTGGCGGCGAAAATGGTATCATATTTCTGAATTCTGAATTGCAAATTACAAAATATTCACCTGTGTTGCTCCGAAGCCGTAATCTTTATAAGAGGCATCGTGATAGGTGATTCCTTTTGTGGCCTTTAACACGGCGAGTATTTCCTGCTTTAATCTACCATTGCCAACTCCGTGAATGAACACAATTTTTTTAATATTTTTAGCGAAGGCTTCATCCAGTTCCTTCTCAAATTTTTCAAGTTGTATGTTCAGCATTTCATAATTACTTAAACCGTTCGTGTTTTTGGTAAGTTCTTCGATATGAAGATCCACTTCTTTTTCGAGCGACTTTAAATATTCTTTTTTTGAACGCGAAACGGTTTCCTTTGATTTAAATTCTTTAATACTTTTGATCCTTTGTACATCTTCGGTGCTTAAGGTGTATTCTACTTCCCTGGTATTTAAAAATTCTTCTTTCAGTAAAAAGCCATATACGGGGAATTCAAATTCTTCGTGTCGGATTGTTTTAGATTCATTTAAAGTAGCAGGACTCACAAACATGATCTCGGCAATTGGAAGCTGTGCCTTGAAAAATCCGTTTTTATACAACAGACAATCTACTTTATGATAACTATGTTCTTTGAAGAACTGCATTTTTACCTGTTTAAAAAGCACTTTCTGGTACGGACCCACTTCCCCATGCTTCAGGGTTTGAAAGTATTCGCCATCTTTAATAGAATACGAATAAAGCATGCTGAACGACGACGCGTTGAACAGGTAGATACGGTAATCACTTATTAATGAAGAAAGCTCATGATCCGGCTCTATTACAAAGTATACAGCGTCGGTAAGATGGGCCTCGGGGCTGAGTTCAATATTCTCAGTATCCCTGTCAATAATAAGTTCTGTGTGTATAGGAACAAGTTGTTTTACAAGATAAGGGATTTCAAAGCCATCGGGCATTTCAACAAACACCGTGTTTTTGTCTTTTATACGCGACACTTTTCCTTCTCCTGTTTCATTTAAAAAACGAACCCTATCCCCTATTCTTAATTTCATAATCCGGTCATGTAAGCACCTTTATGTTTAGTGCTATAAAATTCAATACCAAATTTACTACATAATTCTTCCAAATGCCTGAGAATATAATTATTATTTGAGCCGTCGGCCACCAAAAGCTTCAGAGTGCTGAATTCTTCCAGATCCTTTGACGATAACCTGAAATTATTGGAAATAACTAAGGTAGAAACGCTTTTTTTATCAATTTCAGGCCAGAAGTTCTTTTTATTAAGAACCAGGATAGTTTTATTTCCCGAATGAATGTAATTGAACTTACGCATGATGATTGCCGGATAATTAAATGAGATCATCTGGGGTTTTATATGAAAATTAAAAACCTTGTCCGAAACACTATCCAGATAAACTTCTATTTTATTTTTGACTGAAAAAACGGATTCTTTTTTAATGTGATAAACCGTTAAGAGGTTTTGTTGTTTAACCTGCCAGGAAACAATAAGCGCGTTTGTCTGCCAGAAAATAAGCAACAGAAATAAATAAACTACGTAACGGTAAGAACGTTTATAAAAGGTAAGCGAAATTATAAAAATAAATGCCGACAAAAGAATCGCATCAGTTTTACTAAAATCAATATTATCGATATACCCGAGGCCTGAGGAATTGAAAAGTCCAATGAACCAGATAAGAAATTTAATAAGTGAGTTTATGCAAGCTGCAATGTTTCCCACTTTCAAAACAACAAGGAGCGCAAGCATCAGGATAACAAAAGTTGCAGGAACAACCACCAGGTTGCAGATAAAGAACCACACAGGAAATTGCTTGAAATAAAAAAGCGTGAACGGCAAAGTACTTACCGTTGCCGCAAACGAAGCGGTTACATTCTGCCAAAGGCTTTTCGCGATCCTGTTTTCGGGTTCCCACAATTCTGAAAATACGGGTTGAAAAAAAAGAATCCCGAACAAGGCGAAATAACTCAAAATAAAACCTATGTCGGTAATAAGAAACGGATTATAACATAAAAGTATGAATGCCGACGCGAGTAAAATATTAATGTGGTTCCGGTAATCGTTCCTGAAAAATATTTTGCCAAAGCCAAGAAGATTAAACATAATGACCGCCCGGAGAACAGGCGCCGAAAAGCCGGTTATCAGTGCAAAAAACCAAAGACAAATTGTAATGAACAAAAATCTGGTGATTTTCTTTTTCTTTTTCCGGTCAATAAAATCAAAGAGAAAAGAAAGTACCAGGTATATTAAACCGGTGTGAAGACCCGAAACCGAAAGCACATGAAGTGTTCCCGAATGAGAAAACGCGTCCATTACCGAACGGTCTATTTCATCGTCATAACCTGTTAACAGCGCGGCACAAATTCCATACGCGTCGGCTGACAGTTCGCTTTCCTTTAATGCAGTAAGTATTTTTTGTTTAACACGTAAACCAAAATACCAGACCGGTGAAATTCGGGATTCAATATTAAGTATTGCAAACGAATTACTATCCGGAAAACAAACGTGCGTGATCTGTTTATTCATCATGTAATTTTTGTAATCAAATTCGCCCGGATTTTTAGGGGCCTCGATTGTTACAAGTTGTGTATTCAGAAAGATGGTTTGTCCTGTTTTTATTTTTCCAGCGAATGATTTTCTGAAATAAGCAATGAGTGTTCCCTGCGAGGTTTTATAAACACTATCCGTTTTTACCTGTAATAATTTCAGCTCGCACTTAAGGTTTTTTTCCTTCTCAACCGGAAGGTCATTTACCACAGCTATGATCTTGCAGAGAGAATCGGTCTTTAGTTGGTTGGCGAAAAAAGTATCACTGGCGGTGATTCTCGATTCGATTACCAGTTTGTTGGCAAACCCAAAGAGAAACAGATCGGTACATAAAAGAAAAAGCAGCTTCGAATATATCGTTTGTTTTCTGAGAAAAGGAAAAATCATTGCGGTGCAAAATGAAATAATGCCAACGCTGATGGGGAGACGAAGATCGGGGAATTGTAATGATAAAAGAATTCCGGACACAAATGGTACGGAGATCCTTAAAAAAGGAATGTTTTTAAATACGGACATGGACAATCAAAAAAAATCCCGTCTAACTTTTTTGTTAAACGGGATTTAATATTGTCCAAATATAAATTATTCGATGATGAGTTTCTTGCTCATTTTAGCACCGTTAATACTTAAGTTAACGAAGTATACGCCTTTATTTAACGAACCGTTTTTATTGATGCTGTATGATTGTTCTCCTGCAGGTAAATTCATTTCAGTTGCCGGAAGAACTTTTTTACCAACTACATCGATCACTTCAATTTTTACGTTTGAAGCATCGTGTAAATTGAATTTAATGTTTGCCTCTCCGTTTGCAGGGTTAGGGAAGATATTGAATTTAGCGTTTTTAGTAAGTTCATTGATACCTACACCGCTGCCACCTGATAAATTAATATCATCAAGGTAGAAGTTGTTTCCATTACCAAAACTTGCATCTTCAGTGAATGTAAAGCGGAAGATTGTACTTGGGCTGATTACGTTGGCATAATTTGGCCAGTCGTTCAGTTTCACATGCTTCCATTGTGAAAGCGTTGGTGTGAAAGCATTTGGAGTTGTTCCACCCGAACCGCTTGCCATTTGTGAAGGAGAAGGGCTATAGATTGTATACCAGGTTCCACCACAATCTTTAGAACCTTCTACTTTGAAAATATCATTATGGGTGCTTGATTTGCGTGCATAAGCAAATTTGAAAGTCGCAGTGTCAGAAGCATTTGTAATATCCATTACCGGACTGGTTAAGTAATCTGTTTGTCCGAATGGATTCTGAGTTCCATCGATCCAGTAACATTGCGTACCTGAACCGTTAGAAACACCACTCGCAAGGGCCCATGTAACAGAACCTGCGTTTGGATTAGTGATTGACCAGTTGGTCGGAAGTCCGGGACCTTCAAATCCTTCTGAGTATGGCATTGTAATTCCAAGGGCACCGTTTAATACCTGTACCTGTCTTGTTTTAATGCTGCTGCCTTGTGAATTACTTACAGTTAAAGTTAAGGTAGTTAAACCTACGTTCGGGAAAGTTACCGAGCTTAATGACGCTGATGGAGAAGCAAAAATTGCTCCGTTATCGCCGGCCCATGCATATGTTGTAATAACTCCGTTATAAGAGAAATCTTTCATACTTAATGAGCTACCAGAACACACGGTGTAAGTTCCTGTGGTAGATAAGAACTCCGCTACAGGTGCGCATCCAATAGAGTTGTTTACATCGGTAAATGTAAGGTTACCCGCACTCCAGAGGTTATTTCTTGAATTAATTCCAGAAGCAGCTGCTGTACGCATCGCGTTAGTCTGACCAGTGGTAAAGTTTTTAGGGCATGAAGAATAATTCATGATATTCTCAACGTTATCCTGGCCACTTGCGTCGCAAACATTACCTGATAAACTGCTTGGGCAAGAGCTGAACGCGCCTTTTGTTGGAGGTGTATCTGCAATTCCGTCATCACCGCAATTAACACCAGGATTGTTGGTGTTACCAAATGTGTGTGGAAGATTGAACCAGTGTCCGATCTCATGAGTTAATGAGCGGCAATTGATCATACCGGTAAGATAGCTGTAATTATAAATTATAGCATCCTGTGGTTGACTTGGCCAAACACCCGGTTTATAAGTATATCCTACAATAATTCCACCACCTGTAACGGTTCCGGTAGGAACGATTTGTTTTACGATAATAATATTCATATATTTTGTAGGGTCCCATGTGATACCGGTATAGTTAGTACTAACATTACCTTGGTTCCAGGTAGTGCGTGAATCGTAGTGGTGAACAATACCGTTGGTACAGTTACCATTCGGATCTTTTTTAGCGAGCATAAAACGCATTTCAGAATCAATGAATAAAGATTGAAATGGCGCGGCAACCGTGTTAGCATCGCTTCCCAGTTTTGCGAAATCATCGTTTACATATTTCAGGGCCTGGTTACAAACCGCGTCTGAAACGTTTTCACTTCCGCCTTCGTGAAGAATGTGAAACACAACCGGAATAGTATATACCGGAGGAGCGCTCAACATCTGGCTGTTGTTGTTGATTAGTTTTGCCTGTGCAGCAGCTTTCAATTGCTCCTGAACAGCTTCATATTTCTTCTTTGCATTTGGGTTGTTTGCAAAGTATTCTTCCATTGCATCATAAGTGTTGCAAGGCTGAACGTGTTGGTGCTGAGAAATTCCCATGTAAGAGGTCAGCATGGCAAGTCCCAGTGTGATCGTAGATATTTGTCTTTTCATTTTTATATTGTTGTGTTTGTTTATTTCAGTTGATAGTCTATAGCTTATAGTCTATAGTTTTTTATTATTTCTTATTCTTGTCTAATTGATTCAGAGCCATCATTTGTTTCATGGTCTGATCCATACCTTCAACACTGCCATCGAGGAAAATCACATTTCCTTTTCCTTCCTGTGCGAAGTTTTTAACGGCTTCTGTCCACATACTGAAAAGAATTAATGATGAATCTAAATTGGCGTCCTGCATTTCCTTTGCTGCACCAGCCATACCTTTGGCTACTTCCTGGCGGAATAAGGCGATACCCTGTCCTTTTAACTGCGAAGCTTCTTTCTCGGCTTGTGCCGAAATTTTAATGGCATTACCTTCCGCTTCAGCGGCTTTGGTTTTAGTGATCAATAAAGCCTGACCCTCATTTTCTGCAGCAGCTTTTAAGTTATTACTTGCTACCACTTTTGCCATGGAACGAATTACTTCTTCGTCGAATGTAATATCATTTAACTGGAGATCGATCAGGTGATAACCCCATCCTTCGAGGATCTGATCGAGCTGGTCTTTTACCGCGTCAACAATTTCTTTTCTGAGAATAAGTACTTCGCTTTGTTTTTTAGTAGCCACAAACGCACGTACCGACCCTTCTACCGAACGCACCAGCGCCTGCATGAAGTTACGTTCGTCAACAAATTTATAAGCTACGTTTTTAATAGTTTCTTCTTCGTTATTGATTACAGAGTAAAGTAACATGGCCGTAAAATTAACGTTGGCCTGATCAATAGTTACCGCCTGGAAACCCAGTTCCGCGCTACGGTTCTGGATAGAAATTCTTTTGTAAATTCTTTCAATGAAAGGAATCTTGAAATTAAGACCCGGCCTTAGAATACGGTTGAATTTGCCGAAAATTGTTGTTACTCCAACTGTTCCCTGCTGGATTGTAACAAAAGACAAAAGCAGCGTTAATAATGCTAAAACTAAAAGAACAATTGTTACGGGGCTGATCATAAATAGTATATTTGTTATAAAGATAGTAAAATTAGATATTCAATCAAAACAATCAGTAGCATTGGTAAAAATCCTTCATAAGTGGTTATTTTTCTTGCTTTTAGCAGGATTTGCCAACTTGTTAAACGCGCAAAATACCGACGAACAAAAGCCGGTTGACAGCATCCCTGAGTATGAGAAATTATACAAAAAAGCCGTAACTTTTATTGATTCCGGAAAATACAAAGAAGCCATTCCCATGCTGAAAAAAGTTCTTAAGGACAACAAGGAATTTTATATGGCTCATACCAAACTTGCTTTCATTCTAATGAAGCAAAAAGAATACAAAGAGGCTGAAGAAGAAATTGAAAAATCGGAGATGGCTTTCGCTCACATGAAACCGAAAGAATATGAAGATTATAAAGAATCCGTAAAGAAATTTGAAAAATTAAAAAAGACCCCGTCAGCTAGTAAAGAAGCTAAAGAAGAAGCACAAAATGCACTGAAAACCATTCCCCTTGATTTTGAAACACAAAAAATAAAAGGAATCATTTTTTTCCTGAATAATAAATTCACAGAAAGTAAGCCTGTTATTGATACCGCTGTTGGAATTGCTAAAATAGAGAAGATCGATGATGCCGAACTGCTTTATTACCGCGCGCAATTAATGTTTAAAGGAAAATCGTATAAGTCTGCCCTTGAAACCTGCGAAAGCGCCCTGGAAATAAAACCAAAATACATTGAAGTATACATGTTGAAAGCTGAAATACGTTTCGCGAATAAAGAATGGAACTACGCTATAAAGGAACTGAACGACGCCATTAAAATGATGCCTGCCGAAAAACCCGATTACACCGCGTATAAACTCAGGGCAAAAGCCAAGTTTGAAGTGAAGGATTTCAAAGGCGCCGTTACCGACTGGAACGTTTATATTGATGGTGTTCCCGGTGAGGAAGAAGCGTTGATCTCGCGTGGGGCCGCCAAAATAAACGTAAACGATAATTCAGGAGCCATTGCCGACCTGGACGAAGCCATTAAGATCAATAAAAAGAACGCGGTAAGCTGGTGTTACAGAGGTGTTGCCAAAGGCGGAAATAAAAGTTTTACTGAGGGCCTAAAAGACCTGGATGAAGCTATTAAATTAAAATTCGATTATGGCGCTGCGTATGTGAACAGAGCTGCGATTAAAATGGCGCTCAAACAAAAAGAGGAAGCTTGTAAAGATCTGCAGAAAGCTGATAGCCTTGGTGATAATATGGCATTTAAGCTGATTGAACAGTATTGTAAGGGGGCTAAATAGAATCAAGAAACTAGAACCAAGAATCAAGTTGTGAACTTTGGACAAAGGATAAATGATTAATGATATAAGACCAAGAGTAAAAGACTTAGT
>JAJONO010000141.1 GCA_021323535.1 Bacteroidota bacterium
CCTGGGGAACCGTGGCTGTTTTTGAAGACTTGTACGGTAATCTGTGGGATCTTATTGAACCGATCTAAATAAAGATACAGCTGTCCATAGTTGTATCTTTCGTTTTCAGAAATAATGTATCTTTAATTTCGGAGCCCATAAAATTATATTCATGAAAACAGAAAAATTAAACTTAAAAGACGGCGATCAATGCAAAGTTGTTGCCGGAACACACAAGGGAAAATCGGGAATAGTAAGAGACATTAACACGAGTAAAACGGGCAATATTACGATCACTGTTGTACAACAAAGTGGCGTAAGATTCAAAACACTCGGAAGGAACGTGGAAATTGTAAAAAAATAAAATGACGAGACAAGTTTACTATATCTTATTACTTTCGCGTTCGGTTTTCTTTTTATTTATTCTTTCCTGGGAACGTTTATTCTATCTGGAATTAACATTCACTTACCAAGGCCGCACTTCGGCCTCATCATGAATGGTCTCGCTTTATTCATTTTAGTGTACGAAACCTTTAAGGCTCCGAAAGTGATCTTTTTCATTTGTCTTCCTTTCTTACTGCTAACTGTTATTGGCCGGCTATTTATTGTCATGCACTGGCCATTTGGATCGTTCCTTTATCTCATTCCCGGTTTAATGACCGTAGGAGTGCTCACATACGGGATAATAGTCTCGAAGACCGATGTGGTTTTAAAAATTATTATTTTACTGTTTCCTATTACGCGGCTCATGTTCCGCTTCACACATTTTATATCTTTTCCTTTCTGGCTCGCCGACTTTGTGGTGATTGGTATTATCACCTGTTTTCTCACCGCTAAACTTTTAAAGCGCGGGAACTGAACAAGCCGAAGCAGATTGATAATTTGCATATATTTATAATAGCGAAATCATCTATAAGCCATGAAACTTTTTATCCTGACCATATTTTTACTTCTGAGCTATTGGTCATCGGCCGATGTCATTCCCGATAATTCGCATTATGTATACAAGTGCGTTAAAATTATAAATGCTGAAAATTTTCCGGATTTTCTTCTTGTTGGTCTCTCTGTTCATCCAACAGATACGGCAGGAATTGGTGATCCGTTTCTTATAGAACCCAAAACATGTATCGAGAAAGGATACAAGTTTAATCGTCTTTACATTTTCGCAATCAGAAAAGATCATTTAGGTAACCGCAAATTGGATTCTGTCCGCTGGATGAAGGATACTACTGTTCTGCGGGCTAATGTCCACATCGAGCCTGAAGGAGGCTATGAAGACAATGCTAACCATCTTCTCAAACTGGATGAATACTATATGATAGTGGGCTTTACCGATACTTCTGTGATTCTTCACAAATGTATGGAAGTGATTGGGTACAATGATGCCACACCAACAGTCGTTAAAAATTATCTTTATCAGACAGGCGGCGCTCCAAAAGATGATATCAGCGAAGACCGTTCTGCCCTTGAACTTCTTTATTTCCTGCGATCATTCCTAATTACGATTCTTGCAGAACTGATTGTTCTGTTCATTCTTTTCAAAACACTTTACAGATCGCTGAATATAAAGAATGGCATTCTGTTATTTACCGGGTTCATTTCCTCCTTCGCTACTTTACCCTACGCCTGGTTCGTTCTTCCGACTTTAATTGAAGGCGGTCCCACTTACATCATCGTAAGCGAAATATCCGTCACACTCATCGAATCCTTTATGATTTACGGTTTGCTGAAAATTAATTACAAAAAAGCAATCATCATTTCTGTCATCTGCAACCTGATCTCTTTCTTAATTGGCGTGGGTTTAAACTGCGTTGGATTTATCTAGACCAAAGTCGAAGAAATAGTAAACACCCTGTTGAAATTAAAAGCAAAAAAGAAAATTATATCAGACGCTGACGAGAAATTCAGAAAGGCTCATGACCTTGCATTTAGCGGGAAGAAAAAATTAAGGCAGTGGAAAAAAATATTTTCGATCTGGAAAGAACTTGCCGAAGATGGCCACCTCAGAGCACAATTTTATGTTGGAGCCTGTTATGATCTTGGCAATGGCGTAACCAAAAATATCCCAGAGGCATTTAAGTGGTACATGAAAGCCGCGAAGAAAGGCAAAATGGAAGCGCAATACAACATTGGTTTTTTCTATAAAGAAGGAGAACTGGTAAAACGGAATTATAAAAAAGCAGTTCATTGGTATACTCTTTCGGCGAAACAAGGCGACATTGAGGCACAAAGAGATGTTGGGTATTGTTATTTTTATGGACAAGGCGTAAAGAAGGATCATGCGAAGGCAGTTCTGTGGTATAAAAAGGCAGCTGCTCAGAACGACGATAAAGCGCTTTTAAATTTGGGTTTATGTTACGAGCATGGCGACGGCGTTAAAAAATCTGCCCGATGGGCCAGTTATTATTTCTTAAAAGCAAGTGAAGCAGGAAATAAAAAGGCCAGGGACAAAATGAAATTTTTTAAGAAAACAAAGCCATCCTTTTAATTATCTTTACTTCCACATTTTATCCCATAAAAAATGAAAACCATCTTCGAACCATCCACCATAACAGAA
>JAJONO010000048.1 GCA_021323535.1 Bacteroidota bacterium
ATTTCACAACGGGGAAGCTAGCTTCCCCGTTGTGAAAGAAAAACTATTACTTAAAAAAATAAATTAAATTAGTGCTGTCCTATTTAGGGGAGGGTTACAACTAGATTATGAATAACTTTTTTTAAAAAATGGATCTTCTTTCACCTCTAAACTTTTAAACACATCCATATGAAACCATGGTTCAATTAAATTACTTTCTGGAAGATTCTCAAGTACATTGTATACTTGATCGAGGTACTTGAAGTTCGGATAACCAAGGCCATCAACCATCATATTATAAAATATAATGACAAGTTCATTGTCTGATAGTTGTGCTCTGATGACCGAAGAGTAAAACTGTTTTTCTTCAGGACTAATTAATGTGCTTAAATGTAGATATTTATATGTATGATATAAATTTCTGAAATAGTGACTTAGATGGGGGGCGAATTCCATATTGAAGTATGTGTAGCCATCATGTATAGTGTCTATTCCATCCTCTATTCTTTCAAATGCTTCATCCATGTCCTTTTGTCTTGCCAAGTATCTTACAGCGCCCGAAAACACAGATCTGCTCTCATAGGAAACGAAATGTGGAGTAATTTCATCTCCTTCATTAACTTCTACTTTAAGTTTTTCTACGATTTCATTATGTAAGTTCAAAAGGTGAAAAAAGGTATTTTCGAATCTTTGTTTTTTTAAGGTTTCATTTTGAATTTTAAATTCTAACCTTGTTTGCCGGAGCTCTCTTCTTTGAAGCTCCAATTCTTGTTTTTGAAGAAATATGGTATAGATTATTCCAGCGAACGCTAGTCCTGAGAATAAAGCGTTAATTGCTCCAAATGAATCTCCGAATACTCCAGCATTGTCCCAATCCTTAAAAGAGAATTTTGCGATAAAAATAAAAATACCCCACGTTAAAGCAATAATAGAAAGTAATAGGATTAAACTCGGAAGTTTTTTCTTTTTTTTCTTTTGAGCTATCTTTTCGTATTCTAGGGGCATTTTTAATTTTCTATATTAAACTAAGAACTAAACATTAGGAATTACCCAATTCACGGGTCAAACTAACTTAATATCGCTTCAATTTCCGATATGAGTATTACATTTATATAATCTCCTGCAATTAGCTCTTCTCTACTCATATTCCTAAGCATTTTAGTCTTTTCAGATATCTCTGGGTTCGGATCTTGTGGCCACATTTCTCGGAGACCCTTACCCGTATAGTAAACAAAAGTATCACCTTCGATGGCAATTCCGCCATAATTAACGGTCTTGCCACTTCTGAGTTTCATAACTCCGGCACGTCCAATCAATGTAATTAGCATTTCTGTCATTTTGTTTGTTTTAATCTTAGGGAACCACACACTATGCCACAAAATTTAAGGTGCTAATCTGTCAGAAAATGTTGTTAGAATGTTCTTATTTTTGAAATATGATTAGAAATCAATCAATTATGTCAGTGTTGACACGGAAATTGTGGCAACAACCAACAATTTCCGTTGAAAATGTTGTTGCAATGATCAACAGTT
This sequence comes from Bacteroidota bacterium, assembly GCA_021323535.1. Taxonomy (GTDB): domain Bacteria; phylum Bacteroidota; class Bacteroidia; order B-17B0; family Aurantibacillaceae; genus Aurantibacillus. Next base: position 1,512 of record JAJONO010000048.1, read on the forward strand.
TCTGTTGCAACCGTTGTTGCAACGTCAACAACAGTGAAAATAATCAATAAAAGATGTATCTTCCAGTTTAAATCTGCATTTAGGTACTTTTTCTTGAAAGAACTTTGTTCTAAGTAAGAATAACGTTGATAATTAGTGGTTTTAAGATTCTTTTTTCTAAAAGTAAGTATCTACAATGTCTACTGACTACGAATCTTATTGTAGTCAAGTAGACAATTCTAAATAGTATCTTAACACAATAATTACTACATCAATTTCTTATTAAAAACAGGGATAAAGAGCATATATTATTAAATGTAGTCAGGTAGTCATTATTTAAGCTATGTTTTTAATACAATATACCTTAGTTGGATGATCTTTGCCTTCCAATCTCCTTGATTGACGTTCAAAACCTAATAATTTTAAGGCTTTTCCTAAATTAATTGGTGTTAGACGGATTTCCGGATGTAGTCTATTTAAATGACATAGAATTTCCGTTGTGGTCCAATAAAATGTACTATCATCCTTAGTCCCTGGTTGGTAGTATTTTTGAATGAGGTCCATTTCAGCGGTGGTAATCTGAAAACTCTGATTTACAGTTTCATTTTCTGCTATTTCGGTCGATGTCAGTTCATACTTGAATTTATTTTTAAATAACGAGTATGCTTGAGCCCAGATCTTATTAATGTCTATTACTTTAGAATATTCCCAATCAATCGAAAGAATTTCAAAGCAAAGCCATCTTACTGATCCTGTTTCATCAGAAAGAAACTCAGTTTTATTTGTACTGCCAAAGAAATTGCATCGCCGGGGTTCACGAATTGGTTTTTTTTCAAAGGGATGTCTCACCTTCACAAAATCCTTGCTGAACATAGATTTCAAATAGTTTATCTCAAATTTTGATAGCGTTGCAAGTTCATCAAGATTAATTATAAAATTCTGTGATAGGGCTATTAATGAATCTTTGTCCAGGTTAAAATGTTCGCTGTAATAGTATTCTAGTTGTGGGGGGCATAACCATCTGCAAAAAGTAGATTTTCCTGAGTTTTGCCTCTCTGAAACAAGTACTAAACATTGTTTGTTGAATACACCATCCATGAGAGAGCAGGCGACTGACCTAACTAAAGCTTTAGTTAAATGATTTTTAAACCGAGTTTTTTCGTTTGGATTTTTAAGTTCAAAGTAGTCTGTAAGCATTGATATATAGTCGGGTTCTCCATCATTCCAATGCGGTAAATTTTCAAAATATTCAATAAAGGGATTATATTTTGGTACGAAATCTGACTTTAGCAAAGCCAGCAACTTTGTCATTGAAAAATTAATATTGCTCCGTTGAAGTAAACAATAAATGTTGTTTTCGTTTAATTCCCTAAACTGCTTTTCATCTTTTTCTTTATATTCAACGGTATTCGAAACAATATTATACCTTAAATCGAATAGATTGTTAATGTAGTTTTCGACTCGTACAAATTGTGGAGTGGACGCATCGTTGGTCTGTACATCAGTATTCTTCATTTCCGTAGAATCAGAATTGTTTTTATCGAGTAGGTGTGAGGCTCTCATAATTGTATAAGTTTTTGATTTTTTGTTCCATAAATAATAATAATTCCTTCTGTACTGGGGTTGCTTTCCCTCGCTGTTTCAATTAGAGAATTTACTATTGAGTATAGGTAATCTTGATCCGGTCTTCCGAAAGCAAAGCAATTGTAAATTAATAACAACTCTTCAAGGAGTTTCTTGGTGGAACTTATTGTTTTTTGGGTAGTATTATTTTCAGCTTGAGAGGTTAACCAGGCTAGCTTCTGTTCAGTTTGCTTTATTAACTTGTCAAGTTGAAGTAAGCCCTCGCTAGGGGATAAGATAGGGTTCATAAGCTTTGTGATTCACTTTTAATTTCTGCAAAGGTTTTCTTACGTCCAGAGGCAACCCATTCCAGCAGTTCCGAGCGTCTGAAATACAATTTTTTCGCACGTTTATTATATGGAATGCTCCTGTGTTGGACATATGAATAGATTGTCACCTTGCTTAAGTTTAGAAACTTCGCGGCTTGTTCTATCGTTAATAATTCATCTGCCTGTTCAGGCAAGGCTAGAGTGGTTCGAAGTAGTTCTTCGATTCTTAAAAGTTTGTCGTGAAGGCTATTAATTGCTTCAGGAACTTGGTCTATATACTTGATTTTCATGCCCGCAAGATTGCGGGCGCAACTTTGGTGAAAGGGGACGCAAGTGGCGCAACTGTGGGTTTGTTTATCCCTATTGATGCTGAGCCGTTATCGTTGCATTTTTCTTACTAGTTCTTTATGTGTTAATTTAGAAAAGACATCAATTTTACTACATAAGAGTGTGAATTTTTTGTCATCCTTTAAAGGAGTTTCAGAACATTCCTTATAAATATCACGCAGGGTGTTGGCGAGTTTTGTTGAAGTGTTTCTATATGTTCGAATGCTAATTTGAACATTATGTTCTTTTCCAATGAAATGGTTTGCAAGAGCATCCTCAAAAAGTAATTTGTCCTGACTGTTTTTAAATACTTCTTTTTGCCTCCCCGTTTCTTCTAACTTTAAAAAGCTTTCAGATATAAACTTTTTATTTAGCAACCAAATTTTTTCTGGTTCTTTATCATGTGATCCAATTAAATTAGACTCAGTTTGTTTTGAACTTATTGGCTGCAAGTACAAGCTTTCAAGACGGTTGTTAAGGAAGTTATTACAGAACCAAAAAAATCTTTGCTTTTCCGAAGTACTGAAAGTTTGATCCTCATAAGAACTTAGGTTATTGAATTCTTCCTCGGACAAAAGATTCTTTTTAATCAAGATAATTAGGAACTCATAATACATATCAAAATTAGCATCCTTATAAGGCCTCAAACTATTTCGATAATTTTTCAAAAGCGTTTTTTCATTTTGGGCATAAGCCTCCCAATATTTATTCTCACCTGTTTCGTAATATAGTTGGATGTTTTTCAAAGCCTCCAACAAGTGTTCGGTTAATTCAATCTGTTGTTCTTGTGAATAATGAAGCATTATTTTTTCATAATCTTCACTATATTTTTGCGCCAATTTAATGGGGAATTGCTTTCTGTTTAGGGTACTTTTTTTCATCAAAAGTTGATTAATTGTTCTGAAATATCTTTTATGCTTTCATTTTCGAATCCAGCAAAATAATTTATTGTTGTTTTGGTGTCCGAATGCCCTAAAGCTTGCATTACATATTCTAAACTGCCGCCTTTTCTAATCACCTGGGTCGAAAAAGAGTGACGAGCATAATAAAATGATATATCCGTAGTAATTCCAATCTTCTTAGCGAAAGCTTTTATATGCTGATTAATATATTTAATGAAATTTTTAATAGCTCGATGCTGTTCCTTTTCAGTCATTGTTTCCTTCAAAATTGGAAAAACGTAAGAATCTTTATTCTTGTTGCCATACTTACGAATCACTCTTTCAGCAAAGTCATTAATGTGTACTTGGATGGGTTTAAGATCCTGTTTAGATGTCTGAATTGTTTTTGCTCGTAAAAATGTAAAACTGGAATTTTTGATGTCTTTATATTTAAGAAGAGCAATGTCTTTTAAATTCATTCCATTACAAGAGTAAGAGAAGAACCAAAAGTCTCTTGCTCTTAATTGTTCAACACTTTCTGATGATGCTTCAAAGAATTTTTTGAGGTCATTTATATTAAGGGCTTTTTTCACATTCCTGCCAGAAGGTATTATGTATTTGGTATTCTCTGACGCATGCTTTCGGAAAGGATACAAATCTGAACTAATTTCTTTATCACTAATAGCTTTATTGAAAGTGGCTCTTAAAGTCCGTAGGTATATTCCAACAGTAGTCCTGCTACATCCTCGAACTTTAGTCATGTAATTTTCATATTTTTTTAGCCATTCAGGAGTTATTTCATGAAATTGAAGTTTCTTAATTTCTTTTCCTTTCTCATGAGCAAGAAACGCGGAAATTGTTTTTAGACAAAGATTGTAGCTGTCGCCGGTTCCAATCCGCCCATCAATATAGTACTCTTTAACGATCCGGTTATAAATTGAAAATATGTCACTATTGTCGCCGGTACGATTGAGAAATTTTTTTTCAAAAGTGGTAAAATTGAAGGGTTTTATGTTTTTTGCAATATCTTTCGCTTGTTGTTCAACCTCTTCTAATCGATAACGCATTTCTTTATTATCACCACGAGTTTTTTTAGTCAGCCAAGTGCTTTCAAATTCTGAGTTTGTGAACTCGAATGGAATGGAGTAGAGTTTTTGTTCACGAGGTTTAGCCCTAAATACCCGCAATTTAACGGGATACTTACCGCTTTTCTTAGCTCGCCGGGTATCCAGGAATAATGATATTGTGTAATCCATGAGCAAATTTAGCATTTGCATACAATTTGCATACTTAAAGTTATTAAAAAGCAAATAACATCTATAAACAAATATCTACTAAATCCCTTGTAGATACTGATAAATCTAACAAAGGCGTAAAAAAGGGATACAATTCAAATATTAAAAATTATAACTACGGATCAGAAGGCTAGGGGTTTGAATCCCTTCGGGACCACATTAAATCAAACAAAACTCCGCCCATTGGGCGGAGTTTTTTATTTGGGCGTTTCAAGCGAAAGCTTGCTTTCAGCGAGAAATGAACCAAATAAAAAACGAGCGAAGCGAGCTTTGTTTGATTTGCAGGAGCGCGTCTAAACAAGGATCGACACCAGTCAATCCAAAAGTTTACTTTCACGAGAAGCATCCAAACAAACCGCACTTGGTGCGAGCTTTGGTCACCCTGAGAGAAGTCGAAGCGTGCAGGAGTGTGTCCCGAAGGATTAGCTTCACTGATCCTTCGGAACCCCAGTAAAATCAAACAAAAGTCCGCCCAACGGGCGGAGTTTTTTTGTTTTCGGTCATCGACCGAAAAATTGCTTTCAGGAATACAAAATCGGTATAGAGTCTGTAAAAGTAGCAGCCTGCACTAATGCTCAGGTTAATATTTCGGGAAGCTTAAGTGGAAACAGCACCCAGCTATCGGCAAGTCCGAATGTTGGAGGATGGGCCCAGATGTATCAAAACGTAGAAAATGGAATTATTAACTGGATGTCAAGAGGATATTAATTAAACAAAAGATTTTTGCCGGAAATCAACTGCTCATAACAGTTGGTTTCCGTTCGCAGAAAAAAAAGAAATAAAACCTGTAAATCAGTTTTTTATCAGTTCATCTTTTTTATAATAAACTGGATCTGAGCTAATGTATTCGGAAAAGTTGTCTGATCATATATGAATTTTTTTCTGTCAGACAGAAATTTATCCATGTTAGAAAAATATTTCAGAACGAACGTATAAAATCCTTTCTGAATACGTGAAAAAAGATCTGTTTTTTCAAGATATACTCCCCTCTTCATTAAATCTCTTTTGTAATTATGATCGTGAAGTTGAAGATCAATGAGAATACTATTTGGAAGAGTTTTTATAAGTTCGTTCACGTTTACTGAAACCGGGGACCAGCTTTTTTCATTTTTAATTGTGTAGGTCGACTTATGATCGGCATTAAAGCGGCTTGGAAAGTGTCCCTGTTCATAAAGGTCTTCATCAGGAACAATAACGAAAAGATGCCCTCCGGGCTTTACCAGTTTCCACCACTCCAGGATGGCAATGTATGGATTTTTCATGTGTTCGAGGCAATGAGATGAAAAAACGAAATCAAATTCATCGTTCACATATTTTGTAATCTCATTAGCGTCGCCTTGTTCAACATCAAACCGTACAACGTCTTTAAAAACAGGATCGGGCCCGCAGCCAATATCAATACCTTTTCCTTTTAAAAAAGATCTGTGATGTTCGGCCCATATTTTCTTTGTTTTAGTTGTTTCGTACATAATTAATCATTAAAATTGTTTATCTGATGTAAACTTTTTACAGCTAAAGTATCAAAAAATTATGCCCGGAGAAAACATTTCTAACATAAACGGAAATAATGATATGGTTCAGACGAAAACCGTTACTGAAATCAGACTCAGGATCCGCGAAATTGAAGATAAACTTCAAACAATAGAGGAGTTAAGTCAAAAAGAATTAAAGAAACCATTTTTCAGAAGAGATTATTATACGTTTCATTTTATAAATCTCGAACGTAAATCATACACGCGAAGCCTAAATGAACTTAAATGGGTGCTAAATGAGTAAAAAAATTATTATCGCCAGCTGGGGAGGGATCGGAGATGCTATGGTTATTACTCCAACCCTTAGAGCAATAAAAGAGCTTCACCCGAAACATAAATTAATTGTTTATTGCAATCCTAATCATTATCCGGTTTTTAAAAATAATCCGCATATCGATTCTTTACGCGTGCTGGGACTTGGCACACTTCTGTTACGCCCCGGCGCATTTATATCGTGGATCAAGTATCTATATCCGAAAACTTTTATATCCTGGTTGTTAAAACCTTTTGGTCAGAAATATATATTAACCGCGTTTCAGCATATCCCATTAACGTGGGCCTATAAAAAAAGCGTTATTGAAATTGTGCCCGAAATATTTGAAATAGAATTAAAGCATAAAAAAATAGAAATTTTTCTTAATGAGCAGGAAGATAGGAAGGCGCGTGAAGTATTTGCAGGATATAAAAATCCTATCTTAATGCACATTCATTCGCGTTCGTCTTCCAATCATCACTGGGACATGGATAAATGGGCTGAGCTTGTGAAACAATTACCGGATTATACTTTCATACAATGTGGCCATACAGATGAACCTTATGTGGAAGGAGCGGTTGACTGGAGAGGAAAAACGGAATTAAGAGATGCAATATGCATGCTTAAATATGCTACTTCTTTTGTTGGAGTCGATTCCAGTTTTTCGCACGCCACTAATGCATTTGACTTGCCGGGCGTTGTACTGTTTGGGGACTCAACTCCTGTCATCTGGGGACATAACAATAATATCAATATTTATAAAGGAATTCCTTGTTCTCCGTGCTATTACGATCTTGGGACCAGACCATGCTTGTATTCCAATGAATGCATGAAATTAATTACAGTTGAAGACGTGAAGGAAGCTGTTATTAAGCAGGTAAATGTATCGAACCAGCGAAAACAGATGAGCATGAATTAAGCTCGTTCCCGTTATTACTTTTTCTTTGAAAGTATAAATTCCACCCTCCGGTTTTGTTCACGACCCGACTCAGTGTCATTGGTTGAAATTGGATTTTTATCACCAAAACCTTCATGTGATAATCTTGCAGCATCGATGCCTTTCTGAACAAGGTAATCAAAAACGGCTTTGGCCCTGTTAAGGGACAAAGTGATATTGTCCTGCTTTTTCCCGACATTATCTGTGTAACCGTTAATTTTTATGAATGTTTCCGGATTTTCTTTTAACGTGTTCGCCAGTTTATCAAGCTCTGCAAATGATTGAGGCAACAATTCAAATTTACCGGTCTCAAAAAAAATGTTCTTCAAAACAATAGGAACATCAATTACAACGGGTTTGGGTTTAGAAGTATCAACTTTTGTTTTTACTACCACAGGTAATTCAGGTTTTGGTTCAAAATCTTCGGTGCCCTCTTCCACAACCGACACGTCGTCTATAAAATAATAAGCTTCATCACGCGGGCCTTTTATCGCTTTTGAAGGTCTGACTTTGCTGTATTTCACTTTTTTTCCATTATCAAAACAACCGATAATAAAATGAGTTTCGTTGCCACGCGCGGTAAAAGTCTGGCTTAATGTGACCCAGTTGACAGTATCGGCCCCTTCAGAACTTAACCTTACCTGGGGATTATATTTTAAGGGCCTTAAATTTTTATCTTTGATTTTCTTTTCCGAAAAATAAACATCCAGATATTTTAGTGAAAGCATAGAGCATTCTGCCAATGAAACGTTCACTGAAATCGTATATTTAACACCTTCTTCAAGTGGTTTTCTGAGAGTGCCCTGGATATACTCGCACAAGGCATCCTCTGGTCCGTTATTTGGTCTGATCGCAATAATTCCCATATACGAATTTCCTGTTCTCGGTAATTGCGGACCCCACCAGTGCAGGTCGGGAATAACCGAAGTTTTAAATTGCGCGCAGGCGTTGTTAAAATAATCAGGAGTTTGCTCGGAAGGTGCGCTCCAGTCGGTGCACAGTTCTATAGAGGAAATAGACCAACCCGAACAACGGTAATATTCAAAGCCCGGATTGAAAACAAGATTTTGAGAGTGCGATGCAAAAGCAGATAAAGCAAGACATAAAAAGATATTACGCATAGACTTCATTAGAATGTAACTTATTCCGAGGTGAATAGTTTTGTATAAATTCCTTCCATTATTGGTATTCCAAAAAATAAAGGCCTTGATCAAAATTACATTTAAAATTTTAAACTTCTTGACTGAAGATAAAAAAAAATAATTAATTTGGCAGACGAGCCAGTTTTATAAATCGTATGGCATGTAACCAATTAATAATAAGTAATTATAAAAGCTAATTTACTTCGCTATATGATTTTAAGATTCACCCCGGTTTCAAAAAGAATAGTCATTCTATTTCTTTTTTTTACCGTATTAAAGGGATGGTCGCAGCACCAGAAATTTTCACTCACGGGACGCGTTAAAGATGTGCATAATAAAAACATCGAAATTGGTAACGTCATCGTACTTTCTCTGAAAGACTCTTCATTAATCACTGGAAATCTTATTAATGATGGTGCATTCAGAATTGACGGATTAAAGGATTCACTGTTCCTGATTAAAATCTCTTCTTTGGGTTATAAAGATACAGTATGGCTGACAGCCCGGCCGAAGAACGATACGCTCCTGGTGTTGAATGATATTGTAATGAGGAATGGTATTGACCTCAGTGCGGTGGAAGTAATCGCCAAGATGCCTGTGATTGAGGATGACGGGGAAAAAGTGAAAGTCAATGTGGAAAATTCAATTCTTAGCTCAAGCGGTACCATTATGGATATTCTGAGGCAGACACCAAGGATCATGGTCGACAATAACGATAATGTTATTGTTCTAGGCAGAGGTCCAGCCATCATTTATCTTGACGGACAACAAATAACATCAGTTGACGTTTTAAAAACTATTTCGTCTTCAGAAGTGAAGAACGTAGAAATAATTTCAAATCCGTCTTCGAAATATGATGCGTCAGGAAGGGCCATCATCAATATTGTAACAAAGAAAAACAGCCTGATGGGATATAACGGAAATGTATTTCAGAATATTATTTACGGAAAACATCTCCTGGGATATTCATCTGTAAGGCTTCAGGTCAGGAAACGCAAGTGGGGTGTGTCAGGGAGTTATGGATTTAATCCCGGAAAAATCTGGTCGTCCGATACGTATGAGCGCAATTATGTAAAAAACACGAATGTAACCAACATGAACAACGAAATTTACAATGTTGTGGATCAGAAAAGCGTTAATTATTTTAGATTTGGCGCCAATTATTTCATTGATTCATCAAGTTCATTGAACTTCCAGTACGATGGATTTTATTCTAAAACAGAAGAACAAGTCACCAATTCCAACCTGATTTCCACCAATGATATATTTCAGTATGAATTAAAAACCAATACCCTGGGAAAACCTGTACTGTATAATAATTCTTTCAATCTTAATTATTCCAAAAAACTGGATACTCTGGAAAGTGAATTTATGGCAACGGCTCAGTATTCGGGCTTCTCTGCCAACACAGTAGAATTGATTGAACAAAGTTACAAAACGATTAACTCATCGCTGAGTCAGAACAAAAGGAATAATTCAGGGAGTGATATCAGTTTATTTACCGCACAAGTGTCGCTCGATAAGTCATTTAGCAGGAAATGGAAACTTGAAACGGGTATAAAGAATGCGTATGTTTACAAAACAAGCCTGATTCGCTTCGAAAATTACAGCGGTGGCCAGTGGATCTCAGACTCGTCATATCTTAACGGTTTTAAGTATGATGAAAATATTCTGGCAGGTTATGTTCAGGCAAGATACAAAGGAAAAAAATGGAATGCGCGATTAGGAGTGCGCGGAGAATTTACCCAGGCCAACGGTTATTCGGAAACACTGCAAAAAACAATTATTAGCAGAGAATATTTTAATTTATTTCCAAGTGGTTTCATAAGTTATGAATTTGCAGATAATTTTTTATCAGCTCTTACGTATTCAAGAAGAATTATCCGCCCTGTTTACCAGGATATGGACCCTTTCATTAACTTCATTGACTCTTTGTCTTCGTTCAGAGGAAATCCTTATTTATTGCCCGAATACACCAACTCACTCGAATGGTCGCTTACTTATTTTAAACAGGTGTCTTTAAGTGTAGGCTATGCAAGAACTGATGGAGCTATTAAACTGGTAGTTGACCGGCTAAATGATGGTACTGATGCCTTTGTAGCTATGAAAAAGAACCTGAATAACAGCGAACTCTATTCATTCGCACTTAATTTGCCTTTTGAAACATCATGGTGGACCACCTACAATTCGGCGGGATACTACATTGGCTCTTATTCTTACAGCAGCTCAAGCGCGTTTATCAATAATAAAAAACCGAATTTTTATTTTTATACTTACCATGATTTTCGTGTAAAAAAACTATTTTCATTCGGGGCAACGTTTACTTATAATTCAGGAGGAGTGGATGGAATATTTATGTCGAATCGCTTTTATGTATTATCTGCAAACATAAAAAAGAAATTCTTCAATGATAAACTGGTTGTGAGATTTATAGCCAATGACATATTAAGCTCGGGAATACCATCTGGCAAAAGTAACGTGCAGGGATATGACATCAGTTATCTTTCAAGAGTTAATTCTCACTATTATTTACTTTCTTTAAATTATAAATTCGGTAAACTAAAAACACAGGAAGCTAAAGATAAATCGATCAATTCGGAAGAATACGACAGAATTAAAATGAATAAAAAAGGCTAATAAAGATATTTAAAATGAATAAGAAAAAATCTATTTACGTTTTGGGAACCGGTTTATCTCACGATGGTTCGGCTTGTTTGCTAAAGGATGGGAAAATTGTATATGCCATCGAAAAGGAACGCGTAACGCGTGTTAAACATGACGGTTTTAACGACAGGGACGCTGTCGACTACTGCCTTAAGGCAGAAGGAATAACACTTAATGATCTGGATCTGATCGTGCAAAATGCGAATTTTGGCGCTTTTAAATTTGGCAACGATTACTTTTTCGGCGATCGTCTTTTTAAAGATGACCTTAAAGTGCCTGTTGTTACAATATCGCATCATCTTGCGCATGCCTATAATGCAATAGGAACATCGCCTTTTAATGACACTGATGTGTTGATCCTGGATGGTTGTGGAAGTCCTGCCGATGAATGCATGGACCTTTCCAGCGGAGTTATATTACCTGAAAATACCGATTCGGAAATAAAATACCTGTATTGCGAAAAGGATAGTTTTTATTCCTATGACGGTAAAACCTACAAATCTGTTTATAAGGATTTTTCACCGATGGGCATGGGAGGAAAACATTATCCTATGCATCCTCCTACAACCTTACATTCCATCGGAGGTGTTTACAGCGCAATCAGCGGATATTGTTTCGGGAATCTCGGCGATGAAGGCAAACTCATGGGATTGGCACCTTTTGGAGATCCCACAACATATAATAAAGAAATATTCAGTTTACGGGATGGTCGTGTGTTTGTGAATTACGATTGGATGACAGACTTCAGGAAACCCGCCCGAACTTATGGTGAATTTAAAAAAGACTTCCAGTATTATGCGAATATTGCCGCATGGTGCCAGAAAGAAGTTGAAAGAGCAGTTTTATATGTGATCAATTCACGCGCGCCGTTAACAAAGTCAGAAAACCTCTCGTACTCCGGAGGTGTGGCGTTAAACGCGGTGGCCAATGCCCGCATTCTAAAAGAAACTCCGTATAAAAATGTATACATGACACCTGCCGCCGGCGACAATGGTCTGGCTATTGGTTGCGCCTATTACGGCTGGCTCGAAGTGCTTAAAAAAGAGAGAGTGATGCACAATGGAAATTCATGTTTCGGAAAAACATATACCAATGAGGAAATAAGGGAAGAGATTGACATGTTCTATCTCCCTCATGACGAATCAAAAAGAAAAGCAGTTGCCGAATTTTTTGACAGCGTTCCTAGTTTCCTTAATAAAGAAAAATCAGCCGAAGAAAAAACCAAATGTATTGTTCAGTTCAATGTAAAAGATGCCGGAGTATTTGCTTTAAGTATCAACGGCGATAAATTTTCGTCGGCGCGGGAATATATTGGTGTACCCGACAGCATTGTGAATACTAGCTCGCAGATCATCTTAAATACTTCCCGTAACATGTCGGCTCTTTATGACTCGGTAAATAAAAAACAAACAAAAATAGAAGGAAGTCTCTCAGTTCTTGATGACCTTATCATGGAAGAAAAAGCGGTTGAGCAACTGGGAATACTCAATAAAAAAGTTCATCAGAATAAAAAGAAACTGGATTATGTTAAATCTGAAAATGTGATCCAGGAAACTGCAAAACTTTTGGCCGATGGAAAAGTGATCGGGTGGTTTAACGGGGGAAGCGAGTTTGGTCCCCGTGCACTCGGGCACCGTAGTATTCTTGCTGATCCTAGAAAAAAAGACATTCAAAAATTTATTAACGCCAGGGTAAAATTCAGGGAAGATTTCAGGCCATTTGCACCTTCAGTAATTAAAGAAGATGTGAGCAATTATTTTGAATTCGAAGGCGATAGCCCTTACATGATACTTGTAGCGCAGGTAAAACCCGAGTGGAAAGATAAAATACCGGGAGTGGTCCATAAAAACAACTCGTCAAGAATTCAGACTGTAACACCGGAATGGAATGAGAAATATTATGAACTTTTAAAAGAGTTTAAAAAACATACCGGAATATCAGTGTTATTGAACACATCCTTCAATAAAAAAGGAATGCCTATTGTTGAAACGCCACTGGACGCACTTTCCTTCTTTTATGAATGTGAACTGGATGCTCTTGTTATGGGCGATTATATTATTCGTAAGCCCTGATCCGTAAACCCATCTGAATTTATAGTTTGTGTGCGGAATAGCCGGTTTTTATAATACAAAGGGAGAGGATGTTCTTTACGGGGAAGATATCCTTTCAGCCATGTCAGACACCCTGCATCACAGAGGCCCCGATGATTCCGGATATTATATTTCCGGTCCTGCAGCGCTTGGCTTTAAGCGCCTTTCTATTGTTGATCTTAGACATGGACAGCAGCCAATGTTTTCAAAAGATGAAACGGTTGCCATGATATGCAATGGAGAAATCTATAATTATAAAGAACTGCAGAAAGAATTAATTGCAAAAGGACATACCTTCAAAACCAATTGTGATGTTGAAGTTGTTCTTCATGGTTACATTCAATACGGCATAGATTTCTTCAAACGTCTGAACGGACAGTTCGCATTTGTCATCTACGATAAAGTACGAAATCTTTGCGTGTTGGGCCGCGACCATTTTGGGATTTGCCCCATGTTCTATACAACGGTTGATAATCACCTTGTATTTGCTTCCGAAATTAAGGCCATCCTTAAATTCCCTTCATTAAAAAAAGAGGTAAATGTAAAAGGACTGGACCAGATCTTGTCTTTTCCGGGTCTGGTTAGTCCTGTTAGCATGTTTAAGAACATTCACAGTCTTAAACCCGGGCACATTTTAACCGTTAAAAATACAGGCACAGAACTATTAGAGTATTGGGACCTGGATTATCCGGATGAAGGACAGGACTATGGTAACAGGCCCGAATCTTATTACGTAGAAAAACTGGAGGAACTTCTTTTAAGATCGGTAAAATACCGTTTGAACGCCGATGTGGATATCGGTTTTTATCTGAGCGGAGGACTTGACTCCTCTCTTATTGCTGCGCTTATAAGAAAAACAGAACCTTCTAAAAACTTTCCGTCGTTCTCCATTAGTTTTCCCGAAAGAGAGAATGCAGGAATCAACGAGAGTTATTATCAGCGCAAAGTTGCATCTCTTGTTGGATCAGAGCACAACGAAGTGGAGTTTCTGTCAGATGAAATTCACCGCCGATTAAAACATGCAGTATACCATTCCGAGTGTCCGTTAAAAGAAACCTATAACACCTGTTCCTTAGCTTTATCTGAACTCGTGAATAAACAGGGAATAAAAGTGATTCTTTCTGGAGAAGGGGCCGATGAATTTTTTGGTGGTTATGTGGGTTACCGGTTCGATGTTCAGAGAGGGAATAACAGCAATGAAGAGGATATTGATCTGCTTCTTGAAAACCAATCGAGGCAAATGCTCTGGGGTGACGCGCACTTTTTTTACGAAAAAAAATACAGGGAGTTTTCTGAGACTAAAAAAGCTTTGTATTCTGATGATGTAAATTTTTCTTTCGATTCAATCGATAGTACGAGAAGCCTGGGATTGAACAAGTCCAGAATAGTGAACAAAAATGTATTTCATAAGAGATCATATATTGATCTTAAGGTCAGGCTCTCCGATCATCTTATTTCCGATCATTGCGATCGGGTAGCGTATGCCAATTCGGTTGAAGGGCGTTATCCGTTTCTGGATATAGATCTGATTAATTTTGTTACTCAGATCCCTCCTCACATTCAGTTAAAAGACCTCGTTGAAAAATACATTCTTAAACAGGTGGCTTCCAAATATCTTCCGCCAGAAATTATAAACAGACAAAAATTTGCTTTTGTAGCGCCGGGAAGTACTCATCTTTTGAAACAAAATATAGATTGGGTTAACGATCTGTTGTCGCCGCAAAGAATAAAAAGACAAGGATACTTCAATCCTGATACAGTTGAATTTCTGAGAAAAAAGTATTCTCAGGAGGGATTTCAATTGAATGTTCCTTATGAAAACGATTTGTTGATCACAGTCATAACGTTTAATATCTGGTTAGACACTTTTGGAATGCCTTCATTTTCGTAATAAAATCATTACAAAATAGGATTGCTAAAGTTGTTTTTTAACTCTTTAAGCATTTCAGCTTCGGTCATCCTGTTTTCTTTTTCGAGGTAAGAAAGAACATCGTCGAAATTGGACGCGTTGATAAAATTCTCTGTAAGAGATATGCAGGATTCAAGATTCACCACCTGGTGGGGCCAGCCGCTTGGAGTAAATACAATATCGCCTGGTTCCTGGATGCAGGTAATTGGTGTAGCATTTGAATAAAGAGGATGTTTTTTCAGGTCGGGATTAAAAGTATCCACTTCCATTCCGTATAAAAAAGGAATCTGTTCAGGATGAAAAAAATGCCATTTTTTCCGACCCGATAATACAGCATTCCAGGCGCTTGAGTTCACAATGTCCAGGTGCAGCTGAGAACCCGACCCTTTTGGTCCAATGTAGAGCCAGCGCAGTTTTGGTCTGTGTTCTACAGGAATATACTCTGTCCACGATTGAAAAAAAGACGGTACTTCGTAATCATCCATCAACTCAGGAATGTTATTTTGGAACACCCAGTTCTTGAGGTAATAAAAATGATCGTCGTAGGGGTTTTCCCTAAAATAACTGAAATAATCAGCGATACTCATATCCTTTGTATCTCCGTTAAAACAAGACGTTACATTAACAGTCAGAGTCCCGTAATTCGCAGCAAAAAAATCAGGAGACCATTTTGTAGCGGCTGGCCAGTTGTGAGTATATTTTTCAAGGATGAAAGGTGTTTTAAAAATCTGTGGGTTACTCAGATCACTGGAAGAGATTTGAACTCTTTTTATTTTTACATCGAGCATGTTATGATTCTGCCTATTGTTTAAATATAATTATTTTTTGTTATATTGAAGGCGTATTAAACTATATTTATAGGGAACAATTTGTTATTTGTCAATGAGAGAACTTCCGGGATCAATATCACCCATTCAAAAAGCAATTTGGTTTAAACAGAATTTGTATCCCGATTCTCCGATCTTTAACATAGGTGGGTATTTCGATTTTTTCCAGAGCATTGATGAAACGGCTTTTGAAAAAGCATGTGCAGTTTTTTTTGATAATAGCGATGTCATTGATCTTGTGAAGGCGTATACAGGCGTCGGTGGAAAATCCGGAAAATTGTATTCCTGCAAGTTCCTGGATTTTTCAGATAAAGCAAATCCTTCTGAAGAAGGCCTTGCGTGGATGAAAAATGATATGCGCACAAAAATGGACCTTGATCATTCTCTCATCGATGGTGTCATTATAAAACTTTCTTCTGCTTCCTGTTATGTTTATTTCAAAGCCCATCATCTTATTATTGATGGTTTCGGCTACAAACTGATGTTGAGCAAAGTTTCCGGAATTTATAATAAGATCAGAAACGGACAGGCAATAGATCCTTCAGATACTGGATTTAAATTCTCTGATTTCATAAAAGATTATCAGCGGTATGAATCGTCGGAGGAATACAAAACTGACAGGTACTTCTGGCTTGAAAAACTGGAGGGGCAAAAATGGAACAAAGGTTTTGCCTCTGTTCTTCGTCCAAAGCAAAAAACATCTCTGGCAGCCGCCCGAAAGGAAATTACGCTTCAGCGAGATCAGTTTAACGAAATTGAAAAATTCTGTAAAACCACCGGAGGGTGCACAATATTCCACTATTTCATCAGTTTAGTTCTTATTCTTAACGATAAATACAATAACGATAGCTTTGTTCTTGGCCTTCCTGTTTTCAATCGGAAGAGCCATGCTCATAAAAATACAATGGGCTTGTTCATGAACATACTTCCGTTTTATGTTGAGGTTTTGCCGGATGATACATTGAAAAGCATTCTTTTAAAAGTAAAAAACGAAACAAGGTCGAGTTACAGGCATCAGTCCTTTCCGTTATTTAACCTGCATGATGAGCTTAACTTATCTGGAACATATTTTAATGTGTTGTTCTCCTATCAGAAAATCGAGCATGACGATGAGCTGTTTAATGGAAAGGCGCGTCCTTTGTACCTGAATTGCGGCGAGCAGGACGAGGATATTACATTTCATGTGATAGAATATTTTTCTTCAGAAGATGTTACACTTGCAATTGATTACAAAACTGATTTGTTTAATGAAGATAGTATCAATAAACTGATCCGCGATTTTAAATTCCTGATGGACTATCTTTTCAGGAATGCAGATCAGGCAATCAGCGGATTTACTGTTTTATCTCCTGAAGATGAAAAAGCTATTGATCTTTTTAATCAAACCGGCAGCGCATTGCCTGTAAATAAAACTTTTACAGACCTTTTTGAGGAACAGGTTAAAACAACTCCGGATAATCCCGCTGTTATTTTTAATGAGCTAACTCTTAGCTACAAAGAACTAAACGAAATATCAAACAGACTTGCGCACTACATAAGGTCACGTTTTGACATCCGTGCCAACGATCTCATCGGCATTAAGATGAACAGAAATCATCAGTTGCTCATTACTGTATTATCGGTTTTAAAGGCCGGTGCGGCATACATTCCTGTTGATACATCTTTTTCAGATGAACGCACGTCTTTCATTCTAAAAGACTCGGGTTGTAAATTATTACTCGATGAAAATTTTATGAGCGAATTTAATCCTGTCGCTTCTGAATATCCGCAGGATGATCCCGTTAAAATAATATCACCCGACAATCTCGCTTATATTATCTATACTTCAGGATCTACAGGAACACCTAAGGGAACCATGATTGAACATGCAGGACTGCTTAATCATTTACTGGCAATGAAACAGGAGTTTAAGCTTGATGAGAATAGCCGCGTTGTACAAAACGCTTCATATACTTTTGACATATCCGTATGGCAACTTCTTAATGCATTGATAACAGGAGGAACAACTATTATTTTTGATAAAGAAACCATTCTTCATCCTGAAATATTCCTGAAAA
The DNA here is from genome assembly GCA_021323535.1 of Bacteroidota bacterium. GTDB lineage: Bacteria > Bacteroidota > Bacteroidia > B-17B0 > Aurantibacillaceae > Aurantibacillus. The sequence continues at coordinate 19,297 of JAJONO010000048.1, forward strand.
AAATAAATGACTTAAAGGCTACGGTGCTGCAGGTTGTACCAAGTTATCTTAAAAGCATGCTCGATTTTGTTCATGCAGATACGAAGTTATTGTCGTCACTTAAATACTTATCAGTTACCGGAGAAGCTGTTACACATCAGCTGCTCAGGCATTGGTTCAGTCTCTTTCCTTCTATAAAAGTTGTAAATGCATACGGACCAGCCGAAGCGTCGGACGATGTTACATTACATATAATGGATAAACTTCCTGAAGACGCAAATATCCCTGTTGGCAAACCAGTACAAAATGTAAAGATCTATATACTGGATAAAGCCGGAAAACATTGCCCGATCGGAATTGAAGGAGAAATATACGTGTCAGGAATAGCTGTGGGCCGCGGATATATTAACGACTCAAAGAAAACATCAGAAAGCTTTCTGACGGATCCGTTTATTGGCGGACCGGTAAGAATGTATAAAACCGGTGATATGGGAAGATGGCTTCAGAACGGAACCGTAGAGTTTACCGGACGGAAAGATGATCAGGTGAAGATAAGAGGTTACAGGATCGAATTGGGCGAAATAGAACATGCTTTGTTTTCTGCACCCGGAGTAAAAGATGCCGTTGTAATTGTAAAACAGAATAACGACGAAAAATATATTGTAGCCTACGTCATTACTGAAAATGGAACAGAAGCAGGCAGTCTTCGTCTTTATCTCGACAAGAAACTGCCTTCTTATATGATCCCGGCTTTTTTTATCAGGCTCGATAAATTCCCGTTAAATAGTAACGGAAAAATTGATAAAAAGAAATTGCCTGATCCTCAAACAACAAAAGGCGAAAATCATTCATATATAGCCCCTGAAACGGAAACCCAAAAAAAGTTAGCTGTTATCTGGTCAGATATACTTGGTAAAAAAGACATTGGCATAAAAGACAATTTTCTCGAATTGGGAGGCCATAGTTTAAAAGCTGTAAAGGTTATATCAAGAATCCAGGAGACCTTTGACGTAAAAATAAGCATTGCTTCGTTTTTAGCCGAGGGCGATATTGAATCACAGGCAAAATATCTTGATACCCTGGCCTGTCTTGATATAGATGCAGTACCCGGCGAAGAATTATTATTTTAAGAATTTAAAAATACCCAAATGGAAATACTAAAAGTAAAACGCGAGTCAAATGTAAACAGTTATGCAAAAGCCTTCCCAACAGTTTTTGAATCATCGGAAGGAGATATTCTTACCGATCATCTTGGAAAAACATACATCGATTTTTTCAGTGGAGCGGGCGCGTTGAATTACGGGCATAATAACCCAATACTTAAGAAAGCGCTTATTTCGTTTATTGAAAGCAATGCAGTTGTTCACTGTCTGGACATGGACAGTAAAATAAAAGAAGTGTTTCTCGAGAACTTTGATTCTGTTATACTCTCTCCCCGGGGATTAAATTATAAGGTACAGTTTACAGGTCCAACAGGAACTAACGCTGTTGAAGCCGCCGTAAAACTGGTGCGAAAAGTTACCGGGAGGAAAAAAGTAATTGCTTTCACAAGCTCCTTCCATGGCATGACAGCTACATCCATGGCTTTGTCAGGATTGATGGAAAATCAGCATGCGGTTAATCCTTCACAGGATGTCGTGTTTTTTCCTTATGAAGGTTTTCTGGGAAAAACAATCAGCGCCATGGAATACATGAAACTCATGATCAATTCAAAAGGTTCAGGAGTTGAACTGCCTGCAGCAATTATCATGGAGACAGTTCAGGCAGAAGGCGGTGTTAATGTTGCCGGAGTTAAGTGGCTGAAAGAACTCAGAGAATTTACCGAACAAAACGGGATCTTAATGATTGTTGACGATATTCAGGCAGGTTGCGGCAGAACCGGAAGTTTTTTTAGTTTTGAAAGAGCCGGTATTGTTCCCGATATCGTTCTGCTTTCAAAGTCAATCAGTGGATACGGTTTACCACTATCATTGTTATTAATGAAACCGCAGTTTGACATCTGGAAACCGGGAGAGCACAACGGAACTTTCAGGTCTAATAATTTAGCGCTCTGTACCGCAAATACCGCGCTTGGTTTCTGGAAAGATGATGCGTTTGAAAAAGATATTTTACACAAATCGGAAATCATAAGCACAAGATTAAACGCTCTCCGCCAGCAGGCAAAAGTTGTTACCGATGTGCGTGGCATAGGACTTATCTGGGGAATTGAATTTACAGATAAGTCAGTGGCAAAAAAAGTAGCCGACGAATTATTCAGTCAGGGTATGCTGATTGAAGTTTGCGGAAATAATGATAATGTTCTGAAATTGTTATCCCCCCTTACCATTTCAATAGAGAACCTTGAAAAAGGACTTACAATGATTAAAAACGCTGTTCTGACATAATTGAATGTAACAGCAATTGAATTGGTTAAGGAGATATGAAAGATATTTATGATCTGATAATAGAATTATCATCAAAGGGGCTTCATATTGCTGAATCTGATAACCGGATTAAAATAACTGGTAATCTGGAGGCAATTACCGGAACGGATAAGGAGCGCATTAAACAGTTAAAAGAACCCCTTCTTGTATTTCTGAAAAATAACAGGTTTGCAAAAAAAGCGCACAGCCAGATAAAAAACATTGATCGGGGGGAATCGTACCCCCTTTCGGGTTCGCAAATGCGCCTGTGGATACTGAGTCAGTTTGAAGATACAAATGTTGCTTACAATATTCCCGTAGCTTACGTTTTTAACGGGAGTGTGAAAATTGAAACACTTGAACTTTTCTTCCGTCAGCTTGTTGCAAAACATGAAATATTAAGAACGGTGTTCAGGGAGAATGGAAAAGGATTGGTAAAACAATACATTCTGTCGCCTGAGCAGGCCGATTTCAAAATTGACTGCAGAGATCTTAGAAACTTACCGGATAAAAAGGAACGTATCAGGGAACTTGTTTATAACGACGGCAACTTCTCTTTTGATCTTTCGCGCGCACCTTTATTCAAAGCCTCTTTATTTCGTGAAGAAGATGATAAATGGATTTTCAGTTTCGTGATACATCACATTATCAGCGATGGCTGGTCAATGAGTATTATCGTTAAAGAATTACTGGATTTTTACAGGAACTATGAGAAGGCCACAAACGAACCTTCAGAAGTGTTGCGGATTCATTATAAAGATTATGTGGCATGGCAGGAAGAACAGTTTCAAGAAACCGGATTTAAACAGTCAAAGAATTATTGGCTGAATAAACTGACTGGCGATATTCCGGAAATCAATCTGCCTTTATGTCTGAAACGTCCGGATGAAAAAACTTATACCGGGCATGTAATTACGTGTGTAATTGCTAAAGACCAGGTGGAAAAACTCAAAGCAATTTGCAGGCAGAATGACTGTACACTTTTTACAGGGCTGGTCGCAATTGTAAAGGCCCTCTTAAGCAAACAAACCAATCTTGAAGATATTATTCTGGGAACTCCCGTTGCCGGGCGATCACACAAGGAACTTGAAAACCAGATAGGCTTTTATCTGAATACGGTATTGTTAAGAACCCAATTCAGTAAAGAAGATTCTTTCACACAGTTATTAAAAAAAGTGAAAGGAACAGTAACAGATGCCTTTGAACATCAGAATTATCCGTTCGATGTATTGGTAGATGATCTGAAGCCGGTCAGAGACATGAGCAGGAATACTCTCTTTGATATAATGGTTGTGTTGCAGAATACGGAAATTAATAAAGCAGAGGGACTTGAATTCGGAGGAATACAAATTAATAATTATCCGGACTACAAAAAAGATACAAGTTTGTTCGATGTTACTTTTGAATTTTTAGAAACAGGAGAACAGCTCGAACTTAATGTTGAGTATAATACCGATTTGTTCACCAATGAAAGTATAAGCAGTTTTGCTTCACACTTTATGCTGCTTTCCCAATCATTACTAAACGATCCTGCTGTTTCTATTGAGGAGGCTGATTATCTTTCTGCTTCTGAAAAAGATTTGTTGCTTAACAGATTTAACGATACAGACAATGAACTTCCGGATAAAACAATAATTGATTTGTTTGAAGAGCAGGCAGCAAAACACCCTGGCAATGTTTGCCTTGTTCATGGCGAAACAGCGCTTTCTTATGGGCAGGTAAATGAAACTGTGAACAGACTGGCAGTTTACCTCGAAAACAAACACGGTGTTTCGCAGGAAGATAAAATAGCAATAAAGCTGGATAGAAGCGAGTGGCTGGTTATTGTAAGCCTTGCGGTTCTGAAAACCGGCGCCGCTTATGTTCCTGTTGATACAGGTTATCCTGAAGAACGAATTATACACATTCAGCAAAACAGCGGCTGCAGAATTATTTTCGATGAAAGGGAACTGGAATTGTTTAAGAACGAAAAAGATCTTTATTCAAATGTTAATCCCCGAAAAAAAATAAGACCAACGCAACCAGCGTATGTTATTTATACCTCGGGCTCAACAGGTATTCCAAAAGGAGTAATGGTTCAGCATGAAAGTTTATTAAACATAGGCTTAAGCTGGCGTAGCGCATATCGCCTCGATTCATTTCCTGTAAGGCTTTTGCAGATTGCAGGTTTTTCTTTTGATGTATTCACAGGCGACATGATAAGAACGGTGATAAATGCAGGAACCATGGTAATTTGTCCTGCTGAATCACGGTTTGATCCCGAATCTATTTCGCATTTATTGCAGCATCATAAAATAACAGTTTTTGAATCTACACCCGGGTTGGTTTTCCCTTTAATGCAGTTTATTTACGAAAATAAACTCCAGGTCCCCGATCTGAAGTTGCTCATTGTAGGATCAGATACAGTTAACGCTGAGCAGTTCATGCAGCTTCATGAGAGGTTCGGCAGCAAGATCAGGATCATAAATAGTTATGGCATTACCGAAGCTACTATCGATTCTACTTATTTTGAACTTGCAGCCAATGAACCCTTACCGGTAAATGTACCAATTGGCAAACCATTTCATAATATTCAGGCATATATTCTTAATGAAAAGCTCAGGCTAGTGCCGGTAGGTGTAACAGGAGAGCTTTATATTTCGGGAAAAGGACTTGCAAAAGGTTATATTAATAATGCCGCGCAAAATTCGGAACGTTTTATTCCGCATCCCTTTAAACAGGGAGAAAGAATTTATAAGACCGGCGACCTTGCAAGATGGCAGGCCAATGGTAATATCGAATTCCTTGGGCGAAACGACAACCAGGTAAAAATACGCGGGTATAGAATAGAAACAGGCGAAATTGCCAACGCTCTTCTTAGCCTTGATTCGGTAAACGATGCAGTTGTTACTGTAAAAGAAAATAAAGCAGGCGAAAAATTTCTTGTGGCCTATTATGTTTGCAATGGTGACACTGAGCTAACGGAAACCAGAAACCATCTTTCGGCAAAACTTCCGGCTTACATGTTGCCTTCCTATTATGTACAGCTGAATTTGATTCCTTTAACGCCAAATGGAAAAGTTGACAAAAAACAATTGCCCGATATTACTGATTTCAGTACAACAGATAACGAAAATTATGTTGCTCCGGAAACAGATGAGGAAAAAATAATGGTCAGCTTATGGGAAGATGTATTGGGCACTACCGCGATCGGAACCAATAATGATTTTTTTGATCTTGGTGGACATAGTCTTAAAGCTTTTCAGTTACTCAACAAAATTCATAAAACGTTTGGTGTTAAACTGGCATTAAAGGATATTTTCAGAGAAAGCACTATAAAAAAACAAATCACACTTATTCGTAATACTGCCGGGAGTAATTATTCGGGAATTCCGCAACAGGCCCACCAGGATGGATATCTTCTCTCATCTTCACAAAAACGTCTGTGGATATCAAGCCAGCTTACTCACGCAAGTGTTGCCTATAACATGTTTGGAGCGTTTGTGTTTGAAGGCGATTTAAATATGTACAATCTCAATTCTGCGTTTAATACAATTATACAAAGACATGAGATTCTGCGAACGGTTTTCAGTATGAGAGATACGGAAGAAGTTAAACAGTACGTAAAACCTCTGTCGGATTTTCGTTTTGAAATACGCGAAGAACATTTAGGGGACATTGAAACCGCCCGCTTAACATCAATTCTGGAAGAGGAAAGTCTTAAAGCCTTTGATCTTGAAAAGGGACCTTTGCTTAGAGCTGTTTTATATAAGCAGAACGATTTAAAACATGTATTTGCTTTTACCATGCATCATATTATATGCGACGGATGGTCCATGGCAATTTTTATAAAAGAATTCCTTGAAATATATAATGCAGGTGAGAAGGCGCTACTTTCTCCGCTCAGAATTCAATACAAAGATTATGCTGTATGGCAACAGCAACAGTTACTCGAAGGAACTCTTGATCATCATAAGGAGTTTTGGCTGAAACAATTTGAAGACGAGATTCCTGTTTTGCATTTGCCAACAGACCGGATGCGTCCTGCCGTAAAAACCTACGCCGGAAGTATAATTCATTTTGAGCTGGATAATGCACTCAGCGAATCTTTAAAACAATTAAGCAGAAAACACAACAATACTTTATTCATTACGCTGTTGTCAGCTGTAAATGTTCTCTTATACAGGTATACCGGCCAGAGAGATCAGGTGATAGGAACCGCTACGGGCGGACGGGATCATGCAGACCTGGAGGATCAGATTGGATTTTACATTAACGCTTTGCCTCTGAGAACCCGCTTTGAAGAATGTAATTCATTTGAGAATATTCTCCTAGGGGTTAAGAAAACAGTTATGGACGCATTTGAACACCGCGCCTATCCATTCGACAAACTGGTAGAGGAATTTAAAACGGTTCGCGATACGAGCAGATCTCCTTTGTTCGATGTTATGGTGGATCTGCAGAATGTAAATGTAGAAACAATTAAACCTGGTTCAGGGATGGGCGATCTGCGTGTGAAAGAATATTCTGAATCTATTCACAAGATCAGCAAATTTGATCTAACATTTACGTTTTGTGAAAGTGATAATGGACTTCTGTGTTCAATAGAATACAATACAAATCTTTTCAATAAATCAACAGTACAAAGACTTTCTCTGAATTTTAAAGAGCTGGTACAATCCATTCTTAATTATCCGGAACTACCAGTAGAACTTTTAAATTTTGTTTCTGAGAATGAAAAAGATTTAATCCAGAATAAATTCAATAACACTTTCCGGAAAACGGACCCGAACCTTACCGTGCTCGATCTTATTTCAGAAAAGGTGAAGGAACAACCTTTAATGCCGGCAGTTACTTATGATAATATTACTGTAACCTATAAAGACCTTGCAGAAAAATCAGACGCACTGGCGGCCTGTTTAAAAGAAACATATTCTGTAGATAAGGGAGACCGTGTTGGTATACTCTTAAATAACAGTGAAAAAGTAATTATTTCTATACTCGCCGTTTTAAAAACCGGTGGAGCGTACGTCCCCATAGATCCTGCATATCCAACAGATCGGATAAATTATATTTTAAATGATTCTGAAGTAAAAGCTTTACTAACAGAAACAGATCACCTGTTTAATATCAGCGATTATCAGGGAGCGGTTTTTGCAATGGATGTGCAGATGGATGATTTAAAACCGGCAAAAGCAGATTGTATCGTAACAGGAGGCGATCTTGCTTATCTGATTTATACTTCAGGGTCCACCGGTCGCCCTAAAGGAGTTATGATTGAACACAGGAACCTTATCAATTATTGTGTATGGGCCTCTGAATATTATTTTGAGTCTTCCGGACGGGGAAGCTTCGGATTGTTTTCTTCTTTGTCTTTTGATCTTACTGTAACAAGTATTTTCGTGCCGCTAATCAGAGGGAAATCCATAAAAGTACTTCAAACCGAAGGGACTGATTTTTCGGATATCATGCTTCAGTATTTTGTAGGAAATGTACCTGATGCAATCAAACTTACTCCTTCACACTTACAGGTAATTATACCGGAGATCTGTCATGCAAAAGACATAAAAACGATAATATTAGGCGGGGAAGCTGTTCCGGTGAAAATAATAAGTGAGTTAAAGAAGGAACGTCCTGATATTAATATTTACAACGAGTATGGCCCAACCGAAACCACAGTTGGCTGCACAGCTCTTGAAATGACCGATTTGTACTCGATCGGAAAACCTGTTTACAACACTAAGATTCATATACTCGATAAAAGTAATCAGGTTGTTCCCATTGGGGTTTATGGGGAAATTTGTGTAACCGGCGCGGGTGTTGCAAGAGGTTACGTTAATCGCGGAGATCTCACAGAATCAAAGTTTATTCACGGTACAGGTTTTACCAGCGGCGCCATGTACAAAACCGGAGATGTTGGCAGATGGCTGGAAGACGGCAATATCGAATATGCAGGACGAAACGATCAACAGGTGAAGGTACGTGGCTTCCGTATAGAACTGAACGAAGTTGAAAACGTACTCCGGGAATATTCTCATATTAACGACACCTTAGTGGATGTAAGAAAAAACAAGGAAGAGGAAAAAAATCTTGTTGCATACGTTGTTTCTGATAAACCGGTTGTGGTAAAGGAAATCAGATCTTTCCTGGCTAAAAAACTTCCAGCGTATATGATTCCCGGTTATTTCGTTCAGGTTGAAAAAATCCCGCTTAGTCAAAATGGAAAAGCTGATAAATCATCATTACCGGATCCTTACATTGGATTTATTGGCTCCGATGACTTTGAACTGCCCGCAAATGAGGTAGAGGAAAAACTTCTCGCAATCTGGAAAGAAGTATTGGGTATTGAAAAGATCGGCGTAAAAGACGATTTTTTCGAATTAGGTGGCCATAGTATTAAAGCAATTTCATTGCTTTCTAAAATTCATAAAGTATTTGGAATAAAAATCGGCCTTGAAGTTCTGTTCGATTATAAGAGCATAAGACTTATATCAGATCATATACAGAATCAGGAATGGCTTTCGGATATGAAGAACGCGGATAATACCGACGAGTTCGAAAGAATAAAAATTTAAAATTGATGGAAAGGTTTATAACGGAACTAAGACATAAAAATATTTTTATTAAGCTCGACGAAAATAACGAGCTTGAGGTTAACGCGCCAAAAGGTAAACTTACAAATGAAATCCTGATCGAGTTAAAAAGCAAGAAAGCAGGACTTATCGAATACCTTAAAAAGAATGTGCAATCTTCCGCTAAAAAGAATTTGAGCATTCCACGTGCGCCCGAAGCCAAAAATTATCCTTTATCCTCCTCACAAAAACGTTTATGGATACTGAGCCAGTTTCACGAAAGCGGTGAAGCGTACCATTTGTCCGGAGTATATCACCTGAAGGGAAATCTGGATGCAGCGGCATTTGAAAAAGCTTTTGCAGGAATAACGGAACGTCACGAAATATTAAGGACTGTTTTCAGAACGGATGACACCGGGGAAATCAGTCAGTTTGTAAAATCTTCCGAAGAAAATGGCTTTACGGTTTCCTTTCTGGATGCCGGTTCACAAAAAAGCAAAGACGACCTCGGGAAAATAATTAAAGACGAAATTTCAAGACCTTTTGATTTAGCGAATGATAAACTGATGAGAGCGATGTTGGTCAGGATCACCTCTGATGAATATGTGTTTGTTCACGTCATGCATCACATTATAAGTGATGAGTGGTCAATGGGCATTCTTGTAAAGGAACTGTTCACGCTGTACAATAATTTTATAATCGGAGAAAACACATCTTTTCCTCCATTAAAAATTCAATATAAAGATTTCGCTGTCTGGCAGAAAGAACAATTTAATAGCAGAGAGTTTGAAACGCATAAAAGTTATTGGTTGAAACAATTTGAAGGGCCCATTCCTTTACTGGAATTACCTTACGATGTACCTCGGCCAGCGTTTAAAACGTACAGGGGAAATTCTGTTGCGATAAAAATTAACAGCAGTATAACTGCTAAGTTAAGAGCGGTTTTGTCAGAAACAAATGCTACAATGTTTATGGGTCTGGCAGGCTTACTCAATGTGCTTCTTTATAAATATACAGGACAAAACGATTTTATAATTGGTAGCCCTGTTCTTGGAAGGGAGCATGAGGACCTGGACGATCAGGTCGGTTTTTACGTAAATACCCTTGCTTTGCGGTTCAGGTTCAATCCGGAGGAAAATTTTTCCGATATGCTCAAAGCTGTAAGGAAAAATGTACTTGAGGGGTATGAGCACCAGTCGTACCCTTTCGATGAACTTGTTGAAAATCTCAATTTAAAGTATGACCCGGGAAGAAACAGTCTTTTTGACGTTATGCTTGTTCTTGAAAATGACGGAGTATTGGGACATAAGAATGGTTTAATGGGAAATGTTCGTGTAACACCTTCAACAGAAGAAATGCCATCTTCCAGTAAATTTGATCTTCTGTTTGCATTCAAGAATGAAAATGACGGACTTACCTGCAACATTGAGTACAATACCGATATTTTTTACAAAAGCACCATTGAGCGTTTAGGAAAGCACTTGCTTCAGGTACTTGAACAAATTGCAGATGATTCTCAGCAGCCACTGCATAAAATAGATTACCTGACGCATAATGAAAAAAATGAATTGCTCGTTAAATTCAATCATTCCTTTGGTAACGTACCTGAAGAAACAGTTGCAGGAATTTTTGAAGCGCAGGTTCTTGCTGCTCCTCACGCCATCGCTGTAAGCTGTAATAATAATGAACTTTCTTATGATAATCTGAACAAATGCGCCAATCAGTTCGCATCATATCTGCTCACGCATTATAAAGTTGCTTCGGGCGATATGATTGCAGTTCAGCTTATAAGAGACGAATGGTTGGTTCCGGTTATTCTTGGTATCATGAAAAGCGGAGCCGCTTATGTTCCTGTTGATCCTGATTACCCTCAGGAAAGAATTGATTATATAAAAGAGGATAGTAAATGCAGGCTGACTATAGACCGTGAAGAACTTGAAAAATTTAAAAAGGAAGTTAATAAGTACAGTTCAGAAAACCCCGGCAAAAAAAATAAACCTGCTGATCTGGCTTACGTTATTTATACTTCCGGTTCAACCGGCAAGCCAAAGGGCGTTATGATCGAGCATAAAAACGTTACAGCGTTTATTCTATGGTGTAAAAAAGAATTCAGCAAATCCCGCTTCGATGTTGTTTTTGGCGTTACATCCATTTGCTTTGATCTTTCTGTTTATGAAATTTTTTACACGATATGCACGGGAAAAAGACTCAGGTTGTTGAATAATGCATTGTCAATTCCTGAATACCTGTTAAAGGAAAAAAATGTTCTCATCAATACAGTACCGAGTGTAGTTGGAAATTTACTCAGCGAAAATATAAACCTTGACCAGGTAAATGTTCTCAATATGGCAGGTGAACCTATTCCTCCGGAGTACATCCGCAAGCTGGATTTAAAAAGAATTGAAGTCCGTAATCTGTATGGACCTACTGAGGATACAACTTACAGTACGGTTTACAGGATTTCAGATGAAAAAACAGTTTGTATCGGTAAGCCAATAGATGGAACAAGAGTTTATGTATTAAGTGAGTCCGGCGAGCTTCTGCCTGTGGGCGTTACAGGCGAAATACATATAGGCGGCGATGGTTTGTCCAGAGGATATTTAAACAAGGAAGATCTTACGCAGGAAAAATTTATTTCAGATCCTTATATCCCGGAAACTGTTATTTACAAAACCGGTGATCTAGGAAAATGGTTGCCGGATGGAAATATACAATATCTGGGTCGCAAAGATCATCAGGTAAAAATCAGGGGATATCGTATTGAACTGGGAGAAATAGAATCTGCGCTCAAAAGCATTCAGGAAATACAAGAGGCAATTGTAGTAGCGAAAGTAGAACCCGGAAATGAAAAAAAATTAGTAGCCTACTACTTAAGCGAGAGCGAACCAGATAATGATGATATTAAAAGACGATTATCAGAATTGCTTCCGGGCTTTATGCTTCCATCTTTATTCCACAGGCTTCAGAAATTTCCGCTTACGCTTAATGGAAAAATAGACCGAAAGGCTTTGCCTGAAGTTCATGAAAATGTTGTGCATGTTGATTCTGCTAACGAAACAGAATTAAAACTTTCGGAGATATGGAAAAAAATCTTTAACCTGGAAAAGGTCAGCGTAACCGCTAATTTTTTTGAGCTTGGGGGACATAGTCTGAAAGCTGCAAGGTTAATGACGATGATTCTAAAAGAATTTGGGCGGGAAGTGAAACTGAAGGATATATTTTCCAGCCCTACAATACGGTTACAGGCCTTATTGTTACCATTGGCGAATTCAAAGACCATAAAACCAATAGTAAGCACAGCAGCAAATACATCACATGAATTATCACCGGCCCAGAAAAGTATCTGGATTGCTTCGCAGATCAATCAGCAGTCGGTTGCCTACAACATGCCTTCGTCATTTAAGCTTAATGGCGCATTAAAAGTGCAGGCGCTCGAAGAAGCTTTTAAAGTATTGCTGCAAAGACATGAGAGTCTGCGAACTTCATTCAAGGTAATAAATGGCGAACCAAGGCAGGTTATTAGTGGCCCGGAGCAAATAAACTTTAAAATAGATGTTCTTGATTTCGCAGACTCTGAAAATAAAAAAATACAGGTACAACAATTCATTAACAAGGAAGCGCTGAATATGTTTCAGCTTTCTGATTTGCTTCTGCGGGTTAAAATTATAAGGCTTTCTGATTTTGAAAATATACTTATAGTCAATATTCATCATATTATCTGCGATGGCTGGTCGCTGGGTATTCTTATTGACGAACTACATCAGATATACAATGCTTATGGTGAAAATAAAAATGTTGAATTACTGCCTCTGAACATTCATTACAGGGACTTCGTGAACTGGCAGAAAGAGATAATGAATGAAGAAGAGATGCTGGCCCACAGGAGTTATTGGATGAACTGTTTTCCGGATGTGATGCCGGTTGTAAATCTGCCGGTAGATTTTCCGGAAACTTCGCAAAGCTCTCCTCGTGGTGATGTGATTGAGTTTAATCTTGATGAAAAACTTACCAGCGATCTGAAAAAATACTGCGGTAAAAATGATACCACTTTGTTTACAGGAATACTTACAGCTTATTTTATTTTACTGCACAAATATTCCGGTCAAAGCAACATTGTTATAGGCTCTCCGGTTGCCGGAAGGATACATCCTGAACTTGAAACACAGGTAGGTTTGTATTTGAACACGCTGGCTCTGCAAAATACAATTGAATCGCCGGATTCATTGGGAAAAATATTACTTCAGGTAAAACAAACCGTATTGTCCGGATTTGAACATCAGGCATTCCCTTTTGATATATTGGTTTCCGAAATTGCAAAACGCGAAGGGCATTATGATTCTCATGGTATAAACACTGGCTTTTCATGGGATCAGGAAATAAAATCATTAAAAAAATTAGGTGATCTCGAAGTTGCGCCTTATGCGGTTGATTTTAAAATCCCAAAAGCGGACCTCTGGCTTTTTGGTGGTGAGAGCAATGGAAGAACAGAGCTTATCCTCGAATATAATGCTAATAAATTCAGAGAAGAGAAGATCCGTAATGCCGCGAACCATTTAACTGCTATTATTAAAGCTCTCATCACTACGCCTGAAACCCTGCTCAAAGAACTTGATTATTTGTCTGCATCCGAAAAACAAAATCTTATTGGCAGTTACCATTCTCCAGTTGCAGGTACAAGTGAAACGATTCACAAGCAGTTTGAGCTCCAGGTTGAAAAAACGCCTCATCACGAAGCTGTTGTTTTTGAAAATATTTCGTTAACATATACTGCATTAAATGAGCAGGCAAATAAGCTGGCGCATTATCTCAGATCACAATATCAAATCAGTTCCAACGATGTAGTTGGGATCATATTGACGCGTTCGGAAAAAATAATTATTGCTATCCTCGGTATTTTAAAAGCTGGTGGAACTTATTTACCTGTTGATCCTGAACTACCGGAAGAACGAAAATCGGCTATTCTGCAGAATGCCGGAGTAAAACTTGTTATTACCGAATCGGATTTTATTTTTGATTTTACAGCGTTTAATTTCCCGGTATTTGCAATAGATCTCCAGATGCAGGATGTGCCTGATCTCATTCATAATCCCGGTATTGATTCCGCGCCTTCCGACCTCGCCTATATTATTTATACATCTGGCTCTACAGGAAAACCTAAAGGAGTAATGATAGAGCACGAAGGTTTTGTAAACATGATCAGGGACCAGATCAGGAAATTTAAAGTTACGGACAGCGATAAGGTTATTCAGTTTGCAAGTTATGCCTTCGATGCATCTGTTTCGGAAATTTTTATGGCCCTTCATAGCGGCGCTGCAATTGTCATGGTTAAGAAAGATAAAATTCTCGATCCGTCTGCTTTGATTCAATACATGAAATCAGTAAAAGTAAGCGTGGCAACTTTACCACCTGCCTATCTCAATTCTGTCGATCTTCATTCGTTAAGCTTTTTAAAAACGCTGATCTCCGCCGGTGAGTCCGCTAATCCTGATCAGGCGCGAACACTTTGTAAACTCCTTAATTATTACAATGCGTACGGACCAACCGAATGTTCGGTTTGCGCTACTATTTATCATGTTGCATCGCCCGATCTCATTAAAGTAAATGTTCCCATAGGAACTCCCATAGCTAATACATACGTAACCATACTGGATGACAATAACCGCTTGGTTCCTTATGGTATCACAGGAGAAATATGCGTTTCGGGAAAAGGAATAACAAGAGGCTATTATGGAAATGCAGATCTGAGCGCAGGAAAAATTATTCAGGACCCTTATCGTTCGTCGCTTCGTATGTATAAGACCGGCGATCTTGGTCGTATAATGCCCGACGGTAATATTGAATATCTTGGCAGGAAAGATGAGCAGATTAAATTAAGAGGTTATCGTATCGAATTATCAGAAATAGAACATGTGCTTTCTTCTTTCGATACTATTGCTTCGTGTGTGGTTGTGTTTCGTTCCGGCAAAACAGGTGAGGGATATCTGAGCGCTTACTATGTCAGTGAAACTGAATTTGAAGAAGAAGAACTTCGTGCACATCTTGGCAGATATTTGCCTGAGTATATGATCCCGTCTTTTTACATTAAACTGGATACACTTCCTTTAACCAGGAATGGTAAAATTGATAAGTTGCGGTTACCTGTCATTAAATCTGATGATATTCATACTGATGAAGAAGCAGTGAGTAACATTGAAAAAAATGTTGTTGCAGTATGGCAAGACATTCTCGAAAGAGAAAAAATTGGTTTGCATGACGATTTCTTTGCAATTGGCGGACATAGTCTAAAAGCTATTCAGGTTGTGACTGCACTTTACCAGAAGTATAATGTTAGAATAGAATTGCGCGATATTTTCGACCACCCAACGATAAAAGAGTTGAGTAAGCTGATAGAGGGAATCGGATATGCGGAGTATGCATCCATTGCGAGAGTGGAGGAGAAGGAGTATTACG
>JAJONO010000049.1 GCA_021323535.1 Bacteroidota bacterium
TGCCTTACCGATAACCTCCCTATTACAAGAATAAGTGATATCAGTATTGATCCCACTAATCCAAATACGATGTACATTTCTGTTTGTGATTTTGAATACATTGGTTTTGGCTTATATCTCAATGGAAGAAAGCGCCACACGCATTACGGACTCGGCGTTTATAAAACAACCGACGGAGGATCGACCTGGGCCCCAACCGGATTAACATTTCAGATGACCGATGGCGACGCTTCACTCATCCGCAAAGTTGCCATTCATCCTTCGAACACGAATACACTTTTGGCTTGCGGTGTAAGCGGAATGTATCGATCCATTAATGGCGGAACAACATGGACCAAGCAACTCGACTCACTTTTCTGGGATATGGTGCAGGATCCCGTAAATCCTAATGTTGTTTACGCAGCCACAGGATGGGTTATGAATTCGAACATGGGACACGCGGCAATTTATAAGTCGACCAACTTCGGACAAACATGGACAATGTTAAACACTGGTATTCCTTACCAAAACTCTGTACAACGCATTAAACTTGCCATTGCGCCAAGCGATCCTAATTATATTTACGCTTTATGCTCCGATAATCAATTTGGTTATTACGGGATGTACCAAAGTATAAATGCAGGAGCCAACTGGACCTTTAAAGCTCCGCTGTTAAATATTCTCGAATCAGGCCAGGGAACTTCTCAAGGAGGACAGGGGACCTATGATGTGGCTTTGTGTGTAGACGCAACCAATAAAAATAAAATTTACACTGGCGGAATCAATGTGTGGAGTTCATCTGACGGAGGAACAAATTTTGATCCCTGCAGTCACTGGACATTAAGTAATGGCGCAACACTTCACGGCGATATACATTACATTGACAGGCAACCTGGAACCAATGCTTATTTTGCCTGCAGCGACGGCGGAATTTATAAAACAAACGCTATCATTCCAGGTGACTGGATCATGAACTGGCCAACAGTGTGGACCAATCTCAGCGATGGCATGCAGGTAACATCGTTCTATCGTTTATCAAGTTCGAAAAATACTGCGGGAAGAATTGTAGCGGGAGCGCAGGATAACGCTTCGTTCTATTATGACGGTGCAACATGGAGCACAATTTTTGGTGGCGATGGAATGGACAATTATCTGGATCCTTTAAGCACGCAGGATATCATTGGCTCAAGTCAGTATGGATATTTTTATTACAGCAACGATGGCGGGCAAAGCAGCATTAGTGTAAATTCAAACCCGAATTCTGAGAGCGCAGAGTGGGTAACACCTGTGGCCGCAGACTATAATAATCCTGGGGTGTTGTATGTTGGAAATACTAATCTCGCGAAATCGACTGATGGCGGACAAAACTGGAACGCATTGCCGATATTTGGCGCGCAGCTAACAGAAGTAAGCGCGCTTGCTGTTGCCAACACAAATAGCAATGTTATTTACGTTGCAAAACGTGTGAGATATGAATTCGGGTTAGATGGTACTGTTTTCCGCTCCACTGATGGCGGACAAAATTACACCAATATTACATCCAATTTGCCAGACACTTTGTATTACACAGGAATTGAAGCGAGTGAAACAAATCCCAACGAAGCGGTGGTTTGCATGGCCGGATTCGCTGCGGGATGTAAAGTGTTCAGAACCACCAGTGGCGGCGCAAGCTGGACGAATATTTCGTATAATCTTCCTAATCTTCCGGTGAACTGTATTAAATATGTTCCTGCAACAGGACAAATTGTTGTTGCTACAGATATTGGAGTTTATATTCTGAACAGCGGTGCAACCAGCTGGGCAAATTACAGCATGGGATTACCGAATGTTATAGTAAGTGATATTGAATTTAATCAGCCCGCAAATAAAATGTATGTCTCTACTTTCGGAAGAGGCATTTGGGAGACAAGCCTGAGTGTTATTTCGGCGCTTCAGAAAAATAGTGTGGTACAAACTATTCAGTTCAATGTGTATCCTTCGGTAAGCAAAGGAAAATTTACGGTGGATGTACCTTATGGAAAAAACAAGCTCAGCGTTATTGATGTGATGGGGCGAATTGTATATCAATCTGAAATAGAGAAAACAAAAGAAATAGATTTAAAAGTAGTGTCAGGTTCTTATTATGTAAGATTAGATAACGGAAGAGAACTCGGCGTAAAAAAAATCATCATAGAATAACTTTCCGGAAGTATTGATCATAAGTTATAACTACAAACTCTCTATAAACCTGAATCCGACCCCGTGTAAATTCTCGATGCTAACCTGTTTTTCGCTGGCCAGAATTTTTCTAAGCCGTGAAATAAAAACATCGAGACTTCTTCCCATAAAATAATCATCGGTTCCCCAGATAGCTTTTAGGATTTCTTCGCGTTTTAAAACTTTGTCCTTGTTATCAAGAAACAATTTTAATAACTGCGCTTCCCGTTGCGTGAGAACTGTTTTTTCTGATCCGTTTACCAGGGTATGATTTTCGCTGTTAAAATTTAGTTTGCCGATCTGGTAATTTAATTTTTCGGAAGGGGTATTTTTTATTGGCCGTTTTAGAAAGATATCAATTTTCAGAAGTAGTTCTTCGATGCTGAACGGTTTTACCAGATAATCATCGGCGCCCATACGAAGACCTTTTATTCTGTCTTCTTTTAAAATTTTTGAAGAAAGGAACAGAATCGGAATATCGTTATTGATCTTACGAATGGAATGGGTGAGATCAAAGCCATCCATTCCCGGAAGCATAATATCCAGAATACAAATATCAAAGTATTCTTTTTTAAAAATTTCAAAACAATTTTGTCCGTTTAAACAATGTGTTACCTCGTAATTATTTTGTTCAAGATTGTCCTTGGTTAAAAACGCGAGTGTTTCATCGTCTTCGGCGTATAATATTTTTACTTTGCTCATGCTTGTTTAGGAATAAGCAGGGATATTGTAATGCCCTTTGTTAAATTATTAATAGCATTTATCTTCCAGCGGTGGAGCGTACATATTTTTTTAACGTAATATAATCCGAGGCCGAAGCCGTTTACTTCATTACTACGACTGTTTCGTATTCTGTAGAATTTATCGAAAATATACGAGATGTTTTTCTGTGAAATACCAATACCATTATCGATAAATTCAAGCTGAATGGTATCGCTTTCTTCTGTGATTTTAATTGTAATTTCGGGAACGCCTTCACAATACTTGATTGAATTATCAATGAGATTGTAAATGATGTTGGAGAAGTGGAATTCATCCGCAAGTATGGCCACTTCTGTTTTATTTGAATCAACAAATGCTTTTAGCTGCGGATGTTTTAATTTGATATTTTCAATAATGTTGCTGACCAAAGGAAGGACATGAATTTCTTTTTTCTCAATGTCGAGAGCATTGTGATCTGATTTTGCAATGTTGAGGATCTTTTCGATGTGATTGTTGAGTTTGGTGCTTTGCTGAATGATAATGTCGGTGTATTTTTCAAGTTTTTCATCAGACTTAATACTCTCCTGTTTTACCAGGTAATTAGATGCAATGAGAATGGAAGAGAGCGGGGTCTTAAACTCGTGTGTCATGTTATTAATAAAATCTTTTTGCAACTCAGAATATTTTTTTTGTTGCAGAATAGTAAAAATAGAATATACGTAAATGACGAGTATCACAACGAGTATCAATGATAAAGCGATCCAGAAGGTAAGCGAACTTAAAAGATAGCTCGTTTCATTTGGGAAACGTATGGCGAAATAATAAACGAGTCCCTTTTGTTTTGGGAAATGAAAGGACGATTTTTTGGCGGAACTGTCGCCGAACGAAACGTAATTTCCATAAACCATTTCATCGCTTTCGCATTTATAAATGGCGTATTCGAAGTCGGTGAGAAGATTTGATTTCTGAAATTCTGTTTTAAGGCAATATTCTAAAACATCGGCATCAAAATCGTCGTTTACATTTACAATGTAATAATCGTTGGATACTTTGTTAATAGGATTTTTAAGAGGGAGTTCACTTTTGTTGATCTCGTAAAGTTTATTCAAAACCTGAAGTAAAGTGATCTGGACTTTCTGCCCGAACTTTTTTCCTTCCGAATTAAAGGCATGTTTTGTCCATAATAATTGAACCGCGAGAATCCCGGTAATAGCAATCAGTCCGAGCACAATTACAATATTCAGGCGATTTATTTTCATCAGTTGAAGGGCTTTCTGATTATAATATTACCTAAAAATACACAGGATATTCTGCCATTAACAATCCATTAACAAAGTTTTGAATTTGCTTAACAGCGGGGTCTTTAAGTGTGGTCTAACTTTGTGGTGTTCGCTACTTGCAAGAAGCACAGAACTTAGAATTATTAATATTTAAAACGTAAAAAACCATGAAAACAACTATCAAAATTACCACTCTGGCCCTGGCGGCTGTAATGATGTCATTTAAACCGGCTACAGTTACGGTTTCACAAAAAACCGTTTTTACGGAAGCTTTCACAAGTCCAACCATCAGCTGGAAATCGGATGATGTAAGTATTGGGGAAATTCCTCAGAGCAAACCTGTGGATATCATTTTTGAATTTACCAATACAGGGAAGGATCCTGTTATTATTTCGGAAGTAAAAGCGTCGTGCGGTTGCACAGCGGCTAATTATTCAAAACTTCCTGTGTTACCAGGACAAACCACCAAGATCACCGCAACTTTCAATGCCGCGAGTAAAGGAGTGTTCAAAAAAACAATTACAGTAACCACCAATGCTGAAGAGGCTCCGAAAGTGCTTTCTTTTTCGGGAACTGTTATTTAAGTATTAAGCCACGAATTACACAGATTACACAAACAATTTTTGTGAAGTGTAGTGCAATTCGTGGCTTCTTAATCTATAGGAAGATTATTTCTGTATCACCAGTTTTTCTGTTACCGTAGAATTCTTGCCGGTAAGTTTGCAGAAGTAGATTCCGTTTTCAAAATCGCTCACATCAATTTGTTTGGCATGTAAGGAAGACGCTCCTGCATGATCTCCGAATTTATCCATAGTAAGAATATTTTTACCGGTGATATCAAAAATCTCCAGTTTTACATCTCCACCTTCACGCGTTGAGAAACTGAGCGTAGCTAAATCTTTTGCGGGATTCGGGTAAACCTTAAAGACGAGATCAGAAGCGTTTTTGTTTTCTTTGATCCCAACCAACGCTATAAAATTAAAACTCCCTGAAGATCCAGAACTGGTAACCAGGTTGTTTGTTTCGTTACTTTCCGATTCTTCATCATTAGCATCAATAACAATTTTGAGGTAATACGTTCCTGTTTGTGTAAGCAAGGTATCCAGGTCAACATCACCTATGGTTAATGATTCGGTTGCACCTGCGGCTATTCCTAATCCATCGGTAACATTGTCTCCAATGAACCACGAACTACTGCCAATGTCAACGATAAATAAATTATTGGTAACCGAACCAAAGGTTGTAAGATTACCCTGATTTTTCATTACATAACTGATGTTTGAAAGAATAGCGGTTTGTCCATCGTAATTACACGAAAAAGAGTTAAGGATAAGATCCGCCGACATTTGCGCCTTAGTTGTGTAGGCTGAAAGCCCTAGTAATGCAGCAAAAAAAAGTTTTCTGAGGGAATGTAAATTTTTCTTCATAGTATTAGAATTTATACGTCAAAATTACCCCGGGAAGAAAAGAGGTACAATCACTACCGGTAGGTATTTTGTCCCTCTGGGCTTTTAACATAGCATATGGGTTTTGGTTCTAACCGCAAAAAAAGAAAAACCGGATCCGCTTTCAGCCGCTGAAAGCTATGTTTGTTTTTTTGAAGAATAAAAATCTCTTTGTCCTTTTAAGCGTATTGAAAAATTAAAACTATGTGGTTAATGAATACGATTATTCTTCGAGAGAAATAAGATGATGCTGAAGTCCGTATTTGATAAGACTGATCAGTGTTTTTGTCCCTGTTTTTCTAAGGATGTTCTTCCGGTGAGTATCTACGGTATGAATGCTGATGAATAATTTTTCGGCGATCTGCACGCTCGAATATTCGAGGTAAATAAGTTTAAGAATTTCGATTTCCCTTTCTGAAAGTTGTTCATTGTTCTTTTTTTCAGAAGAAGAACTTTTGATCTCTTTGATCAGATCTTTTATTTTATTGGAATAATACGTTCCATTAGCGAGAATATGATCAGTGGCTTTTAAAAGCTCGCGGCTTTCAGAATCCTTTAATAAATATCCTTCGGCTTCGGCCTGCAGAATTTCTTTTACAAATTCAATATCGCTGTAAACCGAAAGTATGAGTATCCTGATTTCAGGATAAAGTTCTTTTATTTTTCGTGTGAGTTCTATTCCCGACATGCCGGGCATTCTGATGTCGGTAATAACAAGGTCGACGGGATTTTTTTTAATCAGGTTAAGCGCTTCGGTGGCGCTGTTCACAGATTTAACTTCTACATGACGTTCCGATCTTAGAATAGAGCTTAATCCGTCTACAACGATCTGATGATCATCTACTAGTAATATTTTTGACGAGATCATTTCTGAATGTCCAGTTTTATTTCAATTCTGCTTCCACCGGAATCGCTGCGTTTTATTTCATAAGAACCCTTGAACATGAGTATGCGTGATGTCATGCCTTTCCAACCCATTCCGTTTTTATCTTTAAAATCTTCTTTGTCAAATCCTTTTCCATTGTCTTCCGCAACAATAAAAAGTTGGTTGTCTTTTTTTGAAAAGGTTATCGAAGCGGTTGTAGCCCCGGCGTGTTTAATGATATTGTTCACCAGTTCCTGTGTTATCCTGTAAATTAAAATGCCGGTAAGTTCCGGAAGATTTTCGTTAAGCTCGTCGGCTTTAATGGTGAGCTTAAGGTTACCGCTATTGTTTACGTTAGTGCTTAATTGAACCAACGCTTTTTTTAATCCCAGTTCCATTAACACATGCGGCATCAGGTCGTGCGAAATGGTTTTAACTTCCTGCGACGCTTGCTTTATGAGTTCAAGCGAAGCATCGATATGCGAAACATCCTGCCCTTCTTTAAATGCTGAAATTCGCAGTTTTAAGGTGGATAAGATCTGGCCCAGGCTATCATGTAATTCTTCAGCTACTCTTTTTTGTTCATGTTCTTTTGTTTCTACCACAGCACGAAGAATATTTTCCTGCGTGATCATTTTCTCTTTTTCATCTTTTCTTTTCTGAAATTGGCGATAGAGCAAGAATAAAAGAGATGTAACAGCTACGAAACAAATCAGCGCGGAAATCAGCAGCAGGTTTTTAGATTCTGATTGCTGTAATTGCAGTTCTTTAATGGTGGCTTCGGTTTTCAGAACCTTCAATTCTTCCTCTTTCCGATCCATTTCATTATTGAACACAAGCTCTTCGATCTTTGATTTTTTTTCATTACTGAGAATACTGTCGTTCATCAAGGAATACAACTTGTGAAACTCATAAGCCTGTTTATAGTCTTTTAAAGCGGAGTAAATGTTGGATAGATTGTAAGCCGCCACTCTGATATCGTCATTGGAATGTGTCTGCTGCGCGAGCTCATAATAACTTTTAAATTTCTGAAGGGCCTCCTGCAATCTGCCGGAGTTAAGAAAGGCGTAACCTACATTGTTGAGAATAGCCAGTTTGTTACCTGTGTGTTCAACTTGTGAGTTGATCGAATCGGCACGATTAAGATAAAGTATGCCTTTATCATATTGGTCAATTCCGGAATATAACGCACCTATGTTAATGAGGGTGCCAACCATGGATCTTTTATCGCCAATTTCCTCTTTTATTTTAAGTGACTTAAAAAAATAATCAAAAGCATCATTGTACTTTCCCTGATCATAATATACGCCACCTATTCCTTGCAGGCAATCGGCAAGGTGTTGTTTGTTCCTGTTAACTTCAAATACAGGTATGCACTTGCGATAATAATCAAGGGCCTTTTCGTAATTCGTTATCCTGTAATAAATATTTCCAAGGTTGTGTAAACAGGTTCCCATGCGATCGGGATCTTTCAGCTTTTCAAAGATATTGGAAGCTTTAAGAAAACAAGTTGTTGCACTATCAAACTGGGCCTTTAAAACATAAGTGTTTCCCATGTTGCAAAGTGCCGTGCCGGTGATTCGCTGTTTTGTTGAAGAGGTAGCATTTGAAATAGCTTTGTGAAAATGTTCAATTGCTTTATTGTAATTAAGAACACCAGAATAATTTAATCCAATGGTGTTATGGATCATTGAAATGTATTCTTTGTCTCCTGTACTTTGGGCAAGAGCAAGTGCTTTAAAAAGAATTTCAAGAGACGCTTTGTAGTTAGATTCAGATTCAAGAACGGATCCGAGTCGGTTTAGGCTCATAATTCGGCCATGGTTGTAATTCAGTTTCTCCGATAACTCAAGTGCTTCTGTAGCGTAGTTTTTAGATCTCAGAAATTCACTATGCAAATAGGCTTCAGATAACCTGCAAAGAGTTGTTATTCGGTTAGTATCACCATTCTGTTTTTGTAAAACAGTGAGCAGGCTATCGGTGTAAATTTTACTTTGAGATAACAAGGTAAAAGGAAGAACTAAAAGGAGGAGGAATATGTGAGTGTATTTACGCAGGTATATTTTTATCTGGCGAAGATATATGATTTTATAATCGCATGAACAGAAATAAAAAACCCCTGAAGCGGACAAAATTCACTTCAGGGGTTTAATAATTTATGAATGGGTTATCGTAAGAGACTTACGTGACCTGTTTTTTCATGGATCTTACCTTTCATATCGGTAGTTACGATCTTGTAGATATACACGTCGGCTTTCACTGAATTGTCAAGATTTCCTTTCTTCACATGTCCATCCCATCCCGTCGGGAAATCAGTAGTTGACCAGATAAGTTCGCCCCAACGATCAAAGATCTGTAAGCTGTAACGTCCTTCAATGATACCGAATCCTTTTGGCTGGAACACATCGTTAATGCCATCGTCGTTTGGACTGAATGCATTAGGAACCCAGATATAGAACTCAGGATTTACTTTAATGTTAAGCGTTGTGTAATCCTTACAACCAAATGCATTCGTTGCTTCTAAGAACACGGTGTATGTTCCCGGTGAACTATATTCGAATGAAGGATTGGCCGTAGTTGTTGTATGTGTTGGTGCTGTACCTGTTCCGAAATCCCACAAGTAAGTTGCAGCATTCTGCGAAGTGTTTACGAACTGAACAACAGGATCGAGTAAATCAACATCGTATTTATCCGCGTGGAAGTTAGCATAAGGATAATCGTGAACAGTAATGTAGTTAACAGCTACTGAATCAACACGGCAACCCTGGCTGCTTGTGATCTGTAACGCTACAGAATAAGTTCCTGCAGTGTTGTAAGTTACTTCGTAAGACTGACCGCTTCCGCTTGGGCCAACACCTACGTTCCATAAGTAAGCATCGTTGGTTCCGTTAGATGCAGCGGTTAATTTTATTTTAAGAGGAACACAACCTTGTCTGATATCAGCCTGGAAGCTTCCTTTAGGAGTAGGATTTACATTTACAGTTACGTTAGCGGTAGCCGGAGTTGAACATCCGTCGCTGATTGTTACCTGGTACATGTTAGGCGTAGTAGCGTAATTACCGAGTACCTGAGCGTAAGAGCTGGTGTGACCAGAGTTCCAGTTATAAGTATAAGGACCACCTTTACCAGGGCTTGTGATGTTAGCAAACACGTAAGTTTTTTCACCGTGACAAACCACTGTTGTAATACCTTCAGCTAATAACCTTGGAGACACATCAACAACTGTTGTAAGTGTTGATGTAAGACAACCTAATGCGTCAATTGCAGTTACACCGTAGTTGGTTCCGGTTGTAGGAGTAACTCCGTGCGGACCAGGACCAGTGAATGTACCACCCGTCCACATATAATTGTAAGGAGGAGTACCACCTTGCGCAGCAGCGAATATATTATAGTTCTGACCGTAACAGATGCTTGCATTTGCAGCGGCAGTGATCTGAACTGATGAAGGCTGAGTAATCTGAACGTTACCTCCGATCAAACAGTTGTTTCCGTCAGTTACAATCAGTGAATAACCACCCGCTGCCAAGTTACTTGCAGTTGCACTGTTTCCACCTGAAGGGATCCAGTTGTAGTTGTATGTTCCTGTACCACCACCGATGAGAGCATTTGCAGCACCGTTAGTGTATCCGTTACATGTAATGTTAGTTTGAGTAAGCGCTATTGAAAGAGCAGCAGGCTGAGCAATATTTGTAGTTGCAGTTACTAAACATCCGTTAGCATCTGTTGAAGTACAAGTGTAGTTACCTGCAGTTAAGCTAACAGCGTTAGCATTATTTCCACCATTTGGTGTCCATGTGTAAACGTAGTTACCAACACCGCCATTAAGAATCGCTTGAGCAGTACCACTATTACCACCGTTACAAAGCACGCTTGTAGATGTTACCGCGATGGTTACTACCGGAGGTTCGTTAATTGCTGTGTTTGCACTTGCAGGACAGCCGTTAGCATCCATAATATTTACAGTGTAAGGCCCGGCAGGAATACCGCCCGTTTGAGAAGCATTACCACCTGAAGGCATCCATGTATAAGTAAATCCACCAACACCACCGCTTGCGTTAGCACTTGCAATACCATTACTTCCGCCAAAACAGCTTACGCTTGTAATCTGGCTGGCAGTTAATGAAACCGCGGGAGGCTGAAGAATATTTGCAACGGCAGATACTGTACAGCTGTTCATATCGGTTACAACTACAGTATAAGAACCCATTGGAAGATTTGCAGCAACTGAAGAGTTACCGGCAGCAGCAGGAGTCCATACAAAACTGTATGGGGCAGCACCAGCATTTGCAGTTACAGTTGCACCACCTGTAGTTCCTCCGTTACATAATACACTTGTAGTTGCCATACCTGAGATAGCAACTGCAGGAGGTGTAGCAATAAATCCAGTTACAGAGATAGGGCAGTTATTATTATCTGTTACAAAGCAGGTATAAGTTCCGCCGCTTAATCCGGTTGCAATGCTTGTACCTTGCCCGCCACCAGGTCCGGGAGACCAGGTATATGAATAAGAAGGCATACCACCATTAACAAGAACTGTTGCGCTACCAGGAGTAATACAATTTGCAGATTGAGTTGTAATTGCTATTCCTAAAGCAGTAGGCTCAACAATTTGAGCAGTAGCAGTAGCAGGACAACCATTCGCATCAATAATATTTATAGTATAAACACCGGCATTAAGGTTACTTGCAATAGCAGAGTTACCTCCGAAAGGCGACCAGTTATAAACGTATCCGCCAACACCGCCTGCAGCAATTGCTGTAGCCACACCATTACTACCACCGTTACAAAGAACGCTTGTAGTTTGTGCCGCAGTAACTGAAACACTAGTAGGCTGGATGATTTGAGCAGTTGCTGTTTTTGGACAACCGTTGGCATCAGCCGCAGTAACAGTGTATATTCCTGCAGCAAGACCATTGGCAACAGCGCCATTTCCACCTGATGGCATCCATGTGTAAGTATATCCACCAACACCACCGCTGGCAATTGAAGTAGCT
Source organism: Bacteroidota bacterium (assembly GCA_021323535.1). Taxonomy (GTDB): domain Bacteria; phylum Bacteroidota; class Bacteroidia; order B-17B0; family Aurantibacillaceae; genus Aurantibacillus. Next base: position 11,462 of record JAJONO010000049.1, read on the forward strand.
ACACCATTAGTGCCACCATTACAAAGTACGCTTGTAGTTTGACTGGCAGTTAATGTTACTGAAGTAGGCTGAAGAATATTTGCAACAGCTGTTACAGTACAGTTGTTATTGTCTTTCACTAATACAGTATATGAACCAACTGGCAGGTTAGAGGCAACAGGATTATTACCCGCTGCTGAAGCAGGAGCAGGAGTCCATGTATAACCATAGGGAGCTGAACCGCTATTTGCAGTTACAGTGGCGCTACCATTAGCTAAGTTGATACAGGTAACGCTTGTTGTTGCCATTGCTGCCACAGGGAACGAAGGAGGTCCTGTTACAATTCCTGTTGCAGTTAATGTACAGTTTGTTGCGTCTTTAATTAATACTGTGTATGATCCCATAGCGAGACCCGGAGCAACTGCATTATTACCACCAGAAGGCGACCATGTATAAGTATAACCAGGGTTACCACCATTGGTTAACACTGTGGCGCTACCAGGTGTTGTACAGTTTGCAGAAGACGTGTTAACAACAGCGCCCATTGCAAGAGGCTGGATGATCAGTGCAGTTGCAGTTTTAGTACAACCGTTAGCATCAGCCATAGTTACCGTATAAAGACCAGCTGTTAAACCTGTAGCGAGGGCGTTATTACCTCCTGAAGGAGCCCAGGTGTAAACATATCCGCCAACACCACCGCTTGAAACGGCGCTTGCAACACCATTGCTTCCACCATTACAGCTTACACTTGTTACCTGCGATGCAGTTAATGTTGTAGCAGAAGGTTGAACAATTGTGACAGTTGCCGATTTAGGACAACCTGTTGCATCCTGAATATTTACTGTATACGTTCCTGCAGTTAAGTTAATAGCGTTTTGACCATTACCGCCTGAAGGACTCCATGTATAAGTATATCCACCATTACCACCACTTGGGTTGGCTATGGCGGCACCGGTGTTTCCACCGTTACATAAAACACTTTGAGTCTGGCTCGCGGTTACAGAAACCTGGGTTGGCCCTGTTATAGCTACAGTTGCTGTTTTCTGACAACCGTTTACATCTTTCATTGTTACAGTATAAATTCCAACAGTAAGATTATTTGCTATGGCTGCGTTGCCACCAAAAGGCGACCATGTATAAGTGTATCCACCCATACCACCTGCCGGAACCGCTGTTGCAATACCATTGTTTCCACCAAAGCAACTTACACTTTGTGTCTGACTAGCGGTTACTGAAACCGCAGTTGGTCCGGCTATATTTACTGTAGCCGAAGAAGGGCAGCCATTCTGATCTTTAATACTTACTGTATATACTCCGGCAGTTAAACCGGTTGCGCTTTGCGCATTACCACCCGAAGGCGACCATGTATATGTATATCCACCCATACCACCCACAGGAGTTGAATTTGCAGCACCAGTGGCGCCACCATTACAACCAACACTTGCTGTTTGAGCCGCAGTTACTGTTACTGTAGTAGGCTGAAGAATATTTACTGTTTGAGTCATAGGACATCCGTTAGCATCTTTTACAGATACAGTATAAATGCCTGCCGGTAAGTTAGGAGCGGTTGCAGCGTTGCCGCCAAAAGGACTCCAGGTATATGTATAACCAGGAGTACCGCCACCTACTAATGCCTGTGCCTGACCATTGTTACCACCATTACAAGCAACTGAAGTAGGAGCTACTGCAATAACGATGTTGCTTGGATTAACAACCACGTTAACCGTTTTTGTGCCTGAACAACCGCCTGCGTTATAATTTAAAGTATACTGAGTTGTTGTAGCCGGTGCAACCTGGATTGGGTTTCCTGTTAATCCACCAGGCGACCAGTTAAATGTTCCACCAACAGGAGTTACTGTTGCGGTTAATGTAGCAGTTTGACCCGCACACACCGTAGCACTATTAATATTGATTACAGGGGTGCCAGGGAGATAACTGATAGTTACAGCTCCATTACCGGCTTTGTTACCTGCTACGCAGCCACCACCGGCAGGAGTCAAACTTGAACCTCCACCGCCGCCGCCGCCGCCGAGAGAACCTCCAGGGAAACAGTCGCTACCGCCACCGCCACCGCCGTACCATCCGCCGCCGCCGCCGCCGCCAGGACCGATATTATAACATGGATCAGGTCCACCAGCACCACCCTGACCTTGTGAACCAGCACCACCGGCTGTTCCACTTCCGATCCAAGGCGGTCCGCCAAATCCACCTGAAAATTGTGATCCACCACCACCTGGCTGACCAAAAGCCCAGCCGCCTGCGCCCCCGTTTGCGCATCCACCAAATCCACCAGCGGCATTTGTATTACCACCACCTACACCGCCACCGCCACCGGCAACGATTAATGAATTTGCCATGGCATAAGGAGCAACAGCAATACTGCTGTACCCGCCACCTGCACCACCCTGGTTACCCGCACCAGCTCCGGCAGGTCCGTTTCCACCACCTGGCCAACCAGTTCCGGGGAAAGCACCCATACCACCGACCTTCACTTGAAGAACAGCTCCTGGAGTTACATTTAAAACACCTGTAACAGTAGCGCCAAGACCTCCTGGTCCGCCACCCTGTGCGCCCGCCACGCTAACGGTTAATTGGGTTACGCAGGCAGGTACTACAAAGTTTTGTATAGCACCTGTATAAGCAAAGTTTACAGTTGTAATCTGGGCAAATAATCCTGTCTTGTATGTGGCCAAGAATAAGGATAGGGTAATTAATGCTTTTTTCATTACATTAAAAATAATACAAATGATTACAAATGAGTGGTTCGTTAAGTAAGCCGGAAGGTGTCTTTACTCAATAGAATAACGTAAAACCCTTAGAAGGCATTTTCAGACCGAAAAACTAAAAATATTTAGATGTTTTTAGAAAACCGAAAGCGCATGTAGGTCGTAACAAAAATCCTGCCGTTTTTTCGCATCGAATTTTATCCTGGTTCTGTTTCTTCTATCTCAGTTCCTGCTTCTTGTATCTTGATTCTCAATGGAAACAGGATTCAAGATCCAAGAATGAGATTGTTGTTATTTTTTCAGGTGTTCCCACTTACTTTTAAATGTGAAAGCAAGAACACTTGCACGTTGTTTAGCTAATTCGGCCTTTTCGCCTCTATATAAAGCGTTAACTGTATCGAGCCATGTGTTGAGCCAGATATCAAACATGTGTGGCTTAATAGGCAGGGAAATATGTTTTTCGAAGACATTGGTTTTATAACCTTCTTCATCCAATAATACAAAAGCCCAGAAAGAGACAATATGCGGAATGTGTTTTTCGAAATCAAGTCCTTCGAACGGAGGTTTCATTTCTTCTATCGTTAAAAGCTTAGAATAAAATTCCCGGATCAGAAGTTCAATGTCTTTTCGGTTGGCAATATCGTGCATGATGCAAATTTAGGAAGGATAAATGACAAAGGATAAAAAGATAAATGATTTGGATTTAAGTCTTTCATCATTTGTCTTTTATCTTCAATCCACTGGAAGAAAAAAAGGACTCAGTTACGTGAAATCTCCAATATCACATCATTTCCTTTTGCACGCGAATGAATGCTTCCTATAACTGAATTTACTGAGGCAGAATTTTTTTTCAGCTTCATTTCACCTTCAGCTTTTGAATTGCCTAATTGGTCTTTTGCAATGACAGAATATTTATCGGGGCCCAATGTAAAGATCAATGCTTTTGCCTCGAGGGAATCATCACCAAACCATAAACGTTCGTTTATATAAGGTATTTCTCCTTTATAATCATCCTGAATATATAACTGAAGTTTTGTAACCGAATAATCCAATGGTTGTGTTGAGTAAACATACACTTTGTGTTCAGGTCCGATTTTTCTACAACTTGAAAAAAGAAATAAAAGTAACAGAGAAGGAATATAAATTTTGGATCTCATTTTAATAATGAAGACGTACTGTAAAGGTACAACCGCAAACGCCCGGAGTGACTGAGTTTTAGGTAAAAGGGAGATTTTGAGAGTTGAAAGATGAAGGTTGAAAGTTGAAAGAGACGGAAAGCAAGAAGCAGAAATCAAGAATCAAGAATCAAAAGTCAAGTCTGGATCTATGACAAAAGACTTATGATTAGCAACTTGCGGCTATTTCAACTCCGGTTCGGCGTCTTCAGAGATCTTTACAGGGGCCTGGATGGATTCCAGAACTTCGGCCTGTTTTGGTTTTTTTCTAACCGTATTTGAACCTCCGGCAACAGATGACTGGCCATTCTTTCTCATAAGATGTTTTCTTACAAAACCTGTTTTGCCATCAGAGACTATCTTAATAAAGTAATTGGTTTCTTCAAGTGCGGTATAATTCTGGTTTTTTCCGGCTGTTCCTAATACTTTAGACGCAATGTTAGGCGACTCGTAAACCTGTAAGGGTTCTGGCGATGTCCATGTACCTGCCGGAGGATTATTTGTTATGGCAGCCACAGTTGGAGTAGTAGTTGGATTCACCGCCACTGTATTCGTGATTACCGGAGGCTGAGGTTTGACTGTATCTTGTTTTATTTCCGCTACGGTTTCTGTTGGTATGGCTTTGGCTGCATCAACTATCTTATTTTCGATCGGAACAACAGTAGCCTGTTCTTGCTTTTTTGGTTCCTCCTGCATTTTATTGCTGGCGAGGGCCTCTGCAGGTTTATTCTTGATATTTATAAAGTTGAAGAGCAACAGAGAAAAACCTATAATAACGCCTCCGAATACAAAAGGCAGAATAAGTGTGCGGTTAATGTTGAAGTTAATGGCTGGCAGCGATGTTCTCTTCTGGCTGATATGATGCTCGTCTGAATAATTTTCGAATTGAATCCACGCTTCTTCTTTATAAGGAACACTCATGTCCTTTAATTTGACACGAAGATTGCGTTCGTCTATTTCGTAATTAAAATGACTGCTCATATTGTTGTTCTTTTAAACTTTTCTCAATATTTTTCTGAAGGTTATACCTTGCTTTTTCAAGATTACTCTTGGCGGTTTGTTCACTCGCTTCAAGTATCAGGGAACTGTCTTCCAGTGTATAATTTTCAATCACATGAAGATTAAAGATCAAACGTTGAGACGGTACCAGTTGTTGTAAAGATTTTACGAGAATGTCATTATCAATAGCGTTGAAGTCAATCAGGTCGTTCGCTTCAAACAGATCATAATTCTTGTTGTCCTTTGATGTAGCATAAACAGTGCTTGCTACGTAATATTCACTACGAATGTTTTTAATGAAGTCGACCACTTCCTGGATGAATTCTTTTTCCATGAAAGCATCAAGGTCAAACTGCGGGTTATTCTTCTGACGTTGTAATTTAAAAAGACAGGCATTGAACGCCGTATTGAACACCTCTGAGCTCTGAGCCGCGCTTTTGCTGTACCGTAATGAAATAGCGGAAAGTTTACCGAAATAGGTTTCGAAAAGATATTTCTTCACCGAAGCGTCATTCTTGTTTAATCCTGTTATTACTTCGGTAATGGACATAGGGTGTGCGTTAGGTTATATAGGTTTTAAACGTAAGTTTTCCGTTTAAGTTTCAAAACTAAGGTATTTTTTATGCCAATTTAGCCCCAAATACTGGTATTCTTAGACTCCTGTCGTCCTTTTAAGCCTGTAAATACTGGAAACTTCGACCAAAGGCGTTTAGCAAATGCCGCCAATGCTCAGGAAAATGGAAAGCGACCGGTTAAATCATAATTATACTTAAAAGAATTTTCTGATTGCGCAAACTCTTTCAGCGTTTTTTATCTTTGATTTATTACGGCACTGTAAATCAATTTGATTAAATGTTTTCAACGTTTTGAAGAGGATTTGAACATGTTTAAAACTCTACTCCCTTGTTAATTCAATTTACTCGGAGGCCAGACCTTTTTTTTAAATATTTGCATTTACAGAAATTTAGAATCCTCCATCAACTCATTATATAACTAAAAGAACTCTTAACTATGACAGAACCGATATTAGTCGAAAATAAGGACCGATTTGTCCTCTTCCCAATCAAGTACAAAGACATCTGGGAATACTATAAAAAAGCGGAAGCCAGCTTCTGGACCGCCGAAGAAATTGACCTTGCTTCCGATATCGCAGACTGGAACAATAAGTTAAATGATAATGAGAAACATTTTATTAAGCATGTATTGGCTTTTTTCGCCGCCAGCGACGGTATCGTAAACGAAAACCTGGCCATTAACTTCCTTAATGAGGTTCAATACCCTGAAGCCCGCTGTTTCTACGGGTTCCAGATCATGATGGAAAACATCCACTCAGAAACCTACTCTTTATTGATAGATACTTATATTAAAGATCCGGTTGAAAAGGACCGCCTTTTACATGCCGTGGATACCGTTCCATGTGTTGGTGAGAAAGCGGAGTGGGCCCTTCGCTGGATCAATAACGGATCGTTTGCCGAGCGTCTTATCGCTTTCGCGGCCGTTGAAGGTATATTCTTTTCAGGATCGTTCTGCTCGATCTTCTGGCTCAAAAAACGTGGCTTAATGCCGGGTCTGAGCTTCAGCAACGAACTTATCAGCCGCGACGAAGGCCTGCATTGCGATTTCGCCTGCATGCTTTACACGCACCATGTAAAAAACCAATTACCAAAGGAACAGGTTACCAAAATCATTGTTGATGCAGTGAGCATTGAGAAGAAATTCGTGGTAGACGCTATCCCGGTAAAATTAATAGGAATGAATTCTGATCTCATGTGCCAGTACATTGAATTTTGTGCCGACCGCTTATTAGCGGCACTGGGATGCAGTAAATACTTCAACGCCTCAAATCCATTTGATTTTATGGAAATGATCTCGTTGCAGGGTAAAACCAACTTCTTCGAAAAACGTGTGGCAGAATACCAGAAAGCCGGCGTTATGGGTAAGAGCGAGGAAAATAATGTGTTTAAACTGGATGAAGATTTCTAGTTTAACATTGGTCGGTTAAAAAACCAACTTCAACTTTAGTGGCTTTAAATTGGGCCGGAACTTATATCCGGCATAGGATTTTCAGCCTCTAAACCTAAAAAGGGGAACTAAAAACTAATTAACCACCAGATTGTTGAAATGTTAAGAAAGTACAAAACCGGAACCGCTAAAAGTGGTAGTAACTTGTAAGTCCGGACCTGTACCAAAGTAAAAAGGGAACTAAAGAATAAAAGAACCAGAACACTGAAGTAGATCAAAGATCACTTCAGTGTAAATTAAAAAACTCAAAAAACTAAAAAACCCAAGGCGTATGTTCGTAGTAAAAAGAGATGGCACCCGCGAGACAGTGAAGTTCGACAAGATCACTGCACGCGTACAAAAACTAAGCTATAGCTTAGATCCCACCCATGTAGATCCGATACAGGTGGCTAAAAAAGTAATTGACGGCGTTTATGACGGCGTTACAACAAGCGAGCTGGATAACCTGGCTGCTGAAACGGCAGCTTCTCTTACGGTCCGACACCCTGATTACGCACAGTTGGCGTCGCGCATCGCAGTGAGCAACCTTCATAAGAATACGATCAAGAGTTTCTCGAAAACCATCGAGGCGCTTTATCACTATATCGATCCTAAAACAGATCTGCCTGCTTCACTTATTGCAGACGATGTTTACCAGATCGTAATGGACAATGCGCATACGCTCGATTCATCTATCATTTACGACCGCGATTTTGGCTATGATTACTTTGGGTTTAAAACGCTGGAGCGCTCGTATCTCTTAAAGATGAACGCTAAAGTAGCCGAACGTCCGCAACACATGCTTATGCGTGTTGCTGTAGGTATCCACAAAAACGACATTGAGTCTGCCATCCGCACTTACAACTTAATGAGCGAACGCTGGTTTACACACGCTACGCCAACATTATTCAACGCCGGAACTCCAAAACCTCAGATGAGCTCTTGTTTCCTTTTACAGGTGAAAGAAGACAGTATCGACGGTATTTACGATACACTTAAACAATGCGCTAAAATTTCTCAGAGCGCAGGTGGTATCGGTATCAATATTCACAACGTTCGCGCTACAGGTTCTTATATCAAAGGAACGAACGGAACCAGCAACGGTATCATTCCAATGCTGAAAGTATACAATGAAACTGCACGTTACGTGGATCAGGGTGGTGGAAAACGTAAAGGTTCCATTGCAGTTTATCTCGAGCCATGGCATGCCGATATTTATGATTTCCTCGACATCCGTAAAAATCACGGTAAAGAAGAAATGCGCGCGCGTGATCTTTTCACTGCTCTCTGGATCCCGGATCTTTTCATGAAGCGTGTTGAAGCTGAAGGTGACTGGAGCTTAATGTGTCCTAACGAGTGTCCTGGCCTGAGCGATTGCCACAGTGAAGCATTCGAAAAATTATATACAAAATACGAATCAGAAGGAAAATTCCGCAAACAAATCAAAGCCCGTGAACTTTGGGCGGCGATCATCGAAGCGCAAATCGAAACCGGAAATCCTTATATGTTATTCAAAGATGCTGCGAACTCAAAATCAAATCAGCAAAATTTAGGAACTATTAAATCATCTAACTTATGTACAGAAATTATCGAGTACACAAGTAAAGATGAGGTGGCAGTTTGTAACCTGGCTTCTATTGCTCTTCCACGTTTTGTAGATGAGAAAACAGGAACCTTCGATCACAACAGATTATTCGAAATTACTTACGTTGCTACGAAAAACTTAAACAAAATTATTGATCGTAATTACTATCCGATTCCTGAAGCACGCAATTCAAACATGCGTCACCGTCCTATCGGATTAGGTGTACAAGGATTGGCAGATGCGTTCATCTTAATGCGTTTCCCTTTCGATAGCGAAGAAGCGAAAAAATTAAACGCCGAAATTTTCGAAACCATTTATTATGCTGCATTAACAGCAAGTAAAGATCTGGCGAAAATTGAAGGAGCTTACGAAAGCTACCAGGGATCGCCAATTTCAAAAGGTGTGTTCCAGCACGATATGTGGAACGTTACTCCAAGCTCACGCTGGGAGTGGGATACACTTCGCGAAGAGATCTTAAAATACGGGGTGCGTAACAGCTTATTGTTAGCGCCAATGCCAACGGCAAGCACATCCCAGATCTTAGGAAACAACGAATGTTTCGAGCCATATACCAGCAACATTTACACGCGCCGTGTATTAAGCGGTGAGTTCGTGGTGGTGAACAAACACTTATTACGTGACTTAGTAAAACTTGGAATCTGGAACGACGGATTAAAAAATAAAATTATCGCGGCTAATGGTTCGGTGCAAAACATCAACGAGATCCCTGCTAACATCAAAGAACTTTACAAAACAGTTTGGGAAATTAAACAGCGTACCATTATTGACATGGCGGCTGATCGTGGTGCGTTCATTGACCAATCGCAGTCACTCAATTTATTTATCCAGGATGCCAACTTCGCGAAGATGAGCTCGGCTCACTTCTACGCCTGGAAAAAAGGATTAAAAACCGGTATGTATTATTTACGTACAAAAGCGGCGGCCGACGCTATCAAGTTTACAGTTGACCAGGATGCATTACAGCAGCCTGCACAAATTCTTGGTAACGAAGATCAACTTCTTGTTGACAGAGGACAAAGCCACGTATTAACTTACGAAGAGCAACAAGCGCAATTAAGTTGCAGCTTAGACAATCCTGAAGATTGTATTGCCTGCGGATCGTAATTGTGTCACTTCGAGCGCGTCACGCTGAGCGTAGTCGAAGCGCGAGAAGCGGTACTGACAAAACAAATACTAACCTCTCTGGGAAATCAGGGAGGTTTTTTTGTTACTCTAACTTTTAACCACAAAGGCGCGCAAAGGATTCACAAAGTGACACAAGGGAATATCATCAGCTTAGTGCAACTTTGTGAAGATCTCTCGGTCACTTTGAGGTTAGAAAACAGGGGAGGAGCATCCGTATTTTTACTGAAAACCATCCGTGTTTTTACGTACTGAGCTTTTTAAGAACTAAGTTTTGTATAATTTCATTCGTATGAAGCACACGAAACTTATTTTAGCCTTATGTCTTGTTGTAGTCTCGTTATTTGTTATTTCAAAGACCGACCGTCGTTTTAATTCCGCTTATGAACTAACAACAACAGAAACCTCCGTTTACATTTGCGACAGCGAAAGCGCGTATGCCTATCATGGAAAATCGACTTGCGGAGGTTTGAAAAGATGCAAGCAGGAAGTACTGAAAGTAACAAAGACCGACGCGGTAAATAAATACGGCAGGCAGGCTTGTAAGATGTGTTATTGAGCGGATGTCATTTTGATTCTGTTATACTTTCATTTACCTTTATTTATATTTGTGATTGAACGAAAGTGAAAGTTTCTAGAATAATATTTATTTTCATCTCTCTTACTTTCTGTTCTTTTTTATCAATTACAAAATCCGACCTCGCCCGCGAAAACCTCCAAGGCAAGGTCAAAATGGTTGTAGAGTATGGGTATTATGAGGAGATTGACAAGGCACATTTGTCTATGATCACCGTGTCTAAGTATAATCAAAAAGGAAATCATGTTGAGACGTCGTACTTAAAGTCAGACAGTAGCTTAATGTCTAAAGCTGAAGCGCATCATTTACCAAACGGAGAAATTCGTAGTACTCATACCGTGCACAGTGAGGGCGAACATGATCTGGTACATAATCACAAGTACGATAAGAATTCTAACCGGATTGAAACAACAACTCTTAATAAGGAAGGAAAAGTGCAGACGGTGTTTCGTTATACCTACAACGAAAAAGATCAGTTGATACAAGATGTCAGCGGTCCTCCCGGAGCTCCTGCCTTTCAGTTAAATTATTCTTATAACGATGCGGGCAATCTTGCCGAGATGAAAGAACTGGACCTGAAAACAAAAAAACCAGGCATGCACGTCTTTTATAAATATAAAGAGTTCGATAAAGAAAATAACTGGACACTTCGTGAAGATAGCATCAATGTGAAATCAAAGTGTTATACAATAAGGAGGATAGAGTATTTTCAGTAATAATATTAAAACATAGTATGTCACTTCGAGCGCGTCACCCTGAGCGCACCCTGAGCGTAGTCGAAGGGCGAGAAGCTGCACACACTACAGATTGAAAAATGACTGGCATAACATATATAGAAACTTTTATCCCTAACCCCTCAGATCTCTTCAAAAAACTAAACGATGATGTGAACTGGGACAGCCGCATGCATGCCCGTAAAACAGCGAGCTACGGCGTAGCCTATAATTATTCGCAGATCAGTTATCCCTTCCAGGAAATGTTACCTGAACTTTCGGAGCTCTGTAAAAAAGTAAATGATACGATTGGTTTCTGTCATCATTTCTCTCGGAGAAACACGAACACTTCGTTTTAAAAACATGGCTGACGAGAATATTCAAAACGATTTTCTTCTTCCTTCAGGTTCGTTGGTGTACATGACGCAACAGGTTCAGAAAGAGTGGAAACATGCAATTCCTTCTTCTGAAACAGAGATGGCGAGGATGAGTTTGACTTTTAGGAGAATGAAGTAAAGGGTCACTCTTAACATCGATAGGAACACGATTACTTGAATTTTTTTAACACAAAGGCGCCTCGCTTCCGCAAAGTCTTGATAATTATCGGAGCACAGAGGTTCATAAAGCGGTGTGTAAAATAAAGTGCGTTTCAGCTTACGCGAAAAACAAGGGTCACAAAGCTAAGCCGGACTTCTTTCTTTGCTGAACCTTGCGTAAACCTTTGCTGAACTTTGCGTGAAACGTATTCTCGAAATTAGTGGCACTTTCGGCGATGAAATTTTTATTACATTCGTCCTGATCTTGAAAGAATATTTCCAAATATTGGGTCTCCCCGAAACCGCCGACATTGGCCAAATCAAAAAAGCTTACCGCGACAAAGCAAAGAAGTATCATCCTGATTTTAATAAGGAGCCGGGAGCACAGCAAAAATTTATTGAGGTAACACAGGCTTATGATATTCTTCTTGATTATAAGTCAGGAAAATTCGTAAAAAAAGCATTCGCTAAAACTTCTTATACTCAAAGTACGAGTAAAGAAGAAATTAAGCGACGAAAAAAAGAAGCGGCAATGAAACGTGCGCAGGAATTCGCTGAGATGCGATTCAGGGAGTTTTCCAAGACAGATTATTATAAAGTAGGAAACGCCATGGAAGTGCTGATGAATCATTTTCTGTTTTTGCTTGGAATTTTTTTATATACAGTATTGCCGTTTATAATGTACGCTTATGGTGGCGCAGGAGCAGTAATTGGCGCTGTTGTTACCGCGGTAATTTCAATTCCAATCACATGGCCGGCTTTAAAAAATTTCAATCAGTTATGGGGAGAAGAGTTTGTTGAAGCGATAAAAATTTTTCTGAAAAATAAAGTGATACAAGGGTTGCTGCTTTCAGCGTTAAATATATTGGTTTATTCCTGCTTTGCATTTAATACCGCAATTCCTACGAGTGCCATCAATTTTATTTTTACGGTAGCCATGTTCGGTACTTTAGTATTCACTATTGTAAGGGAAAGAAACAATAAGTTTGTATTATCTTTTATTTACGCGCCCGCTATTATTAATGCGTTCTTTCTTGTAAACTATACTTTAAGTTTTTTTCCTCAGAAAGAAACACATCACTATGAGAAATTCAGTATGGTTTCAGTTGGATCGCGTAGAGGCGATATTATTGGTGTTAATCTTTATCTTGATTCCGCAAAATATGAGGGGTATTATGGAGTCACCTATTTCCACGATAGATTTACCGCTGAAATGCATCGTTGTGTAGAATACACTTTTAAAACAGGCATCTTCGGAATGCGCGTTTTAAAGAATCATGAATTCGTGAAATGTAAAACCGATTCTCTGAAATGATAAATTTTGAGTGCAAAATGTTGAATGGGTACAATCGTTCATTTAACATTTAGAATTTATAATTCAACATTATAAAACTTTAGTCATATTAATAAAATGACAAGGAATCTTTGTGTCGAGCTCTTTTGGTAATGGAGTGGTTCCGTTTTCGGCGTAACCAACCATGCGATAAAACGGCGGTAATTCTTTTCGTACACTCAAAATTTGAATGTCCATAAATTTAGCACCTTTCTCCCTCGCAAAATTTTCTGCTTCCTGGATGAGTTTAAATCCAAGTTTTTTTCCCTGGTGATCAGGATGAACCGCCAGCATTCCAAAATAAGAACGCTCGCCTCTCAGTTCAACATAAATAGAGGCGACAATTTTGTTTTCTTCTTCGGCTATTATAAAGTATCCCTTCGCGAATCTTTTTTCAAGATCGGTTTCATCGGTACGTTCGTCATCTTTAATGTAATGCTCCACTTCGTAGGCTTTGTTAATCACAGCCTTTAAAGCGACAATATCCTGCTTCTCTGCTAATCGTATGTGTGATGTGGTTTCCAATGCGGGACAAAGATAAGAAAATGACAAAGGATAAATTACTAATGATTTATGATTCTTAGCACATTTTACCATTTATTTGAATTTGTAAGCCACATGCAGTACGCTAAATGCCTTTAGGTATAAAGTGCGTTTTTTTGAGATTGTTCCTGAGCTATATTTAAAATAAATACTGGTTATGAAAAAGAGTTTATTTTGTCTTCTTTTTATCCTGAATCATATGGTGTCAAAATCGCAATCGGCGGTTTCTCTGGATTTTGATGTCATACAACGTTACACATATTATAACAGTAGGTTCGGCTCTGCTCCATATATGATCAATGACATGTTTGACTATAATAATTTTCTTTACAGGATGGAAGGAATCTATCCCCCCGAATGTAAAATAGATTTTGATAGTTATATGTTGGTGATTGTGCATATTAAAACACAACGTGGTGGCAGTTCGGTGCAATCTGTCAGCGAAACCAATACCTCTCTGCAAATTAAATTCAGTACATATGGCTCAATGCATTACGATCCTGAGGAAGGTGAGTATAATTGTCACGTTATAAAAGTGAAGAAATCAACCTTGCCTATAGAAGTTGTTGTGAGTTCAAAAGTCAGTCCGTTCGACGGGACCTATCATCCAGGTTATTAGCCCAGCGGATCTTTCTAAGTTACATCCTATCGCAGAATAGTAAAAAAGCGTTAAAATCTAATTTTTGGCACAACACGTGTAATTACTATCTTTAATTAAACGTAACAACATGAAAAATTTAATTTTAATACTACTCACCTGCTTATCCATCAGTGTTTTTGCACAGAAGAAAAAAAATCTTCCCGAAACATTTTATACCTGCTGGGCCGCTGCTTATGAAGAAGATGATCAAAAGGCAAATACCAAAGTTTATCGCCAGTGTGATTTCAAAAATTTTAAACCCAGTTTTTACAGGCAACGTTTCGTGTTTAAGAAAGACGGAACCTGCCAGGTGCTTATGATCGGCGAAACCGACGCGCATTATTTCCTGGATTGTAAATGGACCTACAACAAAAAGAAAGGTCTTGTTGCGATCACGGAAACAACAAAAAAACTGGAAATAGTGTTCCAGGTATTGTCTTCAGACGCTGAAGTGCTCAAAGTTAAAATGCTGAAGTAATTTAGAGGCTAAATGAGATAGATGATAGGTTTGTAAAAATCTGTATCTTTAAATCCTCAATGAAAAAACTCATTTCCCTGATTTTATTGTTCGTGTGTTTGTCTGTTTATTCTCAGAATAAAAAGACCGATTCTCTTTTTCAGAAAATAAGAAATGGAAAAACCGATACCATTAAAGCCAGGGCCCGTTATGCCCTTATCGATCATTACATCCACGTTGTCAACGAATACACCTTAGGAATTGCGCATTGCGATACCTTGATAGAATTCTCTAAGAAAAAGAATTTTAACCGTATGCAATGCAAGGCATGGATCTACAGAGCCTATTGCCAGGAGTATCTTGGGAACTATGACGATGCCATTCATTCCGACAGCATGTGTATCCTGCATGCAAACAAACATGATCTGAAACCGGAAGCCGCGAACGCTTATCAGAACATGGGAAATAATTTTGCGCATAAAGGCAATTATGCAAAGGCGCTGGAGCGTTTTCTTGGTTCCTTAAAACTTCATGAGGAGATGAAGGACAGTATTTCCATGGCTACTATGTATCATAACTGTGCTATTGTGTATCGCAGAAATAACCAGCCTAAAAAATCAATCGAATTTTTCAGGAAAGCAGCGGCTATCCGGGAAAAGAAGAACGACAAAGCATACGCATCCACCCTGTGCAGTATTGGAAATTATTATCTTGAAAACGAACCCAATTTTGACAGCGCTTATCATTATTACACCAAAGGATTAAAAATTGCCGAGAGCCTTTCTATTGCGCCAACAACTGCATTAATTAAAGAGAATCTCGGTAATCTTTTTATGAAGAAAAAGGATTACAAAACGGCGGAAAAATATTTCTTAGAGAATCTGACCATTTATGAAAGAATAGGTGAAAAGGAAGGATTAGGATACGCTTACTATTCTTTGGCGAATCTTTATGCTGAAATGGGTAACAAGGAGAAAGCGCTCGACAATGCAAAAAAAGTTCTTGCAATCGCAGAAGAAATTAAAAACGCGGAAGAGATCAAATTGGCGTACAGTACCATTGCGGAATTATCTTCTATGTTTAAAGATTACCAGACAGCATTTAAATACAGAACCAAGGAAATGAAAATGAAGGATTCGTTATATAATGAGAGCGGATCCAAGGCCATGGCTGAAATGTCGCAGAAATACGAAACGGAAAAAAAGCAGCAGGAAATAAAATTACTCACCGAAAAAGGACTCAACCAGGATCTTGCTTTAAAGAACAGCAAACTCATGATGTATGGCGTAGGTGTTGTTGCTGTTCTGTTAATTGTGGTGGCCGTGATTTTAATCCGTAGCAACAAAAACAAGAACGAAGCTAACAAACAACTCACGCATCAGAAACATGTGATCGAAGAAAAAAATAAAGAGATCACAGATTCTATTAAATATGCGCAGCGGATCCAGAACGCTATTCTTCCTTCTATAGAACTGATAAAGTCAAAACTTCCTGATTCATTCATCTATTATTTACCGAAAGACATTGTGTCGGGAGACATTTATTATTTCCAGGCACTGGAAGTTGAAAGTTCATCTGTCTCTTCGGAACTAATTATCGCGGCGGTGGATTGTACCGGCCACGGTGTACCGGGGGCCTTAGTGAGCGTTATTGGTTTTAATGCATTAAACAGTGCCATCAAAGAATTTAAGATCAACGATCCGGGCGCTATTCTGGATAAAACAAGAGAACTTGTTGTTCAGACTTTCAATGCCACAGGAGGATTAAAAGATGGAATGGATATGTCTCTTATAAGTTTCCAAGGCAAAAGTCAGAATTCAAAAGAAAGGGTAATTAAGTGGGCTGGAGCTAACAATCCTCTTTGGGTGCTTCGTAAAGACGCAACAGACATAGAAGAATACAAAGCAAACAAACAGCCCATTGGCTTTACCGATTCTCCTCAGCCTTTTACAACGCATGAAGTGGTTTTAAATCCCGGAGATACAGTTTACATTTTTACCGATGGTTATGCCGATCAGTTTGGAGGCGACAAAGGAAAAAAACTGAAATCGGGCAGTATGAAAAAACTACTGGTTGACATTCAGAAACTTTCTATGGATAAACAAAAGGAAGTGGTGCATGAAGAATTTAAAAAGTGGAAAAGCTCTCTGGAGCAGGTAGATGATGTGTGTGTGATTGGAATCCAAATATAGGACAAAGGATTAATGATAAAGGACAGATGACAGAGTATTGATCTTTTATCATTTGTCATTAATCATTCGTCTCTTAACGAAGTTGGCTTCCAAATCGATAATGAACGCGTACTGAGATTTTGGCCTCCCGGCTTTGTGTTCATAGATTAGATGAAAAACTGATTTTGAACAATCGCTGCATTGGTTGAATAAACCAGCTTTTCTTATTTTTTTTACGGGCCAGTTGTATCGTTTTCATAAATCCCGAAATACGGTTGCTGTCTGAATTCTCTTCAATCATTATTCCTTTTTTGCCATCGCTGGTCTCAATAGCAAAAAGAACAAAACTGTTCGCGGGGTCGTTTTCTTCTTCACCGGTATAAAATCCCGAGATCTTTACTTCATAAGGTTTGTAAACTCTGTTGTTCTCATTAATGATGTGACAGGCAGTGCAGGGACTAAAGTTCTCTGTAAATCCTTTTTTTCTGAGGTCCTCTATGCGTTGTATTTTTGTTTCCATAGTACTTGGTTTCTTTACATATAATGTTTCAAATATGATGCCAGCTCTGTTTGAGGAATAAAACGAGTCGCCTCTGTATCGTCTAACTGGCAAGGATTACAGGTGAACATGGTCCGGAATAGCATCTCTTTTATGGTGTACTGAAAATACGGCTATGGAGTTGCAGCTA
This sequence comes from Bacteroidota bacterium, assembly GCA_021323535.1. Taxonomy (GTDB): domain Bacteria; phylum Bacteroidota; class Bacteroidia; order B-17B0; family Aurantibacillaceae; genus Aurantibacillus. The sequence continues at coordinate 28,729 of JAJONO010000049.1, forward strand.
AGGGCGACTTTTTTCTTACATTCGGCTAGGAAATGAACATTGCAGTAAAAAAAACTAAGAAAATAAAAGCGGTGGCTATTGTCGCCGGGCTTTTCATTTACTCTTATTTCTTTTATCTCATGATCACAATCACTGTCCAATACTTCCCCATCAGAACCGATGTGGCCTTCTTAAACATCAAGCAGGATTATGTTCACATGCCGCATTACCTCCTGGCCTTCTTCATTCACGTGTTCAGCTCATGTTTTGTATTACTCGCAGGTTTTACCCAGTTTTCAAAATACATACGCATGGAGTTTCCAAAGGTCCATAAACGAATGGGCTGGGTGTATGTGATCGTTACAGTTGGTCTGGCTGGCCCCTCGGGCCTTATTATAGGAATTTACGCCAATGGAGGTTTAAGTTCGCAGATCGCTTTTTGTATGCTTGCCGTTTTATGGATTGTTTTCACAATGATTTCAGTTGTCAGGATCATTCAAAAAAAAGTAACTTCACACCGGATATGGATGATCAGGAGCTTTGCCCTCGCTCTTTCCGCTATTACATTAAGAGCCTGGAAATATCTGCTGGTGGCCATGTTCCATCCAAAGCCAATGGACGTTTACCAGGTGGTAGCCTGGCTCGGATGGGTTCTTAACCTGGTCATAGCTGAAATAATAATTTATAAAACAATAATACATGCAAGTAAAAAAACTGTTAAGTAGTTTAATTGTTGTCACACTGCTTACTTCCTGCGGCAGCAACGAATCGCTGAAAGACAGAACAAGTGAACTGGTTCCTGATCCTGAAGCTCAGCAAAAGGATCAACCAATAACTGTCATCCCCGGCAACGGATCTGATTCGGCTTTCATTGGCTATTATGTAGGTTATTTCGATGCTGTGAAAGTAAACGAGAAAAAATCACCAATGAAAACCAATAAGATCAACATCTCAGTGGATTCGGTAAGAGGTGAAAAAATCTACGGACATTCTGTTGTGGCAGGAAACAGCCGACCGTTTACGGGAAGCATCAAAGAAAGCGCTATAAAAACAGTTTATGATGTGATTGTAAAAGAGCCTGGTGACGATAAATATGATGGCGAGTTTTCGTTTGTATTAAACACAACAAGAAAGGAAGCAATGGGAAAATGGGTGGCCAATGATAAAAAACTAGCGGTTACTGAACGCTCGTTCAATCTCAGCAGAAAAAATTTTAAATACAATCCTGATCAAAAACTGGATGTAACGCATACGGAAATTTATAATACCGATGATGGTGACCAGTCGGAAGCTTTCACTGAGGACGCCGGAAAATTCAACGCATCCAATACTGAATTAAAATCGGAGGATGTAGAGAACATGTATAAAAGGGATCTCGAAGTCCTTAGAAACGCCATTTACGCGAGGCACGGTTATTCTTTCAAAAACAGGCAAATGAGAAATTTCTTTGATTATGTCGATTGGTACATTCCGGTTTCAACAAATATCACTTCTCAGTTAACCGTACTTGAGAAAAAGAATATTGAACTTATTAAACGCTACGAAGAACACGCCATTGCGTATTACGATGTTTACGGAAGATGACAGGACAGGAGTTCTATGATAAAATAGCCACCTTGAATGAGCGGCAGAAAAGTCGCGATATGGAACAGTATCTCCTGGCGCTCTATTTATTAGTTCTCGAAAATAAAGACCGCGACCCTAGTCTGGAATTATTTCTCGAATTATTTGATAAAGCTTTTGTTGGTGAACCATGGAAATTTGATCCCGCCTGGCTGAAAATAACTGAGCATCCTGCCATAAGTAACGAAACCGATAGCATTAATTTTACTTTACAACTATTACGATTTCATATAACCGAGTTTCACAGAATGAGGGGAAAACAACTAGAGGACAAACAAAGGTATTTTGGAGTAACATCCGAAACCGGTACCATCTGGTATAACTTCGACCCCTTTACTTATCTTGAACGTGGTTGCTGTGGAATGGGAGGTATTGAACAAGATCAGGAAATCACCTGGAACGACTTCGCTGATATTCTTGAAGGAGGAAGGGTTTACGAATGATAAGTGAAAAACAAAATATTAAGATCAGCAAATTTCTTAGTCTCGTGTTGCGTCACAAACCTGAAGCAATAGGAATAACCCTTGACGAAAATGGCTGGACCAACGTTGACATTCTCATTGAGAAAGTAAACGCCGCCGGGACTTTTATTACACCCGCTGTTCTGAAACACGTGGTGGATACCAATTCTAAAAAACGTTTTGCTTTCAGCGATGATCTCAAAATGATACGAGCCAGCCAGGGACATTCCATCGACATTGAACTTGGTTACGAGCCCAAAGAACCTCCTGCCATTCTCTATCATGGAACGGCAGAACCTTTTATTGAATCCATTTTTAAAACAGGACTTGAAAAAAGAAAACGCCATCATGTGCATTTAAGTAAGGATTTTGAAACAGCCACGAAAGTGGGCCAGCGTCATGGTAAAGTTATTGTTCTGGAAGTGTTATCGGGAGAAATGCATAACGAAGGCTTCGAATTTTTTGTCTCCGAAAATAATGTCTGGCTCACGGATCATGTGCCGGTGAAATATCTCAGAAAAAATCTATAATGTTTTAGCCTCAGATTAACACAGATTACGCAGATAATAATCCGTGAAAATCAGCGGGAATCTGTGGCTAAAACAGCAGAGAAAATTTGTTAAAATTTTTAACTAAAATTTCAGCTATCCTGGTATGGAAAATGCTTATGAAATGTATCTTAATTAAAAAGAGAGAACATGAAAGCAAAACTATTTTTCAGCCTGTTTGTTTTTAGCACCGGTTTATTTGCCCAGGATTTCGTTAACGGTAATTTCGAAAACAATTTAGCGGGAAATGCCGATCAGATCAATTTATCCAACGCCGATCTTAATGCTAAACTTCCCGGGGTTACGGCCTTTGGGTCGTATGGTGATGTTGATATAATAACATCTAATGCCTATAGTGGAAGCGGTGCACAGGATAAAAGCTGGTACATTGCAATTACAGGAGGCGGAACTGATATCGTTGCTTTAAGTCTTACCAAACCTTTAAAGGAAGGAAGGAAATATACCATTACGTTTTACGACCGTAAAGCCAGCAGCTATGAAGCTGTTCCTATCCAGGTAGGAGTTTCAGAGAATAATACTTCGTTCGGGCAAGCTGTTTTTACCGCTTCGGCCAGTCCTTCATTAGATGTGTGGACAAAGCGCACGTTCACTTTCACGGCCCCTGCCAACGCTAATTATGTAACGGTGCAAATGTCAGGCGGCGAACTTCAGCACTGGGCGCACATTGATAATTTTACATTCGGAGAAGGAAAGTGTAACGAGACATTGAACGTTACTGCAAGTTCATATAGTGTGTATGCCGGCGAAACTGTGAGTATTACAGCAACCGGGTCTTCAAGTTACACATGGACATCTGCCTCACTGAAAAGTTCATTAACAGGAAGCATGATCACTGATACGCCTTATGGAAATTCAATTTATTGGGTAATGAGTAAACAGGACGATTGTCCGGCTTTGACCTCGAATGTTTCTGTAAGCGTCATTCAGCCCACCGTAAGTTATGTGGTTCGTGATACAACTCCTGTAAAACCTGTTTTAAATTTCAACAAGGAAAATCTGAACGGCAAGAAAATTGCTGTAAGACACACCATTCACCGCGCTGAAAACGAACTGAAGATCATTATATGGGATAAAAATTATGTGGATGGCGATAAAGTATCCATTTATCTTAACGGAAAACTACTGGTGAAGAACTTTACATTGAGTAAGATCAAGAAAGAGATCATTCTTCAGCTAGAGCCAGGAAGTAATTTCCTTATGATGGAAGCGATCAATGAAGGAACAGAACCACCAAACACCGCTGCTATTGGCATAACCAATATCTACAATTCCATTACAGTGATGTCTGATCTCAAAACGGTGGGGGCGGTCGAAATTATCTATACGCCTGTGGCAAAGAATTAGTTATTTTTACGTTAAACTTTTTATCATGGCTAAAAAAGATAAACGTATCGATGATTACATTGCTAAATCGGCCGACTTTGCAAAACCGGTTTTAAAACATTTTCGTGAATTGGTTCATAAAGCTTGTCCTGATGTTGAAGAAACCATGAAGTGGAGTTTTCCCCACTTTGATTATAAAGGTCAGGTGATGTGCAGCATGGCCTCGTTCAAACAACACTGCGCGATAGGTTTCTGGAAAGCATCTTTGATGAAAAGCGGCGATTCACTTGTTGCCAAAGCAAAAACAGAAGAGGCCATGGGTCATCTTGGAAAAATAACATCACTCAAAGATCTGCCCAAAGATTCTGTCATAACAAAATACATCAAGGAAGCCATGGATCTGAATGATAAAGGAATTAAACTTTCTCCCAAAACAAAACCCACAGCTAAAAAAGAACTTGAAATTCCTGCATACTTCATGTCTGCGGTAAAGAAAAATAAAGCGGCACTGAAAACATTCGAAGGATTCAGCAATTCCAACAAAAAAGAATATGTGACCTGGGTAACAGAAGCTAAAACCGAAGAAACCCGCAATACAAGATTAGAAACGGCCGTGGAGTGGATGAGCGAAGGGAAGATACGCCACTGGAAATACGCGAAGAAGTAAAAGTGCTGAGAGACTTCGCAAAAGTTTCACTCGCCCGGCAACTTCTGTAAAAAAGTAAAGGCTTCCCGCAGGAAGCCTTAATATCAGATGGTTTTTCCGGCATCTTAAGTCCTAGTGTTAGTAGGTTATAAGTGCCATATTCAATCGAAATGGGCCTTTGGCTTTATCAATTGAAGTTCCATTCTTACAAGTACTCTTTCAAATACCGTGCCAATTGATTTTAAAAATATGGGCTCCCGTTAAGGAGCCCAATTTTGGATGATTTCCGGTATCTAAACCCAGTATGAAAAGATTTAAAGTTCCGGCTCCAATGTATTGTCATTTCTGACTTTACAATGAAATCATTCTTACAGACATACATTCAAAAGGCATGCCTGTGTTGATAAGAGCTGATTGATTAAAAATGGGGAATTTTTTGGGTAAAGTGTGGAATAAGACGCCTTTCATACTCTTTATGTAAATGCTTTTTCACTACATTTATCTTCCCCTATGAGCAGGATATTTTGCCTTTTTTTGCTTTTCTTTTTTGCCTCTGAAAAATTCACTGCGCAACGAGCCCCCGATTTTTTACATAAACTCGAATCACGTAAAGATTTTGACATGATGAAAGGGGAGCCTCTCACCAAGAACTTTAATGGTATTGAATGTGTGAAGCTGGTGTATGTTGTTTCAAACAAAAAACTGTATTATCTCGAATCCAAACGTTACCGCTGGCACCATCTCTTCACCAAAGAAGTGCTGGGCGATATGGATGATTTAGAACAATTCAATCAGAAAAATTATAGCAATACTTCTTCCAGAAAATACATATTGGCTACATTCAATTACAATGTTAATACAAAAAATTATTTCCTGCAGTTCGCCGCCGCCGATAACCCCAGCGATGAACTTATCAATGAATTGGTAGATAAAGTAAAAAGTTCATTCTTTAAACAAGAGCAGTTTAAAATTCTGCTTAACTCTACGGTTCTTCTTCGCAGGAAAAAAGAACTGGAAAAAAATCACCAGACAATGACCAGCGATGAACTTTTTAAGAACCAGGGTTACCAGGCTATTTACCAGGGCAGGACTTACGGTATTTTAAAATTCATTGATGCCGATTCTCTACAGCAAAATAAAAACTACTCTAATTGTATTCTCGTTTTAAAAGGTAATTCCAATATGATCCCGGTTTGCAAAGCGGTGGTCACAACAGAATTTCAAACACCACTGAGCCACATTTGTTTGCTTACTGCCAGCAGAAAAAGTCCTTGCGCGGCGCAGAAAGATGTTTTTATGAATACATCTTACCGGCAACTTCAGAATAAATTTGTAGAGGTCGTGGTAGGAAAAGAGGCTGTAAGTATAAAACTTGCCGACCCGACACTTGTAAAAAATAAAAAGCCTGTCAAAAAATTAAAATTAAAAGTGGATACTTCCACGACAACGATTGCCGATCTTACAACCTTATCTTACAAACAAAAATCTACTTATGGTTCTAAAGCATGTAACCTGGCTGAATTAAAAAAAATAAAGCACCAGAAACAAAATCTTAACACGCCGGCCAATGCGTTCGGGATCCCGTTTTATTACTATGCGCAACATATCAAAAAAAATAAAATACATGGGATCATCAGCGAAATGCTTCGTGATTCGGTGACAATGAAAAACGATAGCCTTATCGAAAAACGCCTGAAACGTATCCGCCAGGGAATAAAAAATGTTCCTATTGATCCTGCCCTTCTTCAGAAAGTAAACGCCATGTGTATCGACCGTTTTGGAAAGAACAAAACACGCTTTCGTTCTTCTTCTAATTGTGAAGATGAAGCCAACTTTAACGGGGCCGGACTTTACACCTCCGACACCGGAATTCCTGGGGATACTTCCAAAAAAATTGAAACAGCTATAAAGAAAGTGTGGGCCAGTTTGTGGACGATGCGAGCTTTTAAAGAACGTGAATTTTTTAATGTGGATCATTCAACGGTTTTTATGGCTGTACTTGTTCATCCTGCATTTGATAATGAAGCGGTAAATGGTGTAGCAGTTACAAAAAATCTTTACCGCAGTTACGATTTCGGATTTGTGATCAATATTCAGAAAGGTGAAGAAGAAGTGGTGGCGCCAAAAACAGGAACCATCTGCGAACAAGTGGTGTCATACATGAACAATAACTTCGCCGATTTTTACAATAAGAACCGTACAGCCGACTGGATCAGTTTTTCCACGTTGAGTCCGGGTGTTTCATTGTTATCAAGCGAAGAATTATTGCAACTAACCCAGCAGCTCGAAAGCATCAAAAAATATTTTTATGATCTGTACAAACTCTGGAGTAAAACCGAATATCGTGATTTTGCAATGGATGTAGAATTCAAGATCCTTGAAGGCCCCGATAAAAAACGAACAATTCTGTTCAAGCAGGCGAGACCTTATAATAATTAACTATTCTTAACTCAAAGGATAATGTAAAAGGTAAGATGTATAATGGAAAATGGAATGAACCACGTATTACATTATCCATTTTCCCCCTTCCATTTTACATTTTGTCTCCGTTTGCCGCTTCCCTATTAATTCCCTATCTTTGCACCCTTATTAAAATCAATTTCTTCAAGCAATGATTTCTGTTAATGGTGTTACGGTAAGTTTCGGGGGCTATGCTCTTTTCGATAACATTTCTTTTTTAATTAACCCGAAAGATCGTATTGGTCTGGCCGGTAAAAACGGTGCAGGAAAAAGTACCATGCTTAAACTTCTGGCTGGAGAACAAAATCCAACCAAAGGAGAAATTTCAATTCCTAAGGATTGCAAGATCGGGTATCTTCCGCAGGATATGATCCATCAGCATGGAAGAACAGTGATAGATGAAACTGCCACTGCTTTCCAGGAAATTCTAAAGCTCGAAAAACGTATTGAAGAAATAAATCATCAGTTAGAAACACGTACCGATTACGAAAGCGAAGGGTATATGAAACTGATCGAAGAACAAACAGAGATCTATACCCGCCTTGACATTATCGGCGCCGGAAATAAAGATGAGGAAATTGAAAAGATCTTAAAAGGTTTAGGATTCGAAAGAAAAGATTTTACAAGACAAACTGCTGAATTCAGTGGAGGCTGGAGAATGCGTATTGAACTCGCTAAATTGCTTTTACAGAAACCTGATATCCTCTTACTGGATGAGCCAACGAATCACCTCGACATTGAAGCCATTATGTGGCTGGAGGAATTCATGGAAACTTATGCAGGTTCTGTTGTGCTGATCAGTCACGATAAAACATTTTTAGATACTGTAACATCACGTACCATTGAAATCGTAAATCAGAAAGTTTACGATTATAAAACAAATTACTCGCGTTATCTCGTATTAAGACAAGAGCGCATCGAACAGCAGGAAAACGCGCAGAAGAACCAGCAGAAGATCATTAACCAGACTGAGGTCCTTATTGATAAATACCGTGCAAAGGCAAGTAAAGCTTCTTTCGCGCAATCGTTGATCAAGAAACTCGACAGGATGGAGAAAGTGGAAGTGGATGATATGGATACAACATCTATGAATTTCCGTTTTCCACCTCCGGCTCATAGTGGTAAAATTGTGTTAACGGTTGAACATGCAGGAAAAAAGTACGGAGAAAAACAAATTTTCTCTGACGCATCGTTTATCATCACCAAAGGAGAGAAAATTGGATTGGTTGGAAGAAACGGCGAAGGAAAAAGTACCATGATGAAAATGATCGCGAAGAAAGTTCCTTTCGATGGAACTGTTCAACTCGGTCATAGTGTGTTGATGGGATACTTTGAACAGGATCAGGAAGAAAAACTCGATCCCAAGAAAACAGTTTTTGAAACCATTGATGAAGCAGCGGTGGGAGAAGTTCGTAAACAGGTAAGAGGATTACTTGGTTCGTTCCTGTTCCGTGGCGACGATATTGATAAAAAAGTTCAGGTGTTAAGCGGAGGAGAGCGTGGGCGTTTAGCATTATGTAAATTATTGCTTGAGCCATACAATTTATTGTTGATGGATGAGCCAACGAATCACTTGGACATTCGATCGAAAGATATTCTGAAAAAGGCATTAATAGATTATGAAGGAACAGTAGTGATGGTAAGTCACGACCGTGATTTCATGAAAGGCATCTGCGACCGTTTATTCGAGTTCCGCGATGGAAAAGTAAAAGAACATCTTTGCGACATTGAAGAGTTCATGCAATTGCGTAAAGTGGAGCGCCTGAACGAACTCGATCTGGAAAAAAAGTCAAAAGATGACAAGTCAGAAGTCAAAAAGGTAGCTGTCACTTCGAGCGCAGTCGAAGCGGACACGAATAAACAAAAAGAAGCCGAACAAAAACAACTCCGCAGCCAGCTTAAAAAAGTGGAGGAAAACATCGAAACTCTTGAAAAGGAAATAGCCGATGCGGATGCTAAGCTTTCTGATCCGAAGCAATATGAAACTTTAATGAATGACCAGGCTTTCTTCACCAAATATAATCGTTGGAAAAAGGAACTTGAAACAGCAATGGAAAAGTGGGAAGAGATTTCTTCGAAGCTTTAATTTCCTTTGTCATTCCGAATTACTTTTATAGAAGCAGTTATTTGACAAATAATGTAAGATTGATGATTAATGACTTGTGAGGCTTTAATCATTTATCCAATTCTGCGTTATCCGAGCCATCTGCGTGAACTTTTTATCTCGCTCTGCGAAACTCAGCGAAACCTTTGCGAAACTCTGGGAGAAACCTTAGATTTGTTTAGATGATCAAACGCAACATACCCAACACGATCACCCTTGGAAATTTATTATGCGGTTGCCTCGCTATTGTAAAAGCATTTGAAGGCGATCTTGTCTGGGCGGCTTACCTGGTAGGTATCGCAGCGGTTCTTGATTTTTTCGATGGTTTCATCGCGCGTTTACTCAAAGTAACTTCTCCGATTGGAAAAGATCTTGATAGTTTATCTGATATGGTAACGTTTGGTGTTGTGCCTGGGATTATAATGTTTTTGCTATTAGGAAAAGGTTATATAGCATTTATTATTCCAATATTGTCATGTGTGCGTTTAGCCAAATTCAATAACGATTCCAGGCAGTCTGAATCTTTTATTGGAGTTCCTACTCCTGCCTTTGCAATACTAGTATGCTCATTGCCTTTGATAAAAGAGTTTCACCCGGAATCCTTTTTTATTACAGCAGTTAAAGATAATCCTTGGTTGTTAATTGTATTATGCTTTTGTAGTCTCCTCCTCGTAGCTCCCATCCCTCTCTTCGCCCTTAAATTCAAACAATTTAAATGGAAAGGAAACGAGATCCGTTATATTTTTCTTCTCTTCAGTGTAGTGGTTTTAAGTTTGCTTCAATTCATCGGCATTCCTATTGTCATTATTTCTTACGTTCTGTTCTCTATCGTTAACAATATCATTAAAAAGCAAAAGGTGTGATCATCTCTATGTACGATTTCCGAAGGAAATCTGCTATGTCACACTGCTGCTAAATAAAGTTTAATAATTTAAAACTATATGTCTATGTGGTTAAAAAAGTGGAACATTTCGTTGATCTTAGGAACACTGTTGTTATTTCTGGGCTTTAACTCATTCTCTCAATCCGCCTCCACCACCGAAGGCGACCAGATCCTCGGCGTTTGGCTCACCGGCACCGGCAAGGCCCATATTAAAATAACCCGCTACGGCGATAATAAATATGGCGGAAAGATCATCTGGCTCAAAGAACCCACGAGGGCAGATGGTTCCGTAAAAAAAGACGAAAAGAACCCTGATAAGGCCAAACAGGCCAATACCATAATGGGCCTTAATAACCTGCTGGGCTTTACTTACGCCGGAGGTAAAGAATATGAAGGCGGCTCCATTTACGACCCCGAGAACGGTAAAACCTATAAATGCGTGATGACCCTCTCAGATGCTAATACCCTTAAGGTTCGGGGGTATGTAGGAATACAGATGCTTGGCCGAACCGACACCTGGAAGCGTGTTACTGAATAGTGCATAAATACAGGCCCAAAAACCCCTTGTGTTTTAATAGGTTTTACTATATTAGCACCTCTTTAAAAAGGAATTTATACTAATGAAATTTATCGCTGATATTGATGTAATGCCGCTTAAGGCTTTACTCGACCCGCAAGGAAAAGCTGTTACCGGCTCTATGAAAAATTTAGGTTTGCCTGAAATTGATAACGTTCGCATTGGAAAACACATCACGCTCGAAATCGAAGCGGATACTGAAGCCAATGCAAAAACAAAAGTTGACGAAGCCTGCAAAAAATTACTTTGCAACCAGATCATGGAAGGCTACGAATTCAAACTGACCGCGGTGAAATAACCGTTTGATTATTTCGGTCAGAACATTACATTTGAAAATTAAACAAAACACATAAAACAAAAACAACAACATCCTATGGGATATTTATTCACATCAGAGTCAGTGTCTGAAGGACACCCGGACAAAGTAGCCGATCAGATCTCGGACGCGTTAATTGATAATTTTTTAGCTTTTGACCCGGAAAGTAAAGTAGCATGCGAAACTCTTGTAACAACAGGACAAGTGGTTTTAGCAGGAGAAGTAAAATCAAAAACATATCTCGATGTTCAGGATATTGCCCGCGACGTGATCCGTAAAATCGGTTACACCAAAGCGGAATACATGTTCGAAGCTAATTCATGTGGTGTGCTTTCAGCTATCCATGAGCAATCACAGGACATCAACCAGGGTGTTGAGCGTAAGAAAAAAGAAGATCAGGGCGCTGGCGACCAGGGTATGATGTTTGGTTATGCAACCAATGAAACTGCTAACTACATGCCTTTGGCTCTCGACTTAGCTCACGGTATTCTTCTTGAACTGGCCGCTCTTCGTCGCGAAAACAAAGAAATTAAATATTTACGTCCTGACGCTAAATCGCAGGTAACGCTTGAATACGATGATAACAACCAACCGGTTCGTATCGACGCTATTGTTGTTTCAACACAACACGATGATTTTGATTCAGAATCAAAAATGTTAGCGAAGATTAAAAAAGATATCATTGAAATTTTAATTCCACGCGTTAAAAAGAAATACGCGAAATACGCGAAGCTTTTCAACGATAAGATCAATTATCATATCAATCCAACCGGAAAATTCGTAATCGGTGGTCCGCACGGAGATACTGGCTTAACAGGTCGTAAAATCATTGTAGATACTTACGGTGGAAAAGGCGCTCACGGTGGTGGAGCTTTCTCAGGAAAAGATCCTAGTAAAGTTGATCGTTCAGCTGCTTATGCAACACGTCACATTGCTAAAAACTTAGTAGCTGCAGGTGTTTGCTCTGAAGTTCTGGTTCAGGTTTCTTACGCGATCGGCGTTGCTAAACCAATGGGAATCTACATTAACACTTACGGAACTGCAAAAGTGAAAATGACAGACGGACAAATTGCCAATATCGTTGAGAAAGTATTCGACATGCGTCCTTACTTTATCGAACAACGTTTAAAATTACGTACGCCAATGTACAGCGAAACTGCTGCTTATGGACACATGGGACGTAAGAACGAAACTGTTACCAAAACATTTAAAACACCTGATGGAAAAACAAAATCAATGAAAGTTGAACTGTTTACATGGGAGAAGTTAGACTATGTTGACAAAGTAAAATCAGCATTCAAAATCAAATAATAGATCTTAACGAAAATAAAGCCGTCTCTTATCAGGGCGGCTTTTTTATTACCTGATATTCGTGTTTATGAAACAGTTGTTCTTAATCTGCGCTCTCTTATTTTCTCTTAAGAGTTTTCCTCAAGGCATTACAGGCTGCCAGAACGGAACCTGGGTTTGTGGCACCACTACTTTTACAATTGGATTAGATCAGGGATATGCATTCACAAGTTCATTGTCTGTGAGTAATCCGAATACGAACCCCCAGGCAATTAATAATGGTTGTTCACAGGCGGATGGACCTTATTCCTATTGGTTCTTTTTTAAGGTAATTAATACAGGTACTTTAGGGTTTTCATTTGGAGACACATCAACGGCATTTCCACAGGTAGGTTTTTATGATTGGAACTTGTGGTCGTACAGCCCAACAACGTGCTCTGATATTTATGCAAATATTCATCCTCCAATGTCTTGTAACTGGAACAATGCGGCCAGCGGAGGTACGGGTATGGGTCTGATTCCGCCCGGCGGAGATCCTGGGAATTTTCAACCCGGAATTTCTGTAAATGCAGGCGATTCTTTTGCTCTGTTGTTTTCTAATTACAGCGCGGTCAACTACTCGGTTACATTATTAAGTACCGGAACAGCGAGCATTGGTTGTGGGGGAATAATTACCGGAATTGGAAATAATAATTTAAGCGAAGAAGTAAAAATCTTTCCTAATCCCGTTAAAAATAAAATAACAATCAGTTTTGCTTTCCCTGCGGAAAGAAGTATCTGTTTATTGTCCGTGGATGGCAAAAAAATAATCGAAGAAAAAATTTCAGAAAGAAGTTTGCCCCTCCATTTAAGCCAACTAGAACAAGGCGTTTATATCCTCATTATTGAAGATGGATCCGGAAGAAAAATGAGTCGCCGTATCATAAAAGATTAATGACACAGGCAGAGTGCGCAGAGAGGATTACTTGTTCTCTGCGAGAACTTATCGAACATTACTCCTCCAAAAACCCATCGTCAGTAGTTCCGCTATAAATGCTCTTGTCATACAATCCCATTTTAGGATCGTTGAGTGGAGTTAAGAAAAGTTCGCGATACACTTTTTCTACAAAATATTTTTTGTTGTTTCCTAAGCCAAGCTGTAACCATTCAAGAATCGGAGCGTGAAGACGGACATCGTTTCTTACATTTTCTTTCGATAGATTATCGGAAATGTTGTACAAAGTATTTTTCAGTTCTTCTTCATTGTATTTCTTTTTGGAAGCAATTAAAGCTTCAGTTGAAGAAGAAGGTTTCTCCCAGGTGAATCCTGATTTTTCGTAAGTACTGAAAGTTTCAGTGTTTATGGGCGTTGCAGGCTTGATGTATTTTTTATTCCCGTTTGATTTTGTCGGCTGCATGTTATAAACCGCTTTGTAAACAGGAGCCTCTACTGCAAACTTTGCGGCTGATATTTCAGAAGCTTTCACAGCCGCTACAGGCGGAGTTGATCCTTTAGATGCGTTTTCTACAACGAGGCGGTTCCAGTCTTCGTTATTGAGATTGTCATTAAGCGTTGTATTTTTCAATTCTGTAATTCTTGTTTTCTGGTTTACTCTTAAATTCTTTACATAATTTTCGTCACACAATTGTTTCAGCCATTTCTGATAATAAGTGGCGCCATATAATCCCGGAAGCGCGTCCATAATTTCTCCATTGCTGTTTAACACCAGTTGCATGCTGTTTCCTGTAATGGTCTGAATTTGTTTTTTACCATCAGGATATTCAATGATCACCTTCGGAACCTGTATCACCGATTCCCAGCATAACACATATTTCTCTCTCAGAATTTGAGAAACAGTTTCATCGCTGTAAAGAAGTGTTCTGAAAAAGCGGCTGTTGGCGCAACTGAAATCTTCGGTAAAATCGCCAAGCATTTCTAAACACAACACAGGTTTATTTTGTTTTTTTGCTTCTGCCAAAGCTTCATTCAGATTGGTGTGCCAGAATAATTTCGAAGCAATGGCGTCTTTTTGTCCGCTTACTTTATCGTACAGCTTCAGGAATTTTTTATTGGATTTATAATTGGAGTAGGAGAGGTCATTGTTCCAGTATGTTTTATATAACCAGTTTACAGTCTCATAATTTCCGGCTCTTAATTCGGCAACCAGTTTTGCATCGGGCTCATTTTCTTTTGAGTTGAGGAAAGCGTCTACTTTTGCTTTTAAAGGATGAGTTTCTCCGCTGAATAATTTCCAGCTTATACCGAACATGCTGCAGAGAACAACTGCAATTAATGGAAACAAATTCTTTTTCGCCATGACTTTAGTTTTGTATACTAAAATTATAGGAATTAGATTTTGAAAGAAAGGGATTAACGTTATTTAGGAAAAACCTTGATGCCTAACCGCAAAGAGCGCTATAATAATTAAATAAATTGTGTGCATTGCGAATTCTTAGCGCCTTTGCGGTTAAGCGTGGAGCGCTATCCCAACAACACCTTTTTGGTTTCCGCTAAAATTTCGTCTGTTATTTTTTTGTTGGCTCCTTCGGCGTATGTTCTCAACACAGGCTCTGTTCCACTGGCGCGGATCATCATCCAGGTATTATCATCGAAGAAAAATTTCCAGCCATCGAGATCATCAATACGCTGCACTTTATATTTGCCAAATTCTTTATAGGCTCCGGCTTTGCAGTTGGCAAGAACTTTATTTTTTGTAGCCTCGTCAATGTAAAGATCATTACGTTCGAACCAGAATGTTCCCGTGATATCGTACACTTCCTGAATCAGTTCTTTTAAGCTTTTTCCTGTTTTTGCCATGAACTCCCAGATAGTTAATCCCATCCAGATTCCATCACGTTCAGGAATATGTCCCTTTATCGCGATTCCACCACTTTCTTCTCCGCCTACCAGAACATCTTCCTTTACCATAATACCGCAAATGTATTTGAAACCTATTTTCACAACATCAAGTGGCAACCCATAATGTTCACACATGTTTTTAATTTTCACAGTGGTGCTGAACGCGGTTGCTACTTTTCCTTTTTGTCCTTTGTATTTTACGAGGTAATGGATCAATAATAAAATGATGTGATGCGAATCCACAAAATTTCCTTCGCTATCATAAAGACCAATCCTGTCGGCATCGCCATCGGTTGCCAATCCACATGAAATAGTTTTCTTTTCCTTAATAAAATTGCTGAACTCCTGGAGGTTTTTATGAATCGGTTCAGGCGCTTGTCCGTGAAACCCCGGATTATGATCGCTGTGTAAATGATAAATTTCAGGGAAGAGGCGTTTCATTACGCTTTGACCTGCACCATACATGCTGTCATATGCAAGGTTCATTTTTGAATTACGGATAGCAGGAATATCGAAACTATCTTCCACGTGTTTAATGTACATGTCTTCAAGAGGAACAATTTCCAATAAGCCTTTTGCTTTTGCTTCTTCAAGATTTACAGTTTCATAATTTGTGGCGGCTTTTTCGGGAATAATATCTTCAATTTCTTGAACCAGCTCGGGCCCTAGTGGCCCGCCATAATGTCCTTTGATCTTGTATCCGTTATACGATGGGGGATTGTGTGATGCAGTAACGATGATGCCAAGATTTGTTTTTAAACGCACCGCACCAAGTGAGATCATTGGAGTGCTGATAAAACCCTTGGCTAAAAACACTTTGATACCATTGGCCACAAATACTCTTGTGGTTGTTTCGGCAAAAAGTTCACCGGCAAAACGGCAATCGTGACCAACAACAACGGTTGGGTTCTTATAATTTTTAAGTAACCATTTAGAAGTTGCTTCGGTGACACGCGCCACATTTTCAACTGTAAAATCCTGAGCTATTATGGCTCGCCAGCCATCGGTTCCAAATTTGATCTTTGACATAATGAATGTAAAATAAGACTTTAAAAGTAGGAAAAAAACATTAAAATCCCTGAATGAGATGGCTACTATTCAGTAATTGTAATTTTCATGCGGATGTCTTCAAGCGGGCGATCCCTTTTATCTGTTTTTACCGCGGCTATTTTATCAATGATAGTTAAACCCTCTATCACTTCGCCAAACACCGTGTAAGTGCCATCCAGGTGTGGTGTTCCGCCAATAGAAGTATACGTGTCTATTTGTTTCTGGTTAAATTTATATTCGGGTGTTTGCAGGTGAATGGTTTTAATGGAAGCCTCTATTTCCGTATTTATCATAGCAGCACTGTCACTTTTATTCTCATTTTTTAAACGATTGTATTTCTGCTTTAAAGCGGAACCTTTATCACTTTTCATAAAGGCGCGGGCGCAGTTGGTATAATGAGTAGTGTTGATCCTGTCCTCGTATTTTTTAAGATCCTCCATACTGCGTTTTTTCCCCATAACAATGTAAAACTGTGAGGCACTCGATTCAAATTTCGGATTAATATTATCGCTTTCGCGTGCCGCTGCCAGGGCCCCTTTTTTATGGATGATGCCTTCTTTGAATTCTGCCGGAAGGGTATAGCCAAGGTCGCCATGACCAAGTGAATCGCCGGCTTTGGCCTTTTTACTGAGGGGGTCGCCTCCCTGGATCATAAAATTGTTGATGATGCGGTGAAACAGCAATGAATCGAGAGTTCCTTCCCGCACCAGTTTAAGGAAATTGGCTTTATGATAAGGCGTTTCCTCGTAAAGTTTAAGCTTCATTTTGCCAAAAGATGTCTCAATAATAATGGTTTCTTTACTCAGAGTTTGCCCGGCTACACTAAGCCACAGGGCATTTAGACATATCAGACCCCCAATAATCTTTTTCATATCAAACAAATTTACTATATTTGTTTAGCAAATTACATTTACAATGAAACCACTAGTTATTATCGTTGCCGGGTTCCTGTTTTCTTTCCTGTTTTTTACTGGAACATCGTGCCAGAAGAACACCGATTGTAAAGCAACCGTAAGATGTGTAGATTCTTCAGGAATTGCTCACAGCGGGGCTAAAGTATTGTTATACGCAACCATTAAAACTGCCAATGGTGGTACTGTTGTGGCCGACGTTAAAGCTGATGGAACAACGGATGATGCAGGAGAAGTAAAATTCACCTTCAAATTGCCTGCCATTTATGATATCAAGGCAACCGGTACCGTAGGAACAAAAACCATTTCCGGCACAGGAATTATTAAACTTGAAGAAGGTAAAGGTTCCGAAAAGACCATTACCCTCAAATAAGCTATAAAAACACATTTGAAAAGCCATCCAAAAAAGGATGGCTTTTATTTTTTTATTAAGAATATTTCTTTATTTTAGCCTTCATTTTAAAAAAATTGCCCACGCTCAAACCTATACTAAAACCCCTTTTGTTGGTTTGCTCTGTTTTACTGATTCCATTTTTTTATGGATGCGGTGAAGAAGGAAAAACTCCAGCAGGAAAAGAAGAAGGTATCATTGAATTTGATACCAAAGGCGTGGATGAAAAACACCCTCTTTTCGGATTAGCGCCAAGTTCGGCCACACTCAAATACAAAGGCGATAAGTTCGCTATTGAAATGAGTACCATGGGAATGTTCAACACCTCCATTATTGGTGATCTTAAAGCTAAAACCATGGCTCAGACGGTTAAGTTCATGGATATTAAACAGGCTTGCATTGAGAACGAACAGCAGGTTGCTGATGATAATAAGGACTACGAAATTAAAATTGAAGAAACCAGCGAAACCAAAAAAATCGCTGGCCGAAAATGTCATAAGGTAAAAGTTACTATGGTTAAAGATCCTTCTATTACTTTTGACGCCTGGTATACCAAAGAACTTGGAATGGAAAACTGTAACGCGCTAAACCCTTATCACGAAGTAAAGGGCGTACTAATGGATTACAGGGCTAAAAAAATGGGAATGGAAATGCATTTTCTTGCCAAGAAAGTAGATCTTGTTGAAGTGCCGGATAATACGTTCGAAATTCCGGCGTCACTCAAGATCGTATCAAAAGAAACCATGAAGGAATTCTTTGATAGCTTACAGTAATCCTCTTTTCATGGCTTTTTGCCAATCCCACTAAAAAACCTCCATTTATCCGTTTTGAATATTTTAACAAAAGATAATTTGTACTTTGGTCCTATCTTTGATTAACTAACGATTAAACAAAAACAAAAAATAATGAACAAAAAACTAATTACATCTGTTGCCTCGATTTTAATCGCAGGCGCCGCATTTGCCCAGGATTATACAATTAAGGCAAACGTAAAAGTAGACGGTCTTCCTCCTGAGTACGCCGCATTTGGCGAGTCTGAAAAAACAACAACGATAAAAGGCGAAAAAACCAAAATTGAAATTGCCAGTATGATGGCAAGTTCTACTGAAGTTTTCGACGGTAAAAAAATGACTGTTATTACCGAAGCCATGGGAAACAAAAGTGGCTGGACAGCTACTAAAGAAGAAATGGATAAAGTGAAAGAAGAGCCTAAGAAGGATGAGGTTAAACCTAAAGTGGAACTAACCAGCGAGAAAAAAACAATCGCTGGCTACGAATGTTCAAAAGCAGTTATTACGGCAATTGAACCTAAAGATAAGAAAGAAGTAAAATTCATTGTATGGTATACCGATAAAATTAAAAAAGTATCGTCGGCCAGTTCAAAAAAACGTAAAGGCGGAATGGGTGGAGGAAGCATCGAATTTAAAGAGGTGCCGGGTTACGCTATGTCAACCGAATTTGAAATGGAAGCTCCTGGAATGGGTAAAATAAAATATGTTGAAACCGTTTCGGAAGTAAGCACAGCAGGAGTTGATGACTCCGCGTTTAAAATCAGCACAGATGGTTATCCAATGAAAACGTATACTGAATACATGGAAGAAATGAAAAAAGCCATGGCAGCTGAAAAATAATCTCTGGCAGTATTAAACTATATGAAAACTTTATTTATTACTACCACGCTTGTGTTCGCAAGCGTGGTTTCTTTTTCGCAATCGCCTTACATTAAAAGTGTTTCCAGGATGGAAGGTGTTCCTGAAATTTTTCAGACTAAATCCACAACTATTTCCAAAGGAGATAAAATTAAAACAGAAATTGGAAAAGGTTCTGGCCAGACAACATACCTGCAGGAGGGAAATAAAGTGACTATTGTTTCTGCCGATTTGTGTTGCACAACAACAACAGAGGAAATGGCCAAAGAACCGACTAAAGGCTCGGGTTCTGGCAAGATTGAAAATGTGAAGACGGAATTTCCGGACGATACAACCACTTTTTTGAAACATAAGTGCAAAAAAGCGATCATCACATACGATATTAAAACGTCGATGATTAAGGTCACAAACACAATGGTTATCTGGTACACTACTGATATCCCTTCTCATAACGAGAATGCTTCTGTATCTGATTCGCAGGTAATGGAAGATTATGCGGAGCTTGCAAAGGCACTTGCGGGTATTAAGGGAACTATTTTATCTAATGTAAGTACTCCAAGTATGGGTACTGCGAGAGGAGTGACAGAAGCTGTGGAAATCGATTACACTAAAACCGGCGAAGGAGATTTTACAATCGATACCAGTAAGTGTAAAAAAATGTTGACATATAAAGAGTTTGTGAAAGAATCAAACAAACGGGCTGCAAGAATGAATGCAATGAACTCGGGCATACGAATGCACTAACTCAGAAAAAATCACTAAAAAGGCTGCCCGGTTGAGCAGCCTTTTTCATTCAGTTACTTTTCAATAAAAATAATCTTATACTCTTCCAGCTCTTTCAGAAGCGGTTCATAGATTTCTTTTTTTACAGGGATCTGAACACCGCTGAGCTTAAATTTTTTTGTCAGGAAATTTTTAACTGTCATGGCCAATGGTAAACCAACAGTCTGCGCCATAGCCGTGTAGTTCTGATCTTTTCCAATGACGGCAAGAGATGAACTTAATTTCTGAATGCCTGGTTTCGAAGGAAGGGTATATTCGAACTGGTGTTGCATTACGATCATGTCTTTATCGTTTTCTTTCAGCTTCCATTTTTCTTCCAGCAATGCCTGTAAGATCTGTGCAGGGGAACCTTCTTTCAATGTGATTTTTTTTCCTGAATACAATTCAAGATAATCCATCATTGTTTCGGTTTGAGTATCCCATTCGCTACCGGCAAATTTTTTAAATTTCTCTTTTAATGTCCCTTCTCCTGCAGGCAAAAAAGAATTGAGAAGAGAAGTATAGGTGAGTTCGTTCGCGTGTGTAATTTTGCTTGTATCGTCGGTTAATCCGAGTTTTACAAACTGGTTCCATCCTTTACAATAACCTTGCTGACGAAGGGTTCCCCTCACCATAGTTTTTACAGAGCGTAAGCCGTAAACATCAACGTAACTGATACTGTCGCGGTTGGCATAAGCGTCAAATTTACCATAACCTTCCACTTCAATAGTTTCAATCTGCGAAAAGAGTCTGTTATAAGGAATAAATTTTATTTCTCCATTCTCGAGATATTGTGCGGTTCCTTGTCCGGCTAAAACAACGTTTCTGGGATTCCAGCTGAATTTGTATCCCCATGGGTTGTCATTACTTTCTGGCGCCACCAATCCTCCGCAGAACGATTTAAAACAAATAATTTCTCCACCTTCTTTCTGGATTTCATCAATGATCTTCATAGCGCTTGCGTGATCAATTCCCGGATCGAGTCCGCATTCATTCAACAACAATACATTTTTATGTTTTGCTTCCTCATCGAGGGCTTTCATGTCGGCGCTCACATAACTGGCTGTGGCCATATGTTTGCCAAACTCTACGCAATCTCTTGCCACGCTTCCGTGCATGGTAGCGGGCAGCATAGAAATAATAAGATCGTGTTCAAGAATTACCTGGCGCCTTTTTTCCTCGTTGGTAATGTCAAAACTAATAGCTGTACCTGAAGAATCTCCATGAAGTTTTTCTTCAGCGAGACGTTTGTCTACGTCCGCCACGGTTATTTTCCAGTCGTTAGACGGAGCATGCTTTAACAGATAATCGATAAGAGAGGTAGCCGAACGTCCGGCGCCAATAATGAGGATCTTAGTCATATCAGCAAAAGTAACAAATTTAATGAATGGAAGATGTAAGAGGGATAATGGAAAATGTAATCATCATGCTACCTTTTCCATCTTCCATTTTACCTTTTCCATTTTATTAGAAGTCTACTTTCACGTAAAAGAGCGGAAGAAATCCTAATTGATAGTTCTTTACCAGTGGGTCTGCATTTAAATCAGCAGGATCGGGAGCATAACTTAACGCGAGAATATTCTTCGTTCCTAAAATATTAATGAGGTCGAGTGCAATCTCTGTTCCCACTTTTTTTCCGTTGATTTTATATGATACTCGGAAATCGAGACGGTTATAAGGACTGAACTGAAGTGTGTTTACTTTATCGTCCTGCGCCACAACATCCATAATAGCGTTGCTTGCGGCAATGTTCACCGGCGAATAACGTTTTCCTCCACCATAAGTAAATTTAGATCCGAA
The DNA here is from genome assembly GCA_021323535.1 of Bacteroidota bacterium. Taxonomy (GTDB): domain Bacteria; phylum Bacteroidota; class Bacteroidia; order B-17B0; family Aurantibacillaceae; genus Aurantibacillus. Next base: position 50,362 of record JAJONO010000049.1, read on the forward strand.
ACTTAAAATATCTTTCTTACCCTTACCAACATTGAACTCTAATCCTCCCAATAAATTCATAGCGTAATTTCCGTTAAAGTCGGTGTTGTTCACTTTACCGTTACTTCCTGTATAGGTGCTGTTGAATAAACTTCCGCTGTACATGAAGAAGTAATGTTTGTGAAATATTTTCTCAACGGTGAATTCAATTCCGTAATTTTCTCCTGTACCAAGGTTCATCATGGTATGAACAGGGAAGAAGCGGTTAAACGTTGCGCCACGGTTCAGTAACGAAACACTTGATGGAACACTATAAACAGGTACGTTCCATAAGTATTGATAATACAATTCGGTTTTGATTTTTAAATATTTTGTCGCAAAAATATCGTAACCTAAAACAACATGCTGGCTCTTACTAAAATCAAGATCTTTATTGGCAAGTTTCTTTTCTGTATTCGGAACAACTACGTTATTCGTAACAATACTATCGGGTATAGCAAAATAAATATAGGTTGGCTGCATCTGGCTGTGTAAGCCATAAGCAAGACTCAGTACCTGGTTGGACCTGAACTGGTATCGGAAACTGACACGTGGTTCAACAGTTGCTTTTCCATTGAGCGTAAGATATTGCGAAAACACGCCACCATTAAAACTTAATTTCTCATTGAACTTGTGAACGAAGCTTACATATGGTTGCAATAAATAAAAACTGGTTTGTGTATTGATCCGCGTTTTAAAAGTTTTGTTCTCGATGGTTGCAGCAAGGGTATCATATAATGAGTTGACCTTTACTTTATCAAAGAAATTAATGTCGATGCGGTTAGCGAAGAATCCCGCTTTAATGCTGTTCCTGGGATTTATTTTACTTTTTACATACCAGGCTAAAGTTGATTTGCCTTCATAAAAATCGTAATCCAGAATTTGCGGTAGAGTGTCTTTCGGTTTAAAATCTTTGTTACGCATAACAAGATAATGTTGAACGTCCAATGTCTGCACGCCGTAAGCAAGACTTGTTTTCATGATGGTTCTCGGATTGAGCGAATAAACATGATTTAAAATTCCAACTCCCATATTAGAGGCAAAGTATTGATCTCGGTTGAGGTCGCCATATAATTCCTTAGGCCGTTCAGAAGTTTTACTTAAAATAATTTTAATGTCGCTTAAGCCCCCGATACCACTAAAGCTAAATACGCCTGCGTTCTTTGTAGGGAAATTTAATCTCAGGCCAATATCCTGGTAACCCGGTACAGCGCTTGTTCCAATATTGAAATTTACGGCGCTGAATAATTTAAGAGTAGAGTAGCGGTAAGTCAATAAATAAGTGGCGCCGGTTTTTTTGCTGATCGGACCTTCCATCGCTAGTTCTGTTCCAAGAAAACCAAACTGAAACGTGCGCTCGTGTTTTTCGTTATTACCATTCCGAAGTTTAAGATCGAAAACACCACCGAGCGCATTTCCGTAATTGGCAGGAAAGGCTCCTGTATAAAATTCGCTGTTCGCTAAATATTTATTATTGATGATGCTTTGTGGCCCGCCCGCAGAACCCGCCACAGCAAAGTGATTCGGGTTGGGAATGTCGATGTCTTCCATGCGCCACAATAAACCGGCCGGGCTATTTCCGCGTACAACAATATCGTTTCGTGAATCGTTGGTTCCCTGAACGCCCGCAAAATTCTGGGCCATACGCGCGGGATCGTTTCGCGAACCGGGATAACGTTCTGTTTCCTCAATACTGAATGCTTTCATATTCACCGATTGCATAGTACTCACCACATCGGTATCCTGCGAAGCTTTTACTTCCACTTCGTCCATGGCGACTGTATTTTCTTCCAGCTCAATGTTTAAAATAACTTCTTTACCCGATGTTACAATAATATCATTTACAGGAACAGATTTGTAACCGGTGTAAGTGAAGAGAAAAGATTGTCGCCCTACCGGAACACCTTGCAGTTTGTAATTTCCGTTATTATCTGCAGTGGCCACAATGGTGCCCATTGTACTTTTGAGCTGAACCACAGCGCCAGGTAATCCGATTCCGATTTCTTTATCTACTACTTTTCCTTTTACGGTTTGAGTTATCTGTGATTTTAAAACAGAAGAAAAAAGTAATGTAATTACAAGAGGGGTAATGATTCTCATACTGAATTTTTTTCAAAAGTAGTATGCAAGATAGGAGAATCTATGGCAAATAGTAAAAGTGGTAGAATTAGTTTTGCAGATTTCGCAAACAAACCTTGAAGGCGCAAACACTTATTGTAAACCACATAGGACGCATAGAATTAATAAGGTATAACTGCAAAAAGGGTATGGTTTAAATAGTCTCTTCATTCTTTGTGGTGAAAAAGTGAAGCCAAAAAGAAAGGGTAGCTTTCGCTACCCTTTTTCTTTAATCCTGAGTTTTTGGCCCATTTTTAGGGCATTGTTATCAAGGTTATTGAGCGCTCTGATAGTTTTTGATGTAACGCCATATCGTTTTGCGATGGCGTAAATGGTTTCACCTTTTCTTACTTTATGGTAAACATAATCGCCAGAAGTTGAACTATTGTTTTCCGCAAGTTGTTTCTCGTCTTTATGAGGTTTAGCATTAGCAATATTTTTTCCGCTGCTGTCTGGTTTTATATCGAGGTTTTTAGTTTCTGATTTCTGAACCCTCACATATACTGTTAACTTTTTACCAGTGCGTACACCTTTTTTACCAATGTAGTTCCAGTTTTTAAGATCGGCAACAGTAACGCCGTATTTACGCGCAATGCTGCTGAGTTTTTCTCCACCGCGAACAGTATGAATGCGTTTTACTTCTTCAATGTTTTCAACCACTTCTGAACCTGATAGTTGTTGAGCTTTAATAGCCGCGTAAATTTCCTGTTCGTTAGTTAAGAAAACACCGATTTTATTTTTCGGTAAACACATGGAGTTTCCTCCGGCAGGAATAATATTCTTGCGGTATTGAGGATTGAAGTATAAGATCTCTTCTTTAGTTACATCTAATGCCTGTGAAAGCTGATCGAAGTTCATCTGTTCTTTTACAATAACAGTATCTACTTCAAAATATGTTTTACGTGGAAGAGAAGGATAAATGTTATGTTCTGGTCCGTAGCTCATCACATAATTTGCTGCGATAAACGCCGGAACATATCCCTGGGTTTCTGTTGGTAAATAGGGTCTTATCTCCCAATATGTTTTCTTACCACCGCTTCTGCGAATGGCTTTTGTAATGGTTCCTGGGCCTGCATTATAAGCGGCAAGCACCATTTGCCAATCGCCAAACATATCATGTAAACTTTTTAAATATTCGGCTGCTGCAACTGTTGCTTTATACGGATTACAACGTTCATCAACGTAAGAGCTCACATTGAGTCCGTACATTTTTCCTGTAGGATACATGAACTGCCATAAACCTGTTGCGCCGGCACGTGAACGGGCATAAGGAATAAGAGCACTTTCAATAACAGCAAGATGTTTTAATTCCAGGGGAATGTTATAACGGTCGAACACTTCTTCAAACATGGGATAGTATAACTGGGCAACGCCCATCATACGGCTCACACTTTCGCGTTTACGAACGGCGTAAAGATTAATGAAGCCTTTTACGTGTTCATTATAAACAAGGTCAAACGGCGAAACAGCATCCAGTTTAGCGAGACGGGCCTGGTAGGTATAGTCGTCGTATTTTGGAACGCTGTCCTGCGTAAACTTGTATTTATTGTTCTTTGGAAATACAGGCTTGTTAAAAGCTGTTGTGAACATCTTCTGGCTGGCTATACTATCCAGCATGGCAGCGATTGGATCGTCGGCCCCTATGGAAACCGTAGGTGTCTGAGCCTCACCCGTTAAGCAAAGGCTTAGTAAAACCGCCGAAACATAGTATTTAGTCTGTGAAATCATGTTTTTGTTGATTAAAAGGGTGTCTGCACTTATTTAACGGTATATTCTTTAAAACGTTACAATTTAGTATAAATATTTCGTAAATGCCAGATTTACAAGTTTAAAAAATTAAAAAAGAGGTTGGTCTTAATGAGATATTTAATTTTTAACTTTGCACTGTGAAAAAGAAAGAAAAAGAGGAGGTGCCCCTTGTCAGTATTGAAAGGAACGTAGCCCTGATAGCCTTGTGGTTATTGATTAACGGTGGAATTGTGTACTTAACTTATCGCCTGTTTTCGGTGATGAATCCCTGGGGTTTTATTGCGATGGTCCCAGCAGTAATTATGTCTTTTTTAACACTCTGGTTACTTTTAAATCCTTTCGCGGTGTTTTTTGAAGATAAGCTTGAATTCAAGCAGACATTTTTTAACAACTCTGTTATTTATTTTATTGATATAAAACAAGTGATCGAACTGAAGCACAATCGTCTCAAAATCGTGTACAACGACGATGATGAGGATGCCTTTATTCTGTACGGTATTCGTGGTTCGCACCGTGCGCTTCTGAAGAAACACCTTGAGGAATTCGTTTCACAAAGTATAGAGAAACGTCCTAAATAATCAAACGAATAACAAGCCCGTCTACTTCTTAATAGCCGGGCTTTTTTATTTCATGTAACCTTTCCGGCACTATTTAATTATAATAAACATATCACTGTTTAAAATCCTTTTATGGTGCAAAATTACACGGCTCTTTAAAAACTAATTTCGTAACTAAAACCTTATTGTAATGTTGCATTTCATTCTTCAAACGAATACTGCTGTTAATGCAGTTGCCGATTCATTAAAAAACAATCCTGTTACCACTGGGATACAAACCGCGGGTGGCGGCGCAGAAATAACTGAAACAAAGATCAGCATCATGTCCATGATCATGAAAGGCGGACCCATCATGATTCCAATGGCCCTTCTTCTTGTAGTTTCGGTTTACATTCTTATTGAACGTTTACTGGTGGTTGGAAAAGCTTCCAGGAGAAATGATGGTTTATTACCAGGACTAAAAGAAATGATCGCGTCGGGAAATATTGGCAACGCAAGAAGCATGTGTAAAAATGCAAACACTCCTGAGGGTGCCATGCTTGAACAGGGTGTGGCCCGTATTGGCCAGCCAGTTTCCGAAATACGTGAAGCAATGAATAAAAGCGGCTCGAATGAGATCGGTAAACTCGAAAAAAATCTTAACGTTTTAAATATTATTGGAAGAATAGCCCCAATGTTCGGATTCATCGGAACCATCATCGGGGTAATTACTATTTTTTACAGCATCTCCCTTGCAAAAACGGTTGAGATCGAAGTAATTTCTACAGGTCTTTATCAGAAAATGATCACCTCGGCAAGCGGGCTCGTTGTTGGTGTACTTGCGTTTGTTTGTTACCACTGGCTCAATGCACGCATTGATAAGCTCGCTCACAGAATGGAAGATGCGCAGATCAAGTTTTTAGATATGCTGAATGAACCTTCAAAATAATTTTTAATGTTGAGTGATTAGTTTTTAATAAGCTTATTAAAAACTAATCACTAAAAACTAATCACTCTAAGAAATGGCTTTACGAAAAAAACACAGAGACGCAGAAGTAAGTACAGATTCATTAAATGATATCATGTTCTTTCTGTTGCTTTTCTTTCTCATCCTGTCAACCATGGTGAGTCCGAACTCTATTAAAGTAAATCTCCCGAAATCGGAACCAACGGACAGGATCAATAATGAAATAAAACCAATTCACATTGCTATTACCAAAGACAAAAAATATTTTGTAAATAGTACAGAAGTGTTACCAACAAGCATGGAGACAGAAATTGCTAAACTTGCTTCCACACAAACAGAGCCCACAGTAGTAATGCACCTTGATAAAGAACTTTCTATACAGGATGAGATCGACATTATGACCATCTGCTACAAATTAAAGTGTAAAACCGTACTCGCTACCGCACCAACTAAAAATTAAAATGGAGCTTACCAAACAGGAAGAAAATAAAAACAAAACCATTTCGGCAACAATTACGGCCTTGATCTTTGGCTTGCTTTTACTTTTCCTTATTCTCTTTAATATCATTACGCCAAATCCTCCGTTTCCGGAAGGTGGCGGTGGTGGTGGACAGGAAATGGCCCTCGGCATGGTTGATATGGGAAGCGGTGATATTGATTTCGGAAGCATGGGCGAAGTAAGGGATGTAGTTGCGAAAACAGAACCTGATGTAAAGAAAGAAGATGAGGTGGTTACAGATCCGGGTGGAGAAGATGTTAAGATTAAAAAGGAAGAAGATAAACCTGAGATCAAAAACAATGCTACGGTTATTACTCCTGTAAAACCAAACGCTGAACCAAAAAAGGAAAAAACAGCCGCAGAAAAACTAGCCGAGAAATTCAAAAAAGAAACAGGTAAGAACGGGGGCGGACATGGAAACAACTCCGATCC
>JAJONO010000003.1 GCA_021323535.1 Bacteroidota bacterium
CTTTACGGTTCAACATCAGGGCTGTGTTTTACGAAGTATCTAAAGAAGATGAATACCTATTTAAAGGGAAGCGAAAACGTTTAGTTGAGCAATTAAAAACCAAGGGAATAAAGAACGAAAAAGTGCTGGCAGCGATTGAAAAAGTGCCACGACACCTGTTTTTTGATCATAATACGGCACGTCCCGCTTTGCTTGATCATGCATACAGCGACAAGGCACTGCCGATAGGGGCAGGACAAACCATTTCACATCCTTACACGGTGGCGTTTCAAACCGAGCAGCTGGATATAAAACCCGGAGAAAAAGTACTTGAAATAGGAACCGGTTGCGGATACCAGACGGCCGTATTAATTGAAGTAGGCGCCAAAGTGTATAGTATTGAGCGTCAGAAAACATTGTTTGACAAAACCAGGGTTTTTCTTCCGCATATTGGTTATAGTGGGGCCAGACTAATTTATGAAATGATCTGGTTAAAAAAGAACAGCGCCACTGGTTTTGACAAAAAAACACTTGGAAGCTTTAAGTTTGTACCTTTATTACAAAACAAATCAGGCAGTTAACATCCTGTTGTTAAAAAAGCTTTAGTGATTGGGTTTTGACACCTGAAAATCACATAACTTTGTACCATTAATTTTTAATTAAACAAACAAATATGAAAAAATCAATTGCACTAGTGGCGTTAGCGTTTGGAGTAACAAACGCATTTGCCCAGGATTTGACATCAAAAAAAGGTGAGCCCATGTTGCCTGAAGCAGGTGATTGGGGTATAGCTATTGATGCGACTCCATTCTTAGACTATGCTGGTAATTTCTTCGGGAAATCAGCAAACAACACTTCTCCTACCTGGAACTTCTTTACTTCAGCGCAAACCATCACTGGTAAATATTTCGCTGATCCGGCTATGGCTTACCGTGGCTCATTAAGAATTGGTATCCAAAGTGCTACTACACGCACAATGGTTACAGACCAGTTAAAGTCTGCAGCCCTTTCTCCAACTGCTAATGGTTACCCTGCTGCAGATCCAATGGTTGAAAACAAATGGAAACGTTCTAACACTGTTATCGGTTTATCTGGTGGTATTGAAAAACGTAAAGGAAAAACCCGTTTACAAGGATACTATGGTGGCGAGGTTGGAATTTACATGGATATGCAAAAAGATAAATTCGAATACGGTAACACTTTAGCTGCTACTGCTTCAGCTTCAACTAACGTAAACGTAACCGCTGCTGATGATTTTGGTACTCCTAACAACGTTTCAGCTACTGCTCCTATTTCTGGTCTTATCGGTTCTGCACGTGCTACTGAAATTAAACGTGGTACTATTTTCTCTTTCGGAGTTCGCGGATTTATTGGTGCTGAATATTTTGTTCTTCCTAAAATGAGCATCGGTGGTGAATTTGGTTGGGGTCTTGGTATCTCTTCACAAGGTAAAAGCGAAACTCAGTGGGAATCAGTTGGTGACAACGGGAACCCTGCTAACACTACAAACTCAGTTGGTCAGACAACTATCGAAGGATCTAAAAACGGTGGTTTCTGGTTAGATACTGATAACAGAAACTCAATGTGGGGTCCTACAGCGTCTTTACGCCTGAACTTACACTTCTAATAATTAACTTCTTAATATAAACCCCGTAGCATAAGCGCTACGGGGTTTTTTTGTGCCCGCAAGTATGGGTTATCAACAAAAGAACATCGGTTATCAACAAAAGCGACAAATCTTGTAACATACTGATTTAAAGTATATTGCAAGCAAAATTTTTTTAACCCTTTTTTTTATAGCCGTTTGTAAGTGATTAATGTTAAAGTTTAGTCTTTTTGTCGAATGTCCGGCTTTGAGATTTTTACATTTATTAACTTTGTTGGATTAATTATTTAAAGATTTGGAAATGAAAAAAATTAGTTTATTACTAACTGGCCTTGCCATTACTGCATGTGTCGGTGTCTCGAAGGCACAGATCGCGGGAACCTTCTCGGTACCTGCAACCTACACTTCGATCGCCGCTGCTATCAGTGATATCAATACCCAGGGTGTTAGCGGTCCGGTTACAATTCTGGTTGATGCCGGTTATACCGAAACCGCTCCTATGGGAGGTTTTACCTTCACCGCTACCGGAACTTCAGCAAACACAATTACTTTTCAGAAAAATGGTCCGGGTGCAAATCCGCTCATTACTGCTTTCACAGGTACTGCAACGCCGGCTTCGGCTCTTCAGGATGGTGTGTGGAAGTTCATAGGTTCTGATTATGTTACTATTGATGGGATCGACATTAATGACCCTAATACAAGCAACCCGGCAACAATGGAGTATGGTTATGGCTTTTTTAAAGCCAGTGCTACAAATGGTTGCCAGAACAACATGATAAGAAACTGTACTATCAGTTTAAGTATCGTGAATAACGTTCTGGGTTCAGGTCCTGCCGTGGATGGATCGAGAGGTATTGACATGGTTAACGCCCTGTATACTTTACACACTACCAATGTGGTAGTGACTTCAGCCGCGGGAACCAACTCAAACAATAAGTTTTATTCAAATACCATTCAGAACTGTAACATTGGTATTGCACTTATAGGATATGCTGCAGCATCGCCATTTACAAACGCTGATACCGGTAATGATATCGGGGGTGGTGTTTCTTCAAATGGTAACACCATCATTAATTTTGGTGGGGGCGGAGTACTTCCTGCAAATCCTGCAGCTGGTATCAGAACGCTTGCTCAGTATAATATTATTGTTTCCAACAATATGCTTAACAGCAACAACGGTTCAGGAACATTACACCCCGGAATCATCCGCGGTATCTACCTGAATACTGCTACAAGCGCCAATGCAACAATTTCCAATAACACGGTAACAATTAAAGGTGGTGGCACATCGCAGAGCAACAACGCGATCGAAAACGCTTCTGGTTCTACTGCATCCAACAACACCATTACAATTGCAAACAACCTCATCACCGGTTGTACTTATACAACGGCTACCACAGCCAGCAGCTTCTATGGCATTTATAACAACGGAGCGTCGCCTGCTGTTCTGGCAATTACCGACAATACAATTACAGGTAACTCGACTAATGGAACTACCGGAAGTTATTATAACATCTATAATAACGGTTCAGTTGCTCAAACTATTAACATGAGTAATAACAAGATCAGTGCAGTTACATTTTCAGCAACGTCTACTTCTATGATTACTTATAACATTTACAATAGTAGTGCCGGAGCCAATGCAACTCTTACAATCGCAGGTAATGATATTCAGAATCACACGTACTCAGGCTCAACCGGTGGAACCGGCGCATGGTATGGTGTGTATGCATTATCAACATCAACGGTTTGTAACATTCAGAATAACACTCTCACCAATCTTAGCTTAAAAACAACCGGAACTGTTTATTTCATTTATAACAGTCACACGAGTGCGACAACTAATGTTAGCAATAACTCAGTTGTAGGAACTTTTGCAAGAACAGTTGCAGGATCGGGAGCACTCTATGGAATTTATAACGGATGGTTTGGTTCGTCGGGAAATGTTGCCAATATTAACGACAACAACTTCTCGAACATTTCCAATGGTTCAAGTACCGGAGCCATGTACATGGTATATTGGACAACTCACCTGAACCTGAACATTTTCAATAATACGTTCTCGGCTATTACGGCCACCGCAGGTACCAGTACTTTCTACGGTTTATATCCATATTATTATTCTTACGTTACCAATGTTTATAATAATACTGTATCTAACGTAACATACGGGTCTACTTCAGGAACAATTTATGGATTGTATTTCTATGAGTATAACGGAACTTCCGGAAACGTATATCAGAATACTTTTTATAACCTGAAAAACGGAGGTTCTACAAATGTGGGAATGTATATTTATTATACAGGAAACGCTGCTGCATCAGGACCTTTTAATTTCTACCAGAACAAAATCTCTGATATAGGATCTTCTAATGCTAATGCAGCTGGCGTAGCGGGTATCAATTTATTCTCTTTAAACGGTGGTATTGCTAACATTTATAATAACCTCGTTGGAAATATTACTGCTACAGCTTCAAGCAACGGTAACGCTGTTACCGGTATCAACATCTCAAGTTCTTCTTCTGCTCTTACTGCTAACCTGTATTATAACACGGTTCACATTGATGGTACAAGTTCGGCGCTTGGCTTTGGTTCAGCTGCTGTTTGGGCAAACACTGCTCCAACAACTACATTTAAGAACAACATCTTTGTAAATAATACTTCTCCGACCGGAACAGGTCTTGCATCTGCTTACAGAAGAACAGGCGCTTCATTTGCAACTTACTCTTCTGCTTCAAACAATAACCTGTTTTACGCTGGTCTTCCATCAGCGAGTAGCGCAGTCTATTTCGATGGAACAACTCCTTACTCAACGCTTTCTTCTTACCAGGCTTTCTCAAGTCCTGCCGACGGAGCTTCAGTAACTGAGAACCCTCCATTTTTAAGTATTGTAGGAACAAATCCTAACTTCTTAAACATTAACCCTGCAACTCCAACACAGGTTGAAGGATGGGCAACTCCTATCACTACAATTACAACGGATTATGTGGGAACAACAAGAAACGCAAGTGCTCCTGATATCGGAGCCTGGGAAGGAAACTACATTTCTTCTATCCCGGTTTGTTCAGGAACGCCAGGTGCAAACACAGTAGTTGCAAGTTCAGCGACGATCTGCCCTAACACCAACGCCAATCTTGCATTAAGTACTTCATATACCAATACTGGTATGTCTTATCAGTGGATGGCTTCGGCAACTGGTGCTGTGGGGTCTTATACAAATATTCCGGGAGCTAATGCTTCGGTGTATACTTCAGGCGCGCTTACTTCCAACACTTACTTCCAGGCAGTAATTACCTGTACAGCCAGCGCAGCCAGTACGACTGCTACATCTATTATGATTACCGTAAGCGGTAACCCTTGCGGATGCCTTGCTTATTGTGCTTCTGCTGCTACAAGCTCGGCTGACGATGAGATCTTCAATGTTACCATCGGGTCATTAAATAATACATCAAACTGTACTCAGACAGGCGGACCGGGTTCAACTCTGAATATGTATTCAAATTATACTGGTATGGTTGCGGCACCAACACTTGTTGGAGGAGCTACCTACAACATGTCACTTACAGTGGGACAGTGTGGTGCTACGGCATACTCTGGCGGAGCTGTGGTTTACATGGATTTCAATCAGAATGGTTCATTCCTTGATGCCGGTGAGCAGGTTTATGTTTCTCCAAGCACGCTTTTTGCAGTTGCGGGAACAATGCTTACGGCTAACGTTACAATTCCAACAACCGCATTGGCAGGTATTACACGTATGCGTGTAATTGCTGTTGAAAGTAGTGTGGGATATGCTTCCTGCGGAACTTTCTCATGGGGTGAAACAGAAGACTATTGTATCGATATTCAGGCGCCAGTTCCTTGTTCGGGAGCTCCTGCATCCAATACAGCAGTTCCAACTGTTACATCAGTTTGTCCGAACGGAAGTGTTACTTTAAACTTAGCAAGTACCTATACAACAGTTGGTCTTACTTACCAATGGAGCACATCAACCAGTTCGCTTGGTCCATGGACTCCGGTATCTTCGGCTACATTAGCAAGCTTTACTGCAACCAACTTAACTGCTAGCACCTGGTTCCAGGCTGTTATTACATGTACTAACGGTCCTGCAAGCACAACAGCTTCTGCAGTTGAGGTACAGGTAAACGGCAATCCTTGTTCATGTCTTGCTTATTGTACTTCTTCAGCAACATCTACCGGCGATGATGAAATTTTTAATGTATCTATTGGAACATTAAATAATACATCAAGCTGTAGTCAGACTGGCGGCCCTGGTTCAACTTTGAACCAATACTCGAATTACACGGGTATTGTAGGAGCCCCTACACTTATTGGTGGTAACAACTACACATTCTCTGTTACGGTTGGTCAGTGTGGTGCCGGCGCTTATAGTGGTGGTGTTACAATTTATATGGACTTTAACGCTAACGGTTCATTTGCAGATGCAGGTGAGCAGGTTTTTGTTTCTCCAAGTACTCTTTTCCAGATTGCGGGAACTGTATTAACAGGTAATATTTCAGTTCCTCCTACGGCTGTGCCGGGCATTACACGTATGCGTGTGATCGCAGTTGAAGGCGGTATAGGACAAGCTCCTTGTACTAACTTCACATGGGGTGAAACTGAAGACTACTGTATCGATATTCAGGCTCCAACGCCTTGTGCTGGTGCTCCTGCGTCAAACACAGTTATAGCTGTATCTCCGGTTGTTTGTCCTGGTGGAAGCACAACTTTAAATCTTGCCAACTCATATACACTTGGTGGTTTAACTTATCAGTGGGCTACTTCAACAAGTTCGCTTGGTCCATGGACTCCGGTAACAACAGCTACTTTATCAAGTTTTACAGCAACTAACATTACTGTAACAACCTGGTACCAGGCTGTAATTACATGTACTAACGGTCCTGCTAGCACAACTGCTGTAGCAGCGTCTGTTAATCCTGGAGGTAACCCTTGTCTCTGTGCTGCATATTGTGCTTCAAGTGCAACATCGGTAGCAGATGATGAGATCTTTAACGTTTCTATCGGAACATTAAACAACACATCAAATTGTACTCAAACCGGTGGTCCGGGTTCAGTATTGAATCAGTACTCTAATTATGCGGGTATGATCGCTGCACCTAACTTAACAGTGAACCAAACGTATACTTTATCGTTAACTGTTGGTCAGTGTGGTGGTGGTGCTTATTCAGGGATTGTAACCACTTATATTGATTACAACCAAAACGGTTCATTCACCGATTCAGGTGAGCTTGTTTATACTTCTACATATACTACATTCGCCATTGCCGGAACAACATTCACTACGAATATAACCATTCCTGTAAGTGCAGTCGGTGGAGTTACACGTATGAGGGTGGTTGCTGTTGAATCAACAATTCCAGGCGCTTCATGCGGAGCATTTACCTGGGGTGAGGTAGAAGACTACTGTGTGAACATTGATCCAGGTCCTCCTTGTACTTCTGCTAATGCAGGAACAATTACAGCTCCTTCATACAGTGCTTGTAATAACCAAACCGTTTCTCTTACATCAACAAGTGTAACAATCGGAGCAGGTACAACGTACTCGTGGATGGTATCATCTACTCCAGGTGGTCCGTACAGCCCGGTAAGCGGTGGCTCAGGATCAGCAACGCCATCTTACATGAGTCCTGTTCTTACTGCAACAAACGTTTATTACTATGTGTTGCAGGTTGCATGTGCAAGCACATCAATGACAGCCACTTCAAACGAAGCTACTGTATCAGTTAATGGTTATCCAAGCGCTTCTGTAGCTCCTACATCAACTATCTGCGCAGGACAAAACCTTGTATTAAACAGCGGTACCGACTTTGGTAACGTATTCTACTGGACCGGCCCAAGCAGCTTTACATCGAGTGTGCAAAATCCTACGATCGTAAATGCTCCGGCTTCGGCGCAGGGTAACTATACTCTTATTGTGTCGGCAAATGGCTGTTCTGCAACACCAGTAGTTGTTACTACTACAATCAACAATACATCACTTGGTATTCAGAGTAACCCGGGATCTTTATGTCTTGGTAACACAGCAACATTAACGGCAGTAGGAAATGCTACAACCTTAATGTGGTCACCGGGAAGTTCGACTTCTAATTCAATTACGGTGTCACCTACATCAACTTCGATTTATACAGTAGTTGGAACAGGAACCTCGAACTGCCAGCAGACTACTGAATATACATTAACGGTTTACAATCCTACGATTGCTACCACAAATGCAACGATCTGTAACTCTCCTGGAACGAGTACACTTACGGCAACAGGATTTACAACATCGGTGATCAACTGGTATGCAAGTCCAACCTCTACAACTTCATTAGCATCAGGTGGTACTTTTGTTCCGCCTCTCGCATCATCAACTACAACTTATTATGCACAAGCAGCTAATTCAAGCACGAACAGTTTATTTGTTTCGCTTGCTGCAGGTAATGGCCAGCAAGGTAATATGTTTGACATTGTTGCTCAGCAGAACATTGAGGTTAACGCCTTTGATATACACCTGAGTAACACTATTACAAATACAGTTGAGATCTGGTACAAACCGGGTACATGGGTTGGATTCAATACTTCTAACGCAGGATGGACCAACGTAGTAACAACAACTGTTGTAGGTTTAGGTAACGGTGTTCTAACGCCAGTACCTTTAACATTTACTGTTCCAATCTCTGCCGGCCAGACTTACGGATGGTATGTAACCTGTAACGGTGGTGGGAATGTGAATTACACAAACGGTACAGCTATTGGAGCAATGTGGGCATCTAACAGTGATCTTCAGGTTCTTCAGGGTAACGGAGGAACTTACTTCGGTGTTACATTTAGTCCAAGATGTTTCAACGGACAGGTTTATTACTCTAAACCTGGATGTACTTCACCTATGACAGCAGCGGTATTGAATGTAGGAGCTGCGATCAACGTAACAGCCAGCGCCTCTTCAGGAACTGTTTGTGCTGGTGGATCAACTGCTCTTAACGCTGGTGGAGCTTCAACATATACCTGGATGCCAGGTGGAGCAACCGGCGCAATTATTGCGGTAACACCGGGCTCAACCACTATTTACTCTGTAACAGGAGATAACGGTGCAGGTTGTGTTGGAACAGGAACAGTTGAGGTGTTTGTTAACTCTCTTCCAAGTGTAAGTTTAACTGCTGCGCAAACAACAGTTTGTACAAACGGACCAACGGTAGCTCTTACAGGATCGCCTGCCGGTGGAGCATACACAGGTTCTAACGTTACAACAGGAGTATTTACTCCTGGTGCAACAGCCGGAACGTTTATGCCTTCTTATAATATTACAAGTTCAGTAACAGGTTGTTCTAACTCTGCTTCTGTAACCATTATTGTAAGCACATGTACTGGTATTGACAATAGTGTAGCAAGAATAAACGGTCTTTCAGTTTATCCGAATCCTAACCTTGGTGAATTCGTTATTGAACTCAACAATGGTTTTGTGAAAACTTACGAAGTAACTGATCTTACAGGAAGAGTTATCATGAATGGATCAACTGCTAAAGACAAAATGAATGTAAACATTAACGCGTTTGCGAATGGTGTTTACTTTGTAAAAGTGAAGAGCAATGATACCGTTGAAATAATTAAGATTGTAAAACAATAACCTTACTTTAACTTTATAAGAACCCGGCTTTTAACAAAAAGGCCGGGTTTTTTTATTTGGATAAATGTTAAATCTGAAAACTAAAACATCTTTAACAGACTGAAAACGTGTTAAAACATTTAAAATTGACTGGTTTTTCCTGTGTTTTACCTCAATTTCAAGAATATACTGAGTAAATAACAGCTTTAATTGAGTAAATTCGCCAGATTATATTTTATTGGAAATGAAAAAAATTCTATTATTGGCGGCTACTGTTTTAATGACAGGAACTGCATTAAAGGCGCAGGTAACGGTTACTGGTGGAGCAACTGCAAGTTATACTTCATTGGGTGCTGCTTTTGCCGCAATCAATGTGGGCACGCATACGGGTGCAATTACGGTTGATATATCAGCCAGTATTACAGAAACGGCAAGTGCTATTTTAAATTCAAGCGGAGAAGGCGGTTCAAGCTATACTTCGGTATTAATATTTCCGTCTGTAGACGGAGTTGTGATTAATGGACCATCCACCGCTGCTTCGGGTCGCGGTGTAATTGAGTTGAACGGTGCAGATAACGTGACAGTTGATGGAGACAACCCGAATACTCCTGGGATTAATAAGAACCTTACGATTGTAAACAATAATCCTAATACGACTACCTATGCGTCTGTTATTCGTGTAGCAACGCATACAGTAACTCCTCAGTATAATAACGCTGATAATATTGCAATTAAAAATCTGATTCTAAATGGAAATGCGACAGGCAGGAATGTATCAGGAACTACCAGCACAACAGGTTCAGAGAATACAACCTTTGGTGTTGTTGTAGGTCCGAATGGTGGTTCCTCTGTTTCTGCGCTTACCTCAGTTACAGGCGTAATGAATACAACAACAACTGCAAATGCTTTTTCAGTAGATAATTGTTCTATTAACTCAGTAGCTAGAGGAATTGTTTTTAACGGCAATACTTCAGCCTCATCTAGCGGCGTAGCTTTTACAAACAACGTTATCGGAAGCGCGGGAACATTAACAGGAAACCCTCCTTATAACAGTCCAGCTACAACGGTGTATTCTAAAGCAATATTTATTCAGGGGGTTAGTTCTGCTGTTATTACAGGTAACATCATTCAGAATATTCTTTCATATGTTGGAACAACTTTTAGTGGAATTGAACTTAATACCGCTATTGGCGCGGGAAATGTCACAATATCTTCAAATACTATTACAGGCGTTGTAAATAACGGGTCTGGCGCGGTAAATGCAGTGTCGCTTCTTGCTTCAACAGGTGCTTACATGATAACTTCAAATATTATTAATAATATACAAAGTTCAACATCAAGTGTAATGGGTGTTAATATTAGCTCTGGAGCAACTGCGGGATTAATTGAAAATAATAAGATATCTTATGTGTATGCAAGAAGTACATCAGGATTTGCTGCCCGTGGAATTTTACTTGGCGGTGGAAATGCAATTACTGTAAGAAATAATTTTATCTGGGACCTGAACGCTGTTTCTAATAATAACACTACAGGCACAACTTTTGGTGTTAGAGGCATCAGTATCACTTCCGGAACGAATCACTTTATCCATCATAATACTATATCATTAAGTGGGCCAATGCTTTCAGGCGGTTCATCGCCTGATATTACAACTTGTCTTTCAATAGCCGGCACCGGACAAACCGGTATTGATGTAAGGAATAATCTTTTTTCAAATACAATGAGCGGTGGAAATTCCGGAGCTATCCATACCATCATTCAGTTACCAACAGGTGGTACCAGTGCAATGAACTTAAGTATTAATAATAACGCTTATTTTGGTTCATCAACGGTGAATGTTGGTTTAACTACAAACCCTACAGCATACTCAATTTCAAATTTTAACTCAGGCGCAACTACTCCGGCAACAAACTGGAGAGCTTATACGAGCACATTGGGTAACACAAACAATGATAATGCTTCATTCGCACTTACTAC
Source organism: Bacteroidota bacterium (assembly GCA_021323535.1). GTDB lineage: Bacteria > Bacteroidota > Bacteroidia > B-17B0 > Aurantibacillaceae > Aurantibacillus. The sequence continues at coordinate 11,166 of JAJONO010000003.1, forward strand.
AGCGGCACCTTTTATATCAGCATCAAATCTTCATATTAATAATGCCTTGCCTGTATTTCTTGAATCAGCAGGGGCTACAATCGGTGTTACTTCGGATATTGACGGTGATGTTAGACCAGGACCGGTTGGTTCTGTAAACGGTGGAGGAACAGCCCCTGATATAGGAGCAGATGAGTTTGATGGTATTCCATTAGTAGCTAATGATATTGCTGCGACTGCATTTGTTTCTCCTACAAATGGAGGCGGAGTAGGACAAAGTATGAACTTTTCCCCACAAGCTTCATTTTCAAATTTAGGTTCCTCAGGTCAGACAAACTTTAATGTTATCTATAGAATCATCAACTCTTCAAACGCGGTTGTTTACACACAAACCAACGTTGTAGCTTCATTAAACTCTCTGGCGACAACAACTGTTACATTCCCTGTAACTAGTCTGGCTACAGCCGGGACCTATACGATCCGCGCTATTGCTAGTCTTGCAGGAGATATGGCTACAGTTAATGACTCTATCAGTGGAACAATGTCCATACTCGCTCCATTGTGTGGTACTTATAATATCGGTGCTGCACAGGCGTTTCCATTTAATACGTTAACAAACGCTATTACACGTTTAAATCAGGTTGGTGTTTCATGTGGCGTTACATTTTTATTAGATGATGCATCTTATTCAACCTCTGAAACATTTCCATTAGTAATTAATCCTGTTCTTGGAGGAAGCTCAACAAATACAGTTTTAATCAGGCCAAATGTTGGTGTTACATCAACTGTTACCGGATCAGGTTCTTCCATCTTCAAATTATTCAATACATATTATGTAACTATTGATGGTATGAATGCAGGTGGTAGTAGCTTAACTTTAAATAATACCAATTCGGGTGCATCTGCTGTGGTTTGGTTGGCAAGTACAGCTTCTACCGGCCCCGGCAACAACAACATTGGAATTAATAACATTACGGCTATCGGCGGGGGAACAACCAGCTCCAGCAGTTTTGGTATTGTTGCCGGTGTTGATGGAGCTACTCCTTGACAACGATAACATAACTATTCAGGGAAATGCAATCCTGAAATCCTATTATGGAATTTACGCAAATGGAACAGCCTCCGTAGCCGCAGGTGCATTGGATAACCTTTCTATTACAAGCAATACTGTCGGTCCTGTTACAGCCGGTGCCAGCAACCTTGCAGGTACAGGTATTTATGTTCAGAATGCTCCCGGAGTAACAGTGAACAACAACCTGGTAAGAAACATTTTTACTTCTTCTGCAGATATATCAGGTATTTACCTGAGCTCAGGAATCAATGTTGCGACAGTATCGCAAAACACTGTGAACAATATTGTTTCATCTGCGAGTTCATCGAGTCTCAGTGCTATTTCCGGTATTCACAGTGGCACCAATGTTATTAATGTAACCATTTCAAAAAATACAGTAACATCGGTTTACAACACGAATTCCGGAGGTTATGGGGCGCGTGGAATTAACATGGGCTCGGGGATTGCAGCCAGCAACAACTCTATTCAGAATAACATGGTATCTGATGTATACGCTTACGGCGATGTTGGACCAAGATACTGGCCTATTGGAATTGCATTAGAGGGCCCTATGGGTGGAGTGAACGTTGAGTTTAACACGGTTAATCTTTACGGTCCTCATACCGGTTACGCATCAACGAGCACATCGTTGAGCTCAAGCGCATTTTATCAAAACTCATCAGGCGGAAACATTGTTCTGAGAAACAATATTTTTTCCAACTCTTATGATTTCTCAAACAAAACCAATGATGTTCCTTATGCCATCACTTCAACAATCACAACAACTTATTTTTCTACGATCAACTATAACGATTACTATGTAACTGCATCCGGGACCAGTAATCCTGCATTAGGCTATGCGGCTGGAGCGGTTCAGTTAACTCTTCCTGCTATCCAAACCAGTTTTGGGCAGTATGTTAACTCAATGACAGTAGCTCCCGTTTACGTTGCAGCTAACGACCTGCACCTTGTACCTGCAAGTAACGTTGCATTAGACAACTTCGGAACTCCTGTAGCCGGAATTACAACAGATATCGATAACCAGACACGTAACGTAACAACTCCTGATATGGGGGCTGATGAATTTACTTCTCCGGTTTGTACAGCTGCCGACGGAGGAACGATCACTACAACTTCTTATGCGGCCTGTGCAGGACAAACCCTTGCGATTACTTCAGGTGGTGTTAGTACAGGTATTAATACCGTTTACCAGTGGAAAATTTCGACGACTCCTGGTGGTCCATACTCTAATGTGTCTGGTGGTGCAGGCGCTACAACAGACTCTTATACAACAGGTGTTCTTCCTTTTGGGATTTACTATTTTGTTCTCGAAACACAATGTACCAGTTCTTCTTTAACGGATATTTCAAATGAAGCAACCGTTACAATTAACCAGGTACCTACAGCTTCGATTACAAGCAATGCACCAATTTGTTCGGGTACAAACCTGAATTTAATGGGTGGTAGTGATATTGGAACTAATTTCTCATGGACAGGTCCTGCCGGTTTTGTATCTGCCAGTCAGAATCCGGTGATCACAAATGCTCCGAATAACGCTGGCGGAACTTATAATTTAATTGTTTCAACAGCCAATTGTACTGCTGCTGTGGTTAGCGCATCTATTGCGGTGAACATAACACCCGGAGCTCTTACAATTACACCTTCGTCAGCCGCGATATGTTCGGGAGATTCTCAGACATTAACCGTTACTGGTGGTGTTGTTCCAAATGCGACATTAAACTTTGGTACCGGAATAAATCAGAACTCATCAACCTCTTATCCTGCTCCGTTTACAGCTTATTATGGAGGACAAAGAATGCAGATGTTGATTCTAGCCAGCGAAATGACCGCTGCTGGTTTCAGCGCTAACTCTTCAATTAACAGCATAGAGTTCCCGGTTGTTTCTTTAGGGGCTAACTGGGGTACATCAATTACCAGTAACCAGAACTTCCAGGTAAATATCGGAACAACGGCTTTAACTACATTAACTTCTTTTCAGACTGGTTTAATAAATGTGGTGGCTCCTCAGAACTTTACACCAACTGTTGGTTTCAATATGTTAACTTTTTCATCGCCTTTCATTTGGGATGGAGTAAGCAACGTGATATTAGAAACTACATTCTCCAATAACTTCTCGGGCGTAGGAGCTGATGCGGTTTTCAGTTACACTACAGGAACAGGATTCAGTGCTACTATTGTTCACCGTGCAGATAGTCAAACTGCGGCTACAATTGCTGCAGCTACTACAGTGGATGTAACAACATCGTCACGTCCTGATTTTAAACTTAACAGTACTGGTTTTGGTTCTTATACATGGAGCCCTCCAACCGGACTTTCAACAACTACAGGAGCAACTGTAATTGCTACACCTTCGTCTTCACAAACTTACACGGTTGATGTTATGAATGGTACATGTTCTTCAAGCACAAACGTGGCGGTGAATGTTACAGCTACACCTACAGTTAATATAGCTTCTACCAATACTTCGGTTTGTGCTGGTAACTCAGCAACATTTACTGCGAGTGGTGCAACTACTTATAGCTGGAATAGCGGTGCAACAACAAATACAATTGTTGATTCTCCTGCAACAAGTACAACCTACACAGTAACCGGATTTAACGGTGCTTGTACAGGCATTGCAACAGCTTCAATTACAGTTAACACCTTACCTTCTGTTACCTTAACAGCATCTAATCCAACAGTATGTGCCAGCGGCCCTTCTGTTGCATTAACAGGATCGCCTGTGGGTGGCGCTTATTCAGGGTCTAACGTAAGCGGACCAATGTTTACGCCTCCTTCAACGGCAGGTACATTTGTAGCTACATATTCTTATACCGACGGAGTAACCGGTTGTGCGAACACCGCAACAACTTCTATTGATGTGAGTATCTGTATTGGCATCGAAAACATAGGAAAAGAACTTAATGGTTTACAGGTTTATCCTAATCCTAATGCCGGAGAATTTGTTGTTGAATTGGGCAACGGACTCGAAAAAACGGTTGAAGTATGTGATGTAACGGGAAGAGTTATTCTTTCATCGGTTTCGGATAACGATAAAGTTGAAATGAATATAAGTTCACTCGCAAACGGAGTATACTTTGTTAAAATTCAAAGCAATAATAAAGTAGAAATCATTAAAATAGTGAAACAATAATAATTTTAGTTTCTTATTTAAAAGCCCCGTCGAAAACGGGGCTTTTTTTTGTTAAAAACTAAGGGTTTTTACTAGTCAAAATAGGGGTTTTCCCTTAGAAGAAACAGATTTAACGGAATATATATTTGATACTTGTTGTTAAAATCGGTAATGTTGGTCGAATGTTCAGAATGTTACCTAAACAATTTAGTAATTTTGAAGAAATAATTTTTTAAACTTTTGGAAATGAAGAAAATTTATTATGTGCTTACCTTTTTTGCCCTTACTTTACTTGTAAATACGGCGAAATCACAGTTGTCGGGAACCTATTCCGTACCTGCCAGCTACGCTACCATTGATGCTGCAATTACTGCATTAAACACGCAGGGTGTAAGCGGGCCGGTGACTATTTTAGTAAATGCGGGTCACACAGAAACTGCACCGGTTGGTGGATTTTCAATGACAGCTACCGGTACAGGAGCCAATCCTATTATTTTTCAGAAAAACGGGGCAGGAGCCAATCCTTTAATAACAGCGTATACAGGAACTGCCTTACCTAATACAACTACTACCCAGGATGGCGTTTGGCGCTTAATAGGGTCGGATTATATTACCATTAATGGAATTGATATCGTTGATCCAAATACTTCCGGCAACGCCATGATGGAATTCGGATATGGTTTGTTTAAGGCGAGTACGAGTAACGGTTGCCAGAATAATACCATAGCCAATTGTGTGATTACACTCAATAAAAATAACAATACAGCCGGGGCAGGAGTTGCTGTGGAGGGTAGCAGAGGTATTGAGATAATGAACACTTTAAGCAACGCTCATACTGCTGGGCTGACAATTGTAGCTGCTTCAGGGGCCAACTCCAATAATAAAATCTATTCTAACACTATTCAGAATTGTAATTATGGTATTGCGCTTATCGGATTCGCTGCAACAACGCCGTTTACGTTTGCCGATACTGGAAATGATATTGGAGGTAGTTCTGTTTCTACAGGAAATACAATTATTAATTTCGGAGGCGGGCCTACTACAGGTATTGCTTCGGCCGGTGTAAGAACTCTGGCGCAGTACAATATCAACGTGGCTTATAATTATGTAAACAATAATAATGGCTCGGGGGCCCCTAATGTATCAACATTACGTGGAATTTACCTTAACACCGCTGTCAGCGCTAACTCGTCTATCACTAACAATACCGTGACAATGAATTCAGGCGCCAACACCTCTGCGGTTTCTGCGATTGAAAACGTTGCCGGATCCACTGCCGCCAGTAACTCTGTTGTTATTTCCAATAACCTTATTGCTAACGGAACAAGTTCTACAACGTCCGGAGCCTTTAATGGAATTTATAACACAGCTTCTTCTGCTACCCTCATCATGTCGAATAATACCTTTACCAATAACAGCAGTAATGCTACCACAGGTATTTCGTATCTTCTCCGTACCTCAGGGGCTGTAGCATCGCTAATAGATATAAGTAATAATAATTTCAGTCATTCCCTCACGGGTCCATTGCTTACTTCGGCGGATATTCAATGTATTTATACATCAGGAACTGGCACAACCACCAATGTCTTTATCACAAACAATAATTTCATTTCTTTTAATCATGGAATTACCGGAACCGGTGATGTGTATTGTGTTCGATGTGAAAAGGATGCTGTGAATATGAGCATTACCGGTAATATGATGAATAACTTAATCCTGAACCATACAGGAGGAGAGTATTTCATTTATAATAGTCTTGCCGGAGTTTCGGGCTCTTTAACCATTGCAAATAACTCTATCAATAACATTACAAGAACCGGCGCTTCTACCGGATCGTTTTACGGGTATTACAACTCAGCTGGGAGCATTGGAACTTCGATGCAGTTCATATATAACAATCTTCTTTCTAATATTTCGTCTACCGTTTCAGGAGCGGGAAGCTTTCATGGAGTTTACAATTCAAGCGGTGGAAACTGGCCTTACCCGTTAAAAGCTATTTACAACAATACAGTCACCAACGTGAATTATAATGGCACAGGTACGGGTTACGGTCTTTACGCCACAAGTCTTGGTGATGCAGGTGGAGCTTCAGGTTCATCGGTGTATAATAATACTGTAAACAACTTAACGTATGGTGACCTTATGTATGGAATGTACATTGCCGCACCAACATCAACAAACAACAGTACCAACATTTATTCCAATTCAATTAATAATATCACCACAACAGGTTCATCTACTGTATTCGGAACTTATTTAGGAAGCGGTGGTTCTGGTATAAACTATTATAAAAATAAAATCAGCGATATTACTTCAAACGGTACAACAGGAATGGTTCATGGTATTTACGGACCTGCAACCACAACAACTAATATTTACAACAATCTGGTAGGTAATTTATATGCTCCAAACGCAACCGGATATACAAGGGTGAACGGAATATATATCAATACGGGAACTGTTGTAAATGTATATTATAACACAGTATATCTTAATGCAACAAGTACAGGAGCCGATTTTCATACCAATGCCGTGTATTCAAGTACACTAACCAATTTAACTCTCCGTAATAATATTTTTGTGAATCTTTCAACTCCAACCGGAACAGGATTAGCAGTTGCATACAGAAGACAGAATATTCAGATAGGGAATTACAATCTGGCATCTAATGATAATTTATTTTATGCAGGAACGCCGGGAGCATCTAATCTTATTTTTACTGACGGAACAAACAACTATCAATCCTTATCAACTTACATCAGTGCATTTGCTCCCGCGGATGCTTCTTCAATTACAGAAAATCCTACTTTCGTTTCTACGGTGGGTTCAAATGCCAACTTTTTAAATATTAATGCAGTTACCCCAACTCAGATCGAGTCATCGGGTACAGCCATTGCAGGTATCAACGATGATTATATCGGAACAGTTCGCTCGGCTACTCCGGATATCGGGGCATGGGAAGGAAACTATACACTCGCCCAGGATAATAATGCACCTACATTTTTACAGGATGGATTTACAACTTCGGCTTGTAATCTTACTTCACGTACTTATACAATTAACATGACGGATGTAAGCGGTGTTGCAAGTGGCTCACTTTCGCCGCAATTGTATTACAGCGTAAATGGTGGTCCTTATACGAGCGTATCGGGTACTTTAACTTCTGGTGCTTCTATCAATGGTGTGTGGACATTTAACTTAACCTATGCCGGAAATGCATTGGATGTTATTTCTTACTATGTGGTCGCTCAGGATATTGCACCAACTCCGAATATTGGCGCGCTTCCTGGAGGTGGTTTTACGGCAGTGGATGTTAACAACGTTACAACTCCGCCAACAACTCCGTTTACCTATACGCTCAACGCCACGCTTAACGGGACATACACTGTTGGTGCGGCTGGTAACTTTACAACTTTAACACAAGCTGCTAACGTTTATAATCCTGCCTGTTTAACGGGTCCTGTGACTTACGTTTTAACTGATCCGTCTTATTCTACCAATGAAAATTTCCCGATCGTGTTTTTAAATAATACAGATGCAAGCGCAACAAATTCTTTATTGATCGTTCCTGCAACCGGAAATTCAGCGACAGTTACAACAGGATCGACATTTACGAATACCACAATGAAATTCTTAAACGCACGATTCATTACCGTAGATGGTTTAAATACAGGAGGAAGCGCTTTAACGATTGCTAATACCTGGACAACTACCAACTCAGCAGCGATTTGGTTAGCAAGTACGCCAACAACAGGTCCAGGGAATAATACTCTTGAATTTAAGCGTCTATCAATTGTAGGACCTTCAACAACCTCAACTGCAAGATATGGTATTCTTGCTTCTGCCGAATCAGGTAATCCTGTAACAACTACGGGGCCCGACAACGATAATATTACTATTCAAAGTAATACAATCACTTCAACTTATTATGGTATTTACGCAACCGGTACTGCCACAATAAACGTAGGTGGATCGAATAACTGGATTATTGATAATAATAATATCGGAACCGCAACATCCAATATTGGTTTCCGTGGAATTTTCGCAACTAATGCTCCTTCTATAACAATTACTAATAACACTATTCAGAACCTTACACCTGGAGCTTCGGGAATGAGTGGGATTTTCCTGAGTTCAGGTCTTAATAATGCAGCGGTTTCTCAAAATACAATTTCGAATATTACATGTACCGCTATAGCTTCAGGAGCTACTGGTGCTGCAACCGGAATTAATATCGGAACGAATGTAATGAACTCGGTCATCGAGAAAAACGTGATTTTAAATGTTACTAATACGCATACAGCAGGATACTCTGGTCGTGGAATTACCATTAATACCAGCGCAAACAGTAATACAAGTGTTCGTAATAATATGATATCCGGTATTTCCGGAACCGGTGATAACACTGTAGGTACTGTGTGGCCTTTGGGAATTACTTTGGAAGGCTCTTCAGGCGGTGTAAACATTGAAAACAATAGCGTTAATCTCTCTGCATCAATTGCCGGTTTACCAACTGCTTCAGCCTCTGCAGCCATGTACATTGCAACTACAGGAACCAACAATGTTATCAGAAATAATATTTTCTGTAATACATATGATAATACAAATTCTGCAACCGACGTGGCGTTTGGAGTTTATTCTTCAGCTGCAACGGGAACAAATATATCCATCATGAACTACAACGATTATTATGTTGGTGGAACAGGAAATATTCCGGTAATGGGTTATGTTGCATCAACACAGCAATTGAGTTTACCTGCTATGCAGGCGAGCTTTGGTGGAAACTTAAACTCACAGAATGTGCTTCCGGTGTTTGTATCTCCGACTGATCTTCATCTCCAGTCAGTATTTGCTAACGGACTGATTGATAATACCGGTACCCCGGTAGCGGGAATTACAGTGGATATCGATAATCAGATCCGTAATGTAACTACTCCTGATATTGGCGCTGATGAATTCAGTACGCCATCATGTACAGCAGCTGTTGGAGGAACAATTACATCAGCTTCAGTTAATCTTTGTAACGGACAATCAACCTCAATTACTTCCAACAGTACGAGCGTGGGTTCAACCAGCACTTATCAATGGATGTCATCAACAACTCCAGGTGGTCCTTATACAAATGTTAGCGGTGGAACAGGTGCCAACTCAACATCGTACAACTCCGCGGCGCTTTCAACAGGAACATTGTATTTTGTTTTAGAGGTTGGATGCGGTGCTGCGTCACAGACCATGACTTCAAACGAAGCCACGGTGGTTATTAATCCTATTCCGACTGCCTCTATTGTTTCAGGTACATCGGCGTGTTTAGGGCAAACATTAGCTCTTGATGGAGGTTCAGATATTGGATCTAATTATAACTGGTCAGGTCCTAACTCTTTCACATCAGCAAGCCAGAACAATACTGTTACAAATGTTACAGCTGCTGCTGCCGGACTTTATACATTAATTGTTTCTACAGCAAATTGTACGTCTACCCCGGTTACAGCAAGCGTAACTGTAAATTCAACCAGCGTTAATATTACTGCCAGTCCGTTTGCTATATGTACTGGCGGAACTACTACATTAACCGCTGTTGGAACGGCTACGTCTTATGTATGGAGTACAAGTGCCATTACAAATTCAATAGTTGTTTCACCAGCATCTGCTACAGTTTATTCAGTTACCGGCACGGGAACAACCGGTTGTACCGCAGGCGCATCCTATTCGCTTTCAATCACCAGTCCGACAATCAATGCAGTAGGAGCCTCAGTGTGTTCGCCGGGAACAACCACTATTTCGGTAAATGCTTTTGCAAATAATGTAAACTGGTATGCAACCCCTACTTCAACCACTACTATTGCAACAGGAACCGCATATGTGCCTCCAACTGCAGTAAATACAGTGACTTATTATGCCGAAGCCTACAGTACTCCTTCAAACAGTTTATTCGTTTCTTCTGCGGCAGGGAATAGTTCTGCAGGGAATATGTTTGATATTGTTGCACTCGATAATATTGAGATCAACGGATTTGATGTTCATGTCGGAACGGCTACATATACACTCCAGGTGTGGTACAGGCCAGGATCCTATGCAACCTTTACAAACAGTACAGCTGGTTGGACGATGGCTGGAACAACTACAATTACAGGTATGGGAAGTGGAAACATTACACCTGTTCCTATGACAATTTCTGTTCCTATGAGTGCCGGACAGACGTATGGTTTCTGTGTGACGTTAACGGGTTCAACCATGTATTATACGAACGGAACAACTGTTGGTTCAGTTTGGGCTGCCAATAGTGATCTTCAGTTATTGCAAGGGAACGGTGGAGCTTATTTCAACTACAACTTTAGTCCGAGATGTTTTAATGGCGTTGTGAAATATTCAAAAGCGGGCTGCATATCTCCGTTGGTTCCTGTAGTACTTACTGTAAATCAAAATCCTACGGTAACCATTTCAGCCTCTAACGGTACAATTTGCGCAGGGAATACATCCACCTTAACTGCAAGTGGTGCAACAACATATTCGTGGAATACATCAGCCACTACAACCGTTATAACTGTGAGCCCTTCTTCAACCACCATTTATACTGTAACCGGTGATAATAGCGGATGCACAGGAACGGAAACTGTTGCGGTAAACGTTAACGCTCTTCCTTCATTAACCTTAACCGCGGCGCAAACTACAGTTTGTACAAATGGCCCAACGGTAACGTTAACCGGATCACCTGCAGGTGGAGCGTATTCAGGAACCAACGTAAGCGGAAACGTATTTACTCCGGGAGCATCTGCCGGGACATTTAATCCGGTGTATTCATATACCAGCCCTGTTACTGGGTGTTCTAACACAACTTCTGCAAGCATTGTTGTAAGTACATGTACCGGATTGGATAAAATTTCGGGGTTCAAAGGACTTTCGGTTTATCCAAATCCAACAGCAGGTGAAATTACAATTGAACTGAACAATGGTATGGATAAAACTGTTCAGGTGACTGATTTAACAGGAAGAATCATTTTCACTGCAAAAACAACGAAAGATAAATTAAATGTTAGTTTGAATGAATTTGCAAATGGTGTTTATTTTGTAAAGATCCAAAGCAACGAAGTTGTTGAAATCGTTAAAGTGGTAAAACAATAGCGTTTATAATAAGATAATTTAAAACCCGTCATGAAAACGTGACGGGTTTTTTTATTTCCCTTTTTGAATTAACGAATTGGGTTGCCTGATTAACGTAAAACTGATTCGTGGGAAAGCCATAAAGTACCTTCGTGCAAAAATTAACTATGATCACTAATTACTTTAAGAAAACAAAAACACTTCTTGCTATCGGGTGTTTATTAGCGGTACAATCTGTAACCTCGCAGGTAGCAACAAATTATACGTTCTCGCTGTTGAGCGGTTCATTTAATCAGATCAGTGGCGGAACTGTGGCAGGCGGACCAACAGATGATGATGCAAAATATCAAAACCTTGATATTGGCTTTACATTTCATTACAATGGCAGATGTTACACCAAATTTGGTATGGCATCAAATGGTTATGTTGTTCTTGGATCAAACAATTGGCAAGATGACTATTTTATGATTTCAAATAATGTGATCGATTCAAATTTTATTGCGGTTCTTAACAGTGACACGCAACTTGGATTTGTTACAAATGGTACAGTTACCTCGGGAAGCGCTGATGTTTTGGTTAGTTCTACAGTAGGAATTACCCTTGGAGCGCCTATCTCAGGTTTACCTGGTAATCTATTCGGGTTCCCTGTGGGTACAACCGTTTCTTCAATAGGAACAAACAGTTTTGTGGCTTCTGTTTCAGCAACATCAAATTATGTAAACGAAATTTATTTCGCTAACGGAGAAATGCGCTACCAGACTCTTGGTTCGGCTCCGAATCGCACACTTGTTGTACAATGGTTAAGAGAAAGAAAATTCGGATCGGGAATTGGAGTTGATGAGTGTTTCAATTATCAATTGCATTTGTGTGAAACAAGCAATGAGATATCTGTTGTATATGGTGATTGTCTGAACGGTACTACCGTGGGTACGTACGAGGTTGGTTTGCGTGGTGGTAACTTTTTTGATTTTAATAATTGCGATAATTTTAACGGCTGGCTCAATACCGTTCCAGGAGTTAACAGCTTCGACTTCTGCGCGCTCGACTTTGGATACGAACCTCCTTCAGGTTTAACTTTCAGATGGAACACAACTACTTCCGCTACTATACCTGTTATAACTGCAAGTTCGCCTGGTGGAACAGTTGTATGTTCAACGTCCGCCAGTACGCTTACAGCAAGTGGGGCCAATACATATTCATGGAGCAATGGATCAGTCGGAGCAACAATAAATCCGGTTATTTCAGCAAATACAATATATACTGTAACAGGAACCGCTAATAATGGTTGTATTGCATACGCTCAGTTGAGTATGTCGGTAATAGCCGGACCAACAGTTACAACATCCGGAACTTCAAGTATATGTTCAGGCTCTTCAGGATCAATAACGAGTTCGGGTGCAACAACCTACTCGTGGAGCAACAGCGCTACTGGATCTTCAGTGACTGTATCACCACTCACAAATACCACATACACGGTTTATGGAACTGATGTTGTTTCGGGTTGCACATCTCAGGCTATTCATAACATGCTGGTATATGCTTTGCCAACAGTTTCGGTTTCGGCAAGTTCGGGCACGTTATGTGCCGCACAATCGGCAACTGTATCTGCCAGCGGAGCAAACACGTATTCATGGAACACGGGGGCAACTTCTTCATCCATTTCTGTTTCATCGGCAGGCACTTATACCGTATACGGAACAAACGTTGCAGGTTGTACTTCATCGATTACGCAATCTATTGTGGCTTCAACCCCGTTTGTTGTAATCTTAACAGCAAGTTCATCTACTTTATGTGTTGGACAAACAGTAACTCTGACAGCTAACGGAGCTGCCACTTATAGCTGGAACACAAGTGCTACGGGTTCTGTTATTACAGATTCCCCGATTACTAATACTACCTACACTGCCACAGGAACTTCTTCTGAAGGATGTAGTCAAATTGCAAGTTATTCTGTAAACGTTTCTCCGTGTACAGGAGTAGAGAGTTATTCGTCATTATCAGGAGTAAACGCTTATCCAAATCCAACTTGGGGTGAGTTTACAATAACATTCAATACTTATTCTGAAAAAACTATTGAAGTGCTGGATATGACTGGAAGAATTATTTTCTCTGAAACTACGAACGAAGGGAAAATAAGATTGAATCTTGGTCAGTTTTCAAATGGCGTTTATTTTGTAAAGATCCAAAGTAATGACCTTATGGAGATCATTAAAGTGGTGAAACAATAAGATGCCAGACAAAATAAAAGCCCTGAAGCAGAAGTTGCAAAACCAATCGCTTCAGGGCTTTTTTATGAATATAAAAAAAGTTACATTTTGCTGAGCGCCGAATTAATCGCCGCCTCAACTTCTGCAAGAATATTTTGTGAATTTGCTTTTACAAATTTTTTACCCGTCACTTTTTCGTATAGTTCAATGTAACGGTCGCTGATCTCGTTGATCCAGGCATCGCTCATAGCGGGAACAGTTTGTCCTTCTTTTCCCTGGAAACCGTTTTCTATGAGCCAGCGTCTCACAAATTCTTTACTGAGTTGTTTTTGTTCTTCACCTTTTTGTTGTCTTTCTTCATAACCTTCCTTGTAAAAATAACGCGACGAATCAGGTGTATGAATTTCATCCATTAACGTAATTTCTCCATTGAATAAACCGAATTCATATTTTGTATCTACTAAGATCAACCCCATTTTGTTGGCGATTTCCTGTCCGCGAGCATACAGCGCCAGAGTGTATTTCTCAAGTTGCTCGTAATGTTCTTTACTTACAATTCCTTGTTTAATAATTTCTTCGCGGCTGATATCTTCATCATGGCCTTCGCTTGCTTTTGTAGTAGGTGTAATAATAGGCGCTGGAAGTTTATCGTTCTCTTTTAATCCTTCCGGTAAAGTAACGCCACAAAGCGTTCTTAAACCGCTGTTATAGGTTCTGGCGGCATGCCCGGCAAGATAACCCCTTACTACCATTTCCACTTTAAAAGGTTGACACATTTTGCCAATGCTTACATTCGGGTGAGGAGAGGAGAGGAGCCAGTTTGGAACAATATCTCTTGTTGCATTTAAAAACTGTTCTGCGATCTGGTTAAGCACTTGCCCTTTGTAAGGAATTCCTCTCGGAAGTACAACGTCAAATGCACTGATGCGGTCGCTGGCAATCATCACCAGTGTTTTTCCGTTAATGGTATATACATCGCGGACTTTTCCCTTATAATACGCGGTCTGGTTTTTAAATGTAAAATTTGTTTTATCGAGTGTGTTCATCTTTTCTGTTATATTGTCCATGTAACTAATCCTTGTTGTGTAAATTTAAATGGCTGAACCCTTCCACCCGAAGTTTCGATAGCGCGGGCGACTTTTATTTTTGTAATGCCGGGGCAATAGAAGAACATGAATCCGCCACCGCCTGCTCCTGATATTTTTCCACCAGTGGCGCCGGTTTCACGGGCTTTTGCATAAATTGAATCTATTAAATTGTTTGAAATACTATGCGCCATTTGTTTTTTATTCTGCCAGCCAAAGTGAAGAATTTCCCCGATCTTATTCAGCTCCCCTCTCAGCAACGCGTCTTTCATCTGATGCGATTGTTCTTTGAGATTATGCATGGCTTCAACGCTCTTCGTATTTTTTTCGTTCACGTTCTTTACCTGTTCGTTGATAATGTTTGCAGATACACGTTGGGTCTCTGTAAAGTATAACAACAAATTAAACTCAAGCTCATTAATGATCTCAGGTTTTAACTGAAGCGGATTAACAATGACTTTATCATTCGGAAGAAATTCCATGTAATTGATTCCACCAAATGTAGCGGCGTATTGATCCTGTTTTCCTCCGGCCATGTTAAGATCCACACGTTCTATTTCATAAGCAAGGTGCGCTATATCGTATTTTCCCAATGGAAGTTTGAGCCATTCGACAAAAGCCCCGAGCAATGAAACCACAATGGTGGAAGAAGTTCCCAATCCCGAGCCCTGTGGCGCTTCAATATGTGAGGTTAAGCGAAACGAAAGAGCTTCGAGGTTAAATTGTTTTATCACACGGTTATAAACGCCAACGAATAATTCGAATCCCTCTTCTATTTTTAATTCTTTTTGAGATGTAACGCTAAAACACTTGTCGGTACCATCGATACAGAATTCAATCTTTCCGTTGTCCATTGGCTCCAGAGAAGCGTATGCATAAAGGTCGATGGTGGCATTTAAAATGGCGCCGCCGTATAAGTCGGAGTAAGGACTTACATCTGTGCCTCCACCGGCCATTCCAATTCTTAGGGGTGCTTTGCTTCTTATTATCATCGTAGATGTTTAGCCACTGATTTCACAGATTCACGCGGATTAAAATTTATCTGTGAAAATCTCCGAAATCTGCGGCTTTTTTTGTAGAGATTGTTATTTCATATTGATAAATTGTAACGGAACATCATAATTTCCTTTTCTGCAAAGAGCGATCACAGCCTGAAGGTCGTTGATGTTTTTACTGCTCACACGGATAATGTCGTCCATGATCTGAGCCGTTACTTTTATTTTACTGTCTTTTATGTCCTTCATTATTTTTTTAGAAGCTTCCTTCTCAATTCCCTGCCTTACCTTAATATCTTTTTTAATAAGAGGGCCACTTGGATAATGTTCTTTACTTTCGTCTAACCCACGCGGATCGAGCCCCTGCTTGATCATGCGGGAGTGAATCGCATCAAGAATAGCATCCAGTCTCATGTCATTTTCAGTAGAAATATTGATCAGAAGGTCCTTTTTATTCAATTCTATCGTACTTTTACTATCCCTGAAATCCCAACGGTTCAGAATGTCTTTCTTTGCAACATTAATGGCATTGTCGAGCAATTGGCCATCTAATTTACTTGCTATGTCAAATGAAGGCATAATGTTAAATTTGTAAGGCAAAATAAAGCTTTTTGAAGAGAATTCGGAACCCAAAATCACCTAATTTTTGAAATTTTATAAGACATATTTTTACGTTCTTTTTACTGTTCTGGCGGGTTGCGATTCTGCTTCCTATAAGCGGCCCGATCATCTTGTGAAACACATCGTTTATGTTATAGAACATTCCATGCAGATTGGTCCGCCACCGGCTGTAAATACGGATACATCTTACCTTGAAACTGTTTTTGAAATGTATAATTTGGTAGATGTACGGTCCCTGGATTCTTCCATCAGGGTAAAACTTCAATATGCCGACAGTACCAATTTTCTTCACCGCGATTTTTACGACGGCCTCAAAAAAGCCTATTTTCCCTGTGAAGTAGCTACAAGAATTGCCAATGCGCAGTATTTCCTGAAACAGATAGATTCTAACCTTACATTGATCATTCTCGACGCGGCGCGTCCCATGCACGTTCAGCAAATGATGTGGGACAGCCTGGATATGCCACCTGACCAGAAGTTCAAATACCTGGCGCCTCCCTGGAACACCTCGCTTCACAATTACGGCTGCGCGGTGGATCTTTCTATTATGAATCTTTCTACAGGAAAATTGCTGGACATGGGCACGGATTTTGATCATTTCGGAAAATTATCGGAACCTATATTTGAGATACATTTTATAAGTACCGGGGAACTCAGCAAAGATGCTCTTGAAAACCGGAAGCTTCTGAGAAAGGTAATGCAGGCTGCAAAATTAAATCCTATCACAACAGAATGGTGGCACTTTAATTTCTGTTCGAAGGAATACGCCGCTGCGGCTTTTAAATTGATAAAATAACTAACTTTATTCTCATGTCTTTTCAGCTCACATCAGAATTTCAACCCACAGGCGACCAGCCTGAAGCCATAAAACAACTTGTAGCAGGATTAAATTCCGGAGCGAAACACCAGGTACTTTTAGGAGTAACGGGTTCAGGAAAAACATTTACCGCCGCGAATGTTATTCAGCAGGTGAACAGACCAACCCTGATCCTTAGTCATAATAAAACACTCGCCGCGCAATTGTACAGTGAATTCAAACAGTTTTTTCCCGATAACGCGGTGGAATATTTTGTGAGCTATTACGATTATTACCAGCCCGAAGCTTATGTTCCTTCGAGTGGCACATATATCGAAAAGGATCTCGCCATTAACCAGGAAATTGAAAAGCTGCGTTTGAGTACAACGTCTGCCCTTCTTTCGGGGCGGCGGGATGTGATTGTTGTGAGTTCGGTGAGTTGCATTTATGGTATCGGAAATCCGACAGATTTTAAAAAGAATATTATTTCAATTAAGGTGGGACAACTGGTTTCAAGAAATAAATTACTTCATCAGTTCGTAAGCTCTTTATATTCCAGGACAACCGGAGATTTTCTTCGCGGAACGTTCCGGGTAAAAGGCGACACGGTGGACATCAATCTTCCTTATGCGGATTATTGTGTGCGAATTGTTTTTTTTGGAGATGAAATTGAAAGCATTGAAACATTTGATTCTGCGAATAATCATGTTATTGGTAAGTTTAATTCGTATACGGTTTATCCGGCTAATATATTCGTTACCTCCCCTGATACAATGAAAGATGCCATGGTGGAAATTCAGGACGATATGGTGAAGCAGGTAGAGTTCTTTAAATCTCAGGGAAAAATCCTGGAAGCGAAACGTCTCGAAGAACGTGTAAACTACGATCTGGAAATGATGCGTGAGTTAGGATATTGCAGTGGTATTGAAAATTACTCGAGGTATTTTGACGGACGTTTGCCCGGAACACGACCTTTTTGTCTTCTTGATTATTTTCCGGATGATTTTATCATGATGATTGATGAGAGCCACGTAACGTTGCCGCAGGTACGCGCCATGTTTGGCGGTGATTTAAGCAGGAAACAAAATCTGGTAGAATACGGTTTTCGTTTACCCGCCGCCCTGGATAATCGCCCGCTGAAGTTCGAGGAGTTTTACGCGATGCTTAACCAGGCCATTTACATCAGCGCAACACCCGCAGATTATGAATTACAGGAAGCGGAAGGAATTGTAGTGGAACAATTAATACGCCCTACAGGAATTCTTGATCCGCAGATCGAAGTGCGTCCGTGTGCTAATCA
Organism: Bacteroidota bacterium; assembly: GCA_021323535.1. Taxonomy (GTDB): domain Bacteria; phylum Bacteroidota; class Bacteroidia; order B-17B0; family Aurantibacillaceae; genus Aurantibacillus. The sequence goes on from JAJONO010000003.1 coordinate 29,431, forward strand.
GGTAGATGATCTCCTGGACGAAATTCATAAAGTGGTAGAGAAAGACGAACGTGTACTGGTAACTACACTTACAAAACGTATGGCAGAGGAGTTGACAAAATACCTTACCAAATTGAATGTGCGTTGCCGTTATATTCATAGTGAAGTTGAAACACTGGAGCGGATTGAAATTCTCCGCCAGCTTCGTGTTGGCATGTTTGATGTGCTCATTGGAATAAATTTATTGCGCGAAGGGTTGGATCTTCCTGAAGTGAGCCTTGTTGCTATTCTGGATGCCGATAAAGAAGGTTTCCTCAGGAATGTGAGAAGCCTTGTACAAACTGTGGGACGTGCCGCGAGGAATGTGAATGGCAGAGTGATCATGTATGCCGATAGAATGACAGACAGTATGAAGTCCACTATTGAGGAAACAGAAAGAAGAAGGAAGAAACAGATCGAATATAACTTCAAACACAACATTACACCTGTTCAGGCAGGAAAGAAAAAACTGATACAACCGCAGATGGGTGGAGTAGAAGTGAGTGTGGACGGAAAACTGGTAAAAGCTTACGTGGATCCTTTCTTAGAAGGAGGATTGAATGTAGCCGCTGATCCTGTTGTACAATATATGAGTCCTGATGAACTGAAAAAACAAATTGCCAAAGTAAAATCACAGATGTTACGCGCGGCGAAGGAAATGAACTTTATGGAAGCCGCGAGATTAAGGGATGAGATGTACGCGCTGGAGAAGATGATGGAGAAGTAGCTGAAAGTTCAAAATAGTTTAAAATTGTTTAAAGTAGCAAGAGGATTCAATTATGCTACTTTAAACTATTTAAACAACTTTAATCCTTTTGTAATAGTTTCAGAATAAAATCATTGTAGGCATCTTTCATTGGAAGATCGAAATCAGTTTCCAGTTGCCGTCTTTTTACAACAACACTTTTCTTAGATTGGGGATTGTATCCTTCCTTTTCAAAATCTTTCCAGTAAATACCTATTCCTCTTTTTTGCCAGGATGGAAGCGTGTTGAAATTTGTTCCGTATTTAAAAAGAAGCTCGTTCTTTTCCGATGTTGTTAGTTTTTCAATACGTTTTGTAGCTGCTGAAGCTGAAACGCCATCTTTGCGTAATGTCCAGTAACAATGAGCATTCAATGAATTTCTGTGAGCGTCTTCATTGCGCCATCTGAAATAATCAACCACAAGATTGTAATTAGGGAACTCGCATAATCTGCAATCGAAAGCGCCTACATCGCCAAGTAAGGTCGAAAATTTAGCGCTGGCTTCTCCTGCAAGAACCGAATTATATTTTCTGTGTTTTCTTCCAAAACTAATTTCGTTGAAATCAAACAATAAAGAAATCTCATCGCTTTGTGTAAAACCGTATGTGATCTTAAAACCGCAATTCATTAAATGTTTTGTGGTGTCGATCATGTAATCTCTGAAACGCTCATCGAACGGGGCATTGAAATCGTGTTTTTCTTTCGTAAGTTTAGTAAAACTACGACCATCAATTCGGGCCACCATATACATTTCCGGCAAAACACTCACATCGTGAAATGTTTCGTAGTGTCTCATTTTCGCGTCTAATTCATCAAATTTCATTTGTCCATTTTTTTACAGTGAAAGCATTGTTTTCAATTTCTACATAAAAAAGCTCGTCGAACCCTTCAGTAAATTCAGGTAACTCAAGGCGGTTATAGGTACCTTTGATACCCACCTCAGGAATATTTTCTTTTCCGCTCCTGCTGCTGTTACGTACAAGAGATTCCTGAAGTTTGGACTGAAAATAATAACCAATCACTTTGAATTTATGTTCTTTTGCCCTGGCAATATATTTCTGTCTTTCTTCTTTGGTAGGATTTGTGTTATCAATAACGAAAGGTTGCTGAGTTGTAAAACACACTTCCAGAAATCTATTTTCCTTGTTTCGGGTGTTTAGCTGGTCCATAGAAATACGGATGTGGGTTTTAAAAAAATTGTCTTTAAAGAACGAAGTCTTCCCTGTAGCCTGTATTCCGCAAAAAATGATCGCTTCCATATCTATTTATTCCATACCATTACGAAATCCTCCATGAAATAACCGTTTCCGATATCAAAATCTTTTACGTCGTGGATCATGAAATCATTTTTAAAGTAGAAATTAATAGATTTATAATTTTTGCGGTTAACTGTGAGCGTAACTTTTGAAGGTTGGAGCTTATCCATAAGAAGATGAAATGCCCTGCTTCCCATTCCTTTGGCAGAAAGTGTTTGATCGATATAAAATTTATTCAGGAACCATTCGTCGCCATCGACGTTATTCACCGAAATAAAACCAATGTTCTGGTTTTTAAAACTGATAAGAAAAAATGAATGTCCTTTTTGGGAAAGTTGTTCCTGAAGGCTTTTTTCGCTGTACATCATTCCCAGCATATAATCTACCTGCTGTTGCCCGATAATGGCAGGGTAGTGCTGGTTCCATATAACGGTGGCCAGGCGTGAAATAAGCGGAATATCTTTTTCGCTTGCGGGGATAAGCTTTAAATCCTGCATTATTAATTGTAATTTTGCGCTGTGCCTAAGTTAAGCAATACAATTAATATTGAAAACCGCCGTGCTAAATTCGACTACCTGTTTCTCGACAAACTGATAGCGGGGCTTGTACTGCAGGGAACGGAGATCAAATCCATACGGGAAGGGAAAGCTGCCCTGTCTGACAGTTATTGTTTTTTCAGGAATGGAGAACTGTATGTGAGAAACATGCATATAACGGAATATTCCGAGGCCTCGTTCAGAAATCATGAACCTTTAAGAGAAAGAAAACTGCTTCTGAGCAAGAACGAACTCAATAAACTCAGTAAAAAAATGAAAGACCAGGGACTGACCATTGTTCCGGTTCGGCTATTTATTACTGAAAAAGGATTCGCTAAGCTTGAAATTGCTCTCGCGAAAGGTAAAAAACTTCACGATAAACGCGACGATATAAAGAAAAAGGATTTGGAGAGAGAGATGAATCGAAAGTTCTAATTACTTCTGCTTTTTTCTGCCACAGATTTCACAGATTTACAGGATTTTTAATCTGCGAAAATCTGCGTCAATCCGCGGCTAAAGAATCGGGATCATTTCTTCAACCCCAACAGATCTTCAATAATACTCCAGGCGTTATTACGGGCAGTATCATACTTGGTAATATCGCTTTTGTTTTTAGTCTCCACATAATTTTTAAAAGCATTGGCTTCTTCCTGTAAATGCCCGGCGCATTTAATGGCTTTACGAATAAATGCTTTATCATCTTCGCTTTCAAGAAAGCCGCTGTCGAGGAGTTTTTTATAGTTGGTCACAATCACATTTATTCCATTGGATTGTTCTCCAAGCAATGTTGAAACAGTTTCTTTAGTGCTTACCTTATCGTAACCATCAGCAATTGATCCAATGCAGATGTAAGTATTATAAAGCAGCATAGCCGAAGTAGCACCCAGTGTTTCAAGGGCGGCGTCTTTCGCTTTTGTTTTTGAACCAAGCGCATCCTGGGCTTTTACTGAATTAAAACAGGCAACTGTTATAAGTAGAATAATGGTGATTTTTTTCATGGTAGTATTTTGAATAAAGATAGGAATATTTTTGAGCGGCACCATTTTTTTCAGCTGCAGATTTCGCAGATTTTCAGGATTCGATCTGTGGAAATCCGCGCTAATCTATGGCTAAAAGAATTCAGTTTTTATTCCCCTTAATCCTCTCAATGAGTTTCGACATCACATCCGGATCAAAGGACTTGAATCGTCCCTGTTGAAGTGCCACGCGGTTATCGACTGTTTTTGCAACGTTGAAATTAAAAACGAAAGGAGAATTTTCCTTGTACCATCCGCCTAGTTGACCAAAACGAATATCGCTGAACATTAAAGCAGAATCTTCACGATGAATGTTGTAATATCCTTTCGAGAAACGGATCAGTTTTTTTATTTCATCATCGTTTCTTATCGGGTCAAGCAATGAATCATTTCGTTTGAATAACTCATATTTAATGGCCGGGGCCTTATCAAACACCGAATAATAACCCACGTAACAATTCTCGTCTTTTCGCGCAACAATATAATATAACAGGTTGTTGAGTGGGGTAGGAGTGAACATATATTCATCATGAATGATATTCTGAGCTTCGAGATCTTTTTCGATTTTAGATTTCGCGTAAAGTTTATTGAAAACACAGATGCATAAATAAAGTCCGCTGATAATAAGCGCGGCATTCGCCCATTTGGTTCTTTTCTCAGATGTTTTTTTAGCAATTACAAGAACACTAGCGGGAATAAGCAGCGCTATCATGAAAAAAGGATCAAGGATGAACATCGCGTTGAAACTAACCCTAAAATTATTGAAAGGCTCGAACCATCCCGTACCATAAGTGGTGAAAGCATCGATGAGAATATGCGTGAACAATCCGCTCGAGATCAGAATCAGCCATCGTTTGTATGACATGGAATCGTTCTTAATGTATTTTTTAAAAACAGCTGCGAACAAAAATGAAAAAATAACGTTGCAGAGAATTGAATGTGTAATTCCGCGATGGGTTAGGAGGGAAGAAGCCTGGGTTGTAAAGAAGTTAAAGATCACGTCAATATCCGGAAAATTATGGGCCAGGGCTCCTATTAGCATGGCTTTCTTTCCCATTTGCTTTCCTGCGATGGCTTCTCCCATGCAGGCTCCGAGAACGGTATGTGTTAACGAATCCATTAATTGCGATGTCTTTTTCGTGTTACAGTGAGGTTCATTAAAGTACGGAAAAAATTATAAGCCAGCCACATTTTCACTTGCGTGAACCATTGCTTTTTTTTGAAAGGCGTTTCAAGATCCACCTTACGACAGAAATTGGTTGTAATGTCATGCAAATGGTCGCTGAATTCTTTTACAAAAGCCTTGTCAATGACATCGGTGTTTAATTCAATGCTGATATAATGACTGAGAAAATTGAGGTTATACGATCCGATGGTAGCCCAGCGATTATCAACGATCATGGCCTTGCCGTGCATAACGGTGTTGGTCCATTCAAAAAGCGTGATGTTGTTCCGCAGATAAAAATCGTAGAGATAACTTTCAGCCAGTCGTACAGAATCTGAATCTGATTTTCCTGCAAGAAGGATATTCACTTTAACCCCTCTGGAACTGGCTTCTGCCAGAAGTTTTCGTAGTGTGAGGCCGGGTAAAAAATAACTTGCCACAATAGTAATACATTCTTTGGCTTTGATAATTTCTTCCACATAACTTTTATGAATTTCATTTTTTCTCCTGATCCAATCGTTGCGTCGAAAACGGATAAGATGATCGCTTTGTGAAACAGTCTGAGTAATTTTTTCCCACTTACGGAGAATGCCGGGTTTTTTCCGGTTAAACAGTTCTTCACAGAGCAAATGCAGAAATTCGCAGGCCTTGCCTTTCGTTTGAACCGCATAATCCAGCCAGGGTTCTTCCCGTTCGGTATGATTGTATTTATCAGCTATATTGATGCCTCCGGTTAAGGCAATATTTTTGTCGCACACAATGATCTTGTGATGTAATCTTCTTCCGAAATAAATACTTTCTGAAGAGAAAAGCGGCGCAAATCTTCTGAACTTTATTCCGCACTCCTCAAGTTCCTTCTGAACATCTTTTGAAAATGCCAATGAACCAAAAGCGTCGATCAGCACAAATATCTTTACATGTCTTTTCGCGGCACGTTTAAGGGCATCTGTGATTTTTAATCCGGTTGAATCTGTGTTGAAAATGTATGTCTGAACATGAATAACCTCATTGCTCTGATCGATCATGTTTTCAAGCAGATCGAAATAATTATGACCGCTATAAACAAGGTCAATTGTATCGGCAGACAAGTACTGCTTCATGAGAATACATTCATCTCATTATGCAAATAAAAAAATATGCCGTTTAAGAAACTACTTTTTGTTATCGTAGGCGTCGCCATAAGATATAAAGTCGCTCTCGAGCCAATACATGTGTTTCCCTTCATTCTCCAGCAAACGTGTGAGTAATTCCGTAAAGTCGAGAGCTATGATCGGCATGTCTCCCTGGAGTCCGTAATTTTCGTGAAAAGCGTCGAGACAAAAACCATGACGTTCCTCTTCAAGATCAATAACGAGATAATCGCCGTTATCATCTTCTACAATAGTAAAGAAATGATTGGTGGGATCACCTTGCGGAATATCACGTTTAAATTCTTCCATGCCCTGGGCACCAAAAATAATTGGAGTGGCTGGTTTTACCCTGTCGGGCGGAACAACAGAATAAGGAAAATCAGAGTCGGTGTAGAGTTCAACACCTCCGCACAAGGTATAAAATTCGATCACGTCTTTTGGTAAAGAATAATTCTTTCCTACTTTAGGTAAACCCGATGGTGTAAGCACCACACAGTTTTTTTTAGATGCAATTATTTCAATGAGTTCCTTTATTTTCATAAGCAGAGCGTTGAAGAACGGAGTTATTTAGTGACTATTATTTTTTGTTTTATTGTTGAACTAGTATTCTTTTCTGTGATAAAATAAATGCCAGGAGCCAGATCTTTAATTTCAGAACGAAAATCATTTTTCGAATTCAGTGAGATCAGTTTTATGAGTTGTCCGATTTCATTTACCAGTTGAAGAGTTATTTCTGTTGAAGCTTGTATTGTAAACTCTCCGTTACCAGGGTTTGGAAATACAGTTAGTTGAGGGTTGAGAGTTAAGAGTTGGGAGAGGCCTGCGCAGATGGAAACATTTTGTGTTACTGTCGCGGTGTTCACACATCCATTAGCGTCTGTTCCGGTAACCGTATAATTTGTGGTTGTGGTTGGACTAACCGTGATAGCTGTAGTTGTTGCAGCGGTGTTCCATGTATACGACGAAGCGCCGCCCGCAGAAAGCGTTGCAGTTTGTCCTGTACAAAGAAGGCTTGTATTTGATACCGCTGTTACAATTGGATTTGGATTCACTGTAACAGAAATCGCGGTACGTGTAATACTTGTTGCGCAGGTCATTGCTTCAACATAATAAGTTGTAGACACTGTAAGAGAAGGCGTGGCAAAATTGGTTCCTGATCCTAATGCTGTTGTACTTGTTGCACTTGCAAACCAGCTTAGCGTACCAGAACCTGTAGCAGAAAGTGTTGTTGTATTTCCCGAACAAATGATCAGGTTAGAAGCTGTATTGCTTCCTGTTGGGGCGGGAGGAGGAACACATCCGCCACCCCAGGTGATTTCGCAAAATCCACCTGCACCCGCGGCTCCAGGATAACCATTTCCGTTTCCGCCGCCGCCGCCACCACCAAAAGCGGATCCGCCAACTGAAGGATCTGGGTTTGAACACGACGCATCGGTGAATCCGGCGCCTTTACCGCCATTGCCACCGGGAGCGCCACCACCGAGACCAGCGGTTCCACCAGGAGTGAGGCAATTACTTCCGTTATAGGCAGGCGTTGCGCCTCCGGTTGAACCATTTGCCAATGAACCACCAGCTCCGCCGCCACCGCCACCGAAATAAGTATAATATCCACCACCGCCTTGTCCGCCTGTGCGATTTGCAATATTGCCGCCTGTACCGCTTCCGCCAGCACCACCGCCTCCAACAGCAGGATTGGAAACAGAAACACCATTAGCTCCTCCTGAAGCAGAAATGAGTCCTGCAACGCTTGAAGTTCCGGCTGCTGCACCAGATCCGCCTGTTCCTACCTTAACAGCAAGTGTTGCTCCCGGAGTTACAGCATAAGAACCTTTTGCGTAGCCACCGCCTCCGCCACCACCGGTACCGTTGCCGCCCCCGCTTCCGCCGCCGCCAACAACTTCAATAGTAATGGTTGTAACTCCTAATGGAACGGTAAAGGTGTAAAGCCCCGGAGTTGTATAGGTCATTGGGCTAACCTGGGCCAGAATTAAATTAAAAGCGAATACAAAAAGGGTGAGTGTAAATAATTTTTTCATGTGCTTAAGATTTAAATAAAAAAAATCAGGACCTGCTTGCTATACGAAATTTACAAAATTTTTTTTTGGAAGTCAAGAAGATCAGGAAATGTTAAAAGATAAATGTTGAATTAAAAATAGAGCCAATTAATTTTACATTTAAAATTTTTAATTTCTCATTTCTATCCAGCTCCTTCAACAACGATCATATCCGTTGTGGCGATTCTTTGCCTCAGTGCTTTGGCAGGTGCGTATTCGGGGGAGTCCCACCATTTCTTCGCCGTTTCAAGGTCGGCAAATTCCAGTACCACAACTCTCTTTGGTTTCCAATCTCCTTCCAACGTTTCGGTTTTCCCACCTCGTATTACAAAGCGACCATTATAGGCTGCTATGCTGGCTGGTGTGAGACGTTTATATTCCTCGTATTGCGCGGGTTCGTGGATGTCGATTTCGACGATAACGTAAGCAGGCATAGGTAAAGGTTTAGGCTAAGTTAATAAAAATGTACAGATCAACATTATCATAAATTATAAAGCTATTGATGTTATGTTTTTTTTTGTTATTTTCATTTGTTATCTCCCGCCTCATAAAATATTTTCTACTTATTGCATTTCTGACATTACAGCTTATCGCTTATTGCCAGGAACCTGTATTTAAACAATACACTACCAGAGAAGGTTTGCCAAGCAATGAGGCGCACTATGTACTCTCCGACAGCAAAGGGTATGTGTGGATATGCACCGACGGCGGAATTGCACGTTACAATGCCAATGACTTTAAGATTTTTTCCACATCGAACGGAATGCCGGATAATACTGTGTTTGAAGTAAAGGAAGACAGTAAGGGAAGAATATGGTTCAGAACCCTTGCTAATAAAATAGGATTTATACTCAATGATTCGGTTCACACCATTGCCGCCAATGCTTCAATCCCCTCTTACATACAGGAAGGGCGCATAATTTCCTTCGGTATTTCTGCCAATGATGAGCTGTTCATTGGTAAGCAGAACGCTGCTTCTACGGGTTTCCTGAAAATTTCTCCTCCGTATGATACTGCGCATGTTTCTGTTCTTAAAAGTCAGTTCGACCGGAAAAATGGCATGGAAATTATGCTGCTTGATAAAAAAAATGTGGTGTTTACCGAGATCCGCGAACGCAGTTTTGGATTGAGATACGGAATAAAAATAGTGAATAAGAACAAACAACTTCTACTTGAGGATAGTATTCTGCATACGGAAACATTTCCCGTTACGCGCGTATGCATTTGTAGAAACAACCTGTTGTATGCGACTAAAAATACCCTGATATGTTACGATCTGGATAAGAAAAGAAAGACTTCGCAAAAGGAAGATTTTCAGATATTGGGAATGGGCGTGATTAATGACTCAACGCTTTACATAGGCGGGTACAGCATAGGAATTCGCTGTTATAACACAAACCTTGAACCATTGAACAGAAGTTTTCTCAATGGAGTATCTCCAACGTCTTTTAATTACGATTTTCAGAATGGACTCTGGATATCCACACTTGAATCGGGAGTGTATTATCATGCTCACGATGATGTTGTAAAATACAGGCTGGCTGAAGAAAAAGATGCAACCATTCTGGCAATGACAGTACAGGGAAACAGTTTTTATTTAGGTTACAGCAATTTCAATTCCTATAAAATTACTCCTGGCGTTGCACAAAATATTCAGGTTAAAAAAATCAGTGGAAAAGAATTTGATTCAGGGATCGAACCAGCGAGTGTAACCGGCCTCATGCCAATTACAGAAAACGCTGTATTTATAAGCTCTTCAGGGAATAACCATCTCTATGAATTTAAAACAAACCGCACACGCGCCATCAAAGATCCGCGCAGTACTTTTAAATCGGGATTATGGTTTAAAAACAGGTTCATTCTGTTTGCTTTAAGCGAGGCGTATTCTGTAGATATTAATTTTTCGAACGCGACTCTTCTTGGTAAAATCAAGGACAGAATATCTGACGCAGTAATTTCGCGCGATACCCTTTACGTATCAGGACTGAATGGACTTTATAAATACAACGAAAAAACAAAAACCTTTATCCTCGATTCAAGATGTTCAAAACGCATCGATGACCTTGCAGAAAACAAAGGAACGCTCTTTCTTGCAACAAAAACATCAGGACTTTTAATATTGAATGGAACCAGGGTTGACAGTGTTTCAGAAAAAAGCGGGCTCATCAGCAATATGTGTAAATCGGTACTGGTAAATAACAACGAAATATGGGTAGCGTCGAACAGGGGCTTAAGTAAAATAACTAAAACGCATGCCGGCGATTATGATGTATACAATTACTCCATCGATTATTTTGCTGACCTTGTTGATATCCGGAAACTTCATAACATAGGAGATACCTTGTTGTTCTTTTCAGGAAATTCGGTTTATTTCTTTAATGCTAAAATGAGAAACCCCGATAAAAGATGTTCTGTCATCAGGATTTCAGCCGATGGTTCTATAAAAGATAAAACAAAGGAAATTAATCTTTCTTATCACACAAAAGAGATCAAAATTATGTTTGAAGCTTTGTTCTATAATCTGAAAGGAAAAATACTGTACAGATACAGTTACGGCGATAATTGGGTTTATACAAATGAAAATGAGATCACGCTTGCATCGCTGGCCCCGGGCGACTATCATTTCAGAGTAGAAGCCCTTAATGTAAACAATGAATGGATACCTGCACCTGAAAAAATACTCATCAGGATTCAGAAACCTTTCTGGCAACAAGCTGCATTTATTATAGCAAGTGTAATAATTCTGGCGCTTATGCTCAGTTTCTTGTTTTATAACATTAACCGCAGGTCGCTTAACCGTGAAAAACAAAAAAACGAAATAAGCAGAAGAATGATGGAGCTTGAATCGCAGGCGGCGCGTTCGTTAATGGGACCTCATTTTATTTTTAATTCGCTGAACACGTTGCAACGTTTTATATTGGAGGCCGACCTTGAGAACGCGGAAAACTATCTTTCTAAATTCGCCAAAATGCTCAGGAAGCTCCTGGAAAACAGCGCTGCCGATAAAATTTCATTGTACGATGAAGTGGATATTCTCAACAAATACATTGACATTGAACGGATACGTTTTGATAAATCATTTGATTTTAAAGTAGAACTCAATGTAGCAAATCCGAGGTTTGTAAACATACCATTCATGTTTATACAACCTTTTGTAGAAAACGCTATCTGGCATGGTTTAATTCCTAAGGAAGGAACCAAATGGCTGAGTCTTGTAATTTCAAGAAAAGATGAAAAAAGCATCAGGTGCATTGTTGAAGATAATGGCGTAGGCAGACAGAGCCACGTGAAAAAAACACAGATCCTTCTTAAGGAAAAATCATTGGCAATGGATCTTATTAAACAACGGCTCGAACTTTTATCGAGAGCCAAAGATGTAAACTGTTATTATGAGATCACAGACAAGAAGAATGAAAACGGAAATAGTACAGGAACAAGAATAGAAATTGTATTACCTATAATTAACTGATATGTTACACGCGATAATAATCGACGATGAACCAAATGGCATCGTTAGTCTTGAACTAATGATAAAAAAATACACTCCCGAAGTGAAAGTGGTGGCTAAAACCGTTAATGCGGTTGAAGGAGTGGAACTTATTGATGATTATCGTCCCGATATTGTTTTTCTTGATATAAACATGCCGGGCCTTAATGGTTTTGAAGTTCTTGAAAAAGCCGTGTTCAGAAATTTTCAACTCATCTTTACCACGGCCCATCAGGAATATGCCTTAAAGGCCATAAAGAAAAACGCGCTCGATTATTTATTAAAGCCAGTAGACAGTGAAGAATTGAAAAAAGCGATTGCACGTGCGGAGTCCAATATTAAAAAACCGGATTTCATTCAGAATGCGTTCGATATGCTTAGTGATCTGAAGGAGAACGAAGAAATCAAGATCAGTGTCCCCGGAAAATCTAGCATTGATATGGTGGTGGCGAATGATATCATGTATGTTGAAGCCAGCTCCAATCAATCGGTTGTTGTGTTAAAAGATAAAAGTAAAATTCAGGTGAACCGCTCGCTCAAGGAATATGATCAGCAGCTTTGCAGCAAAAAGAGTAGTTTCATAAGGCTTCATAATTCGTTTATTGTAAATGTAAATTACGTAACGCGTTACGTACCTGAGAACGGCGGTTTTGTATTGTTGCAAAATGATAAATCAATTCCTGTTTCAAAACATAAAAAAGAAGAATTTCTTGCCATGATCAATTTTAAGAACCGCTGATCTTCTAAACCGATTTTTTATTTTTTGATGTTTTCACATCATTTTATTTCCGCATTAAAAAAGTAACCAGTTATTAAGCCGTTCAGGAATTTCGCATTCAAGCACTTTTAAGAATTTGTTGTGTCATCTAGTTTAGCTGAAATCTTAAACTATAATACACATGAAAAAACAAATTTTATTAGGAGGTTTAATAGCGTTATCTGCTTTAGGATATAGCCAGGCAACCTGGAATGTAAGCGGAAATGACATCACAAATCCAAATACCGGAAATGTGGGGATTGGAACCAATCCGTCTCAAAAATTACACATAAATGGAAATTTTCAATGTGACAACGGTACTCTGATGTGGGGGCTCAACCACATGAGAACAGAGGTAAGGAACGATGCGAACCTCCTTGGTAATGCAGGTGCAAAAAGCGGTTGCTTTGAAACTTCTGCACCAGTTAACTATCCTGCAGGCGCCAGTGGCTGGTGGCATTTGCTCGATGTTCGACATAGTAATCCCGGTAATAATTATGCCATGCAAATTGCCGGAGATTTCGACGATCAGGATATGTATTTTCGCAAGACAAGCAATTCAGCCACTACCTCATGGAGTAAAATAGTAGCCAATAATGGAGGAAGAGTTGGAATTAACCTGGTTGTTAGTGCTACCCCTTCAGGGTATTTGCATGTGAAGAACGCTGTTAATAATAACGATGTCCCAACTTTATTAATTGAAAATACTTCGCAGGGAATTTATCAGGATATCAAGGCACAGTTAAACAAAGTAATGAAAGCGGAGAACAAAGGATTTGTTATAGAAAATACGATGAGTGCTCCGGGAGAGGTGTTTAAGGTCTATGGTGAGGGACGAACGCTGATAGGATCGAGTGCTAACACCGAAGTACCTACCTCCATGTTACAAATTAAAAGTCCGATTGAAAGAGAAACCTTCAGATTATATAAGACCGGAAACACAACCAATTACCTGAGTCTTTGGCAAGGTGTAGGCGGAGCGGCAATAGATCCGATTGGAACAGGAAAACTGCATATAGGTTATGATCCTGCAGTTGATGTTCTTATCGGCGGCAATAACAATGGTTCAAATAACTACAGTAAACTTGGTATCGGAACAGCTGCTCCTAATGCTTTTCTTCACATCAGTACGCCAAATGTTACATGGCATGGGTTCCTGTTAGAACAAAATTCTACAGCTGCGACTGTTGCCCAGGAGACAAGAGTTAAAAATGATGCATCTGCAGGTTTGATAATCGCAAATACGGTGAGTACGTATAAAGAAGTTTTTAAAGTACTTGGTAATGGAAGAACGATCATAGGATCAAAAACTTCTGTTGCGCATCCAACAGCCAGTTTAACTGTTGGAGGAAAAATTGTATGCCAGGATCTTTACGTTACCGCTATTACGGATTGGCCGGATTATGTGTTTGCGGATAATTATAAATTACCATCGCTAAGTGAGGTTAAATCATATTATTCATTAAATAAACACTTACCAGGTGTTCCAACCGCAAAAGAGATCGAAGAAAAAGGAATTAGTGTATCGGAGACATCAACTATTCAAATGCAAAAAATTGAAGAATTAACCATCTATATGGTTCAATTGAAAGAAGAAATTGATCAGTTGAAAAAGGAAAATAAAGTGTTAAAATCTAAACTTGAAAAGTGATGATTAAACTAAAATTAAAAGCTGTTTTACTATTGTTAATAGTAAACCAGATAATGCGTGGGCAAGTACCCAATGACGTACTTGTAGATTGCTATGATGTGTTTTCTCCATACTATGGAACCCCATGGTGGGGTAATGCTTATGATTACACAACATTAAGAAGCAATTCACAGGTAGTAAAAAATATTCAGTTTATAGACTATTCAAGAACCGAATTGAAAAGCGCCGTTTCTGTGAGGTTAAGCTCTGGTGTTCATGTAGGGAATTTAATGCCGGCCACCTGGGAATGGACTTCTTATTTTCACGCGGGAATAGATCCGACTATTCTGGAAATTGCATCTTTTCATCCTGGTATATGGTCGTGCGCACAATATGATAAATTCGAAGTAGGAATTAAATTACCTCCAGCCATCGATCAGCAGGTAGAGACTTTTTTAAATGGCGGAACAGGTATAAATCCGTATAATCCTGATGAGTTAAGGATTGAAGCTAATTTTACGCACATGGCTTCTTCTACTAACTACTATAGGGAAGGATTTTATTACCGTGAGATAGTAAACAATGAAACTAATACAGGATACGTTCAGTCAAAATCCACATATCCGTTTCGTGTGCGAATAGCGCCACCTAATTACGGCACATATTATTACAATATTAAATTAAAACATCTTGGAAATGAAATTGGTTCAACAGAAGGATTAATGGAAGTTGGACTCAGCAACAAGAAAGGTTTTTTACATGTTGGTAACGATAACTATCTGAAAGATGATCATAACAACCCGTTTTTTGTAATGGGGCAGGATTTCGGTGAAATTTTTCATGATTACAATCTGCCAAATACTTGTGGAGGCCCTATACAACCAGGCGACATAATTACATATAGAAATCGTATAAATAATCTCGCCGATAATGGTGGTAATTTTATCAGGGTGCCAATGCAGGTTGAGAATTTTGAAATAGAATGGGGTGAATTAGGTGTATATGGAAGTAACAGGACTGGTGGAAATAATTTCGACAGGCAATACAGAGCAAAGGAATTAGATAATGTATTCAATACCTGTGAAGCACGCGACGTTTATATTCAATTACTAACTGAATTGGACCAGAAATTTCAACATCCTAACTTCATTCATTATGTTTGTGGACTTCCAAATGTATGGCCGGCGTCTCCCTATTCATCTATTCCTGGAGTGAGTGGTTATCTGGATTATTTTACCAACCAGAATGTTTTTAATCAGTATTTAAAGAGGTTAAGATATATTAATGCGCGGTTTGGTTATTCACCTAATCTTGGGATCTGGGAAACCTGCAATGAAATCAATAATATAGGACATGGTTATTCAAATTCTTATATGAATAGTTTAAGTACAAGGCAAGCTATACATACTTGGGCAATCAACATGGATAATACAGTAAAATCCTTTTATCCAAAACATCTTACTACAATAAGTATGGCCGATAATCAATATATGGAACCAAATAATCTTGAAAATCCAACCCGGTTGACAAATTACGATATTCGTAGCCCGCATCATTACGGACATGACAAAAATGTACCTAAAGTGAGGTGGGAAAAATCCGGGATTCAGATAGGAGGTTTATTAGGTACAGAAAGAAAGCCAGCTCTGTGGGGAGAACTGGGTATTACAGACGGTGTTGAAGTGGATGATTGCAGCGATGTTGAGTTTCATAAGGCGCTTTGGCTTACAAGTATGTCTGGTTGTGCCGGAGCTGGTTTATACAGGTACGCATATGAACTGGATCCTTATAGAGTTCATTTTAAACCCATCAAAGCTTTTTTTACAAATTTTCCATTCTTCACAAATACTTTTAGTCAGAAGCATGATAAATTTCCTGAAGCTTCTACGGCTAATAATGTTGAAGCTTTTTATAATGTAAATGAAAGCGGAACAAGAGCATACGCTTGGATTCATAACCGTGATTTTTATTGGGCGAATGATCCTCAGTTTGTTCCTGTACCTGATTTTTGTCCGAAAGACTGGAAGAGTCAAACTCAGGGAGTTGCTCCTGTTTATATGGAAGAAATTAAACTGGGTGGATTTAATATCGGTCAGCAATACAAAGTGGATCGTTGGAGTTGTTATGGTGAAGGAGGTTTTGAGACAAGCGCGACTATAACCGCAAATCTTTTTCAAAAAATTACTTTCATGCATATTTTTGGTAACGAACGTCCTCCATTTGCTGATCCGGCAGTGGCTCCGGATTTCGCCTTTAAAATTTACCCTAAAGACGATGCGAATTTCAAGACCATTGGAAACTCATACACAAATAATCACTCAGGTACAGTGATTTTACCAAATGATTCATCTGTTGTAAGTAATGTTCCTGTTCAGATTGATCTTCATAACAATCAGACAATAAAATATCATTACTGGGATTTCGGAAACGGGGTAACTACCACAGAAACAAAAACGGTTGTTGTGTACGATAAGCCAGGTACGTATCATGCTTTGTATTCAACATTAAATTCAAAAGGAGATACAGTAACTTATAAGCAAACCTTTTTTGTGAAAAATCCGAATAAATTCAAAAACGGAAGTGTTGCAGATAAAGTCAATGTTGTTGTTTATCCTAATCCGGGAAAAGGTTCATATACTTTAAGGACTGAAAAAGAAGATACTTATGCTGTTGAAATATTCAACATGTATGGCGCTCTGGTTAACTCAACACAATTTACAGGCACCGAACAACAGATTAATATTGAAAATCTGAGTCATGGGGTTTATATGTTTTATATTAAGCGCAAGGATGGAGTTGGGCAATACATAAAAGTAATTAAGCAATAATTGTTTTTAATTTTTAAAAAGAAGATCCGTAATTATTCATTGCGGATCTTTTTTTACATACACGAACACTCTACCATCTCCAGTGTAAACTTCCAGATCTTCAGGGCGTATTTATTGTCAATGTTCATGAATAATCCTCTTGCAGGATACCATACGTCCCAGTTATCGGTGTCGCAGGTAAAATAAAGATTGGGTACGCCTTTTAGTTTCGCAAAAGTGATCTGCTGTGTTTCGTTATCGCAGTACCAGCTACATGCGTTTCTGCAATCGCTGCCTTTTTTAAGCAACTGTATCATTATCTACCATAGCGGGGCAGGTCTTGTTTAATACAAACGCTGTTCTTTTGAGTTTTTATAAAAAGAAGGTTTTTTAGAAACGTTGTATACAATAACCACAAGAAGAACCAGTGCTGTTGAAGCTATAAGTGGGATATGTTTTCTTGTTGGTTTTAGAGGTAATTTACCAGGATGTTAACTCTTTTTGTTTCGCAATCATCAACGAAGAAGTTCCCATTAAAAAACTCATCCAGAAGATAGGATAACCCATCTTTACAATGTCCACCCAATTAGTTCCGGTTCCAAAACCAGAATTGATATGAATAGTAATATTGCTTAATGGAAATGTTGCCAGTGAAAATAAGAGAATGATAGGCATGTTGGATTCTTTATTCTTTTTTAAGAGCTTGTGTATAACCATCCAGTACATTAGAACAAGAAATGGAAAAATAAGTACTACAATAGATGACAGTATCAATGCTTCGGATCCGGAAATGAACCATCGTCTATAAATATTGAAATTGACGAATTTACCTGCTTCAAAACAAATGAGATTGATGATATAAAAAAATAAAACAGAAAATAGAATGTTTGTTGTCACGGTTTGTTCCCTTCCTATAAATGGTACGCTACAGGCAATTGCTGCAATTAAAAGCGAAATATAAGGAGAGTACAAGGTCACGAAAAGCCAGTTCAGTCCTTCCCATCCCGGTCTGTATAAAATTTCCCAGATCCAGATTCCCCAGGCTGTTAAGGACAAAATGAAAATCAGAACCAAAGAAATAATGAATCTCTTCGATGTCATTTAATTAATTTTTATTTTTGAGAAGGTCGCGGATCTCGGTAAGTAACAGTTCTTCTTTAGTAGGTTCAACCGGAGCGGGAACTTCTTCCTGTTTCTTTTTCATTTTATTAATGGTCTTTACTACCAAAAACATGCAAAAGGCAACAATGACAAAGTCAAGAATATCGGTAATAAATTCTCCGTACTTGATCGAAGCTTCAGGAACATCTTTTCCGGAAGCATCTTTGTGCGCTTCGGTAAGAACATATTTCATGTCTTTAAAGTCCATGTTGGCTGTAATTTTTCCAATCAATGGCATCACTATTCCCTGGATAAAACCCGTAACTATTTTTCCAAACGCGGCACCCATTACAAAAGCAACGGCCATATCAATGAGGTTGCCTTTCATGGCAAACTCTTTAAATTCTTTGATGATTCCCATAATGTGTTATTTTTTGTATTTGTTTTTAAGATCTTTTTCCAGGTTATTGAACACATAATCATGTTCCTGTTCAATCCCTAATTTTTCCATGGGCTCCCAATAAAAACGCGGTGTAAGTTCTGAAGTGTAAGTTGTAATACGGATAAGTTTACATTTAGTATTATCTACTTTTTCAAAATAGTAGATGGCTTCTTTAAACCCAAGCCAGGTACGACCTGTAAGATCATAGTCGATCACATCCATCTTTAATACTTTTCCCTTTTCAATCTGCGTGACTTTCTCTGTGATCGTTCCGCCGCCAAACTCAAAACGGCTCAGATTTCCGCTTTTAAAATAACAGGTTCGCAGCGCACCCACTTCTTCTTTTTCCAAAACGCATTTTGTTGGTACAGGCAAATCAAAATGCATCAGGAATGGTTTTTCCGCGTCCAATGTATCTACCGATTTAATGGCGTCATAAACTTCTTCGCAGGTATAATTAAATACTTTTTCAGTTTTTATTTCCAGTACTTCTTTTCTGTCTTTATTTAAAAACTGTTCGGCAGGCGCGGCAATCAGAAAAGGAATTAAAGGCAGGAACAGAACAGGAAGTTTATCGTGTTTAATTTGCCGGTAACGTTTTATGAGGTGCATGATGATACTTACAATAAATAAAATGGAAATAATAAAAGGAAGCGCCATCACAATACAAATGAAACCCGAAAATCCGAATGCTCCCAGGCATACCAAAAGTATGGCTGTTGCTGCAAAAGCGCCCCACATCGCAGTTTTACGGTTAGGCAAGGCGCCTATTGAAATGCCAAGGGTAATTGGTAGCAGTACAAATAATATCCAGCTTAAACTGGCAAGACCCAGGAAAAGGAAAATAATACCTATACCGAAAAATACGGAGGTTAGAATAATAGAAATTTTAAAACTTCTGTCTCTTAGCAAACTCATGATTTTTTCTTTGCTGTTTTTTTCTTTGTTTTTTTCAGGGACTCTTTTTCAGTATTTTCTTTTACACGAAACTTAACCATGTCTGTAATTAACTTCACAGGTACTTTTGTTCCGTACGGAAACTTAATGGTTCCTTTACTCGTTTCATATTTCTTAAGTTGTTCCTTGAATTTTTCAACCAGGCTGCCGGAGCCAGGAAAAAAACTATAATGCGTTTTAAAATTACCAAAATAAACTAATGGGCCGGCCAGTTTATACGATGGCATTCCGTAACCGATCCCTTCTTCGGCTTTCGGCGCTGCTTTTTTAATCACGAGGCGAAGATGCTCCAGTGTTTCGCGGATCTCTTCAGGTTGATCGGCTATGTATTGGTCAATGTTTTTATATTCTGTTTTCATATTGTGCTGGTAAAATCGTCTTTCATTACTTAAATGTAACGAAATTTATAGAAACAGAAATCAGGTTTTGTTTCTGAAGTAAAAATGGCATATTTTTTTATACCAAAGAAACATGATCACGAAATTGGAAAATCTTCCTTCAAATATGGTTGGCTTCAGAGCCGAAGGAGAAATTACGGAAAAAGACTTTAACGAAATTGTAATGCCTGAAGTTGACAGAATGGTTAATTCGGAGGGAGAACTGAACTATCTCCTGGTACTTGACACTTCTCTTAAAAATTTCACCATGGGCGCATGGTTAAAAGATGCCGCAATGGGAATTAAGCATCTTCTCAAATGGAACAGAGCTGCTATTGTAACGGATATTGAAAGTGTGCGAACTTTTACCAAAGGTTTCAGTTGGTTCATGCCCGGCGAGTTCAAGGGCTTTGCTCAAAAAGATTTACAGAACGCGATTGACTGGGCATCGGGTAAGTCCTGATCATCTAAAGTAAATTCTGAATTATACCGTTTGAATTAAAACGAATATCCGAGACTTACATTCAGGCGGGGATCTAATTTGGTTGGAATATCATTGGTATAAGGTCCGCTGTGATCGGCGTTGGAAAATAATTTATAAGCGACCCTGTGTAGAACACCAAAACCAATACCGGCATCTACCTGAAAATGTTTTCCGAAAGTTTCCTGGAAACCAATCGCGCCTCCTCCGCCAATATGGAGTTCTTCCTCTTTGGCGAAATAAGCCAGGTCATATGTGTTTTGAGGAAAAGTGTTTATGCGAAAACGATGCTTGTTAAATTTTGCATACGCCCCACAATAGAAACCGCTTTGGGGTTTTTCTTTTCTCCAGAATAATTTATACTGTACAATGAAATTGTCGTACCGGCTGGTGTAATTTTGGGTAGGTCTGGTTTCGTAAAACCTATTGTAATTCCACGTTGCCATTATTGCGTGGCGTTTTAAGAAACCAAGTTCGATTGATATTCCGGCAGCTTCATAACCGGAAATGAAATTCAAGGTATAGTAGGCAAGATCTGTTTTAATGGTAAATATAGGATTCTTACGGGAGGAATCAATTTGTGCTTTGACGATTAATGGGAATAAAGCGATCAGGAATACAAATTTTAAATTCATGGTCTAAAATAGATTTAATCTTTTAAATACAGACATCAGGTTTTTATCTGGTTTCCTAAAATGATTTATATGGAATAAAAAAGGCGCCGTTTCCAGCGCCTCTTATTAAAGTAGGATTTAAAACTTATTCAATGATCAGTTTCTGACTACCGATCGTTTTATTACCTTCTGTTATTTTTACAAGGTATAAACCACTTTTAAGTTCTTTGGTGTTTAATACATGAGTAGAAGTTCCGGTTGAAAGTTGTTGCTGAATCACAATTTTTCCAGTGATATCCATTACCATAACTTCGGTTGTATTTGTAAGTCCACGTGTATCAAAATACAGGTTGGTGTATTCTTTAGAAGGATTAGGATACAACTTGAACGATTTCATTTCTGATGCCGACCAATTATTATTTGCCGGTTTAGGAGATGTTTTCGCCTGTGAAGGAAGATCAATGAATTCGAAATGCCTGCCATCATTGATCAGTTTGTTCAATGCTAAAGCCGAAGGATAGGCCACATCTGCCTGGTTTCTGAGAACAGATGCAATTACTGACTGAAGCTGACCGTCTTTTTTCATATCGTTGATTGAAGCACCATTCTTTTTCGACTGAAGAAGTAGTTTCTGAATAGCCATGTAATTAACGTATTCGTCTTTTGTTTCTATTGTAGAAAGCAGCTGACCTGCTTCAGAAAGTTTGTTATATGAAAGATAAGCTGCCAACAGATGGTATTTTGCATCAGGTCTGTCGTCTGTTTTCATAATTTCAAGAATATTATTTTCATCGCTTTCCTGCTCCAGCATGGTTCTGATCATTTGATCGATCATAACGCCTTTTTCATGATTGAGTTCAGATAATTCACTGGTAATAGCTGAACTGTTATCGGTTTCCGCTTTTTTCAACAGTTCTGCAATTCTTGTGTTTTTTTCTGCAATAACCTGTTTTATATCTGAAGGCATCGTTTTTTGGCTACTACCGCTACCGCTACCGCTACCGCCACCAAGTACTGCAGGACACATAGATGATACATAACCGGTGGAAAGAGGCGAATTCACAAATAAAGAATTGTCATAATAAAATGGTTGTGTCCATGAACCGCTAACCGGGTTGTAATAATACTGGATAGAGTTTGCGGCCCCTGGTGATCCGAAGAAACCATTATCCATATAATCCGACATAAGCGCGGGATTAGAATTATTGGTATGAGAAAAGAAGTTGTTCGCTCCACCGCTCGTAGAACCCTGAGCTTTATCTATTCTGCCATTATAACCGAGCGTGGCATCCCATGCCATGTATAAATCGGTATAGTTTAAACCGTTCACACCTTGGCCGTATTGGTTACATTTAAATTTAAGTCCGTCGCCGGGATTTGTTCCCTGGTTATCGCCGTAAACAGTTGAACCCGCTCCCATCATGTTTATATTGTTGCGGTACACCAAATTATTTAAACCATTCGATTTATTAATACATATTCCGGTAGCAAGACTAAGATTGTAGTTTGATGTTTGCGTTGTCCAGATAGTATTATTAGAGATGTCGTAAGCGGAAGAGTTTTCAAAATAAATTCCGTACGGAAGAAATGGAATACTGTTTAATCCCTGGCCCACATTTATTCTGTTGTTGGTTGCTACTGTGTAATAAGTTCCTCCAATGTAAATGGACCTGTTACAGTTAGTAAAATCATTATTGTTTACAATAACATTTGATGCGGGAACACCATTCTGTACCTGTACGCCATAATGAAGGTTATTGAAGGTGGAAGGATTGTTTGTTGAATAAGCGGCACATCCGTTCGGACCCCATAACGAACACACCTGGTAGCGGTCTACAGTATAACTTGCGTCGATGCTGTAAAAACCACTACCTCTTTTATCGATTGCCGGTAACGGACTTCTTGTGTTCTGATATGTATTCCCCCTGTATTGAATACCACGAACTTCCCACATAGAAATGAATACATTAGGATCAGGATTTCCGGCCATTTTTAAAACGTCATTTGTTTCAAATAAAGAATTTCTTATATAACCGATATTTGCAATGATTGTTGTGTAGGTTGGATTGTAATTCTGATAGCTCAGATATTGAATGGCTTTGATGTTATTGATAAATTGTGCGCCATCACACTGTATAATTCCTCCTGTATATCCACCCCAGTCCCAGTTTCCATTCTCATCGTACTTGATGGTGGTAATTGCATTATCTGCATCTTTCACAGTTCCCTGGTTTATGATACGTACAATTCCCTGGTCGGTGCTTAAGCCATTGCTTCCAATCAACTGGCGTATGCTGCTTGTTCCCCAAACTTGTATCCCCTGCCAGCCTTTGCACCACGAATAAATTTCACCGCCGTCAATAATAAGACGTGCGCCGCGTTCAACAATGATCCTGCCTGCATTTGCCATTCCAACTTTACATTTAATTGTAAGAGTGGCTCCGGGTTTTACAATAATGTCCCTGTACATTTGAATATCAAAATCCCACGTTTCATTTGCTGTAATGTTCCATGGTGCCTGGTAACTCGACGTCATTTCTTTAGCGAATTTTCTTAGACCGTTTCCGCCTGTGCCCGGGGCGAGATGCAGGTTACGAATGCGACGCCCCATTTGAAGAGGAGTGATCCAACCCATACCAAGACAGCCACCACCGCTCATTACGTTATTGGTACAAATGGTAGATCCGTTCTCATAACAAACATTGCAAGGATTAGTACCGGTTGGACAATTTGGATTATTGATCGGGAAAAGATCGCTTAAGAAATCCGGGGTTGCACACGGCGCATCCGGACAACAACTTGTTCCGTAAGTATGTCCCCAACCACAGGTATGACCAATTTCATGACGTAAATGTTCGCCACACCACCAAAGACCCATAGGTGGAGCAACCACAAATGTATGAACGAAAGGCCCGTTAGAATTAGCGCTGGCATAACCGGCAGCACCAAGATAATATCCATTGTTGAAAATGATTGGTAAGCCTTCGTTAAGTCGGGCAGGATCGGCAGCTGTTATTGCATTGAAAATATGCGTGTCGTTATATGTACTGCTAACGGCGGCAACATTCAGATTATCGTCGTTATAAAAGTAAATGTTAGTGAGTTCGTAATTTACTTTTGAGTCGCTGATAAACGGTGGAGGAACAAATCCAGGCACAGTGTAGTTCGCATTCCTTGGATCAGAATAACGGTCGTAACCATTGTGGATCCAGTTGGCTATCTGTGTGAGATTAGCAATTCCCATTGGTGTATTTGGCCAGCTTCCGGTCCCGTTCGTTTTATTAAAAACGTGAAACGTAATTTTAATGGTGATCACCGGATCGTTGGTTGTTGGTACGTAAGTAGATTGTTTACTGTACTTATTTGTATAGTCTGATGATGTTGCGGTACATACCAGGGCTTGTGTTGAAGGAGAATTATCTGTCTGCACAAAACCGCCACAGTTTATCCCTTGCGGCTTTGCCAGTCTGTCGCTCTGGGCCCACATGCCTGTTCCCAGAACAAGGCCGAGCATAATTAATTTTATTGATTTTAAATTCATAGTATGAGGTTTAATTGATTTTTAAAAATGAAAATTCGATAGGTTTAAACTACCTATGCATCCGAAAAATATACCCGTAGTTTCCCCATGTAGATGTAACTTGTTTATACCGCGCCGGGGAAAATGACGCTGCGTTGTAATATGTTGTTACAAAAGTACCGCACACCTGCGGTACTTTGTTTTTTCATTCGAGGGGATTTACCTGGGTGAAAACCCAGATATTAAATGAAGTACCTCACGAAACT
The DNA here is from genome assembly GCA_021323535.1 of Bacteroidota bacterium. Classification (GTDB taxonomy): domain Bacteria; phylum Bacteroidota; class Bacteroidia; order B-17B0; family Aurantibacillaceae; genus Aurantibacillus. Next base: position 53,790 of record JAJONO010000003.1, read on the forward strand.
ATAAATAAACAATGTATTATAGTATTCCAAATTAGCATCTGTGTGGTTTGAATGTATAAGTGGTTGGTTCTTTTGAGAATTCAGATTATAAATAAAAAAACATCCCGTAGTTTTTTATTCTACGGGATGTTTAAATTTTAGAGAAGAGGGGGAATTATTCAGTAATAATAAGTTTTCCATTAATTGATTTACCAGAGTAAATCAACTCATAAAAATAAATTCCTGTTTCCAGATTTTCATTTTTCAGTTCAAAAGAATTGCCATTGACATTACTTATTGTTTTTACTTTTTGCCCCATGGAATTATAAATCAAAATTTCTCCATCGTTGATCGATTCATTAAATCGGAATGTGGTTGAGGAATTAAACGGATTCGGATATAATTTAAGACTATTTTTAGATGCTTCATTTGAATTGATCCCCACGATCTGCGAAGCATTTGCAGTTTTCCATACACCACAATCTGTTCCGGCATAAAGTGTGGTTCCTACCATTACAAAAGCACGAACGTTGATCTGGTTGCAATACCAGTTTCCAAAACTGTCTTTAAAACCCTGGTTGTAATCAACCCACGTTACACCATTATCATTCGATAACAGAACACCTGCGCCTTCGGTTCCGGCATAAATACTTGTGTCACCCGCATAAATGGCATACACAGGTTTGTTGTTGAATAATGAGTTGTTTGACTGAACCCAGTTGGTGCCCATGTCAGATGAACGGTACATAACAGGTGATCCTGAAATATTTCCAGCTAAGAAGTTAGAATCTTTTACCGCGATGGCTTGAATGTAATCGTCATAAGTTCCCATACCATTTGAAATGGAAGTAAAATTATCCGCGCTGGTTGGTGAAGTAAAAACACCATGGCCATATAGCCCCACAATAATATTGTTACCGCTTATTGCCATTGATCGAACATCTATATTTGCGCCTCCGATAGTATTTGAAAACCCATTTACGAAAGAATTCCAGGTTGAAGAACTTATATTGGTAAGTGAGGATTTCATAACACCTGCACAACCACCGAAGGTTCCTATATAAATATCGTTTCCTTCAATAAGAATAGCTCTTACATCGCAATTTAATCCTGGTGGTGTAATTTCAGTCCAGTTTAAACCCAGATCGCTGGATTTAAATACCTGTGATCCTGCTCCGACAAAAAGATCGCTGCCTAAAGAGGTAATACAATAAACCTGCATTCCGGGATAAGCTCCATTTCTTTGTTGCCAGGTCGTTCCATTATCGGATGAATAGTAAACCCCACCATTCGAGGCGCCTGCGAAAATATCGTTTCCAATGGCTGTGAGTCCCCATATGCTGCCTCCTGGAGGCGTTGTGGTTTGTTGCCAATTCGCATTTTGTGAATGACTAATAATCGTTGTAAGAACGAATACAATAAGTAGGATAAAGTTTTTTTTCATGGGTTTGGTTTAAATGTCAAAATACAAATACGTGTTTTAAGAGGCAAAGGTTGGTTCAATGCCGGAACTAAAATAAAGTTAAACAAAAGTTCTCTTTCCTGTATTTATTATGTGGTGGGGTTTAGTTTATAAGTGGTTTAAGGATCATGAAATAAAAAAGGCGCCGTTTTACGGGCGCCTCATTTATCATTTAAAATTTATAATTCAACATTACTTGGCATAGCCGGTAGCTCTCGTTTCCCTGATCACAGTCACTTTCACCTGACCCGGGTAAGTCATTTCGGTTTGAATGCGTTGCGAAATTTCGAAAGCAAGTTGTTCCGCTCTTCCGTCACTTACTTTATCGCTTGAAACAATCACACGTAATTCTCTTCCTGCCTGTATAGCGTAAGTCTTTTCAACGCCATCATAACTCTGAGCCAATGCTTCTAGATCTTTTAGACGTTTCATATATTGTTCAGCGATCTCGCGGCGTGCACCCGGACGGGCACCGCTGATAGCATCACACACCTGGATGATCGGCGAATACAACGATGTCATTTCAATTTCATCGTGGTGAGCTCCGATCGCGTTACATACTTCAGGTTTTTCTTTATACTTCTCGGCCAGCTTCATTCCAAGAAGAGCGTGTGGTAACTCTGGCTCGTCATCAGGAACTTTTCCGATATCGTGTAACAATCCGGCACGCTTGGCTACTTTAGGATTCAGACCCATTTCGCTGGCCATAATACCACAAAGGTTAGCCACTTCGCGACTGTGTTGTAATAAGTTTTGTCCGTAAGACGAACGGTATTTCATTCTTCCAACCATACGGATCAGCTCCGGATGTAATCCATGAATACCGAGATCAATGCAGGTACGTTTTCCTGTTTCAATGATCTCTTCTTCAATCATCTTTTTAGTTTTCTCAACTACTTCTTCAATACGCGCCGGGTGAATGCGCCCGTCTGTTACTAACTGATGTAAAGCAAGGCGGCAGATCTCACGACGGATAGAATCAAAACAACTTAATGTAATGGCATCAGGAGTATCGTCTACAATGATCTCAACACCGGTTGCTGCTTCCAACGCGCGAATGTTACGTCCTTCACGTCCAATGATACGTCCTTTTGTTTCGTCACCTTCAATATGAAATACCGAAATAGAATTTTCAATAGCGGCTTCTGTTGCAACACGCTGAATGGTTTGAATAACAATTTTCTTAGCTTCTTTGTTGGCCGAAATTTTAGCTTCGTCCATAATATCTTTGATGTAAGCCATCGCCTGGGTTTTGGCTTCACTCTTGATCGATTCTACCAGCTGTATTTTAGCGTCTTCTGCTTTAAGTCCGCTGATTTTCTCGAGCATTTCTACCTGTTTACGGTGACCTTTTTCAACTTCTTCGTGGCGTTGCTTGTAAATTTCAATTTGCTGTTGCGCCTGGCTCTTGATGTTCTCAACTTCTTTGTCCTTTCGGTTAAGGTCCTCAATTTTTTTATTGAGGTCGCCTTCTTTTTGCTTGAGTTTGTTTTCGGTCTGGGCTATCTGGCTGTTTTTTTCCTGAACGGCTTTATCGTGTTCCGATTTCAGCTGAAGAAATTTTTCTTTGGCTTGTAGGATCTTTTCCTGTTTGGTGGCTTCAGCTTTTACTTCGGCCTCTTTGATCATGTTCTCTTTTTCTTTTTTAGCTGCTTTGTTCAGTTTACTGCCGGCTAAGATGTAGCCAACGATGATTCCTACAATGAGAGCTCCGCCTCCGGCAATTAAAGCTATTGTCAATATATTCATATTCTTCTTTCTTTTTTTAAACTCAGTCACCTTCGCGGGGGCTTAGATGAGTAAGCTGGGGTTATTAAAATAAAAAACGCACAAACTTTATTTCCGGGTTAACGGCTCTAAAATTTGTGCGTGAAATCCCGATAACTATCGGGAGGCAGAGTTTAATCTGCTATTCGGTTAATTTGTTAATGTCTTGGACATGTTGCTGTAACATTTCCTCCACACTGGCAAACAGTTGTTTTAAATCACTTAATTCTCTTTCGGCTGTATTGGCCTGTTTGTATAGCTGTGATACCAGCTGCAACATAACCATACTCAACACATCCTTCTTATCTTTAACCGGATAATTCCTTTCGAACTCACCCAGTTTAGTATTTATTAAGTTAACAGCCTCTTTAATGTTTTGCTCGTCGGTCGAATCCACTTTCAAGGGAAAGATGCTTCCGGCAATTTCAACTTTTATGTTTACTTCGCTCATTTAAAGAGGGCGTTAAAATTAAGCACTCAACAACGCTATGCACTTATCAATTTCACGCACCAAATCGTTTATTTGTTTTTTCATCTGCGACTTTTCAGTCCCATTTGAATTACCTGCTAAAATAATATTTTTACGGTGATTATTCAAGTCTGTTACATCAATATTCTGACTATCAACATGTTGCGATAAACCGCTAATAACGTCGTTCATTTTTAACAATTGAGTTGCCATCTGTTCTTTTTCGTTTAAAAGACTTAAACGTTCGTCGTTCAGGGCATCAATTTGTTTGAAGAGTCGGTCAATAAAAGCTTCCTGTTCCTCAGCATTGCTCGAATTCCTTAACAGATCGAGTTCGGTTTCATAACCCGACATTTTTTCGTTCAGTTCAGAAACACTTGAGTTTAATCCACCAATTGTGTTTTGCAACATATTGATTTCCGATAAGAGATTGTGTTTCTCAGAATTAAGGATATCGTAGTTATGTTGTAACGAAGTTAACTGTTCGCTTGATTGCGAAGAAAGTTCGGTCTCGGCCCTTAAACTTTCAATCTCCAGTTTTAAAGAAGTGATCTCGGTTTCAAGAGCGGCATTTGTTCCCTGGAGATTGGTGATCTCAAAGTTTTTAGAGCTTAATGTTTCTTTTAATTCTTCAACTCTGCCAACACTTGAAGCGTTCAACTCGTCTAATTCTGTTTTCAGCAAAGCAATTTCAGATTCCTGCGCTTCTACTTTATCCTGCGCAAGGTCAATTTCATTGATCAGGTTGGTGTTTTCTGCCAGTAATTTCTGAAATTCTACATCTTTACTTTGTAATTGTTGTTGCGAAGATGTTTCAAGTTCTGATTTAAATTCTTCAAAAGCCTGTTCTTTTTCAGAAACAGATGCATGAAGGTTATTGATCTCGGCGTGTAATTTCTGAATGGCTTCTTCCGAATTTTCTAATTCAAGCGATTTCAAATCAAGTTTAGATTCAGTTTCCGCAAGCACATTGGTTGTGTTTTCAAAAAGAAGGCCAAGGTTCTGGATCTCTGAATTCAGATTTTCGATCTGTGAATTTAACTGATTCACCTGCTCTGAAGAAGATAAAGAAGAAGTTTGTCTGAAGCTTTCAAATTCTGAAGTGATAGAGCTTACTTTTTCTGCTTCTGCTTTTAATAAGGTTTCAAAATGACTGATCTGATTGTTCAATGTTTCAATGACAGAATTCTGTCCGTCGATGTGAACCACCAGTTCTCTCACTTTTTCTTTAAAATGATCGTTCTCTAATTGCGCTTTGCTGAGTTCTTCTGTTAGTTTAGAGTTTTGTGAGTTGGAATGAATTAAAGTATTCGATAATTTCTCTTCATAAGAGTTTGTGATCCCGTTGATCTTTGATTCGTGAGATGAGATCATTTCAGAAACAATTGATTCGTGCGACGATGTTAATTCACTGATTCTTGTTTCATAAGAAGAAGTAAGTTCGCTGATGTTTGTTTCATGCGTACTTGTAAGATTGCTTACAATAGAATCGTGCGATGCTTTCAGTTCTGCAATATGCGATTCAAAAGAAGTGGTCAATCCTTCAGAAGTAGAGGTAGAGCTTGCTCTTAATTCGTTTATCTGGTTTTCATAATCAGAAATTAATCGTTGTTCTCTATTAGAAAATTCCTGTGTTAATGTGTCAAGCCCCGATTTAAGATCATTGGTTAATGTATTACGCTGCTCTTCCATCTGAAGTTTCAGTGTAGAGATCTCATTCTGGTAAGCGTACTTAATAGCATCGATCTTTGTAGAATATGTTTCTTCAAGATTAGCAATGGCCGTGGCGTGAGACTGGGTTAAAGAACTGATCTCAGTTTCGCTTCCGATTGTAAGTTTACTGATCTGTGAACTGTAATCGTTCTTTAAAAAAGTGATTTCTTCCTGGTGCGATGATTTAAGAGAAAGAAGTTCTTCGCTATGTTTTAAGTTAATACTTTCTTCTCTGTCGGCCCAGCCTGAGCTGAGTTCGTTCACACGATTTTCAAATTCTTCTTTAAGACCAAGCTCTTTGTAATGGATATTGGAACGAAGTTCGTTGATCTGGGTAGTATATTCTTCGGTAACACGTTCAAGTTCTGTGGCGGCTTCAGTTTTAACCGATTCAATACGACGTTCGTAAACAGAGGCAATATCATTAAGTTCGCTGCGAAGCGATTCGATCTCGCTTAAACGAAGCTCTATTTCTTCCTGCTTGGCGTTAAGTTGTTCTTTAATGGTTCCGCGTAATTCCTTGAATGCGGCCAGTTCTGCTTTGTAGTTGGTATTGTCACGCTCCATTACCGAAAGCTTGGTGTTCAGCACGTCAATCGTCACCTGCAATCTTTTGCAGTCCTCGTCGCGAAGAATTAACTGGTTGCGATAGTCGCTCAGGGAGCGTTTCAACTCATTAAATTCCTTGCGGAGGGCCATATCACTGTCTAAAACTTGTTGTAATTCTGTTTTTAGGCTTTCAGCATTCATTGAATACAATTTTTGATTTTCATAAAATTATGCACTCACCATGCAGTAAAAGCCTGTATACTATAATATAAGTAAACATAGCAATGTTAATTAAGACGAACGTTATTAAAAGTGTTTTGTTAATTAAGTAGATGAGGATTTTTTGTAGTTACCACAAGGCTTTCACATGCTTTTTTGAACAAAAAGATGCCTTTTTGGATAAACTTTTTGTTAAATTAATCAGGTTTAAAAGCTGGGAAATGTGCATTTTAAGACCGTGCCAGAAAAATAAATTCTTCCGGAAAGCGAAATTTTAATTTGCAATTGATTGATAATTAAGTCGCATTTTTTTTACGGATTAACTAAATAAACGCCATTTTTTGCTAAAAAATTTAGGTTTTCGAAACTTTTCGTTGCTAAATGCGTTATACTATCATAGAAAGACCGAAAAAAAGCCTATTTTTTTTGTATCTTTGCAAATTATATTCACACACATACCTAAAGGAAAAGAATGAGACAGCTAAAAATCACCAAATCAATCACCAATCGCGAAAGTGCTTCACTTGATAAGTACCTTCAGGAGATTGGACGCGAAGAGTTAATAACAGCAGAAGAAGAAGTAATTCTCGCGAAAAAGATTAAAGATGGTGACCAACGAGCTTTAGAAAAATTAACCCGCGCTAACTTACGTTTCGTGGTTTCAGTTGCAAAACAATATCAGAACCAGGGTTTAAGTCTTCCAGATCTTATCAACGAAGGAAACTTAGGTCTTATTAAAGCGGCCCGCCGTTTCGATGAAACCCGCGGTTTTAAATTTATTTCTTATGCCGTATGGTGGATTCGTCAGAGTATCCTCCAGGCTTTAGCAGAACAAAGTCGTATCGTACGTTTACCATTGAACCAGGTTGGTTCTTTAAATAAGATCAATAAAGCTTATAGTAAATTAGAACAGGAATTCGAACGCGAACCAAGCGCAGAAGAACTGGCAGATATTCTTGACCTGCCTATCGATAAAGTAAGCGACACTATGAAAGTAAGTGGCCGCCACGTGAGTATGGACGCTCCATTCGCTAACGGCGAAGAAAGCAGCCTGCTTGATGTACTTGTGAATCTTGATTCACCTAAAGCTGATAGCGGATTAATGAACGAAAGTCTCAGTCGCGAAATCGACCGTGCTTTAAGTACATTAACTGAAAGAGAACGCGACGTAGTTAAATTATTCTTCGGAATTGGTCTTAACCATGGATTAACGCTTGAAGAGATCGGAGATAAATTTGATTTAACACGCGAGCGTGTTCGACAGATCAAAGAAAAAGCCATCCGCCGTTTACGTCACAGCAGTCGTAGCAAATTATTACAGCAATATTTAGGATAATATCCAATTAAATTAGATAAACCAAAGAGGCCTTGACAGAGATGTCGGGGCTTTTTTATTTCTATTCAATATTTTTCATATTCTTTTGTCTTGATACAAAAGAACCAAAAAATCAAGGCTGCAAATAAATTCCTTGATTTGTAGTTTTTTGATTTTTGTAGTCGCCTGCGAACTTGTCCCGCCTCCATTTACTTGCTGCCGGACTTCGAACAATGCAGGCTCGCGGAAACTCCCTGCTAAATCCAAAACCTGCCAAATGCAAGGACTTTCCGATGCCGATAAAAATCAAAAACACAAATTGTACGGAATTTCTTTGAGGCCGACATTATCTATACCCACAAAACTTAAAAGCTAAGCGGTTAGTTGGTTGTCGAACTGTTTTTTGGCCTTTTGCAGAAATAGCTGCGATCAGACTTCCAAGGCCCATTGTGGGCTTTGTTCATGGTCTGATCGACAGCGATTTTCTTTCGCTGCCTCTACATCGCGAAAGAAAAAATTCCTACAAAATGGCCAAAAGCGTTTTGCCTACTTTTTCGCGCGAAAAGTAGGAAAGATGATTTTTTGGAGACTGACTACAAGAGAATTCTTATTAAATTTGACTCACCCAAATGAACTCTACCCTCATAAAAAAAATCCTTGCAATCCTCATCTCAGCAGGCCTGGGATTAATCTTCATCTATTCAGGTTATACCAAGCTTCTTCCAGTCATCGAAACATTCGAATTTACTTTTGTAGATATTGGAATCGGTAACTGGTACACCGCACCGGTGATTGCACGCTTATTAATCGGACTTGAATTTTTTGTAGGCTTGCTGCTCATTCTCAATTACAACTTAAAAAAATTTACGCTTCCCTTAACAATAGGTTTGCTGGCGTTCTTCATCATTTATCTTATCATTCAGATCATGGTAAGCGGTAACGAAGGAAACTGCGGTTGTTTTGGCGAACACCATAAAATGACACCCTTGCAGGCTATTATCAAAAACGTGATCATGATAGCCTTATCATTAGTCGTGTATTTCTTTTATGAAGGCTGGAAAATTAAATTCAATAAATTATTTCTGAGTTTTATTTTTCTGACATGTGCAACTGTAACAATGATGATAAATCCTATTGATTACAGCTATACTTCCAATAACATGGAGGAAAAAATAAATTATCCTCTTGAGCTGAACCTGCTGTATCAACCCGAGGATACTTCAAAAGTAGAAATTCCGAAAGTTGAACTCAGAAAAGGAAAACATGTTCTGGCGTTTATGAGTTTAACCTGCGCGCATTGCCGCATTGCCGGAAAAAAATTCCGACTCATTAAAAAAAATAATCCCGAACTACCGATCTATTTTGTATTGAACGGCGATAAACCTAAATTGAAAGAATTTCATGACGATACCAACTCCGACAATATTCCGTATTCGTTTTGCCTCGGTAAATCGTTTATTCAATTAGCCAGTGCGCACTTACCACGTATTTATTATCTCGATAATGGAATCGTTGTGAAAAAAGTGGATTACTTTGAACTGAACCAATACCATATTGAAGAGTGGATAAAGTCGGGAAAAGTCGATTGATCATCATTAAAAGAAAACAGGGTTAATATGGCATTTGGTTTTAATCCAAAACACGAACAGGAAATTTTGCTAAAAGATTGCACAAGGGAAGAATTTTTAATACTGGCCGTTGAAACAGCAAAAAGACTTGAGTGGGACATACATTACATAAGTAACACGGGTTTTATTGCTTATACGAATAACCGAACGTTTTCATGGAATAGGGAAGTCACTATTAAAGTGATGGAGAACAGCGCTTTGTTAAGGAGCGCTTCTACCGGTTCGGAAATGGCCGACTGGGGAAAGAATAAAAGAGTCATTGAAGATTTTATAACTATTTTCGAAAGAAGTAAAGCGGAACTTCCGAAACAGGAACTGCACAACCGTTACAATGCTATGCAGGAGCATCTTTCAGGCATGCAGGAAGATCTTTTACAAGCTCCCCCTCCTACAGCAAAAGAAAAAATCAGGAATTTCTTTTCCATTTTTAAACCCGTTGAAGGATACTTTATTACTCCTGTTATCATTAATGTGAATGTGTTGATCTTCCTTGTGATGATCTCAACAGGAATTAATTTTCTTTTCCCAAATGGCGAAAGTCTTCTCAGGTGGGGCGCTAATTTTAAACCCTATACCCTTGAAGGCGAATGGTGGCGAATGATTACAAGTACATTCCTGCATTTTGGAATTATTCATCTTTTAATGAACATGTACGCCCTTCTTAATGTGGCTATTTTACTGGAGCCCTTATTGGGCGCTAAGAAATTTGCAACGGCCTATCTTCTTACGGCGTTAACTGCCAGTGTAACCAGTTTGTGGTGGAACGACTATGGTGTGAGTGCAGGAGCCTCGGGCGCAGTGTTTGGCATGTATGGTGTTTTTCTTGCACTGCTAACAACACATCTTATAGAAAAAACAACACGGAAAGCGTTACTTACAAGCATTGGTGTTTTTATTGTGTATAATCTTGCTTTTGGACTGCAATTAAAAATTGTTGACAACTCAGCGCATATCGGAGGTTTAATTGGAGGGATCCTAATTGGTTATGCCTTTGTACCTGCCCTTAAAAGCCGCGAAAATAAAAGAGTTGAAGGTATAAGTATTACAATTGTAACAGTTGTTATTGTAATGGCGGCCATTTTTGCATGTAGTAAAATCCCAAATGATATTGTTATCTATGAGAAGAAAATGAATTTATTTTCAGAAAGAGAAAAAACAGCCCTGGCAATTTATAATCTTCCTGATAATGCTCCACGAGACACTGTTTTATTCAGACTTAAAGAACAAGGTATACAAAAATGGAGAGAGAATATTCAATTACTGGATAGCGTAAATCGTCTTAAAATTCCATCCAATCATAAATCCCAAAACGATAAATTAAGAGCTTATTGTGAACTTCGTATCAAAGCCTATGAATGGATTTACGCGGCTGTTTGGGAAGATACAGATAAGTACAAAGATTCAATTCACTTTTACAACGTACAAGTGGAACAGAAGCTTAATGAACTGAACGGAAATACGAAAACTGATTAACCCGGATAGTTATGAAAATACATACCACCAACTACATTAACACTTTCATTGAAATTGCCGAAGACTCTCCTGTAGACTTTGGCGAAGTGCCACCGGTAAAGGACGAGAAATCGATTGCCAGAATGCAGTATGAAATTCTGGAGAAACATCCTTATAAATATACTTCCGATGATGTTTTATTTATGGTGTTTGCCCAACGTAATGATCTTACAAAAAGTGAGCTGAAAGAGGCGAGAGAAAAATTCTTTTCAAAAGGACAACCATGCTTCAGATCATCGCCTTTAACAAAACGTTATGGCTGGGGTATTCATAATGATAAGGACGGGAAAATTGCCATGTACGGATCCGAGACAAAGGAGTATAAAAAATACTGTTCCGATAAAAAATTACCTTGCGTAAAAGCAATGAGGTCAAAAAGGGCTTAATGTCTGATTTCAATTTTAAAATACGATCAAAGAAAATTATTTCGGAATGCTTTAAAGAAGCAGGCATACATGATTTCTATGAAGCGTGTTCTTACATCACTTCTCTTCCGTATAAGCGCAACGAAGATAAAAACGATCTTACAACGGTTTTCTCCGACGGTTTTGGGACCTGCAGCACCAAACACGCCGTCTTAAAACAATTAGCAATGGAACACAAAAAGGATGAGGTTAAACTTATGCTAGGCATTGTGAAAATGAGCGGGGTTAATACTCCAGCAGTTAGATCAACGCTTGAAAAAAACGGATTGACATATATTCCCGAAGCGCATAACTATCTTTTTGTTAATGGAGCGAGGATCGATTGTACGAAGAAGAATTTTGTAGTTACTGAGAATGATATTTTCCTGCAAACCGAAATACAACCGGAAATGATCACGGAATTTAAAGTGGGATATCATCAGCGTTTCCTTCTGAAATGGCTGAACGAAAACCCAACTATTAAATTGTCTTTCGAAGACTTGTGGAAGGTGAGGGAAGAATGCATTAAGGATTTATATAATTAAAGTATGTACCGAATAGTTACCTGGATTATATCTACTTTCATCTTTTTACTGTTTTTCCTGTTTTATCACAGCTATGTAATACCTTTTGATTTCTCGGATATTTTTGAAGCTTCTCCTTTCATAAGTATCGTAATTATGACCGTGGCTTTAATATCTATTTTAGTACTCTTATCCGCACTGGTTCCCTTTAGAAAATTAAATTACCCAAGAAGATTGCTCGTGCTTTTACCATATTGTATAATTTCTGTTTGCGTATTCCTGACGGCTTTTTTTTATTCGATGGGCCCGGGCTATAAGACCATTAAAGGCACGACTGCAAGTTGCGAAAGCGTGAGGAATGGAATATTTGCCGGCTATTTTTATAAAGTTGAACGAAAAGGGACATTGCAAACAGACACGGATTTTCGGGTTGGTGACACGGTTGAATTTTATGTAAGATGGATCTCAGATAACGAGTATGTTCTCGAAAATGGTCTTGATAACCGTACGGTGAAAATAGTTGAAGTAACTGAAAATGGCTATGCTTGTTATGTAACGTCAGAAGGATATACTTCTTCAAAGTATTGGCTTAGTAAAGTGAAATTGCCACAAGACTAAATATTCTTAAATTAGATGAAGGTTAGAACAAATGGTAGATAAGCTTCTGAAATATTTTAATCAGATTATGCCCTTAACAGAAGAGGAGGCGCATGCCATAGCAGAAACTACCACAATAAAAACGTTTAAAAAAGGCACCATTTTATTAAGAGAAGGACAAATTTCTGCCGAAGCATATTTTGTCCTCGATGGTTGTGTGCGACAGTTTTATCTCGTTAACGGCGAAGAAAGAACCAATAACTTTTTTACTGAAGAGCAGTGGGTGGTTTCTATCAAGAGTTTCAGCGAAAATATTCCTTCCGATCATTTTCTTGAATGCTGTATCGAATCAACACTCGTTGTTGGCAACCGCGAAAAAGAAGAAGGTTTGTACAGGCGCTTTCCAAAGTTTGAAACCATCTCCCGAAAAGTCATGGAGAAAGTTTTCGCCGATCAGCAAGCCATCATGGCTACTCATCATACCGATACTCCGGAAGAACGCTATCTACGATTATTAAAATCACGTCCCGATCTTTTTCAGAAAATTCCGCAATACCAGATCGCCAGTTACATTGGCGTAAAACCCGAATCTCTGAGTCGCATCAGAAAACGACTCACAGAGAAATGATCAGTTTATTTCAACTGCAACATTTCCTTTCTTATGTCCTTTTTCAACGTAAGCATGGGCCTCTGCCATTTTCTCCAATGGAAATGTTTTGTCGATCACCGAACGCAGCCTGTCTGTTTCAATGAGCCATCGTAAAAAGGCAATGTCTTCTGCGCTTTCCTTTATTACCCCGAATATTACTTTTTGTTTCCCCACCATCGCCACCAAGCACCCTCTCAGCATTTGTTTAAGCATAGCCGCGCCCAGTAAAAGTGTTCCGTCTTTTTTAAGTGATTTGAGGCATTCCGATACAGGAAGTTTATTCACAGTTTCATAGATCACATCATACTTTTCTCCTCTGTCATTAAAATTCTCTTTTGTGTAATCAATAACATGATCGGCCCCAAGTGATCTTACCATTTCTAAATTAGAAGTACTACACACAGCTGTTACCTCTGCACCGAAATATTTTGCAAGCTGAATGGCCGCTGTACCAATGGCTCCCGATGCTCCGTAGATCAATACTTTTTGTCCGCTTTTTATTTTCGCTTTTTTAATAAAATATAATGCGGTTGTACCTCCGAAAGGAATAACTGCTGCCTCGGTATGCGAAAGGTTTACTGGCTTTAAAGAAAGTACTGCAGTTTCAGGCAGACAAACATATTCAGCATAAGTTCCGAAACGCATTCCGGCAGAGCCAAAGACCTCGTCGCCTACATTAAATAGCTTTACGTCTTTTCCGGTATGTTCTATAACACCAGAAAGAACGCCGCCAAGAATTTGTTTTTTTGGTTTTGTAAGACCAAAGAAAAATCTCACGGCAAAGGGATCTGCTTTTCGCAATCTGTAATCGCCCGAATTTACGGCTGTGGCTTTTATTCTTATTAATAACTCATTGTCTTTTGGCTGAGGTTTATTTACCTCTTTTAATTGGAGAACCTCAGGACCTCCATACGTATTATACACTATTGCTTTCATTTGATTTATTTACGTGACAAAGGTAGAACGGAGATTTTTGGATTTCATTGACTTGGGTTAAGAAATAAAAAAAATGTAACTTTAAAGGACCTGCAATGAAAATAACGGAAATAGAAATTTATACCGACGAACTTAAAGAAACCGAAAGATTCTATTCTGAGTTTTTAGGATTTCAAGAAATTTCATCCACTGATAACACAATAGAATTTAAAACTGGCTGGTCTAAACTGATCTTTAAAAAATCAATAAGCCAGAATCCGGAATATCATTTCGCGTTCAATATTCCTTCTAATAAATTTGAAGAAGCTCTTGAGTGGATCTCTTCAAAAACAGAACTGATTAAAGTTACAGGCAACAGTGTCATAGCCGATTTTAAAAACTGGAATGCGAAATCGGTTTACTTTTACGATAACAACGGAAATATTTTAGAGTTCATAGCCAGATTTGATCTGAAGAATAACTCAGATAAAATATTTGATGCATCTTCTATTGAATGCATCAGCGAAATTGGACTTGTGACAGATAACGTTATTCATTACTCAGATAAACTCATTGAAGAATATAATCTCCAGCATTTTTCCAGGGGTGGAGAAACTGATGTTTTTGTTCCCCTGGGCGATGATAATGGATTACTGATTGTTGCTGGCCTTTCTAAGCACTGGTATCCAACAGAGAAGTTTGTAAAGAAAAGTACAGTTAAAGTAATTTTCACTGTAAGAAATAAAACGCATGAATTAATTTTAAATGGAGATTAAAAGAATTGTTGTGTTCTGCGGCTCAAGTCCGGGGACAGAAAAAAAATTTGAAGAGCAGGCCTACGAACTTGGAAAAACTCTGGCCCGGAGAAAAATCGGACTCGTGTATGGTGGAGCAAAAGTAGGGCTTATGGGCGCGGTTGCCAATGGCGCTTTAGAGAGTGGGGGAGAAGTAATTGGCGTTCTTCCCAACTTTTTAAAAAGTAAGGAAATAGCGCATGCCAATCTTACACAATTGATCATGGTAGAAAGCATGCACGAGCGCAAACTCAAAATGCACGAACTGTCCGACGCTGTTATTACTTTGCCGGGTGGTTTTGGAACAATGGAAGAATTTTTTGAAATGCTCACATGGGGCCAGTTGGGTCTTCATAAAAAACCTATTGCCATTTTGAATGTGAATGGTTTTTATGATGAACTTTTATCTCTCGTACAAACCATGGTGAATAAAGGATTTCTTAAGAAATTGAATCAGGATATGTTATTATCATCAGATAACATAAATGATCTGCTCGGTAAGATCATCAGTTACAAAGCGCCTGAAGTAGGGAAGTGGATCAGTAAGGAAGAAGTTTAAAAGATAAAAGATATTCGCGGGTTTGTACAAATTTACTTAACATTGTATCCTTAAATTATTATGAAAAAACTGTTCATTCTCCCTTTACTCCTGCTTCTTTTCAGTTGTGGAAAAAACAATAATCTCCAGAAAGGGGCCGGGCCCGTTGGAGCGATCTTTAAGGCAAAATCTATTACGGTAGAAACGTCTGTACTTGTTGATGCTGGTAGAGATGTTAATCAGATTACATTAAGAATGAAAGATGTGGCCGTGATAGATGAAAAGGATTATTCTAAAACGCATGTAGCTTCACTTTCGTCCAAACTTTTGTACGATAATCTTTCAAAGGAAGACATTGGTGAAGCCGAGCAGATTGAAGTGATGATTGACAGCAAAGGGAAAACCTATAGGCATGTTTATGGCATCAATGATCTTAAAAATCTGGATGCACATATTAAGGTGGCGCAGGATTATCTTGCCGATGTAAAAGAAATGAAGTACGATAAGCTTTATAATTATTATGATACCACTCGTCTCTCACGTGGCGATGCGGACGTACTAATAGGTCTTTTTAAAAAAAATGATTCTATTATGGGAAAACAGGATCATCTTAAAATACTTGGGTTTACTTTTGTTAAAATTCAGGCTGATGTGGAGTTGCCGGTAGTTGAACTATGGGCCGAAATGAAATCAACCGATCTGAAATACTATAACACGTATCATTTTTATCTGAGCAAAGATCTGCTCGCTACAAAAGTTCTGGGTGTGGCTCTTAATGATGAAAATTAATTATTCGGAACTTTTTCTTCCTTTTTAGTGTCTTTCTTTTTCAGCTTCGCTAAGTAGCGAGTGAATAATTGGTTCACTGTTTCAAATTCTTCACGGTAAAATAAACCAATTCCCTGCGTGTACGGACCACCACTCGTAGCAACCTGGTTCACGTCATTACTCCGGTTAAAACCTTTCACACGGTAACGGCCATCGTCGGTAAGTTTATATTCAATGTTCACGTCAATGATACCGCTTGAGTTTTTTGTAGTCTGACTGTTGTTCACGCCGAAGTTTCCGTCAATAGAAACTTTATTGTTGAATAATTGTTTGCTTAATGCAAGATCCACTTCGTTGCCAGTATTAGATCCGGCGCGGTAATTCAAGCCAACTTCCAGGTCATTTAGTCCCGTCAGATTTCCTACATAGTTGTTGAGGAACGAACTTAATCTGTTACTGAGCATTTCACTTCCGGTGGAAGCCGCGGCGCCACCAGCTGTTACACCACCGCTGTTATTATTGTAAATAGCCGGTGTCACAAATGTTCTGAATAATAAAAACGAAAATACTTGTCGGTTTAATTCAGCTTCATCGGCAAGTACGTTCTGTATTCTCGATTTTGCAGTCGCGTCAACCGTTGGAAAATCAATAGCGAAATCAATGTCAGGTGAAAATAATTTGTCAGATATTTTTAATTTACAATCAATCGGTACGCGTCCCCTGTAATCGCCGCTCGTGTCATTCAAAAGAGGCGCCACAGAAGCGCGTTGCCTGTAGCTGGTAACAATATCAATTTGCGCGGCTAAAGGATCGCCGCTCCAGCTGATGCTACTTCCCGCGTCGATATCAAATTTTTTATTGATCACATTTTCAAGGGTGAATAAATAATCCCCGTTCGTCATGATGTAATCTCCAAACATTTCAAATTTACCAAGCGTATTTATCTGTAAACGTAAATCGCCAAGTCCCTGCACGTTCAGCATATCTCCTGATTTGCTATCGAGTATGATCTGCATTTGCGCGTCGGGTGTTGCTGTCACAAACATTTCAAGATTAAAGCCGGTTAGGGGATCGTCGGGTTTTGCTTTGGCTGTATCCTTTTTTACAAAGGTGATAAAATCGCTTTCATCTACTTCTTCCGGGCCATCCAGCGGTAAAAAGAATTTAGAGCCTTTTGTGGTTGTATCTCTTACCTGCATATGCAGATTGTTAAGGAAACCCCAGATACCAACATTTCCTGATCCGTAAATTTTTCCGTAGAATGTTTTATTTTCTTTTTGTGTTGTATTCAGAACAAGCATGTTCCTGTAGGTAACATCATAGTCCAACTGTATCCTGCTGAAATTGTTGTGGAAGATGTTTCCGTTAATGGTTCCCTGTGGCGTGGCTTTTAATCCCTTGTCTTTCGCCGTAGGAATAATTTCTTTCATGAGCAAGTCTGAGAAACGTATCTGGTCGGGCATGATCTCCACGTCACCTTCTATCTGATAAGTTACGTTAGTGTAATCTACTTTGATCTCGCTTTTAAATATTTTCAGTTTACCATCTATTTTCAGGTTGTCGGGCGTTCCGTGAATTTTTCCTTTCCCCGAAACAGGGGCGTTGTTAATGGTTAGTATTCCTTCAAGAAAAGGGTTAAGAAGTTTCAGGTTGGCTGGGGTACATCCGAAATCAATATCAATGCTTTCTTCTTTTTTATCGAGATAATAATAGCCGCTGAAAGAAATATTCTTCGCCAGTTCTCCGGTAAAATCTGTGAGGCCAAGTGAGGTGTATCCATTGAGATAAAAACTTTTTTCTTCTGGAATATTTTTTGTCTTAAGCGAAAGAATGTTGAGTGTGTTGCCATTAATTTTTAACCCCTTGAAATTTAAATCGCTGTTGAACGTGAAATTTTTCGAGTTGTTCAACACTACATTCCCTGTAAGATTTCCTTCGAGCTTTAGTTTAATGGAAGAAAGTAATGGATTGAACTGGTGAAGAACGACGTTAGAAGTTTTTATAACGAGACTATCCTGCGGCTTGCCACTCAGGTTTCCGGCAATGGAAATGGACTGATCGCCATTGGCAAATACCAGTGGATTTACAAGCACGCCGTTTGTGTCAACAATAGTAGGATTAGAAGTTGTAAGGTTCCAGGTGGTGTCCTTTGCTGTGATATAAAACGTTTCAAAGTTGAGGGTTGCTAAATTATTACTGAACGATGCTTTCCCGGCAATCTTACCCTTTGTTTCAGGTTTGGTTCTGTTGTTCCATTCAAGATTATATTTTGTGTCCTTGTCCTTCGAAACAAAATACATGAAATAATTGTTCAGTTTAATACTGTCGGTTAACTGTATATCGCTTCCTTTAAATACAAGATTTATTTTGTTGTTCTGCGAATACGATTCAATCACATTGTTATGAAATCTCAATGAACCATAGCGAATGGAGTCTGATTTGGAATTAATGTTGAAAAGATTCTTGGTTACATCAAATTCGCCCCCGAAAATTGTACCCGGACTCACCATCAGGTCAGGGACAAATAATTCGCGGATAACATCGAATTTTTTTATGGTGAGTTTAAATTTGAATGCGTCGCTGTAAACTGTTTTCCCTTTGTTCTTTTCAAAGAATGCAGGATAGTATGAACTCAGGAATTGATTAAATGCCGGTGGAAGATTGGTAATGTTGAATTTTCCGTTTACACCAAGATTAAAGTAACTGGAGTTTATGTTAATGTTTTTTTCGTCGGTAGCCTGGTCGAGTTTTAAGTCAAACGTACTGAACTTGTATTCTTTTTTTCCGTTTTTATAAATGGTATTGTCAAAGTTAATATCTCCGGTAAGGTTATTTACATTATCACCATTTAAAATAATAAGGATCTGTGTTGAGAAAATGGCTGAGTCCTTTGTAAATCCAAGTTTTTTCAGGTCGAGATGATTAACAGTAGAAATAAAATCCATGGCCGGGACTTTTTTCTGGAAATTGATACTGCCGTTAAAATCAAAGTCGGCATTCGGGTCTTTGCTCATCACCATACCGTTGAATACTTTTTCTTTGATGCTTCCGTTTAATAAAACATTTTTATAATCGTACTTGTCGTAGGTTACATTCAGGATGTGTCCTTCCAACTCGGCCTGAATAGCTTTTAAGGAAAGTCCTTTGCCTTTTATTTCAGTATTAATGGTGAGCGATTTTAATTGTGGTGCCCCGAACAATGCACCAAGATTGAAATTCTGCGTTTTTATTTTCCCTTTGTATTTTATATCGTCGGTTTTTTCTCCGAGTTTAATACTAAGGTCGGTGCTCATGTTTCCAAGCGCGGTTTTAAATGATCCATACGTTGTAAAGTCTCCAACGAAACCATCAAATTTTCCTTTGTAACTAATGGTTCCGAATTGCGCGACCTGTTTTGGTAGTTCCAGTTTTTTTCCTTCGGTGAAAGGGTAGGAAGGAATTTGCTGAAGATCTTTATAATTCGTTGAAATTACATTGGCGTCGAAATGAAGAAAACTATTATTAAAATCTGGTAGACCGCTGATGGTAAGGTTACCGTTGAATTGAGTGTACTTTCCGTATCGTAATTTAAAGTCGTTCAGGCTCAGATCGCTTACATAACCTTTTACTCTTCCCGAAAGATAAATGGTTTCGTTTAATCCGTTAAGTTCAGAAGTAAAAGCGGCAATGTCTTTGAACGATACATGAGTATGATCTTCAAGTTCACTATTGATTTTTATTTTATTGAGAAAATCAGAATAATCGTTCCATTCGTTGTATTTAAATGAGAGTTTGCCTTTTAGTAAAGTGTTTGGTGTTCGCAGATAGAGCCGCCCCATATTTAGCTCCTTACTGCTGATACGCGCTTTTGTGGTGAGATTGGTAAGTTCAAAACCGCATTGTTCTTTAGTAGTGAATCCCGAAATATTAACGTTGATCGTATCTCCGTTTATTTTGAGATTGGAAAATTTCCCTGAAGTTTTCCTGAATGCAAGATTACTGAAGTTCATGTTCTGTGTCACCTTGGTGTCGGCGTTCTCATCTTTGTAAGCAAAGCCTACATTGTCAAAAATAATATCCACCAATTTTACATCCCATGGCTCGCTTTTACTCGTATCGGTAGTTTCACCGCCTACAAAGTAATCGTACATGAACTGGTAGTTGAGCGTTGAATCTCCTTTGTAAGTAATAAGTTTCGTAGAAATGTTGCTGAAGATGATTTTCTCCAGCGTCAGTTTTTTCTTTTTGTAATCAAAGTTCTTAATGTCTACATAAAGATCGCCGGTGAGTAATGTGTCTTTATGAAGGTCGGTAACATAAACACCCTCAAGTCTTGCTTTTGTAAAAAAATCGAGTTGGATCTTATTGATGGAAATGCTCGTGTTCAACTCATCGCTCATATAATTTCCTACTTTTTTTCCGAGCCAGGTCTGAAAGCTATAGGATTGCACACCAAAATAAAGCGCAACGGCAAGAATTATCACCAGCAAAAACAAAATGCCGGTCGTTTTCAATAATATTCTTGTAATTTTGCGGAGCATAAGGACTTGCTATAAAGATAAGTCAAAAAGCAGAACGCAGGTTTAAAAAATTGCAAAAAACGGGCACATACATCTTAGCGATAGAAAGCAGCTGCGACGACACTTCCTGTGCTGTTCTTATAGATAATCATGTTCTTTCTAACATTACCGCCAATCAGAGTATTCACGAGCAATACGGGGGTGTAATTCCCGAACTGGCCAGCCGCGATCATCAAAAGAACATTGTCCCTGTTGTGGAAGCAGCGTTAAAAAAAGCTAATATAAAATTAACGGAGATCAACGCCGTCGCAGTTACATCTGGTCCCGGCCTCATGGGAAGCCTTCTTGTTGGATTGTCTTTCGCTAAATCGCTATCACTCGCGCTTAATGTTCCGTTAATAGAAGTAAATCATATGCAGGCGCATATACTCGCTCATTTTATTGAGGAAGAAAATGATGTAGCGCCTGGATTTCCTTTTCTATGTCTTACTGTCAGCGGTGGGCATACGCAGCTTGTAAAAGTAAACGATCATCTTGATTTTGAAATATTAGGACAAACTATCGACGATGCGGTAGGCGAGGCATTTGATAAAGCGGCCAAGATACTTGGATTGCCTTATCCGGGAGGACCCCTCATTGATAAACTTGCAAAAGAAGGAGATCGCACTAAGTTCAGATTCGCGACAACGAACGTTCCGGGACACGATTACAGTTTTAGTGGAATAAAAACTTCTTTCCTGTATTTTGTTCAGAATGAAATGCACAAGAACAAAAATTTCATTGAGGAAAATCTGAAAGATATCTGCGCTTCTTATCAGCATCATCTCATTAACGTGTTATTGAAGAATGCAAAAAAGGTTCTGAAAGAAACCGGCATTCAATACTTCGCTATTGCAGGAGGCGTTTCTGCTAACTCCGAATTACGTTCGCAGGTGAAACAAATGGCTGAAGAAAATAATCTGAAGTGTTTCATTCCCAAATTTGAATATTGCACCGATAATGCGGCAATGATAGGTGTTACGGCCTTTTATAAATTCCAGAAGAAACAATTCTCAGATGTTTCTGTTGTGCCGCAAACGAGAATGGAACTTTAACAGGATAAAGGACAAATAACAAAAGATAAATGATCTGTCTTTAATCGTTTATCATAAATCTTTTATCAAACGAAGAGAAATGAAAAAAGCCCTCCGTTTCCGAAGAGCTCTTTATTAATTTGTGCATTTACCGGGAGTGGCTATTCAATCACTAATTTTTTCATGATCTTGTCATTTCCTTTTTCAATCACGATCATATAAATGCCTTTAGCGTATTGGCTCACCTGTAAAACAGCTACATCTTTATTGTTGTTTTTCTCAACGATAAGTTGTCCTATGCTGTTATACAATGTAAATCCAAATTCAGATCCCGCATACTCGATCGTTAAATCAGATTGCGCGGGGTTAGGGAAGATTCGTAGTTCGCCGGAAGTTGTATTTATCGTTAATCCTGTAGGGAAACCTACGCAGGTCGACTGACTTGAAGAACACATATTGGCATCTGTTATTGTTACCGTGTAACAGGCTGGTACCACTCCAAAAACGTAAGCAGTATTGTTTCCACCAGGATTCCAGCTGTACGTGTAAGGACCCGTGCCACCTGAAGCAACAACATTAATTGCGCCATTAGGACAATTGCTGCATGTAGCGTCGGTGCTTGACGGAGCAGCAGAAGGAAGTGAGTTAACAGTTACAGCAACAACACTATTAGTTGTACATCCTCCAGGTCCGTTTCCGGTTACTGTGTAAGAAGTATTCGAGGTTGGATTCACTGCGATTGATGTTGCAGTCGTTGTAGGAGCTGTCCATACAAACGAAGTATAGAATCCGCTTGCAGTCAATGTAGTTGTGTTACCCTGGCAAATGCTGTTTGAAGGTGATGAGGCCAATGCAAATGAAGGAGTAGGAACAACTGTCATTGTTGAAGTGTTGTTTCCGCTACAGGTTCCGTTAGAACCAATTACAGAATAAGTTGTTGTAAGAGCAGGATTAACAACAATAGATGTTGCGTTTGATCCTGTGTTCCATGTGTACGATGTAGCGCCACTCGCTGTTAATGTAGCAGCACCGCTTGCACAAACTGTTGGCTGGCTTGGCGTAATTAAAACCGAAAGTGATGAACCAACGTTTACACTTACTGTTTTTGAGTTGGTACAACCAAGGCTGTTTCCGATCACAGTATAAACTGTATTTGAAGCCGGTGAAACAAGTAGCGGATTTCCGGTGAAACCAGTGTTCCACGAATAAGTTGTGGCTCCCGCAGCTGTAATGGTAGCAGTTCCGCCAGGACAAATAGTCTGGTTATTTACTGTTACGTTAGGAATCGGATTTACAACAACAGTTGCAATTTTTGTACTGATACATCCTGCGCTTGTTCCGTTCACCGTGTAAGTTGTAGTTACTGTAGGAGAAACAGAAATGCTGGCCGTATTAGGTCCAGTGCTCCATGTATAGGTTGTTGCTCCCGCCGCTGTAATTGTAGCAGGTGATCCGGCACAAATTGTTGGTGTATTTGCTGTAATAGCTGTACCACTTGTAATGTTTATGGTTTTAGTTGTTGAAGCAAATGTGGTTCCGTTCTGCGAGTTTAGTGTAATGGTATAAACACCAATAGACGGATAAGATACTACAGGGTTTGTTGCATTTGAAGTAGCAGGGCTTCCGCCCGGGAAACTCCAGGTATACGATGCCGCGCCTGTTGTAGAGTTGGTCATTGTAACCGAGGCTCCGGCGCATGTGGCAGCCGGTTGATTAAAATTGGTAGTAGGAGTAGGGAATGCCAGGTTGATATTGTCAACGTACATGGATTGTCCGTACCAACCACGGTTAACGAACGACATCATTACATTTCCTTGTCCGGCCGATAAAGCAGAAATGTCAATTGAATCTCTTCTCCATTGCGTTGCGGTAGGAACGAATTGTGTTGTTTGCTGTGTTCCTGCTACAGTTGATAAGATGCTTCCGCCTTTCATGTAAATGCTCGTCCAGCTTGTTCCGCAATTGGTAGATAATTTCACCTGGAGAGTATCTGAATATTGGTTGTCATACTGGCGATAAGCTACATCAAAACGTAAACGTGCAGAAACAACATTTGTGAAAATATATTTCGGAGTGCGCATTTCATCTCTTTCACCTCCGGCATCAATGTTATAGTCGTCAAATCTGGCACAGGCTGCAGAAGCATTCACCGTAAATCCTCCAATACCTGTCTGGCGGTTCCAATAAACATTATCGTTACCGATATTGAATGAGCTCCAGTTGTTTGGAAGGAACGGTAAAGTCTGGAAACCTTCAACCAATGGCAATGCGATTGGATTTGTTACTGTGATGTAAGAAATTTTTGTAGTACTGTTACTTCCGTTCGCGTTTGAAACAGTGAGCCCCACTGAATAAGTTCCCGGGGTTGACCACTGAACAGTTGGTGCCGAAGAGGTTGATGTTGCAGGAGTGCCGCTCTGGAAGGTCCATGTAAAGTTGGTTGGTGCATAAAGACAGCTATCCTGGAAAGCGATTGGTGTATTAGGACAAGTAACTCTTGTTAATGTAAAGAAGTTAGCAACCGGAGGAATAGTTAAAAACCCAGCGGCACAATTCATTGCTGCGAAAGCTTCTATACGACCTTTTCCTAATTGCTGGTTAGTTGCATAAGTTGAGTTGGCAGCTATAGTATAAATATTAGCTGCCGTATTATTGATACAGTTAATTACGTCGGTTTGTGTCATGAAAGAACACTTCGATAACATCAGTCCGCATAAACCCGCTACCAGTGGTGTAGCCATCGATGTTCCTGATTGGTTACCATAGGTTCCTGTACCGGCATTTGGTAAAGTACTGTAAATATTTTCTCCCGGTGCGGCGATATCAACCCAGGCATTGGTGGTTGTTCCAAAACATGAAAAAGAAGATTTTACGTTGGATGAACTTACCGAAGCCACGCAATACACATTGGTATAAGCTCCGGGGTAGTGAAGAACATTGTTTCCGTCATTTCCTGCTGCGGCAACAATGATAGAGCCTTTGTTCCAGGCATAATCAATAACAGTTTGTTCAGCGGCCGAACTTCCAGCGCCGCCCCATGAACAGGAAATAACGCGGGCCTTACATTTTGCAGCATAAATAATTCCACCGTAACCATTGGCAATACCCGTTGTAGAGCCCCCATCTGTCTGGCACTTTACAGGAATGATCTTGAGGTTCCATCCAATTGAAGCAATTCCAACAGCGTTATCTGTACGCGCTCCGGCAATACCGGCGCAATGTGTACCGTGGTTCATCGCGTTGTTGGTTGGAATGGCATTGTTATCTCCATCAGCAACGTCATACCCGTTGATATCATCAATATAACCGTTCGCGTCATCGTCAACACCGGCTGTTCCTGCAGCTTCTGCCGCATTGGTGTAGGTATTGGCGATAAGATCGGTGTGAGAATATTTTACGGCATTGTCGACAATGGCAACAGTGATATTTGAATTTCCGTTAAACACATTCCAAGCGTTAGGCGCATTGATCTGTGTAAGAAATGGCTGTGAACCATATGAAGGATCGTTTGGCGTAGCATCCAGTTTCATTAACGGCACTTTTTCAGCGTATTCAATTCCACCGGCATACCGTAATTCATTGATAAGCGCATTTACATTATTTTTCTGCGTAAATTCTAATTTAAGAATATATGGGAGGCGAGCGTCATCATCGGCCTGGTAAAAAGGCTTGTATGCTTTCGTAACACCATATTTTGTAAGAATCTTACTAATACTGGTAAGCTTTGAAACGGGAATATTATTGGGATTTTCTTTTGCAACGCTTTTCAACGCGCCCGTGTAGAACTTAACATAGACCTGACCATCTACATAATCTTTATGAACGGTTTGTGCCGTCAGAAAATTAATGCAGCTGCAAATACTTAATGCCAGTAGAGTTTTTTTCATGTGTTTGTGTTGTTATTAGATTATATAAAAATATAATATTTCGCCTAAAAAACAAAAGGATTGGCTAAATATTTGAGTATCTTTAAACAGTGAGACTAGCTATTATAGATTGTGGTACAAATACGTTTCATTTGCTCATTGCAGACACAAAAGAAAACGGAAAATACCAGAAGGTTTTCAGTACCAGGATTCCGGTAAAACTTGGCGAAGGCGCCATCAACAAAGGCTTCATTGCGGAGCTTCCTTTTCAGAGAGGAATTAACGCGTTGAAAATCTTCAGTACACATGCAAAAAACCATAACGTTGATAAAATCATGGCTTTTGCAACTTCGGCAGTAAGAGACGCGTCTAATGGCAAAGAACTGGTGGATGTTATTAAAAAAGAAACCGGTGTTGAAATTGATATCATTGACGGAAACAGAGAAGCCGAATTGATTTATCTCGGTAACCGTGAGGCTGTAGAAATGAATAATTCTGTTTCGCTCATTATGGATATTGGCGGAGGAAGCACGGAATTTATCCTGGCCGATAAAGAAGAAATTTTCTGGAAACAAAGTTTTAATCTGGGCGCGGCACGTTTATTGCAGCGTTTCGATCCTTCTAATCCTGTTACCGGGCAGGAAATTACAGAGATAAAAAATTATCTGAAGGAAAATCTCACACCACTTTTTATCGCTTCTAAAAAATATATTCCTTCAGAACTAATTGGCTCCTCAGGAGCTTTTGATTCTGTTGTAGAAATGATCCACGGTGAGTTGGGAGGTGAAGTTTTAACGGATTCAAAAACGGGTTATGAAATAAATATTCCCGCATATCATAAAGTGTCGCAGATTGTAAAATCATCAACACTCGAGCAACGGAAGCAGGTAAAGGGCCTTACGCCAATGCGTTTTGATATGATCGTTGTTTCGTGCATTCTCATTGATTTTGTAATGGAACAATTTCATCTGGAAAAAATGAGAGTGTCCACATATTCTCTCAAGGAAGGCGCGCTGGTGGATTTTATTACGAAGCAGGGAGGCAGGTAAGTCAGACTAAGTCAAAAATTATTAAGCCAGAAGTCTAAAGCTGTTGAACTTAATAAGAAATGCTACTTTTGACTTTTGAATTTAAGAACTTTTGAATTAAAATAAATTATGGCAAAAATCTTAGTTATCGACGATGAAAAAGCGATCCGTCGTTCTATCAAAGAAATTTTAGAATTTGAAAAACACCAGGTCGAAGAAGCCGAAGAAGGAAACATGGCCCTTAACATGTCACTCAAAAATAATTACGATATTATTCTGAGCGATATCAAAATGCCAAAGCTTGATGGTATAGAGCTTCTGCAAAAACTGATCGAGAACCAGGTTCAGAGTTCCATCATTATTATGAGCGGACATGGAACCATTGAAACTGCCGTAGATGCAGTGAAAAAGGGCGCCTACGATTATCTTGCCAAACCAATCGACCTTAACCGCCTGTTAGTATGTGTACGTAACGCCCTGGAAAAAGGCGAGCTTGTTACAGAGACAAAAGTGCTCAAGAAAAAAATCACTAAAACCGTGGATATGGTTGGAAATTCGCCTGCCATTCAGCATATAAAAGACATGATCGAAAAAGTTGCCCCAACCGATGCTAAAGTTCTTATTACAGGCAGCAACGGAAGTGGGAAGGAATTAGTAGCAAAATGGCTCCACGAAAAAAGTAACCGCTCAGGCGGGCCCCTTGTGGAAGTAAACTGCGCTGCCATTCCTTCTGAACTGATCGAAAGTGAATTGTTCGGCCATGAAAAGGGTTCTTTTACCAGCGCCGTCGCTCAACGCAAAGGCAAATTTGAATTGGCGGAAGGCGGAACCTTATTTCTCGATGAGATCGGCGACATGAGCCTTAGCGCCCAGGCCAAAGTATTGCGTGCACTCCAGGAAAATAAAATTACAAGGGTAGGGGGCGATAAGGAAATTAAAGTGAACGTTCGGGTTGTAGCTGCTACCAATAAGGATCTTGAAAAAGAGATAGAAAAAGAAAGTTTCCGTCGTGATTTATTTCACCGTCTGGCTGTTATTCCCATTCACGTGCCATCACTCGATGAGCGCAAGGATGATATTCCTATTCTGGCAGAATATTTTTCAGAAATGATCTGTGAAGAAATGGGGATCGCTAAAAAAGTTGTTTCTGTAGATGCTGTTAAGGCCCTTCAGAGCCGCGGCTGGCCGGGTAATATCCGCGAATTCAGAAATGTTATTGAACGCCTCATTATTCTCGGTGGAAAAGAAATTTCGGCTGCCGATGTGAAGCAGTTCGGGTAAATAGAGCCAGGATACAAGACTCAAGATATAAGACTGATGAAAAAAGACATTTTGTCTTTTTTCATAGATCCTGTCCTGATTCTTTAATCTTGCTTCTATTTGTATTTTTTTAAGATTTTAAGCCCTTCTACCTCCTGATATTTCTTTATTTTTACTCCTTATGATGAAACGTATTGCATTACCATTAATCATAATGGTACTTTTTTTACAGAAATCGAACGCGCAGCAGCAAGTACTGGATAAAGTTATTGGTGTTGTTGGAAAATATCCTGTGTTATACAGCGATCTGCAAAACGCCATGGTGGAACAGGAAAAAAATGAAATGCCATTGGATAAATGCAAAGCCTTTGAATTATTATTGTTCAAAAAATTACTGATAGCGCAGGCCGATAGGGATAGTGTTGTGGTAGGTGATCAGGAAGTTGAAACAGAACTCAGCCGCAGGATGGCTTACTTCATTCAGCAATTCGGAAGCGAAGAAAAACTGGAAGAATTTTATGGCAAAAGAACAAATGTTCTTAAAGATGATTTTCGTCCCGAAGTACAGGAACAACTCATTGCCCAGAAAATGCAGGGAAGAATTACAGGAGATGTAAAACTATCACCCGCAGAAGTACGCTTATTTTATAAAACTATTCCTACGGATAGTCTTCCTTTAATTAATTCAGAAGTTGAACTTCAGCAAATTGTAAAACGCCCTACATTTAGCGAAGAAGCTAAAAAAGAAGCGAAAGATAAACTTGAAGAGATCAGGCAGGAGGTTATAAAAGATCCTTCAAAAATGTCGTTTAAAGCCAAACTTTATACCGATGATCCTGGTTCTAAAGATGCCGGCGGGTTTATTCCGAATGTGGCGCGAGGTATGATGGTTCCGGAATTTGAAGCTACAGCATTTAAACTTAAGAATGGCGAGATCTCCAACGTGTTCGAAACATCATACGGTTATCATTTCATTATGCTGGAAGCGCGAAAAGGTGAATTACTCGATCTTCGTCATATCCTGGTTATTCCTAAAATGACTAACGCCGATTTCTTCAGAAGTAAACAACAGCTTGATACCATTCTTAACAAAATCAATTCAGGAGAAGTTACCTTCGAAGAAGCTGCCCGCAGATACAGCGATGACAGAGATACCAAACAAAACGGCGGACTTATGGTGAATCCTGCAACAGCGAGTACAAAATTTGATAATGAAGACCTGAGCCAGGTAGATGAAAAGATCATTGTAACGCTCAATGCTATGAAGGTGGGCGAGATCAGCAAACCTATGCAATTTGTAAGTACTGTTGACGGTAAACCGGGCTTCAGAATTGTGAAGTTAAAGAACAGGATTGATCCTCATAAACTGAATATGAAAGACGATTACCAGAAGATTTCTGCGATGGCTACCAGCGACAAAAACAAAAAGCAGGTAAAGGACTGGATCAAAAAACGTTCTAAGATCACTTATATCAAACTTGATCCCGAATTTAAATGTAAGTTCGAAAACGACTGGTTTATTTCCGAAGCGAATTAACTTTACAGAAAACCTTTCAACCACTCAATCGCTTTCTCTCTTGTCATAAATACCTTGTAAGGAGATTGTGTCTTTTTTATAGTAAGGTAAAAATTAGCTACCAACTGATAAGCTCTCGACGGGGCTATAACAGCGTAAGCCGACCCTGGCGCCTGCGATTCAATTCTCAAGGCATTTTCTTTGGCTTCTTTCGTGATCTTTACACCACTCGATGCTTCAAAAAGAAAAGGATATCTTTTTCCGTCCGCAATTTTATTATAAATATTAAGCAGCAGCATTTGAAGCGCAAGGTCAAGCACAATGTTCTTGTGAAACAATACGGTGATAATTCCGTCGGAACGGAGGCTAACAGTTGCTTCGTTGATTTTAATCTGTTTCAGTACTTTTTCTTCGTTCATTTACTATGTTCGTAAACGTGAAGGGGGATGATAAATTGTTTTAAGTTTGCAGTACGCCTACGTTATATTGTTTGGTAATAGGGGAGTGGTTAGCCATTTCAATTCCCATGCTTATTACTTTGCGAGTTTCAAGAGGGTCGATAATGGCGTCGAGCCATATTCTTGAAGCCGCGTAATAAGGTGTGGTTTGTGAATCGTAGCGATCCTTTATTTTATTGAACAAAGCGGTTTCTTTTTCCGTTGTAATTTCTTCTCCCTTTGCCTTAAGACTTGCCACTTCAATCTGCACAAGAACCTTTGCTGCCTGGGCCCCGCCCATTACCGCCACCTGCGCCGTTGGCCATCCAACAATTAAACGGGGATCATAAGCTTTTCCACACATAGCGTAATTAGCGGCCCCGTAACTGTTTCCAATAATAATGGTGAATTTCGGAACAACAGAATTGCTCATAGCGTTCACTAATTTGGCTCCATCTTTTATAATTCCTCCATGCTCGCTTCTCGACCCAACCATGAACCCGGTCGCGTCCTGCAAAAACACAAGAGGGATCTTTTTTTGGTTACAGTTCATTATGAAACGCGCCGCTTTATCGGCACTGTCGCTGTAAATTACACCGCCAAATTGCATCTCGCCTTTTTTACTTTTTACCACTTTACGTTGGTTAGCAACAATTCCCACGGCCCAGCCGTCTATCCTCGCGTAAGCGCAAATGATGGATTGGCCGTATAATTCTTTGTATTCTTCGAAATCGCCATTATCAACAATGCGTTCAATGATCTCGTGCATGTCGTATTGCTTGTCGCGTGTATCAGGAATGATACCGTAAATTTCTTTTGGATCTTTTTTCGGAAGGGCCGGAGTTTCGCGGTTAAAACCCGCTTTTTCGTAATCGCCAACCTTACTCATGATGTTGCGGATACGTGTAAGGCAATCGGCATCATCTTTACATTTATAATCGGTAACGCCACTTATTTCACAGTGTGTGGTGGCGCCTCCTAAAGTTTCATTGTCTATATTTTCGCCGATAGCGGCTTTCACAAGATAACTTCCCGCAAGAAAAATAGACCCTGTTTTATCTACGATCATGGCTTCATCGCTCATGATGGGAAGATAGGCCCCGCCTGCTACACAACTGCCCATAACAGCGGCAATCTGTAAAATACCCTGACTGCTCATTACGGCGTTGTTACGGAAAATTCTTCCGAAATGTTCTTTATCAGGGAAAATTTCATCTTGTAAGGGAAGATAAACCCCGGCGCTGTCAACCAGGTAAATGATCGGGAGACGGTTCTCCATGGCGATTTCCTGGGCGCGCAAATTCTTTTTTCCTGTAATTGGGAACCAGGCTCCTGCTTTAACTGTAGCGTCGTTTGCAACCACGATACATTGTTTGCCACTTACATAACCAATAACAATAACAACCCCACCTGCAGGACAACCGCCATGCTCGGCGTACATTTCATAACCTGCAAAGGCTCCCATTTCAACACGTGGTGTATTTTTATCGAGAAGAAAATCGATACGCTCGCGGGCGCTCATTTTTCCCTGTTCGTGAAGTTTGTCAATGCGTGATTTTCCCCCGCCAAGATAGATCTTCTGTAAACGCTGCTCCATCTGACTGATGAGAAGGCGCATTTTATCATCATTTTTGTTAAACTCTAAGTCCATAAAAAAGAATAGGTTCTAGCTTTAATTAAAGGCTAAAAATAGGAAAATTAATGAAATAATAAGGAAAGCTGGACAGGAGCGTTACTCGAGCAATTCTGAGCGGTAAATATCCCTTACGGAGACATATTTATTGGCGAAGTTGCTGCCCGACATTCCCTCGCTGGATGCAATTTTTTTATCGGTTCCAATTTCTTTAGGATCGCACACATGAACGCCCAGACCTGAGCGGTAGATCTTCCAGATGAACTCAGCATTATAAAACTCATCGCTGTTTAAATTTTCTTTAACGTCGTAGGGAGTGCCTAGTTTTGCTGTAGCGAAGGTGTGCATGGAGTTAATAGCTTCTTCAGTAAGCAGGGCCGATTCCATGAGCCATTTTACACTGTACTTTTTATCTTCCGACATGGCAATGAATTCAGAGATCTGGCACTTTTTTAAAGGGTCGCCGGCATAATACACCATGGCGTGACCGTTTTCTTTAAAAATTATACCCGCGCAGTTGAATTTGTTCTTGTCAGTGGTAGCTGTTGCACTAACCATTTTAGGATTTCTGATAAAGACAATGTCGCCGTTCTGCCAGTTGTTTTCACTGATTTCCTGCGAAAAGCAGGTATTGCTGAAACTTAAACAGGTAAACGTAAAAAGTGTTGTAAATAACTTCATAAAGGATATGCTGGTGGCATTTTATACGCAAACATCCTTCTTTAAGTTTCTTTTGACATCAGAAAAAACATCTGAATAAATCTAAAACCTTAAAGGCGATTGGGACACAAGATAAATGATTAAGGACTTATGACCTGGATAAGTCTTTTATCATATGTCATTGATCATTTATCCTAATGAAATTAGTGAGGCTATTGAAGAATCTCAGACCTGTAAATATCTCTTACCGAAACATGTTTATTTGCTAAACCATGTCCGATGAATTTTTTATCGGCTGAGGCGGTTCCATTCTCTTTAGGTTCGCAAAGATAAACTCCCAGGCAGGTTTTGTAGATGGTCCATACAAATTCGGCGTTATAGAACTCCTCATTGTTGAGGGCCTCTTTAGCATCATAGGCTGAGCCCAGTTTTGCAGTAGCAAAAACCTGCATGGTGTTAATGGTTTCGTTGGTAAGAAGGGCAGGATCAATAAGACGTTTTATGTCATACTTTTTTCCTTCCGAGCTTTTGATGAAATCTGATAAGGCACACTTTTTCAGCGGCTCATCAGAAAAATAAACAATTGGATACCCGTTTTCCCAGAAGATGATGCCGGCAAAGTTATATTTGCTTTTTTCATCGGTTCCGTGCTGGTTGTGAAAACCGCTCTTTTTTATGAATACGACATCCCCGTTAAGACAGTTGTTTTCGTTAATTTCCTCCTGTGCGAAAGCGCCTGTGGCAAGCAATACGATAAGGAGGCCCAGAATAAATTTGAAGATTTTCATGTGTCATTGTTTTTAGGTTAATACTTTATATCCTGGAGACGGGAACCGGGATATCATGACAATAATTTTTAGGGGATGATCAAACTATCTGCCTTATTGTACGGGCATATAAGGAATGGGTTCGCTTTTTTTGAGATTATTATATGAACGGGGTCTTTTAGTAGATGAATGTTGGAAGTCAATAGTTGATAGTCTATAGATCATAAACTATAAACCATAAACTTTTCTGAGAACCATAAGTCCGTCGCGCACCGGTAAAAGAAGAGGCTCCACGCGACTGTCGCTGCTGGTTCTTCTGTTAAAGTCATGGATGGCTTCAGTGTCCTTATCCATTTCTTTATTCAATACTTTTCCGCTCCATAGCACATTATCGGCTATGATGAGTCCGCCCGGACTGACCTTATCCACTATCAGATCAAAATAAGCGGAATAATTTCTCTTATCGGCGTCAATAAAAACAAGGTCCCATGTGTGGTTTAATGTTGGAATGATCTCCTGCGCATCGCCTTGCAGCAATTCTATTTTGTTTTTATGTTCTGATCGGTTAAAGTAGTGTTTAGCAAAACGGTTGGTTTCTTCGTTAGGATCTATTGTATAGAGTTTTCCGTTGGAACTTAACCCTTCGGCAAGGCATAATGCTGAGTAACCGGTATAAGTACCTATTTCAAGAATATAAGATGGTTTTAAAAGTGTTGAAATAAAAGAGAGAAAACGCCCCTGTAAATGTCCGCTCAGCATTCTTGGCGAACTTATTTTTAAATGTGTTTGCCTGTTGAGTTCGGCGAGTAAATCGTTTTCAGGTGAGGTAAATTTTTCACAGTAATTGAGGAGCTCTTCGCTGATGAATTCCATTTTTATTTCTTAATTTAGATTTGTACAAAGTAAACTATTTAAAATGAAAATTTCTCTTTCTGTATTATCAGTTATATTCTTTATTTGTTTGCTTATTTCGTTCTCATGTAAAAAGGAGGAAGCGCCTCAATGTGACGGAACAGCCTCTACTTACAACTCAAATATTAAACCCATTATCGACGCTAATTGCACCTCTTCAAAATGCCATCCGAAATTTAATTCATACGATGGCTTAGGAAAATACCTCAATAATGGAGAATTTAAAAAGAAAGTCGTTGACAAAAGACAAATGCCAAAAGGAGGTAGTTTAAGTTCATCAGAACTGTCAAAGATTCAATGCTGGATCGATGCGGGGTATCCT
This sequence comes from Bacteroidota bacterium, assembly GCA_021323535.1. Taxonomy (GTDB): domain Bacteria; phylum Bacteroidota; class Bacteroidia; order B-17B0; family Aurantibacillaceae; genus Aurantibacillus. The sequence goes on from JAJONO010000003.1 coordinate 87,565, forward strand.
GAAAATTAGAGGAACATTTTTATTGCATCCTTAAAGAACAGGTCAAAATTTTCTTTCAAACGTTCTTCATTCTTTTTGAAAATATCTACCGATTCGTTCAGCCAGACACCATGATTAATGCGTTGCGACAAATGATATAATACGCGTTCAATACCATCAATAGACGAATAAGCAAAGTAAACATTGTTCTTTAAAACATATTCGAGAAAGCCAGCGCTGCTTTGTGGAAGAAATTCAGTGTGCTTATTATATACATCATAAGTGCTTTTGCAATAATCTTCCAGGTTTAATTGTGAATAGTTATGGAAGTTGGCAGCGAGTAAATGATCAAAATAAATATCAATAAGAATGCCGCTGTACTTTTCAAAACCGTTATAAAAAAGCCGTTTGCTTTCCTGGAACTTCAGGTGCGAATCGGTAAACGTATCAATTCTCCGGTGAAGTTTAACTCCCTCAATAATTTCGGGAGGAAAATTCTCGAAATGGTTACCGTGAATATGATCGGCAATAAAATTGCCTACGATCAGCCCGGGCTGGTTGTTCGATAAAAAGGAGTGTGCCAGGTAATTCATTATTGCAAAATTACGTATTTTTAGTGTGTGAATATTTTCATTGCTACTATACAGGATAAAATCGCGGTTCTTACACCCGAAGAAAGCTGGCATTGCACCAAAGTGCTCCGTAAAAAAGAGGGCGACCCTATCCGTATCATTGATGGGAAGGGAAATTTCTACGACGGGACCCTTGATCTTGTTTCCGAAAAAAAATGTACGGCAATTATAACGGCGGGGCCAACAATACAATCGCCACGTAATTACTACTTACATCTTGCCATTGCTCCTACAAAACAAATAGACCGTATTGAATGGATGATCGAAAAATGTGTGGAGATCGGCATCGATGAAATATCGTTCATTCAGTGTAAAAACTCGGAACGTGTTAACATTAAACATGAGCGTATTATTAAAATCGCTGAAAGCGCAGTTAAACAAAGTCTACAGGCTTTGATTCCAAAAATAAACGACCTTACTTCGTTTTCAGATTTTATTTCAAAAAATAAACTCGACCAGAATCTTATCGCTCATTGTTTTGACTCTGAAAGAAAAAGTATAAAGACGATGGAATTTGGAAACACAAAAACGCTTGTGTTAATAGGACCCGAAGGAGATTTTACCAAAGAAGAAACCCAGCTTGCCGAGGCAAAAGGATTTTTTTCAGTGGATCTGGGTGAGAATCGTCTGCGTACCGAAACCGCCGGACTTTTCGTGTGCCAGGTAGCTTCTATTTTGAGTTAAGTTTTGTTCTGATCTGTTTTAAAAGTTCAGAAGTTTCTTTGTATTCATCTTCCGACATTTTATCGAGCTTGGCCTTGTCAATCGCTTTAAGCGCCATTTTTTCCGCTTCAGAATAATTGCCTGCTTTGTAAAGCACCGCCGCGTAAGTATCCATAAAAGCATAATATTCTTTAAGTTCATTGGCACGTCGGGCCATTTCCACTCCGGCTTTTAATTGTGAAGCATCCGTCACTTTTTCATAGAATGTCCAGGCCATGGAATTAAGCGCGGGGGCATTGTCGTTGTTGTATTTTAAAAAGCCTGAGGCAGCGAGTTTGTAATAGGCATCTTTATCAAATTTTTTGTTTACACGCATATCGGCATCAAATAAAATTTTCTCCGAGTTGGGCCACTTCATGGCTTCGAAATCTTTTTTAGCTTTTTCATAAGCGGCTTTGTCAAGTGTTGCTGCCTTAACATGGTCCGAAAAATAGCTTGCGCCTAAAGCTGCCAGTTTTAAACTTACGGTATCTTTTCCGAATTTAGTTTCATAGGCCGGAATATTTTTGAGGAAATAAGTCATTTCGCGTGAACGGTGATCCGATACATAATCGCGCATCAATACCCAGTTGGTGCGACTCATGAGATCTTCTTCCTTCACTGTTTTAATGTAACTGGTCACTTTTTCAGAAGGATCAAGACAAGCGCCAGACAAAAGATCGATGTAAGCGGTAATGTTACTTTCATTCACACCGGTTTTTTCATAAGCGGTTTTCATTGCAGTGAAATTCTCTTTAGGGTTCATGCTGTTTCCTGCAAAGGAAATAAAATCCTGTGTGCCCATAGAGCCTGCGCCCCTGTGAACAAGGTTTTCATTACCGTCGATGAACAATAAATTTGGATAACAGTTTACCTGGTATTTTTTCGCGAATTCAATACCTTCACCTTTTTCCATGTCCATTTTATAGTTCACGAATTTTGAATTGAAATAATCGGCCACCGAATCCTTAGTGAAAACATGTTTTGCCATGTGTTTACACGGACCACACCAGGTAGTATAAGCGTCAATAAAAATAAGCTTGTTTTCTTTTTTAGCTTTCTGAAGCACAGAAGCCCAGTTACCTGTTTCGAAAGTGATCTGGCGGTTTTGTGCAGTTAAAAATGAAAGGGAAAATACTGAACAGAATAAAATAAGTTTTTTCATGTTGATAAATTATGGCTTACTTATCAAAGTTAGCAAAATATACGCAACAATGCGTATTAGGAATAAACAGGAAAAAGTATAATTTTAACATTGGTAAAACAAAAACAAAACCCATGAAAAAATTACTATTTATTTTATTCTTAGGAACACTTTCCTTTGCTAAAGCACAGTTCACCGATTTAAAAGGATTGACCTTTGACGCCAAAAAAATTATTTATTCCGACAGCGGTACGGTAAAATCTGTGGAAGCATTCCAGATCTTTAATTTCTCATTTAAGGACATGATGCTGATGCATAACATTATTAAGAGTAACAATATTGAATCGCAACTTTACAAGTTGCAGAACATCTCTAAGGTTTACAGCGAGTCTACAAAAAAAACCACTTTTTGGGTAGAAGCGGTTTCAGGTTTAAGCGGACTGGTTTACAAGTATGAAATAAATATTAATAATGATGGCGTTGCGGAATTATTGCTCAATGGTTATCTTTACTCGGGTGATAGCTATAAAATTAAAACCTACACCCAGTAGCGCCTGTGATTGATCCCGAAATACATGAAAGCTGGAAGAAGCCTTTAAGGGCCGAGTTTAACCAGGATTATTTTCAAAATCTCAAGAGTTTTCTCGTTGAAGAAAAAAAGAACAATATCATTTATCCTCCGGGAAAACTTATTTTCTCCGCATTTAATTTTACACCTTTCGATAAGATCAAAGTTGTTATAATAGGCCAGGATCCTTATCACGGGCCGGGGCAAGCCAATGGCTTCTGTTTTTCGGTGAACGACGGCGTGCGTTTACCACCGAGCCTTGTCAATATTTTTAAAGAAGTAAAAGAAGATTGCGGCTGTGAAATTCCTTTTACCGGAAACCTGGAAGGCTGGGCAAAGCAGGGTGTATTTCTTCTTAACGCCACATTAACAGTAAGAGCAAATACTGCAGGTAGTCATCAGAACAAAGGCTGGGAACAATTTACCGACGCGGTTATAAAATTAATTTCCGATGAGAGAGAACACGTTGTATTTATGTTGTGGGGAAATTATGCAAGAGCAAAGGCGCAGCTAATCGACGGATCAAAACATCTTATTCTTGAAGCGGCGCACCCTTCTCCGCTGGCACGCGGCGCATTTTTTGGAAGTAAACATTTTTCGAAAGCGAACGCCTATCTGAAGGATTTGGGTAAGGAGGAGATTGACTGGTGCCTATAGGTTGAACGTTGAATGATGAACATTGAAAGGGTATGGTTCTATTGTGTGAAAAGCCCGCAGGGTTGATTGTAGGCTCCTCATGACAATAATAAATTCTATGTGTCTATGCGCCTTCGCTGAAGCTTTAGCGCAAGCGTTGTGGTTAAAAATTTGATGTATGCCTGAATTTATATTACAACAACCATTAGAAAACGATATCGTAAAACTGGTTCCATTAAAGGAATCAGATTTTGAGTTATTGTATAAAGTAGCAAGCGATCCGCTGGTTTGGGAACAGCACCCTAATAAGGACCGTTATAAAAGAGAAGTGTTTCTCAATTTTTTTGAAGGCGCCATCAAATCAAAAGGAGCGTATCTTATTCTCGATAAACAAACAAACGAAGTTATTGGCAGTTCGCGTTATTACGATTATAAAGCAGACGAAAAAGTGGTAGCCATTGGTTATACATTTTTTGCAAGGAGCCATTGGGGAGGAAAATACAATCCTTCAGCCAAAAAATTAATGATGGATCTCGCGTTTAAATACGTGGATTCTGTTTTATTTTATATTGGCGCTATGAATGTGCGTTCTCAAAAAGCGATTGAGCGATTGGGCGCCATTAAAATCGGAGAAGAGGAAATCGCTTATTATGGAGAAGCCTCCAGGCTTAATTTTATTTACAGAATTGGGCTACATCGTTAAAACTTCAGGTGTTTTGTCAATGTGATTTCTTGTGGATCATTCATTAACTTTATTATATTTACGTAGTTTTAGTGAGATAAATCATGTTAGAACTTATTGAATATTTTTCCTTCTTCTCTTATTTTATTATTTTCCTCCAAGGTATTTGTGTTTTTCATTGCATCAAAAAAGGGAACGATCAAAAATGGATCTGGCTCATTGTATTTCTTCCTTTTATTGGAAGCCTTATCTATTTATTTACAGAGGTGATCCAGAAACGTCACGTATCTTCGGTGCAAAGTGTCGTGGGGGATGTTATTAATCCCAAAGGCAGGATCAGCGATCTTGAAAAACAATTCAAATACTCTAACACATTTACTAATCGTGTAGCGTTAGCCGATGCTTACCTGGCAGCCGGACAAAATGAAAAAGCCATTGAATTATACGAGCCCGGACTTACAGGAATTTTTCATGATAATGAACTCGCTGTAAAAAATCTTATACAGGCGTATTATAATGTGGGTCGTTATGAAGATATAGTCAGAATGGCTCCGCGTATAGAGAAGAACATTAATTTCTCGAGGAGCCATGCTAATTTTCTTTATGCTATTGCGTTGGAGAAAACAGGTAAGAAAGATCTTGCTGAAAAACAATACAAGGCTTTAAATCACCGCTTCTCCAATTACGAAGCAAGATATCACTATGGAGAATTTCTTTTAAACGAAGGAAGAAAAGAAGATGCCGCGCTGGTGTTTTTTGAAATGGTAGACGAAGGCGAGCAGATGAGCAGGAAGGAAAGAAGCGCTGGCTCGGCCTGGATCAATAAAGCAAAAGATAAATGCAAAGTGCTTGCGAATTAATTTCAAATTATGGTATTCCCCCTCAGATTTCATCATCATGGACATGGTAGCATGGATAATCCTACGTTCATTGTTATCATTGTCATAATTGCTATTTGTCTTATTATTTATCATTTGTATTTTACAAAGCAGGCAAGGGTACTAAGAGCGTTAAAAACTACAGAGGAAAAAGATATTGATCAGATTAAAACCGGTGATCGCGTTAGAGTAACCGGTACAGTTCAGCTTCTTGGAACTACACTTAACGCTCCTTTGTCGGGCAGAAAATGCGCTTACTGGCATGTGTTTGTTGAGAGCCGTTCTGGTAAAAGCTCCTATACGATTGCCGATGAAGAAGAGGCTGGTGATGTGATCCTGAAAAAAGGTCCGCATATTGTTGTTGTAAGAACAAGAAAGATAAATACCTATCTTTTAAAAGACGCGAATTATTCATCAGGCTTTTTAAACGACGCGACCGATACACTTAAACGTTATCTCAAAAAACACAATGCAAAGAGCACAGATCTTTTAGGCATGAATCGCTCTATAACTTATGAAGAAGGCGTTTTAGAAGAGGGAGAAACTGTTTCGGTTGCCGGAGTAGCCGAATGGGTATCAAAATCCAAATTCAGATTTAAATCTCCCGGAGATAAAATTCTTACCATAACAGCTTCAGAACAGGATCCTGTTTATATGACCGATGAGCCGGGAGTGTAACCGGAACAAGAGACAAGAAGTAATCTATAACAACCCTGTAATATCTTTACTCAACGGATCAACTTTACTTGGAAAAAATTTGATCACTTTTCCGTTTTCGTCAATAAGGTATTTGCAGAAGTTCCAGTTTGGAGCATCGCTGCAAGAGCCGTTCTCTTCTTTGGTACTGAGCCATCTGTAAAGCGGGTGCATATCCGAACCTTTCACGCTTATCTTTTCCATCATCTGAAAACTAACGCCGTAATTTTTTGTACAGAATTCTTTGATCTCTTTACTTCCGCCTGGTTCCTGTGAACCAAAATTATTTGCGGGAAATCCAACAAGAACAAGTTTGTCTTTATATTGTTCGTGCAGTGCCTGGAGATTTTTGTATTGCGGGGTAAAACCACATTCGCTGGCCACATTGATCAGCAACATTTTCTTACCCTTGAATTTTGCAAGTGTGATATCTTCTCCGTCGAGCGTTTTTAATTTAAAATCATAAATAGTTTTTGGATCGCCATTACTTTTTGGCGGGTTTTTAAATGCCGAGAAACTGAAGAATGAAACAGTTGCTATGAATATACCTGAGAAAAATCTGAATAATGCTTTTTTCATGATGTTGGGTTTGTGTAACGAAGGTAAACAAATTCATTAACAAATCAGCTTGCTTTAATGTGCACCGCTTACATGACCGCTTAAAAGTCCATAAATGGTATAACTGATCATGACAAGGAGGGTTAAAACAGCTATTACACTAATTATCGGGATATTCCTGATATTTCCCGGAACATGGAAAGGACGTTTTACAGCGGGTTTCTTTATTCTTAAATAAATAACTGTCAGGTTCACGATGATGAAGGTGACAAATACAAAAAAATTAGTGATCAGGGCCACTTGTTCAATATTACCAATTAACGAGAACAGGGATGCTATAACAGCCGCGGCAATTAATGCATAAACAGGGGTTTTACGTTTTGGAAGTAATTTTCCAAAGAAGCTGAAAACAGTTTTTTCTTTTCCGATGTTATATAATACGCGCGACGAGCCAAGCATATTCGACAATAAAGAATTGGAAGTTGAGAATAGGGCCACTAATGCAATAATAGTTGCTCCGGTGTGCCCGAAACGTTTTTCAACTACATCGGATAAAGGGCTTTCTGATTGTGATAACTCCTCGAACGGAATCATACTTACCACCACCAGCGAAACACATAGATAAATACACGTAATAATAAGCGAAGAAATAAATAAACCCTTTGGGATATTTTTCTCGGGTTGCTTTGTTTCTTCTGCAAGTTTTACCGCGTCTTCAAAACCTGTAAATGCAAAAAAGCAAATGGCGGCACCTGTCAAAAGTCCATGTATGTTGTCTGGCGGAGCTTCAAAATAATTAATATCGCCCAACGAAGCACTGGCTGAGTAAATAACAAAGAGTAAACCACATGTTTCAAGAATGGTGAAAATAATATTTACCACGGACGAGTGACGGATTCCAAGAATGTTAATGCCAAGAATAAGAAGTATTATTCCCAGGGCGGTTAATTGTTTTGGCGCTTCTATGAGTTCAGACAAATAACCTGAAAATCCAATAGAAATAGTAGCCGATGAAACTATACCACTCAGGGCAACCATGGTGCCAACCACGTAAGCCCATTTAAGGCCCACACCTTCTTTAACAAATGAGTATTCGCCACCCGATTTTGGAAACATAGAAACCAGCTCAGCGTACGAAAAAAGTGAGAGTAGGGCGGTGAACGCTGTAATGCTGAAAGAGAGCCAAAGCATATTACCCGCAACCCCGGCAGCTTTTCCTATAACGGTATAAATACCCGCACCAAGTATTACGCCTGAAGCAAAGAACACAACTTCGGCCAGGTTAAGGGTACGCTTTAATCCGCTCACTTTTAGAATTTAAAACATTTAGATAAAAAATGGTGCCCGGTGGTTTACCTCCATAAAGCTTTAACGGGTTTGTTTTTTGAAATAAAATCTTAACTTTAATAGACAATGCTTGACAGATCGATAAACTTACTGGAAGAACTGGATAATATTTCCAGGGTGCACTGGTTAGAGAGAGAGAATATTGATCATATCATGATCGATTTTGCAAAACGAATTGTTTTTTGTCTCCGTATTGAACGTATCAGCATCTGGTTGTTGAATTCGGATCACAGCGCCCTTGTTTCAATGGGTGACTATGATTCCCGCAATAAAGTGTTCCGTAAAGAGAGTGTCCTGCTTAAGAAAAACTATCCCGGGTATTTTAAGGCCCTTGAGGAGAATAAAATTATTCTCGTAGAAAATATCCATACACATGAATCAACACGCGAACTGGATATGGATTACTCCAGGCCGCTTGGTGTAGAATCATTGATGGATATTCCCATTCGTATTGCAGGCGAATTAATTGGAGTGATGTGCTTTGAGAAGACAAGCGTACAGAAAGTCTTTACAAGAGAAGAACAAAGTTTCGCTTTCAGCCTTTCGCTTGTGCTGGCATCTAATCTGGAAGCCAGGCACCGGAGAGCTGTACAGCATAAGTTAGAACTGGCGCTTCGTGAAAAAGACCTTTTGATCAAGGAGATCAATCACCGGGTAAAGAATAATTTCTCGATCCTTATTAGTCTTCTGCGTATCAGTAAAGAACAGGGAAAGACAACCGACCCGAATACCATCTTCGATGAATACGAGCAGCGCATCATGTCAATGCTCAAGATACACGATCTCTTGTACCAATCGGAACATTATACAGAGATAAAACTCACCGATTATATTAAAGAACTAGTGAGCGAGTTTAAACGTTCACACATTGGCCTGGTTAATTCGGTATTAATGTTGATTGATGATATTGATTTTCGTTTGCCAACCAAGAGCGCTATCCATATGGGTTTGCTTATCAGTGAAATTTTCCTGAATTCGATTAAATACGCGCTTCCGGGAAATAGTAATTACCAGATGTTTATTGAAGCAACGTTAAACCGCGATGAAGATATACTGATCAGGATAGGAGATAATGGTCCCGGTTTCGACTTCAATGAAAAAGTAAAACATTCCACATTAGGACTTCATATCATACAGGATCTTGCCGAAGGACTTGATCTTAAAGTCAGTTATCCTACACAGAAGGCGGATCTTTATGAGTTCGTTCTGTATACTTAAGGTTTCTCGCAGATGTACGCAGAAGATTCGCAGAAGCCGCAGAAGAACATTACCCATTTTACTTTGGTGACTTTGCGAGAAACATAGGTAGTCTGTAAAACAAAAGCGGCTGGTATTTCTACCAGCCGCTTCTTTCTTCATAGTGATATTTTATTTAGCAGCAGCTTGAGCCGCTTTGATTTTTGCTTTGATATTGTCGGTTGTTAATGAACCTGGACGCTCAATTGGCGATCCTGTTGCACGATCCCAAATAAGACTGGCTAATACACCAAGCGCACGGCTTACACCGAATAACACGGTGTAGAAATCATACTCATGCATTCCGTAGTGAACGAGCAATGCTCCGGAGTGAGCGTCAACGTTAGGCCATGGATTTTTAATTTTTCCTGTTCCTTCAAGTATCGGAGGAGCAACTTCATAAACCATCTGAACGATTTCACAAATGTCGTCGTGCTTGATGTATGTTTTATAAAAATCCTGTTGTGCTGCAAAGCGAGGATCTGTTTTACGAAGTACTGCGTGTCCGTAACCCGGAACAACTTTTCCTTCGGTAAGAGTTTTCTTGATATACTCGGCGATCTGTTCTTTTGTTGGAAGACCACCTCCTAAAGTTTCCTTCAGTTCCATGATCCATCCAAGAACTTCCTGGTTAGCTAATCCGTGTAAAGGACCGGCAAGACCGTTCATACCAGCTGCGAAAGCAAGATAAGGGTCAGATAAAGCGGAACCTACAAGGTGAGTAGTATGAGCCGATACGTTTCCACCTTCATGATCAACGTGAATGGTAAGGTATAAACGCATTAAACGCTTCATGTCAAATTCTTCATAACCTAACATGTGTGCAAAGTTGGCTGCCCAGTCGAGTTTATGATCTGGTTCAATATGAACTCCGCCTTTGTATTTACGACGGTAGATATAAGCTGCAATGCGTGGTAAACGGGCAATAAGATTCATGCTGTCTTCGTACGCATAATCCCAATATTCTTTTTTGCTCATTCCTTTAGCGTATGCTTTCGCGAATACGCTTTCGGTTTGCATAGCCATTACACCAACCACGAACTGGGTCATTGGATGTGTATCGGCAGGAAGTTTTTCGATTACATCGAATACATGTTTAGGAACATTATTTCGTTTTGCCCATTCAGTAGTGATGAAAGTGACATCCTCCTGAGTTGGTAATTCACCCACCAACATAAGATAAAAAATTCCTTCAGGAAGCGGTTCAGTTCCTCCCGGAGCTTTAGGCAATGCCTTACGAAGTTCAGGAATGCTGTAGCCTCTGAAACGGATCCCTTCTTCAGGATCGAGACGAGATGTTTCGGTAACCATACCAACCATTCCGCGCATCCCTTGGTATACCTGCGCTACAGTGATATCTCCTAATTTAAGGTCACCGTGATTTTTAATTATGTCTTTGATCTCTGATGCTAAAACCTCGGCTTTAGCTTTGAACTTTTCTTTTAATGGATCCATGTTGTGTGAATTTTGTGCTACTAATTTACAATCTGCTCTTTTATAAACAAAGTTATTTTAGTGTTATTTTAAGCAAATTTAAAGGCTTTCCCCAAATAGCGGGCAGAGGTACCTAATTGTTCTTCTATTCTTAACAACTGGTTATATTTTGCAACTCTGTCGCTACGGCTCGCCGAACCGGTTTTTATCTGTCCGCAGCATAACGCCACCGAAAGGTCAGCAATGGTTGTATCTTCTGTTTCTCCACTTCTGTGGCTCATAACCGAAGTGTACGAATTGGTTTGTGCCAGTTGCACCGCGTTGATGGTTTCTGTAAGCGTTCCTATCTGGTTCACTTTTACAAGTATTGAATTGGCCACGCCTTTATTGATACCTTCTGCAAGACGGCTCTCGTTGGTTACAAAAAGGTCGTCTCCGACCAACTGAACTTTGCTTCCGAGTTTTTCGGTAAGAAGCGCCCAGCCATCCCAGTCGTCTTCGGCCTGTCCGTCTTCTATCGAAATGATAGGATATTTTTTGCACCAGTCGGCCCAATAGCTTACCATTTCTTTAGGACTTAATTTATCGCCGGTTGATTTTTTAAAGTGGTACACGTTGTTTTTCGCATCATAGAATTCTGAAGTGGCAGCATCCATAGCAATATAAATATCTTCGCCTGGCTTATAACCTGCTTTTTCAATGGCCTGTAAAACGGCCTTGATAGCGTCTTCGTTATTCTTAAAATCTGGAGCAAAACCGCCTTCATCGCCAACGTTAGTTCCTAATTTTTTGGATTTTAGAACAGCTTTCAGATGATGGAACACTTCCGTTCCCATTCTTAAAGCTTCTGAAAAATTTTCTGCGCCTACCGGCATGATCATGAATTCCTGGAAGTCGATACCATTATCGGCATGCGCGCCACCGTTAAGGATATTCATCATTGGAATAGGAAGTAAATTGGCATTAACACCCCCGATATAACGGTAAAGTGGCTGGCCGGTTTCCTGCGCCGCAGCTTTAGCCACCGCTAATGAAACACCAAGAATAGCATTAGCCCCAAGTACCGATTTATTTGGAGAGCCGTCGATACCAAGCATGGCGCCATCAATTAATGGCTGATCGAATACCGAAAGCCCCGAAAGATTTTCGTTAAGGATCGTGTTTACGTTGGTCACAGCCGTATTTACACTTTTTCCCATGTATTGGGTTTTGTCGTTATCGCGAAGCTCCATCGCCTCATGTTTTCCAGTTGAAGCTCCCGAGGGAACAGCGGCTCTTCCAAGCACACCGCTTTCGGTGATAACATCTACTTCAATAGTTGGGTTTCCACGTGAATCGAGGATCTGGCGGGCCATGATGGTATTAATTGTAGGCATAAAATATGTTGGTTTTAAGGGTTAGTTTAGGTGCAAAATTGAGCCCCGAAGTTAGGGATTTTTGAAAGAAGGATTATTCACTATTTTTAAACAAAAAATAAAGCGGGCCGTAATGTTTTCCCCACAACACACTAATTTCCCCGTTATTCCGTTTATATTTGCAACCAGTGAAATTATTTGTAAAAATAACCCTTGTTTTTGTAGTTCTGCTGAATGCTTTTTCCTGCAAGAAAAACAAGCTTACCGATGATCCTTCGGCTATTGTAGCCTTCTCGCAGGATTCGGTGCTGTTTGATACTGTGTTCACTACCATTGGTTCAACCACCCGCCATATCCGCGTTATCAATAATAACAGTCAGAGAGTAAAGATTTCCAATATTAATCTTAAAAGCGGTGGAACCTCTGGGTTTAAACTGAATGTTGACGGACTTTCGGGCCTTTCTTTTGATGACGTTGAAATTGCCGCGCACGACAGCATGTACATTTTTATCCAGGTAAACGTTAATCCAACAAATCAGAATTCTCCCCTGGTGATCAGGGACGAAATTGATTTTACAGTTAACGGAAATCTTCAGAAGGTGCACCTGGAAGCGTGGGGACAAGATGCCTATTATCACCGCCCGACCGATGCTATCAAATTTAAAGACGGAACTTATCTTCCATATTCTTATCTCAACAACGATACGCTTCCCCAGAACGCTGTATGGAACAATGATAAACCGCACGTCATTTACGGATATCTTGTCGTGTATAACCAACAGAAGCTCACGATTAACGCCGGGGCAAGAATCTACCTGAATTATAAAGCAGGGTTATGGGTTTATACCGGGGGCGAATTAAAAGTGCTTGGACAAAAAGGAAATGAAGTTATTTTTCAGGGAGTGAGAAGGGAAGAGGACTGGAAAGATGAACCCGGGCAGTGGGACAGGATCTGGATCAACGAAGGCAGTGTGAATAACGAGATCAATTACGCCATTATTAAAAACGGATACATTGGCGTTCAGGCCGAATTACTCGGTACAAACTTCAGCGCACCACGTCGTCTTAAAATTACCAATACAAAGATCCAGAACATGAGCCTGTGGGGACTTTACGGATTGGCTTATAACATTTACGGTGCAAATAACATTATCAGTAATTGTCAGGAACATAGTGTGAATCTTGTTCTGGGAGGAAAGTATACATTCATCCATTGTACTTTCGCTAACTTCTGGACAAAAGATAAGGCACGCGAAAAAGAATTGCTCTTCATCAATAATTATACATCTACACAGGTGTTACCGCTCGATTCAGCTTATTTCGGAAATTGTATCATTGACGGAAGTTTAGGAAATGAAATAAAATTGGATCTTCAGAACGACGCCACATTTCCGCCAAAATATACATTCAGCAATTGCTGGCTTAAAACCGATATTAACACCGGCGATGCTACAAAGTGGATCAATGTAAGAACGGGTGGAGGATTATTGTTTGTGGATAAAGAAAATTACGACTGGCACACAAAACCTGAAGAAACGCAGGTGAAAAATTTCGTTCATGCTCAGGCGACAGCCGATGCTTCAAAACATACTTCTGATTTAGATGGTGGTACAAGGAATACCATGAGTGTTACAGCGGGGGCGTATCAAATTAACTAATCATTTTTCTCGCAAAGGCTCGCAAAGATTACGCGAAGTTTCGCAAAGATAAATTCACCTAAAACAAAGATCTAAAGGAAATTTCCGAAGGAAATTTTAATCAGTGAAATTTTTTAGGTACACAGATTCGTGCTAATTCGTGAAATTCGTGTCAAAAACCGACAAAGTTTATTTGACCTGCTCGATCAACATCACGACTCCATTCGACGCAAAGCTCCCGGTTAGTTTTTGTGCAATAATGTAAATTTCGCCGTTTTCATCTTCGCCAAAACTATTGATGTCGTAATCCAGGTCGTTGTTCTTTTTTCCTTCAATGACCATGTCGTTAAGCGTCCATTTTCCTTTCGTTTCTTCGAGGTAAAACATGTTTCCTCTCCAGTCGGCGAAAATATATTTACCTTCAAATGCGGGCATGTTCTTTCCCCTGTAAACATAACCTCCGGTAACACTAATGCCTTTATCGTGCGCATATTCCGCGATAGGCGGTTCAAGATTTTTAGGGTCACAATTCTGTGAAGGATTAAAACAATGGTTGCCCTCCATAATTCTCCACCCGTAATTTTTTCCTTTCTGAATGAGATTTATTTCTTCCCATTTATCCTGACCAACATCAGCGCAAAATAACCTGTTTGTTTTTTTATCAAAGGAAAAACGCCAGGGATTCCGTAAACCCCAGGCCCATATTTCTGATTTTGCATTTTTGTTTGAAACGAAGGGATTGTCCTTAGGAACCGTGTAGGGCGATTCTCCATTAACATCGATCCTGATAATTTTCCCGAGTAAGGTTTCAAGATTTTGCCCGTTGCCTTTAGCGCCATGCTGATCACCCGCGCCGCCGCCGTCGCCAAGGCCAATGTATAAATAACCATCAGGACCAAAGGATAACTGTCCGCCATTATGATTAGATTCTGGTTGCGAGATCTGCATAAGAATTGTTTCTGAAGCGGCGTCGGCCACATTGGGATCTGAAGAAACTTTGTATTCGGAGAGAATACTTTTGTGATTTTCGCCCTTGGTCCCCGGAGCGCTGTAATACACGAAAACACGTCCGTTTGTTTTATATTTCGGGTGAAAGGCCATTCCAAGCAACCCTTTTTCGGAATACACTTTACTGATATCGTCGAGTTTTTTATTGATATCAAGGAAAGGCTTTTCAAGAACTTTACTGTCTTTAATAATTTTGATCTTTCCTCTCAGTTCACAAACGAACATACGTTTACTTCCATCTTTAGGACATTCCATTGCAACTGGTGCAGTAAAGTCTTTTGCAATGATTTTGGTGCGGATGGTAGGCTTCTGAGAGTAAACAGAAATAGTAAAAAGGAAGAGGATGGATGAAAAGACGCTTTTGATCATAAGCTAAATTAGTTTTTATAAATGTAAAATGTAGCGGGAAAACGGAAAATGGACATCTTGAAATGCAAAAAAAATATGCCATACCAATTTAAAATACCAAAGGATATTCCATGTCTTCACAAAGGTTCCACAGAGATTCACAAAGCTATAGGTAAGTAATGTATTTCCGCTGAAGCGGAAAACAAAGGGCCGCAACGGTGTTTAATTTCCAACGTTTTTTGATCTGAGAAAATCAGTGCGATCTGTGTCAAAAGCCATGTAGTCTTTAATCTTTTGTCATTTATCTTTTATCAACTTCGTGCAAAAAAACTCTATACCTTTACACTTCTAATGCCTTTCGACCCTTTTAAAATAGATTTACCCGTTACCGAAATTATTCCGCAGATAAAGGAACACCTTTCCACTAGTAATACACTCATTGTAAATGCTCCTCCTGGTGCCGGAAAAAGTACGCTGTTACCATTAGCACTTTTTGATCAGCCCTGGCTTGAAGGAAAAAAGATAATCATGCTGGAGCCACGACGTCTTGCAGCAAGAACCATTGCAACGCGTATGTCGTCTTTGCTCAATGAAGAGGTTGGTGATACAGTTGGCTTTCGGATACGTTTTGAAAACCGCATCTCATCCAAAACAAAAATTGAGGTAGTTACAGAAGGAATTCTAACCAGGATGCTTCATCACGACAATGCACTGGAAGATGTTGGTCTCGTTATCTTTGATGAGTTTCATGAAAGAAGTATTCATGCCGATGTGGCGCTGGCCCTTTGTCGCGAGGCGCAGCAGGTGCTACGTCCCGATTTAAGAATACTGGTCATGTCGGCCACTCTGAATCTTCCTGAACTTACATCACTCTTAAAATCTCCTGTTGCCGAAAGTAAAGGACGACAATATCCTGTAGATGTTATTTACACCAATGATGCCGATGAAATGGTATTACCTGATCTTACAGCCCGTGTGGTTATGCGTGCCGTGAAAGAGCAGGAGGGAGATATACTTGTATTTCTTCCTGGTGAAGGTGAAATAAAAAAATGCGAAGAAATTCTCAGCGCTGAGCTACACGATATTTCCATTCATCCGCTTTATGGAATGCTTCCGCAACACGAGCAGTTTCTGGCTATCATGCCCAACAAATATGGAAAACGTAAAATTGTACTTGCTACTTCTATTGCCGAAACCAGTTTAACCATTGAAGGAATTCGTATTGTTGTGGATTCAGGTTTTGGAAGAAGTTCGCGCTTTGATCCGCGCTCAGGTTTATCGCGACTGGAAACATTACGCATTTCAAAAGATTCGGCCGATCAGCGTGCCGGTCGCGCCGGACGTTTAAGCAGCGGCGTGTGTTACAGAATGTGGACTAAAGCTACACACGAACGCTTACAGCTGCACCGCATTCCTGAAATCATGGAAGCGGATTTATCTTCACTTGTTCTTGATATGGCGCAATGGGGTGTGAATGATGTTTCGCAACTTACCTGGTTAACCCCTCCGCCAAAAGCTTCATTAGCGCAGGCAACTGATACGTTACATCAATTAAATGCGTTAGAGAATAATCGTATTACTGAACACGGAAAACAAATTCATAAGCTGGCGTGTCATCCCCGCATTGCCCACATGCTCTTGCTGGCAAAAGAAGAAAAGCTGAAACAGCTGGCTACTGATATTGCAGCTTTGCTCGAAGAACGAGATCCATTGCCAAGAGAAAGTGGAATTGATATTAATCTTCGAATAGAAGCGCTGCGAAGATGGAGAGGAAATAAAAATTCAGGAGGGAAGTTCGGGCGTATTGAAAAAGTGACCCAATCGTATAGAAAAATGTTAAGCATTGATGCGGATAATGGTCCGGTTGATGTTTACGACACAGGACTCCTTCTTGCTTATGCTTATCCCGAACGAATTGCTTCGGCCCGTCCTGGAAACAACGCGCAGTTTCAATTGGCCAATGGTAAAATTGCCATGGCGGGACATAAAGATGATCTTGCTCATGAATCCTGGCTGGCGGTGGCTCACATGGATCTGCGTGACGGACTGGGAAAAATATTTTTAGCGGCACCATTAAATCCAAAGGACCTGGTTTCTCTCGTAAAGGAACAGGAAGTTATTACATGGGATACGCGACGTGGAGGATTGATTGCCGCGAAGGAACTTAAGATAGGAAGTATTGTTTTACAATCTAAACCGCTGGCTATTCCTGGTGGCGAAAAAGTAATTGAGATTATTTCAGGGGCGATAAAAAACGAAGGAGAAAATCTGCTCGACATCAGCGAATCTTTTGTGCAGCTACAAAACCGTATTAGTAGCCTTGCTACCTGGAACAAGGACCAAAGCTGGCCGGATGTAAATACGCAAGAGTTATTAAAGACGAATAAAGAGTGGCTCGGTCCATATCTGAAAGATGCGCGTAAACCTGAGGATTTGAAAAAAATAGATCTTGGTGAAGCCTTATTTCATTCGCTGGATTGGGACAAACAGCAATTACTCAATCAGCTCGCTCCGCAAAAACTGGAAGTCCCAAGCGGCTCCTCAATAAGAATTCAATATTTCGTGAATGGCGCCCCACCTGTGTTATCGGTCAGATTACAGGAGGTTTTCGGACTTGCGGATACGCCTAAAGTGAACAATGGAAAAGTAGCAGTGGTGATGCACTTATTATCGCCGGGATACAAACCTGTGCAGGTAACATCGGATCTAAAAAGCTTTTGGAACAATATGTATTTTGAAGTGAAGAAAGAATTGCAGCGCCGTTATCCTAAACACTCCTGGCCCGAGGACCCATGGACAGCGCCTGCCGTAGCGAAAGGGAAGAGCCATAAGAAATAACTGCTCCGTTTTTACCACATAGGCACAGAGCTTAGGAAATATTATTGGAATCGCAGCAGTTCCTACATAAAGAATAACCTTCGGTTATTTTCATAGGATAAAACTATCTTTGCTATTCATTTTCTGCCGGGGCTGAAAACTTTGTGTTTCTTCCGCCGAAGGCGCACCACCTGCTTGTTAAAAAGCTATGTTTCTATGTAATTAACTGCATCAACAGATGCAAAAGATTTACATTGAAGCTGGCGGGTCTCGTTCTTTCAGTCTTTCATGTTGTCCATTATTTCCTTTTCATCAGAAATACATTTAAGACTGTCGTACACTTTCCATTTTCGTGTAAAGAAGGTCTGGAAATTTAAAGGAAGAGATTTTAATTTTGGATCAAAAATAGTTTTTGGAATTTTTTCATAACGTTTCATCATCTCCCAACCGTAACCCGAAGGACCTGCTATTTTATATTTAACGGAATCAGCGTGCAGGATCATTTTTACCATGTCGAAATGATCCATGGTTCCTGTGCCTGCCGACCTTCGGTACGTAAAAAGGCTTTCTCCAACGCCATTACTATCTATATCAGAAATCAGCAAACTGTTTTTATTGTAAGTCATCACAATATCCGTTGCCGAAAAATCAAAATCATTCAGGGTCCAGTAGAGTCGCCATTTTTTTTCAGTCCTGTTAAAAATATAATGGTAGGCAAACACTTCAGCAAGCCCAAGATCACTCAATTTAGCCACCTGGTCTTCTTCTTTGAGATATTTTTCCGCGTGTTTTAGCATAGACGGTTTAAGAGTCTGCCAATCGTAACGGTATTCAGCTATTTCGGAGAAAATGATAATATTTGAACCATTGGCGTCTTCCCAGCTAACTGAAGCGGTAAGAGTACCCTGCCACGGTGTTTTTTGTTTATCGGGCGTGAAATTATAGTTAAGATTTGTGACGCTTTTTTTTAATACATCGTTAACAACAAGTGAATCTTTGCCTGAGTTCTTGCCACTATGCTCTTCTCTTTTGGCTTCTGAACAAGAGATTAAAACAACCATAAAGGATATAAGTATGAATGCCGGCTTCACAGATTTTTTCTACTATAAACTTAAGAATTTCCTTTGGTTTTATTTAGGTTTCGCAGGATCCTTCCCGCAACCACAACTATAAAAGGCAAAAGTATAGGAAGGAAAAGCAGCCACAGATTGGAATAACACCAGCGGCTGAACACCATAAAGACAAAGGCATTAAATGTAAAGAACACAAGTATGTAAATAACTCCATATAAAGGCTTTTTTCTGAAGTCGGCAAAAATCACGAATGGGCTTATAATGGCCACAAGATATAAGGCATCAAACAGCATTGCTTTCCTAAGTTAACTTTCTTATCGTTTATAATGCATTTTGTTTAATTCAGGTAAAAATATATCTTAGTACTCCCTTTTAAAAATTATTATTATGGCAAAGAAAGCAAAAAAGAAACCTGCGAAAAAAGCAGCGAAAAAAATAGTTAAGAAAGCAGCGAAAAAATCTGCTCCCAAAAAATCTGCTCCAAAAAAGGCAGCAAAAAAAGCAACGAAAAAACCAGCAAAAAAAGCAAGTAAACCCGCGGTGAAAAAAGCTGAACCAAGAACAAGATCAATTCATCCGTATTTAACCTTCGCAGGAAACTGTGAAGACGCGTTTAATTTCTACAAATCAGTTTTCGGTGGAAGCTTTGGTTATGTGGGAAGATTCAAAGATATGCCGCCTAGCGACGGACAATCGGTTCCAGAATCGGAATTAAACAAGATCATGCATATTTCATTAGCAATTGGTGGCGGCACAACCTTAATGGGAAGCGACAGCTCTGATTCATTCGGGCACGCTACTGTGATAGGGAATAATTTTTCGATATCACTTAACGCGGTGAGCCAGGCTGATGCAGATAAAATGTATAGTGGTCTTTCTGATGGCGGTATTTCAACAATGCCAATGAGCAAAACATTCTGGGGTTCATATTTCGGGATGCTGGTTGATAAATTCGGAATTAACTGGATGATCAGCTTTGACGAAAAACCTATGTAATTCTATAATTCAAAATATGGAATGCCATATAGCACAAACTATATGGCATTTTTGTTTTATTTAAGTTCGCATTCCCTGGTATAATTTCCACCCACGAGATCGGTTCCGGTTGTTTCCTGTTCATTGCAACGACTGACGGCGCGGGCATGTGAGTCTCTGAATGCATAGTCCCCATCATTCTGCGAAACAGTGGTACTGTTTCCTGTATAGATCTTTTTGCATTCGCACACATATTCTTTTTTACAAGACGTAAAGAAAAAAGCAGACGCAAGTAAGGCAAAACCTATTAACTTTTTCATAATTAACGTTTACCATAAACGCTTAAAGTTTTATGCCTTCGGCGTTTTTTTAACTTTACTTATGAAGGATTATGATCGGATTCCAATTTCGCAAACGTTCCTTCGACTAGGCTCAGGGCAGGCTACTTGTTTGCTCATAATTTTATTCCAATTACGCAAACATCGTCTACCTGTTCGTTCACGCCTCTCCATTCTTCGAAGCGTTGGTCGAGAATGTTTTTTTGTTCTTCTTCTGGTTTGTCAACCACAGAAAGAATGAGTTCATGGAGCTGTTTATACTTGAATTTTTTGCCTTTTGGTCCGCCAAACTGGTCAGCATATCCATCGGTAAACAAAAACAGGGTAGAACCTTTTAGCAACTGAAATTCATGAGTTACAAAGTTTTTTGCTCCGTCAAATTTTCCGATCGGTTGTTTATTGGCAGTGATCTCTTTCAATTCTCCGTTTTCGATATACCATAAAGGATTATTAGCACCCGACCATTTTACCGACACTTCTTTTGAATTTTGACCTGAACCTTGAATACTTACCATTGAAATATCCATTCCATCTTTTACTTCCGCTCCCGATCGTTCAAAGGTTTCTATAACAAGCTCGCGTGTTTTGTCGAGTATTTTCCCCGGATCTGTAATTCCAAATTCTTTTACCGTTCGATGCAGAGCGTTGCTGCAAACCACACTTACCATAGCTCCCGGAACTCCGTGCCCGGTACAATCGGCGGCGGCGATTAAAATAAGTTCAGGCTTATTGGTTGTAGGTTCGGAACCTTTAACGTTTAACGAACTTCCCACTACCTCCATCCAATAAAAATCTCCCGCTACAATATCTTTTGGTTTATACAATACAAAACTCCCGGGAAGATGCTGTTTCACAGATTCTACCGAAGGTAAAATGGCTTCCTGTAATCGTTTTGCGTAAGTAATACTGTCTGTTATCTCTTTGTTTTTTTCTTCGATAATGTGTTTTTG
Organism: Bacteroidota bacterium; assembly: GCA_021323535.1. Classification (GTDB taxonomy): domain Bacteria; phylum Bacteroidota; class Bacteroidia; order B-17B0; family Aurantibacillaceae; genus Aurantibacillus. The sequence continues at coordinate 108,558 of JAJONO010000003.1, forward strand.
TTGTTTGAGTTCAAGGTTAGTTTGTTTACGAAGCATGTTACTTCTGATAACAAAAAAGATCATAACAATTGATATCAGCATTCCTATAACAAAAATGACAATTACCTTATTAGCGCTATCAACCTGCGCTCTCCTGCTCTCTAAAGTTAATTGTGACAGCTCCTGCTGATTTTTGAGATCCTGTATTTCTTTTTCTTTTTTCTGGTTTTCAAGTTTGGTTCCAAGTTCGGCCACTTTGGAAGCAAGATTGTTTGTAGAGGCCTTTGTGGAGTTAAGCAGATCAGCCAGGATTTGCGATTCGGCATTTTTAATTTCAAGCTCCGTGTTTTTCAATGTCAGCAGTATTACAGGCAATGTTACATATCTGAAATTTATTTCAACCCAGCCATGATTTTCACCTTCATCGTCCATTACCGGTTCAGTGTCAAGATTTATCCCTGCCCTGATAATATTTCTGCTTTCCTCACTTACCAGATTTATGCTTGAGTCCCTGTACCGGTCAATAACAGATTTTAATTCCAGTCCCGAATACCTTCCGCTTCGGGGTCTGCTTTCATCAATTCCCCAGATTTCATTTGTTATGGCTTCATAACTTAAAAGATTATTCATTTCGCTTTGCGAAAGTGAGTCGGCCTGCGCTTCCGCGATCCCCTCATTTACAGATATAATGTGCCGTCTGAACTTTTTAACGTATGATGCGGCCGTATCTGTCAAAGATTTCAGTTTCATCGCTTTCTGGTAATGAACATTTGTGCTCTTATCGGGAATTTGTTCAAATGCTTCGTAAAGCTGTTTGTTTTTTAGTTGTAATCTTGAGACAGAACTTTCAGTTTGTTCTGTGTTTTTAGAAAACGAATTCGCAATCCCGATCATTCTTGATGCCGAACTGCCTATTCCTCCAATGACAAGGGAACCGAGGAGGAAAAGCACCATGATGATGTGAAACTGAGCAACTGTCCTTGTTCCCGATCTGAAAAGCTGCACAAGAGAAATGGGTAGTATAATAAATAACGAGGTGAAGATCCAGATGTTGAACAGAACTCCACCAAAGGGCCAATGCATTGTTTTAAAAAGGAAGGCAAGACTGGTAAGAAAAACAATAAATAACCTGTAGATAACAGCAATCATTTTGCCTTTCTTGTTTTCGTGAATGAACCAAAGTGGCAGATAAAACAGTAGAAAAGAAACTGTTCCAAAAATCAATAACAGGGATGCGCCCGGCCAGTGCATCACTTTGAACAAGGTTCCAATTGAAAGAAATGCCGCGGCAAGCCAGCCGGATACTAAAACAGATGAAGGAATCTTCTTTTCCATAAACGAATTACTTCGTGGTACTAAATTAACAAATAATGGCTCACCGGCAATGTATCGGGTGGTATGTATTTTGAAGATGAATTAAAAAAGAATATCATGAAAACTATAATCATTATTGCTGTTTCGTTACTTTGCCTGAGCGCCAGCTCGCAAGTTGATAAACCAGGGCCCACAGATAAAAGCTCAGCGTTTTATTGTGCCAAATTAAAAGATGGTATGATGGTATTGGTTAATGAAGGGAAAGAAGTAATTACAGATGTAGTGCTTGCCAACGGAGGAAAAATAACCTCTGATTGTACATTGATCAAACCCGATGGAACAAGCGTTAAGTTGCAAAACGAAGAATGCGTTTCTCCTGAAGGAAATGTGGTGAAACCGATACGTAAAGAGAAGCAAAACGGTTCAAGATAATTTAAAAATTGTTTAAGGAAATGATTTGAAATAATTTAAAAGTGATCCTTTAAACTATTTAAAACAACTATTAAACTACTTTAATGAATGTCTCGCTGTCTTCATCGCTTCTCCCCATAATACAACCTGGTCTATCATAGTGTCAAGTGTTTTCTTGTGATGCTCACCGGGTTTAAATTTGCTGTAATTTTCAAAATCTGAGTGAAGTAAAAAAGTTACCTGCGCCCTTACATCAGCAATCTGCAATTCGGCCATTATTTGTCTCAGTTGTTCAACGGCTCTTGTGCCTCCAACACTTCCATAACTTACAAATCCCGCTGCTTTATTGTTCCATTCGGCGTAAATAAAATCCAACGCATTTTTCAACGCTCCCGATGTGCCATGATTGTATTCGGGCGTTACAAAAATAAACGCGTCAAATGTTTTTATTTTCGCTGCCCATTTTTTTGTGTGGTCCTTTGAGTATTTTCCCTGCGATGGCGGTATGGGTTCATCGAGCAATGGCAAGGCATAATCTTCAATATCTACCAGTTCAAATGTAGCTTCATTTCTTTTTGTGGCGTTCTCAAGCACCCATTTCGCCACAGCTTCATTGTTGCGGCCAGGACGTGTGCTTCCTGTAACGATTGCAATATTGATCATAAGTAAAGTTTAATTGATTTCGCGAAGAACATGAACAAACAGAATAATATTCTTCACGTCTTCTTTAGATAATTGGTCTTTCTTAAATGCAGGCATGTCTCCCAGTCCCTGCCTTACCTGGAAATGGATCAGAAAATCGGGAAGTTTTTTATCATTAAGCGCTGGCCCTTGTCCCTTTTCTCCGCCAGGGTGACATTTATTACAATGTTGCATGAACAATTTCATACCCTTGTATTCTCCTTTTGTGAAAAGTACATTTCCGTCTTCACGGTTTTTGTTTCTCAAACTGTCTTTCAAACGTTCATTTTCAAGATCGTTGATCTCCTCGCGTGTAATAAGATCTTCCTGGCTCTCCTTTTGTTCTGTTTTACTATTGTCTTTGCAATAAATGAGCGTTGCAGTAGTGCCCATAATGAGAAAAATGGCAATCTTATTTTTTATTCCGTTTAAGAGCGTCATGCAGCTTTTAATTTTCTTGCGGTGGTTTTCTTTCCATCGTCGCGCTGAGATTTTTTACGGTCACCTTTTTTACCGGTTTTTTTAATGTAACCGCTTTCTTTACTTTGGCGACTATCCATATCGTCCCTGATCTCAGGTCTTGGTTTTTTAGAATTACCTTGTTTATTCTGTCGGGTTGTTGTGCTTCGTGAAGTTTTCATATAGATAGAATTATAATTTGAATGTTTCGTCGGGGCTGTGCTCATCAACCAGCGTTGCCTCCATAGTAATTTCAATGCTTAGCGCTTTTGAAACCGGACATTCGTTCATGGTTTTTTCAGCGTAGCTCTGAAACTCTTCATCATCAAGGTCGTGAACTTTTGCTTTTACAACGAGGTGCGATGATTTTATTCCGCCTTTGTCTAGACTTACTGTACATTTTGTTTCAATGGTATCGGCGGTGTAATTATTTTCGTTTAACACGAAACTAAGTTTCATGGTAAAACAACTGGCGTGAGCCGCTGCAATAAGCTCCTCGGGATTTGTCCCTTTTTCATTGAGGAAACGAGTGTTGTAAGCAAACGCCGAATTTTCAATCACTGTGCTTTCGGTGCTTACTTTACCACTGCCTTCTTTGCCGGTACCGTGCCATACAACGGTGGAGGATCTTTTGATCATTTTTCTGATTATTTGAATAAAAAAATGAAATTTTTGTACCAGCTTCAATGAAAAGGATTGAGAAATTAATTCCCTAAATAAATCTGTTGCAGGTATGTATTATTTTGTTTAGTTTAACGTTTAAGAGATGAAGGGAAATTTAAAATATTCACTCTGTTTGCTCCTGGTTTGTTTCTATGGCTTAGCCAATGCACAGTTTGCGATTGTAAGAACCGACAGGCATGCCTGTATACTTGATTCAACCGGTAAAAAACTTGATTCACTGAAGATCCCTAAAATGTCTCCCGATATTCGTTTCGCTGTAGATAGTGTTATTGTTGTTTCGGTTCACGCTACAGGCGATACTGTTTCATTTACCGACAAAGGTTATATGCTTATGTTTTATTCAATGAGTGAAAATAAATTGAAATCACTATTCAATTACCAGGTTACAACGATGGATGCGGAAGAAATGAAAAGGATGCAGATAAAACTCGGACAAAATTCAATTTTACTGAATAACGGTAGTATTTTTAACAACACGTTCAGTATTCCTGTAAGAACGTGTATCCGTAAACCGGAGCTTCTTAAAATGATCAGAATGGTAGGAACAAAATAACCGTGAAGCAGATTCCAATTGTCATTAGAAATTGCTTCACGGTTACTGAATTTAATTTACAACTACTTTATATGTTGCTCTCGCGTTTGGAGTACTTACTGTTAAAGTATAAATGCCTTTTGCAAGCTGGCTCACGTCAATTGATTTTATATTTGTTTCAAAATTACCCTTGTAAACAACAGATCCGAGAATGTTAGTCATAACAATTCCGGCTTTCATTAGATCGTCTTTCTGCCCAATCATTTCAAGATTTATTACAGCGTTAGAAGGGTTAGGATACATTTTCAGAGATTGAAGCATTAAATTTTCTATCATGCCAATGGTTCGGTTATTCTGAATATTACTACGTGACCGTGATGAAAGAACCATTACGTTTTGTCCCGCAATTGGTTTCATAGTAGCGTTACAGGCGTAACCAAGATCAGCTTCCACGCGCCAGTCGGCCGTAGCCTGGTAAATGTTGTAGAACGGATCGTTGAGCGTGCTCTGATTTCCTGTTGTTGTTCCTACAAGAGAATAGGATGGGGACACGGTAGGATTTACACAAACCATTAAACTGTAAGTCTGCACCGGATTAATTCCGCCTTCGATCATGTAGTTGTTGGTCCAGAAGAAAGTTCCTCCCGTATGTGTAAAGTAAACTGTATTATGCCAGTCGCTTTTCGGCCCGTATGATCCGCATGTATCGCGAATCTGGATTTTATAACGATATGTTGAAATGTTAGGATCTCCGTTAGCCGGTCCAACACTTCTTGTGGTATCAATAAACATGCTGATGGCATTTTTAGAAACGACACCGATTCGTTTGTAGGTATTGGCAATAACTTCCCTTTCAATGATCATTGAATCAAGCATAGGATAATCCTGTTTGTTCCAGTAAATGTGATTGTTCACATTGGCGCTGTCAACGGTCACCATGCAAATTTCAGGCTTAGGAACCCCCGGAACAACAATTACTCCCACAGCGGAACTTGAACATCCATTAGTTGTTCCTGTTACAGTATAGGTTGTTGTTACATTCGGAAATGCCGAGATGGTAGAAGTAAGTGCGCCGGTGTTCCATGTATAAGTATTGGCTCCGCTTGCGGTTAAAACAACATTGCTTCCGCCGCATGGTGTAACACTTGAAGAGGATACAACGGGCGGAATGGGATTGATAGAAATAGTTTTTGAAATGGTGGCGCTTGAACCAAATTGGTTACTGCAGATCATGGTAATGGTTTTTGTTCCGGCTGTGTTGTAAATAACCACAGGGTTTTGCGCGGTTGAGCTTCCGGGATTTCCACCTGGCATGATCCAACCCCAGGCGTTGGCCATGTTAAATGAATTATCAATGAGTTGAACCGGTTGCCCAACGCAGCCTACAGGAGGTGTAATAAAACTTGATATAGGAAGTTTTTGAGATTTCATGTAAAAATTATCCACTTTTAGATCCGATCCTATATATGAAAACTGCGCGGGCCACATGGATGATTCAAAAGAAAACTGTACGGTATCAGGGGCCTGTGACAAGTTGAAAGGAATAACCATTGCCTGGTAGGAAGCAGAAACGCCAAGTTTTTTATAAAGGTTGCCAATGAACACGCCATTCTTTTTAAAGTTGGCAAAAAAGCGACCGCTGTCTTGTGGCGTGGCAGGAAGATATTTGTAATAGAACACGAGCGTATCTATCTGGTTGCTGAAAGGTGTTCCTCCAAGAGTTGTGGTTTGTGAAGGAATTCCGGTCATAGCAATACCCGTACGAACAGAGTTGTCGCCAAAGGAAGGTCCTGCAGTTTGTAATTCAAGTGCGAAGTTACCAGAGAAAAAATCGGTGGTGCGTTGAAAATCTCCGCTAAGCCTCCAGCCTGGAAGTTTATAATCTGTTTTGCTTATCCAGTTTTCGAAATTACCGTTAAGTAATGCCGGTTGTGAAGCAACACCTGTAAATGATAAGCTATCCACCTGCATCATGTTTCCGGGAACAAACCCTGTTTGAAGGAACGCGTTACTCGAAGCGCATGCAATCATGATAGTGTCAGGATTCATTGGAAGAGCCGGTGAAAGAGTTTGATTAAACAGAGTATATACAGTTTTTGACTGTGTAAATTTATAGATGTAAGATCCGATCTGAACACCGTTCTTTTTGAATCTCAAAAGAACCAAAGCTGAATCGGTACCGTTGATGGTACTTTTGTAATAAAAACGTAGCCCCGTAGGTTTCTGGCTGTAAGGGATACCTCCTTTAAATACGGCTCCATCAGGATTTCCATTCGCGAAAAAACCGAAAACAGTAGCTGTTCCCGCAGTTGCGGTAGTAAGTTTGATAGCATATTGCCCCGCATACGCGTCGGTGGTTTTACTGGTATTGAAGAAAAAGCCAGGCTGATTGATGGCCTCTTCCTTCTGATCGGTATTGGATGTCTGGTAATTGATCGGATCTTCGAAATTTCCGACCTGCCAGCTTTCAAACCCACCGTTAGGAACGGATTGCGCTATTGCGAAACAACTAATAAGGGAAGAACATACGAGCGTAAAAATTTTTCTCATGCGGTTAATTTTATCTATTAAATGTACTTAAACTTATTTAAACTGCAAAGACCGAATTTCAATTCAAACCAACCGAATTGTTAACTATCATCCAATAGTTTTTTAGAGATGGATTAAGAAATAAAATTAAATTTATGGCTGGCTTTACTTATGAGATCATTTGGAATAACCGTTCTTTTTCTGCTCGCGGCTTTTATCATTCCCGCGCAGAAAGGAAATTATTTTATTCATAATTATCTTCCGGCGCAATACAACGCGGCCGATCAGAACCGCTGTGTGATACAGGATCTTTACGGAAGAATATTTGTAGCTAATAACGACGGTATTCTTATTAACAATGGAACCGATTGGGACAAAGTAACACTTCCGTTTCTATGCCTTTCTCTCGCTAAAGATGAAAGCGAACAGGTGTTTGTTGGCGGTGATGGCGATTTTGGCCTCGTGAAACAAAACAAGAATGGAAATTATGTTTTTTCGTCACTCAAACATCTTCTTACTGCCAATGAAAAAGAACTGGGCAGATTCTGGAGCATTATTGCCCTGAAGGGTCATGTTTATTTTTGCAGCAACGAAAAAATAGTTGATTATAACTACAAAGACATAAAAATTATTAATGCGGGCGAGGAAGGTTTTCATACGTTTTACAAAGTTGAAAACACGCTTGTTCTCAGGGAAAAGGGAAAGGGATTAAAATATCTCGGTGTAAACAACGAACTCAGCTTTTTTAAAGGTGGAGAACAGTTTGCCGATAATAGTAACCCGGTTCGTGGTATTATCAGGGGAAAAGATGCCGGGAAATGGTTCATTATTACTCCGGCTAAAGTTTTCGAATTCAATTTCAATAAACAGGTTCCTGATCTTTCTGAAATAAAAGAAACGGAAGTCGCCATTAAAAACTGGCTCTCCGAAAAAACAGTTTACTGCGCTGCAAATATCGGCTCATCTAATTTCGCGTTTGGTTCTGTTAATGGAGGATTACTGATCACCGACAATGATTTTCGTCCTGTGAAATACATCAATAGTCAGAACGATTTGCAGGATGATGGTGTGAATTATATTTACAACGACGAGCAAGGGCATGTATGGCTGGCACTTGCTAAAGGGATCAGCTTCATTGAGTTTAACAGCCCTGTAACGCAATTCACAAAAGCAGATGGAATTAAGGGAACAGTAGAAGGTTGTATCTTTTATGATAACCGTACCAACCATCAGTTGGATGTTGGTATTGAACCTCCCAATTATGTTCCATATCTGGCCACAGATAAAGGAGTTTTAAAATATAACAGCGCTACTTTAAAGTTTGAAGAAACCAATTTAACTGAAACGTCGTGGTGCCTGGCACAGGTAGACGGTAAACTTTTAGCGGGAACACGTTCGGGTTTATACATTCTCGAGAATAATGAGTTTAAACTTATTTATGAAACACCCAGCGCGCTTCACTGTATTTATGTTGCAAGAAATGTTCCGTACGGACTTTTATATTTAGGAACGGAAACAGGATATGCCAAAGGGATCCTTGGTCTGAGATCGCCACAGATAACATTCACTCCTCAGAAAGAAAATTTTGAGTTAAACGCGGATATACGTTCCATTACAATGGACCAGGAAAGAAACGTTTACTTTAGTACAACCGAAACTGGTTTATATATTGAGCCTGCAGCAACAAATACGCTTGTACAGATCAATGAAAAGGATGGTATTTCCACTAAGGAAACTTATCTTTTTAAATATAAAGATGATATTCTTCTTGCAACTGAAACAGGATTGAAATCGATCAGGAAAAAGAATGGTAGGTTTGTTGCTGAAAATGATCCGGCTTTTGCCGCTTTTAACTCTAAATATTCGGTAATAAAAGCTATAACCATTCGTAATGAAATATGGCTCACAAGTAAACCAAAGTATGATGCCAAAGGAAACGAAACGTTTCAGTGCTTGCATAAAGTGAATGGTGTTTTCGAAACCAAACCGGTTCTTCTTTCCCGTATTAAAGAATCGAATGTAAAATCGTTTTGCTTTAATGATTCGCTGGTTTACATTGGTACCAATAACGGTTTGTATTGTTACGATGTTACGCTTAAAAAACCAGGATTCTTTCTGAATACGTTTGTCAATAATTTTAATTGCGGAAGTGATTCTTCGAAGTATTTCAATAATGTGAGTCCAAGAACAGAACTGGGTTCAATTATTCTCGATTACAAAAATAATTCCATTGAAATTAAACTGGGAGCTTCCGATTACCTCGATAAAAACGAGTTACTCTTTTCATATTATCTCAAGGGGCGCGATAAAGGTTATGGTCCGTATTCTAATAGTAAGGTTATAAAGTTCGATCATCTCGGTGAAGGGGATTATGAATTTCACGTACGTTCAAAAAATATTCTTGGAATTGAAGGGCAGGAAATAAAAATTGCGTTCACCATTCTTCCTCCATGGTACCGCACCATTTGGGCCTATATTTTATACGCTGTTGCAGTTCTTGTGTTAATATATTTCCTTATCAAACTTAATGTACGTCGTCTGCGGGAACAGAATATACGCCTCGAAAATATTATTACGGACCGTACGAAGGAGATTAACACACAAAAACTGGAGATCGAACACAAGAACCAGGAAATTACCGATAGTATAAACTACGCGAAGGGAATACAGGATTCAATTCTTCCGGGGATCAGTGAGATCAGAAAAGTGTGGAGCAATCTTTTCATTTTCTTCCAACCGAAAGATATAGTGAGTGGAGATTTCTACTGGTTCAAGCAGATAAACAACGATGAGTTTCTGATTGCCTGCGCAGATTGTACGGGCCACGGCGTTCCCGGAGGCTTTATGAGTATGATCTGTTCCGATAAACTGCACGACGCCGCGAGAACAAATAGCGATCCCGACCAGATCTTATTTCACGCGAACAACAGTATTAAGGAAACCTTGCGTCAGCAAAACGAAGGAAAAAGTAAAGATGGAATGGAGATCTGTCTCCTGAAAATAAATACAAAAACAAGAAAAGTAAAATACGTGGGAGCTAATCGTCCGCTCTGGATCCTGAATCACACCACAAAGGAATTATCGGAGATAAAACCTACCAAGGCCAGCGTTGCCAGTTTTACAGAATTTAATTTCAGTTACCAGGTTCACGAACTACAATTAAACGATGGAGATATTTTATACAGTACCAGTGATGGTTATGTTGACCAGTTCGGAGGGCCCGAAGGAAAAAAATACATGAGTAAAAACCTGAAAAATTTCCTCATCTCAAACTCGCATTTGCCAATGAACGAGCAGGGCGACATTCTTAAAAAGGACATCAACGACTGGATGAAAAAATACGAGCAGGTGGATGACCTTTTAGTAATTGGAGTCAGGTTATAAGTCAAAAGATTTAAGTCAAAATTCAAAAAGGTGGCGGTGAGTTTTTGACTTTTTGACTTTTGATTTCTTTAATGGTAGTTGTTGAATATCTTCCAGCTCGATTCGTAACAATCCACCAGAAGGTTTTTATCAAGTCCTAGCTCAATTCCGTTTTTATCCGCGAATAATTCTAAGTCTTCCGTGGCTAAATTTCCGGTAAGATCGTCTTTCGCCATGGGACAACCGCCAAATCCATGAACAGCTACATCAAAATTACGACAGCCGCTTTTATAAGCTGCTTCAATTTTTTCGGCGGCAGTGGGACGTGTAGAATGAAGGTGTGCTCCAAATGTTACATCTTTTAATTCGGGAATTAAGGCGCTGAATAATTGTGTAATGTTTTCGGGAGTTGAACAACCAATGGTATCGGCCAATGGTAAAATATTAATTCCTAAAGCGTGAAGTTTTTTGCACCAGCTAATAGCGAGTTCAGGACTCCAGGCATCATTGTATGGATTACCAAAGGCCATGGAAATATACACCACTAATTTTTTATTGTGTTTAACGCAAAGGTTCTGAATCTCTTCAACGCGTGTTAATGATTCGGCAATGGAAGAATTAGTATTTCTCTGCTGAAATGTTTCAGAGATAGAGAAAGGAAATCCTAAATACGAAATTTCGTCAAAAGCGCATGCGTCCTGTGCACCACGGGCATTGGCAATAATGGCCAGAAGTTTTGATTTGGTATTGGAAAGATCGAGTTGTTTCAGAACTTCAGCTGTATCCTGCATTTGCGGAATAGCTTTGGGAGAAACAAAACTTCCAAAATCAATGGTGTCGAAACCAACTTTTAAAAGCTTGTTAATGTATTCCACTTTCAATTCTGTTGGTATCATTTGCTTTATGCCTTGCATGGCATCGCGCGGACATTCGGTTATTTTAATCATTGTTGTAATTCTCTGAAATCGGTTTTTATAATGCTGTCTTTGTCGGTAAGACTTTTTATTTTTTTCGTTGCACTGTCTATCGCAACCTGTAAACGTAATTTGCGGATATAACTGCCACTTTTTTTATCATCAGATCCTACAATAAAATTGGCCACATACGTTTGCGGAGTTTTTACAAAATAAGGAAACTGATCTTTTGTCCAGGCTTTGTCTTTAAGTTCGGGTGCTACTCTCAGGAGACTGTCCAGATCTTTGATCATGCGGTACTGTTTGTCTGTTTCATTATAGATAACTTCACGCATATCTTTTTTGTAATACTTATTGAGTTCGTGATACGAATTCATGTTGAAGGTTTCAATACTGTCGCCCAATGATTCGCTGATGATGCAACCTGCGGCAAAAACATTAACGATGTTGTATTTTTTTGCAACGATATCTTCAGCGTTGATGTATAGTGGGGGAGGAGGTAAGCCGGCCTGAAGAATAGTAAAAGATCTAACAGAACGAGTGGAATCGCTTTTAATGGTAAGTGTTCCTGAAGGATTGGTAATGGTAACGTTGTCGCAGCTAAAAAGTGCGACCATTGATAAAAAACAGCAACTATTTTTTACGAAGGATGGCATTATTTATTTCCTTAATGAGCTTAGGCCCTTTATAAATAAATCCGGTATAGAGCTGAATAAGATCGGCCCCGGCTTCCAGTTTTTCAAGAGCGTCTTCCGCGGTATGAATTCCTCCAACGCCAATCACGGGAAAAGCATTTCCCGATTTCTGCTTTAGGTAACGGATCACTTCTGTACTTCGTTTTGTAAGAGGTTTTCCGCTTAAGCCACCCATTCCTATTTTCTCCAGTTCAGCTTTAGAAAAAGTAAGCCCTTCTCTCGATATGGTTGTATTTGTCGCAATCACACCTTCAATTTTTGTGGCTCTTACGATATCAATGATATCGTCGAGTTGACTATCGGTCAAATCAGGTGCAATTTTCAGGAGAATAGGTTTAGGATTTGGTTTGGTTTTATTGAGATCTTTTAAAGTGTTCAGTAATTTGGTAAGAGGTTCTTTTTCCTGGAGGTCGCGAAGGTTTGGCGTATTTGGTGATGAAACATTCACCACAAAATAATCCACCACCTCATGCAGAGCGTTAAAACACTGGATGTAATCGTCGGTAGCATTTTCATTGGGGGTCACTTTGTTTTTTCCGATGTTACCTCCAATGAGAACAGAACGATCTTTTCTGTTCTTAAGCTTTTCAGCTGCGGCAAAGGCCCCATGATTATTAAAGCCCATGCGGTTAATAATGGCTTCGTCCTGTATCAGGCGAAATAACCGTGGTTTATCGTTTCCGGGTTGAGCCTTTGGAGTAACCGTACCAATTTCAATAAATCCGAAACCCAGGTTTCCGAGCTCGTTAAAAGCTATGGCGTCTTTATCGAGGCCTGCAGCCAGCCCAACGGGGTTTTTAAATTCCAGCCCAAAAAGTTTACGTTTAAGAGCGGGGTCGTTTGAGCCGTAAAGACCTCTGCTGATTGCACCGAATCCGGGAATGAACCTGGAGGTTTTCAGGAGCGAAAATGTTAAATGGTGGGCTTTTTCGGGGTCTAAACTAAAGAGAAATGGTTTTAAAAGCGAATACATATCAAGGTTTAAATTTACTCTAAATTGCCTTGTAGAAGAGGGGTACAGGTTCAAAATGTTGAAAAAAGGCGAGGATTTTTTCATTTTTTTGTATTTGTGTGGAAAAAAGTCATATTTTTGCGCCTAAATTTTAAACCAAATAAAAACACAACAAATGAAAAAAGTATTATCAATCGTTGCTATCGCTGCTTTAACTGCAGGTTTCGTAGCTTGTGGTCCTTCTAAAGAAGAAATTGAAAAACGCGAAAAAGAAAAAGCTGATTCAATTGCTGCTGTAGAAAAAGCAAAACAAGATTCTATCGCTCAAGCTGAAGCTGATGCTGCTAAAGCTGCTGCTGAAGCTGAAGCACGTTCTAAATTCGTTGCTGATTCAACTCACCAGGCTGATTCATTAGCAAAAGTAAAGCCAGTTAAAAAACACTAATCTTAACGATTAAACATTAAAAAACCCGACGTTTGGTCGGGTTTTTTTATTTTATAAGGTTTCGTAAATGATCTGCCAGTTTGAGCGTGGCCCTGGCGTCGTTCAGGCAGTATTCCACAAGGTCATTTTCTATTTTTACCTTGTCCTGCGGTACTTCAGACGATCTCCACTGTTCATAAATGTTCATGGCCTCCAGTCCCGATTGTATCCCGCTATAGGTAATACCCGTATTAAAGATCTCAGTAACGCTTTTGAGTGAAAAATTGCTTTTAAAGGTAGGATGATAATAATCCAGGTTCTTGAAAATATCAAAAAGATCCACAAATTTATTTTTAAGATCATCCAGTTCCTTTCCCAGTTCCGGAACCACTTCCTTAAGTCCTTTTAGGGCCAGCTCTTCCATGGTGCGGTCGTAAACCAATATGGTTTTATAGATCGAGGTTTGGGTTATTAGTTCCTGCGCAAATTGTTTGCGGCTATCGGGTTTATGCTCGGTAAGAAAATGATTTTCTTTTTCACTTTCGGAGATACAGAACAGAAAAGGAATCTGCTGGAAGGGTTTTGTGCCTTGTAATACCGGAATGGCAGCCGACCATATTTCCATATCCAGCGCGGCATATGGAGCTTCAATACGACCAAGAAGACGAGCGATCTTTTCTTTGTTAAGAATGGGCTTGTTTTCAGCGAACGAGGCCCTGATGCGCGCGTGTATATCATTATCGAACATATCGTCGTATAACTGTTCTATGGTTTTTATGCCAAGGTCATACCATTCAAAGAGCTTGTCTTTGCTTATCAGAGGCAGATTAAAAATACTTTTATCGTTCATCACATCTTTCCAGCAACTTCCGAAAAAATCGCATTGATAAGGTTTAAAACAGTGTTTGCCTACAGGTACGTTAGGGATAGCGTTTTGTTCAATGATCAGATAAGCATTTTTTATTTTTTCTTCGAAATAGGGAAGATTGTTTTCCGCTTCTTTTTTAACGCTTCTTTTCTTGAACATTTTTTTTGGCTCCACATTTCCGCTAAGAACATAATCGCCGTTCATAGTGGTTAAAAAAAGATCCTCGAAGCCGGGTAAACTATTCTTAAGCACGTAATATTGCAGACAAGCATCCCGAAGATAGGTTTCGGAAACTTTAATGGAACTTTTGATCTCATAAGCATAATACTTTTCCTTATCTAAATGAAGAATATCTACCATTACCAGAACACCATTGAAAATAAAGGTGGCCTCGTAAATGACAGGAGTCTTTTTTTCTAAAAGAGTTTTAGTTTGTTCATACGCTTCTAAAACATTTTTAGATGTTTTTGAAACATCTTCGCCTCCAGGAAATAATTGCTGGGCAAAAAAACCGATATCGTTACCCCGTCTGAATGTTAGCTGTTTATCGGTAGAAAGCTTATCGCGTAAATAAGGATGTTTTTTGTACAAAAAAAAGGATTTTGAACACTGCTCAAATTTTAAAAATGAGGATTTGCTTATGGAATAATTAACAGCGTTCATCAAAAAAATGTAAAATTAAGGGTAAATTATTGAAAATAATAGGTTATCTTTCAATCAGTTAATTGTAAACGTTTGTACCATGAAAAAATTTTTCCCCATTGTACTTCTTGGTTTGCTCTCTTTTTCTCTCTTTTCAAAATCAGGATCTGCCCGCTTTACTAGTCCACCGGGCGATACCCTTGATTTGGTAATTGGAGTAACAGTCACCGATCAGGCGGCGATAAACAACGTACGCTCAAATCTTCAATCTGTTGCCAATGCGCAACTCATTTGTTTTTGCACCAATTTAAATGTGTTTATCATCAGGTCGTCGGGTTTATCCTATACTACGAAGGAAGAATTTTTCACTGCCTGTAAGAAAGCAAATAGTGATACGCCCTTGTATCTCAAAGAGGGATCTGTAAGTGAAATAGTTCAAGCCTGTTCTTATTCAACAGAGGATGATCCGGATAAGGTTAAAGGAATCCTAAGTAGTCATTAATTGCATTGATGTATAATTTCCCTGCATAAATCAAACAACACATGAAAAAAATATTTTTCCTGTTCATATTTTTAATTTCAGGCACTCTTGTATCACAGACGTTCAACATGTCTAATTCCACGCAGGTAATTAATTGCGGGACAACGTATTCATTCTATGATTCGGGGGGGCCATCCTCTAATTACAACAACAGCGAAAATTTCACGCTTGTTATGACAGCGGGTACGGCTGGTCAATGCCTTCAGTTAACAGTAAACGGATTCACAGTTCAGAATAACGGAAACGATAACCTTACAATTTACGAAGGAACCAGTGTAGCTTCAGGAACTCTTATGGGAACCTATTTTGGTGGAGCTGCTCAGCCTCCTCCGGCGGTTATTACGTCTACATCCGGCAATCTTACTTTCGTGTTTGCTTCAAATGCCAATAACAATTTTGCGGGTTGGGATATGTCTGTTGCCTGCGTTGCCTGTTCAACTCCAACAAGTGGTGGTTCTTCCTATAACATGAACAATACCACGGTGAATCTTACCTGTCCTTCAACAAGCACGTTTTATGACAGCGGTGGCTCAGGAAGTGCTTATGGCAATAGCGAGAATTTTGTAAAGACATTTAACGCGCCTGCCGGCTCATGTTTGTCTGTTGTGTTCGGTGCATTCAGCACCGAAAGCTGCTGCGACGAATTATCCATTTTCGATGGTGCTTCGGGAGCAAGTCCGCTCATCGGAACCTATTTCGGAACCACCGGCCCGGGAACCATTACGTCTTCGGGAACCTCCCTAACATTTAGTTTTACCTCCGATGGTTCAATTACCAATGCGGGGTGGACAGCTACAATTTCCTGCCAGGCGCCTTGCAGCGGTGCTCCAACCGGAGGAACATCTGCCATCAGCCCTTCCGTTTCATGCTCAACATTTACATCTAATCTTACTTTAAGTGGAAATTCCAGCGGTTGTGGCATTACCTATCAATGGCAATCCGCGTCCGCGCTGGCCGGTCCGTATTCGAATATTGCCGGAGCTACTTCGCTTAGTACTACTGTTACAAATAATGCAACTACTTACTATCGCTGCGTGGTATCCTGCGGATCTTCTTCGGTGGCAAGCACCGTGTCTACTGCTTCAATAACTGCCGTAGGTTCATGTGCCATCTGCAGCATGATAAACATTGTTTCCTTACCTTTTACGTCTAATGGGCAAACAACCTGCGGACAAGGAAATGATATTACGAGTTCTAACGTAACCAATGTCTGTAACTCTACATTTTATTATGGTGGAGAAGACGTTGTATATTCTTTTACGCCAACAGCATCAGGAGCAGTAACGGTGGGCGTTACTTCAACCGGTTCCTATATGGGAATTATGTTATACAACGGTTGTCCTATTTCAGGTGGAACCTGCTCAGGTTATGCCCAAAGCTCAGCGGGTAACCAGTCTATTTGCGCGAGTGTGGTGGCGGGACAAGTGTATTATCTTATAATTGATTCCTGGCCTTCTCCAACGTGTAACCCATATAATGTCAGCATCAGCGGCCCTACAGGGTGTTCGGGTTCTATTTCAGGAGCTGTTGCCGCAGCCTCGCCAACATCGGCTTGCGGAACGTTAACTACAAATTTATCATTAAGTGGATTCAGTGCATGTGGACCATCGTTTCAATGGCAATCAAGTACTTCTGCAGGCGGTCCGTTTTCAAATGTAGCAGGTGCCACTTCTCAGAATGTTACACTTACAACAACAGTATCAACCTATTATCGTGCTTTACTGACCTGTGGAGCAAGTACAGCATTGAGTACAGTCGTTCAGACCAGCGTAATGCCTTTTACACCGCCAAGTTGTGGTATGTCAAGCTACACTGTAGGAACAACTACATATTCGTTTGATACATTTGTAGGCACAGTGCTCCCTACAACCGACGACGTTTTATTCACAACATCAGTACCATTCGGGTTTAATTTCTGTTTTGGCGGAACACAATACACACAAGGTTATGTTGCCTCAAATACATCTTTCGTTTTTGACGGAGTACCTTGTTTCCCAAATATTCAAACGGCAACTTATGCCGCAGGGGGTGTTGGTACAGGTTATACTATTCCAAGTCCCGCACCTGTAAACGGTACATCTATTCCCAGAAACGCTATTTTGGGTCCATGGCAGGATGCACATCCGGGACTTGGTGGAACCATGCGTTACGGAACTTTAGGAACAGCGCCTAACAGACGCTTCGTTGTTTCTTTTGAAAACATTCCAATGTTTTCATGCGGAACATCGAGCCCTGCAATTTACTTTACGGGACAAATTAAACTTTATGAAACAACGCAGGAAATTGCAATTCATATTGGTAACAAGGGAGTTTGCCCTGGATGGATCAATGGCCAGGCGGTTTTAGGTCTTCACAGTTACGATGGGGCCGTTTACATTCCTCCTGTAAATGCTACAATGCACAATGCTACTTCTGCGGCACCATACAATCAATGGACAATGACCAATACTGCTTACCGTTTTGCTGCGCCATGTGCTACCAGCAGCGGCCCGTGTGCGGTTCTTCCTATTGGCTTCATGAGTTTTTATGGCGTTCAGGAAAACAACATCAACAAATTATATTGGGAAACGGCGCATGAAGAAGATCTGGCAGATTTTATCATTGAAAGAAGTTCTGATGGAATCAACTTTAAAGAAATCGCGCATAAGATTCCTGAAAACAAACCTTCAAAATATGAGTACAGCGATGCTTCTTTCAGAATGAACAGCATCAACTATTACCGTATCACAGCTGTTGATTACGACGGATCGAAAAGCACCACACAGATATATTCGCTTGGAACACTCAATGAAGTTGGTGTTTCGGAATTGTATCCTAACCCTTCTGATAATTCTTTCAGCCTTTCGCTCGTTACCAAAACACAGATGAGTGTATCTGTTACTGTAAAAGATATGTATGGACGGCAGGTAAGAACAACAATGTATGAAGCAGGGCTTGGGGTGAATACGCTAACCATAAATTCAACTGATATTGCTACCGGATTTTATATTGTTGAGATCAGCGATTTCACAAACAACAGGGTACTATCGCAGCAGAAAATGCTCATAAAAAAATAAACGACATTCTAAAAAATTTAGTTAAAATGTAAGATTGTTTCGTTAATTGATTGCTCATTTTCGGAAAATTTTTATATTTTAGCTGAAACAAGTTACCTCCAGCAACATGAAACAAGTACCCATTGTAATGTTATTTCTATTCCTGTCACTTTCCTTTTTTTCGCAGGATGTCAAAATCAACGAAAACATTACTGATAAAGCAGTTATTGGTTTCCCTTTAGTTACCACACAGCAATTGAACGACATCAAAGCAGAATTTGAGAAGTATCCGCAGATCCTGCAGGCTACCTATGTTTATGGCACCTATCGCTGTATCTTCATTAAGTTCGATACACAGGGAACAACCTTTAAAACATTTTACGATTTCCTCAAACCTATCTCCCCTTTTTATGATGTCAATAAGTGTTATATCAAGCCTTATGACATTTACGATTTTGCTGAACAAAACATAGGCACTACCCCTACATTCATTCTTAAGCCCTAAGTCCCATGAAAAAAATAATTTCCCTCCTTGTATTTTTATTCTCCAGTTCTCTTGTATCCCAGACAATTACAATGTCAAATGCAACGCAGGTTATTAACTGCGGCACTACTTATTCGTTTTACGATACCGGCGGACCGGGATCCAATTATGCCAATGGCGAAAATCTTACTCTGGTGATGACTGCCGGCACAGCAGGACAATGTCTTCAGTTAACCGTAAATAATTTTACTGTTCAGAACAACGGAAATGATAATCTGACTATTTACGATGGAGGAAGTGTGGCAACAGGTACACTTATCGGGACGTATTTCGGCGGCGCAGCTTCTCCTCCGCCTGCAACTATTTCATCTTCTTCAGGAAGCCTCACTTTTGTGTTTGTTTCAAATGCGAACAATAATTTCGCAGGTTGGGATATGTCAGTGGCTTGTGTAGCCTGTAGCGGTGGTACCGGAAGTACTTACCTCATGAACAACACCACTGTAAACCTTGCCTGTCCTTCCACCAGCACGTTTTATGATAGCGGCGGATCAGGAAGCAATTATGGTAATAGTGAAGGTTTTGTTAAGACTTTTAACGCGCCTGCCGGATCATGTTTATCAGTGGCATTTGGATCGTTCTTTACGGAAAGCTGCTGCGATGAGCTTTATATTTACGATGGGGCTTCTGGCGCCAGTCCTCTTATTGGTACCTATTTCGGGACCAACAGCCCGGGAACGATTACCTCATCCGGAACATCGCTGACGTTTAGTTTCACCTCCGATTTTTCAATTGTAGATGCCGGATGGACGGCGACCATTACCTGCCTGTCTCCCTGCACCGGAACACCTTCTGGCGGAACCGCAAGTAGTGTTTCAGGAGCCTGTGGTACCGGCTCGGTCAGCTTTAGTATAAGTGGTGGAGGATCGGGGTGTGGAATTACTTATCAATGGCAAAGTGCAACTTCCGGAGCCGGCCCATGGTCAAACGTTGCAGGAGCAACAAGCGCTATTCTTTCTGTTGCCACCACCACAAATTTTTACAGGCGCCTTACAAGCTGTGGGGCCAATTCGGGAACCAGTACCGCAGTGCAGGGTTCTACAATGTCAATTCCCTGCGCATTATCAACTTACACAGTAGCCTCTACAACCTATAGTTTTGAAGCCTTTGCCGGTACTACGCTTCCAACAACGGATGACGTTCTGTTTTCATCTATCGTTTCTTTTGGATTTTCATTTTGTTATGGCGGATCTCAGTATTGGGGCGGCTATGTGGCATCCAATGGCGCGTTTGTATTCGATGCCGTTCCTTGTTTTCCTAATATTCAATCTACAACTTATGCGGCTGGAGGTGTTGCCACAGGATATAGCATACCAAATCCTGCTCCTGTGAATAACACATCTATACCAAGAAACGCGGTTCTGGGACCATGGCAGGATATTCACCCAGGACTGGGAGGAACAATTCGTTATTACACCACAGGTACCGCGCCTAATCGTAAATTTGTTGTGTCTTACGAAAGTATTCCAATGTTCTCCTGCGGAACCTCAAGTCCTTCTATTTATTTTACCGGTCAGATAAAATTATACGAAACATCAAATGCCATTGAAATACATGTTGGAAATAAGGGTGTATGCGCTTCCTTTAATAGCGGAAGAGCTGTATTGGGACTTCATAGTTATGACGGAACCACTTATGTTCCTCCGGTAAATGCCACGGCCCATAATTCGCCAACACAATGGACAATGAGCAACTCGGCTTACCGCTTTCAGTCGCCATGCGCGGTAAATAATGGCCCATGTGTAGTATTGCCTGTAGGATTCAAGAACTTTTATGGTGATCAGATTGATTTTATCAATAAGCTTTACTGGGAAACTGCCGAAGAATCCAATATCAGAGAGTTCATTGTTGAAAGAAGCCTGGACGCCACATCGTTTAAGGAAATTGGTAGTGTAAAACCAAATAACAGACCATCGAATTATAGTTTTGATGATCATACATTCAGGGCCGGTTCTGTGAATTATTACAGGATCACAGCAGTGGATCATTCAGGTTCAAGAAAGAGCACATTTATTTATCCGATAGGTGGCAATCTAAGTGATCTAACTATTTCCGAAGTGTTTCCTAATCCTGCAAACGGAACTTTTAATATTTCAACGATGACAAAGAATCCTGTAAAAATTGGAATTAATTTGAAAGGGCTCCACGGTAGACTAATTTCTCAGACACAATATGAAATTGAAGCAGGTATTACCAGTCTTGAAATTAACTCCGCGAACCTTACTCCGGGCTTTTATATTGTAGAAGCAGTTGATCTTGGATCGGGTAATGTGATTTCCCAGCAGAAATTACTCATCAACCATTAATAAACCTTTTTAATCCTTTTAACCTCTTTGTTTTCGGGCAAAGAGGTTTTTTATTTCTTAAACAATACCTACCTTAGATTCCTTAAAATTTCAGAATATGTCAACTACTCCGGAAGGCCGCCAGATTATTTTCAGCATGGTGAATGTATCCAAGATTCACCCGCCACAAAAACAGGTATTAAAAGATATTTATATTTCATTTTATTATGGCGCCAAAATCGGCGTGCTTGGTCTTAACGGATCAGGTAAATCAACACTCCTGCGAATTATGGCAGGTATCGATAAAGACTATATCGGAGAAATACACCAGTCGCCCGGATATTCTATCGGGATGCTTGAGCAGGAGCCTAAACTCGATGAAAGTAAAACCGTGATAGATATTGTGAAGGAAGGAGCGAAAAAACATGTAGATATTCTTAATGAATTTGAAGAAGTGAACAACAAGTTCATGGATGAAGAGATCACCAGCGACCCGGATAAAATGGATAAGCTCATTAACCGCCAGGCGCAGTTACAGGAACTTATCGATCAGCACGATCTATGGAACCTGGATAACCGCCTGGAAAGAGCTATGGACGCTTTACGTTGCCCTGAAGGTGATACTCCTATCAAAATTCTTTCAGGTGGTGAGCGCCGCCGTGTTGCACTTTGCCGTTTATTGTTACAGGAACCGGATATCCTCCTCCTCGATGAGCCAACCAACCACTTAGACGCTGAAAGTGTTGATTGGTTAGAGCAACATTTACGTCAGTATAAAGGAACCATTATTGCCGTAACCCACGATCGTTATTTCTTAGATAACGTTGCAGGCTGGATACTTGAACTTGACCGTGGCGAAGGTATTCCATGGAAAGGCAATTACAGCAGCTGGCTCGAACAAAAACGCGAGCGTTTAAAACAGGAAGAAAAGAGTGAAAGTAAACGTCAGAAAACTTTACAACGTGAGTTAGAGTGGGTGAGAGCAGGCGTAAAAGGAAGAGGAGTAAAACAAAAAGCGCGTTTGAGCAATTACGAAAAAATGCTCGGCCAGGATGTAAAATCAAAAGAAGAAAATCTTGAGATCTTTATTCCTAACGGTCCGCGTCTTGGTAACGAAGTGATCGAAGCCATTGAAGTAAGTAAAGCTTTTGGCGACCGTTTATTATACGAACATCTTAATTTTAAATTACCTCCTGCCGGAATCGTTGGTATCATTGGTCCGAATGGCGCCGGTAAAACCACGCTCTTTAGAATGATCATGGGCCAGGAAACGCCTACCAGTGGTGAATTTAAAGTAGGACCCACTGTTAAGATCAGTTACGTGGATCAAACGCATAAAGATATTGATCCTAATAAAACCGTATTTGATGTGATCAGTGGAGGATTAGAGAACTTAATGTTCGAAGACAGATCCATTAACTCACGCGCCTACATTTCCAGATTCAACTTTAATGGAAGCGACCAGGGAAAAAAATGCGGTGTGCTTTCAGGTGGAGAAAGAAATCGCCTGCACCTTGCTATTGCATTGAAAGAAGGCGGTAACGTGTTGCTCCTCGATGAGCCTACGAACGACCTCGATGTAAACACACTCCGTGCACTTGAAGAAGGTCTCGAAAGTTTTGCCGGTTGCGCGGTAATTATTTCCCACGATAGGTGGTTCCTCGACAGAGTTTGTACGCACATTCTCGCATTTGAAGGCGACAGCAGCGTAGTTTATTTTGAAGGTGGTTACAGCGAATACGAGGAAAACAGGAAAAAACGACTTGGAAACGTTGAACCAAAACGCCCGCGTTACAAAAAACTCACAGTATAAAACCAACCTTTTCTCTTTGAGACTTGTATGGTTCAGTAGTTGTATTCGTTCCATTTATTAACGTTCTTGTTAGCTAAATCGATCATGAAAAAAACTATTTATCTTTTCTTGCTGCTAAGCTCTTTTGCTTTTTCACAGCAACAAGGTAATCTCTGGTATTTCGGAAATATGGCCGGTGTAGACTTTAGTAGCGGGAACCCCGTTGCTATTTCAGGCGGACAAACCCCACTCTGGGGAGGCGCATTTACAGGCCATTCAGAGGGAACAGCCGTGATATGCGACAGTACCGGAAGTTTATTGTTTTATACCAATGGCGAAACCATCTGGAATCAAAATCATGTGGTAATGCCAAACGGAAACGGTTTGCTTGGACACTCGTCTTCGTCACAATCGTCGCTTATCATTCCCAAGCCTGGCAGTAGCCGCTTTTTTTATGTGTTTACAACAGACGGCATGCAAAACAATCTGCAAAACGGTTACCGCTACTCTATGATTGACATGTGTCTTAATAACGGAAAAGGAGATGTGATCCCTAATGTAAAAAACATTAAACTCACCGATTCAGTAGCTGAAAAACAAGTGGCCGTTAAACATACAAACGGTGTTGATTACTGGATAATTACCCATAAATTCTTTTCCAATCAATTTTATGCTTACCTGGTCACGTCCACGACTATTTCTCCGCCTGTAGTTTCCGCGATCGGCTCCATTCATACTTTATCTCCATCTTATGGAACCGCTTTAGGACAAATGAAAGCTTCTCCGAACGGGCAAAAACTGGCGCTTGTGAATGGTAATTCAAGCGCTAACATCGCCGAATATTTTGATTTTAATCCTTCAACAGGTGTGGTGTCCAATATGGTGAACATTCAGACAAACATTGTACACAATTATTACGGAGTTTCTTTTTCTCCTGATAATTCGAAACTGTATATTTCAAGTTGTTTGAATGGAAATGGTATTTACCAGTTTGATCTTTCGGCTGGAGGCGGTAATCCCGCTTCGGTAGTAGCCTCAAAATATCTTGTAACAGGAGTTTATAATCATCTGGCACTTCAGCTCGCTAACAACGGCAAAATTTACACAACACGAACTCCAACTTCCCGTCAGCATCTTGGTTGTATCAATAATCCGAATTTAGCGGGAGCGGCTTGTGTTTACCAGGATTCAGCGGTGTTTCTCGGAACAGTCTCAAGTTATGGTTTACCTAATTTTCTTGACTCTTATGGTTACACCAATACCAGGACCTATAATTGCGATAGCGTTATAACGGCGATTAAAGAACACACCATAAATAAGATTGATGTTTCTCCTAATCCGTTCACCAACTATCTTAAAATAGATTATGGTAACAATTCACAACCGCGCGAGTTTATTCTCTATAATATGTTTGGTAAAGAAATGTATCGTACCAAAATAAAAAGCGGCGAAAACATCGTCTTTAAAAATGAATTACCTCAGGGAGTTTATCTCTACCAGTTGATCAATACAAAAACAAAAGAACCAACCGCCTTCGGTAGAATTGTGAAAGAATAAATTTCAACATTCCTTCATGTAAGTTAAAATGTATAATGGAACATGGACTTACGTTTTCCACCCTCCATCTTACATTTTCATAATCTAAGCCTCAATGAGCTTGTGAATACCTTTTTTTGACCTCTCATTTGGAAATCCCGGAAAAAAGTTATCTTTATAAACAACTTTTCTGATTGATTAAGATAACACAAACAAAAACAAAACAGTATGATACACTTCAATTCCTCCAAAATCCTTATTCCGGTTGATTTTAGCGAAACATCGCAATTAGCTATCAGGCATGGCGCTTTTACGGCGCAACTTACAAAAGGCGATGTATATTTATTGCACGTTGTTAACGCGCAGTACATGGCGCAAAACCTTTTTGTTCCATTAGTAAATCTTAATACCGGGAATAGTCTTGAATCCAAAGCTGAAGAAAAACTGGTGCAACTGGCGCAGGATTTAAAGAATGAATACGGAATAAGAACCGAATGTATCATTAAAACAGGAAGTCCAAGCTCTGAAATCGTTGCTACGGCAAAGGAAATAGACGCGTCGCTTATTGTTATGGGAACTCACGGTTATTCTCCGCTTGAAGAGTTAGTTATTGGAAGTGTGGCCCTTAAAGTATTAACCAAATCTCTTTGCCCTACTATGGCTATGAGCAGTGAGGCTGATCACAAAGGATACAACAAAATATTATTACCGATCGATACCAGCGCGCACACCCGCCAGAAAGTAAATTACACGCTTGAAATGGCGAAAAAATTCAGCGCGGTTGTTCACGCTGTTGCTGTGCTTGGAGTTGGAGAAGATGATGAAAAATCTAAAATAGAACTCATCCTCCACCAGATCGAAAAACTCGCGAAAGAAAAAGGTGTGACCTATCACTCTGATGTGTTGACCAACGTTAAGAACCGTGCAACCGCAACAGTAAACTATACTGAAAAAGTGGACGCCGACATGATGGTGATTATGACCGATCAGGATGCTGAGATCAGTGGATTCTTCCTTGGCCCTTACGCGCAGCAGGTAATTCACTTAAGTAAAGTTCCTGTTATCGCTATCAAGCCTGAAGAACATCCTGAAGATGTAAACTTTACCTTGTTAAGTGGAACAAGCGGAATTTAATCTTTATTAAGATTCTGCTTCCGGAATAAAAATTACTTTTATCGCATAAAATATTAAACAGCCTCCGCAGGGCCTCTGCGGTAAAAAGTATGAAAAAAATTCTTGTACCGTTTTTCGTTTTGTCTCTTTCAGGACTCTTTGCGCAAAAGCAGGCCGATGTAAGCCTTGAATTACTGGATGGAAATATTATTAAAGGAACGGCTATGGTTAACGATATTGACCTGGTTACTGCCTATGGTAAGTTGGTTATCCCAGTTTCAAAGATCAATCATATTGAAGTTGGTATTGGACGGGATAATGCCGTTGCCGAAAAAGCAAAGGGCCATTTAAAGATCCTGGCCACCAGCAATAATGAAGATACACGCAAGTCGTCTTATACAGATCTTGTAAAGCTTGGTATCAAAGCCATTCCCGCTATCAATGATTTTTTCAACGATCCTAAAAACATTTCTGAAGAATCGACTTATACCGGTGAATATACCATTGACAACGCGCTCACCGAAATTAAAGCCAGTGGTAATATGAGTCACGAAGCACCGATCGAAGATATTATCACCATGGATAATAATTATACAATGGGCGGAAGCTACAACTTCATAAAAATGGATGTGAAAACAGAGTATGGAAATCTTTCTGTACCAAAAGAAAAGATCAAAAGCATAGATGTTTCTGTCGCTATTGAACCGGGTAAAGGTGACTTTTCTTTTAAACTCCTTGCTTCAAAAAATATTACCGGAAACACTTCGGGTGGCTGGCTTAAAACTGGTGTGATGTTAAAAGCAGGACAACGATTCACAATCACCGCCAATGGCGAGGTTACCCTGGCCAGCCTAAGTAACTCAAAATACAAACCGGATGGCAGCAGCAAAGCAGAAAGCGCCACGGAGTTTACAAAACCTTATGGGAGCAGTGAAGACGATACCTATTCAGGCGGAGGTTATCCAACTTACGGCCAGGTGGTGTATAAGATCGGGGATACATCTACAGAAAATTTAAAAGCAGGCGCTAAGTTCAACGGCACAGCAAAAACATCGGGCATGTTACTTATTTCGATCTACGAAACAGTTTATAACGCCAACAACAAAGGAGCTTACAACGTTAAGGTTTCTTTAGGAAAATAATTTAAGGTATCAAGTCCTTTATTGAATAAAAGATCAAGGATGCTGAGGTTTGGAGTAAAACCAAATTTAGTTTCAAAAGTCTGATAATAGGGTTCCGAAAGGAGCCCTTTTACTTTTGGATAATTAGTATAAGAAATTTTCGGATGTATCATTTCGCGAAGGTCAATGTTATCCTGCGCATCCTTTTCAAATTCCTCAGTTAAGAGAATATTTTTTTTTGTCTTTAATATCCGTAGAACTGTTTTTAATTGTTCCGTATTATAATCAAGCAGAAACCGGTGTTCTGTTTTGTAAAAATCTCCTATTCCTTCTTCAAAGAATTCGAAGTAAGGTGAGTTTTTATAAGCGCTGGTAATGGCGCGCCAGTGCTTAATCTGCCATTTTTCACCGTAAGAAATTTCAAGGGAAGAGATCAATTCTTTATCATTTTGTTTTTTTACAGGAATAACAAGATCGAGCTTACCGTTAGCGCTAAGGATTTCGGTACGGTTACGGTAACTTTGTTTCTGGTAGTGTTCTTTACTTTCTATAAAAACGTTATCCGCGTTCAATACATAAAAGAAGTAGTGAAGGTTAGGCCAGTAAGCGCTGCTGAATAACGCGTTCATTTCAGATTTCTTTTTAGAACCATTACCATTTTTCCCTTAATGCAATTGGCAGGAATAAAACCCCAGATGCGCGAGTCATTCGCGTTATCACGATTATCTCCCATGGTGAAATAGTAATCCTGTTTCACGACGTATTTTTTAGAGAGATCGTTATTAATGAAAATACTGTCGCCTTTTATTCTGAGTTTATTCTTTTCGTAAAAGGTAATGAGTTTAGAATACAAATTTACATTAATAGAATCAAGATGAAGTGTATCATTTTTCTTTGGAAGGTATAATTTTCCGAACTGGTCCCTGTTCCAGTTGTAGTGCGTGGAGTAGGGGAACACGGTTTCATCGAAGGCGCCTTTTTGTTCAAGTTTGATCTCCGTTTTTTTAATGATGCTGTCAAATTTTAAACTATCGGCCCATAGTTTGCTCAATGAAAAACTGTAATCAAACTCTTCAGAGATCTTCCCGCCCTGATATAAATTTCTTCTTTCTTTATAATTACTGTCAAGACTGTATCCCGATTTTACAAAGAAATTAAACTGGAGGGTGCTTGTGTCGCGTATCCTGAAGTTATTGATATAGACTTCTTTATTTTTTATTTCAATGCTGTCGCCTGGTAATCCTATAAGGCGCTGGAGACAATATTTTTCAGGGACGCCGGAATCTGTTTTCGGAAATTTAAAATAAACAATATCGTTGGTGTTGTAATGATTGTTCCATTTTTTGATCAGGAAAATATCATTCATGTGATAGGTGCAAAGCATGTCTTTCCCATTAATTTTCACGATCTCGAAAACATAAGCTTTAAGAACAATAAAAATAAGAAGAGCAACAAAGCAGCTCGCGGCCCATTTAAGTGACATGGTAAGGGCTACATATGTTTTAAACTTTGCCAGTTTTTGTTTTTAATTTTCTTCTGCTGTTCCATTTGCTTAATCCCCAGATGGCAAGCACGGCAACAATAAAAGGAATTTTAATAGAGTGAAGTTCACCATCATCTACATAACACAGGAAACGATCCCAGCGGAACTTTCCTTCTTTGCTGTTTTTGAAAATAGATCCTAAAACTTCTTTTCCGCTTACGGGATTGTTCTCGGAATATTTCATACTGAACCATACAAAGAACGGTGAACCCACGACGTGGTCAAAAGGCACAAAGCCCCAGCTGCGACTGTCGGCACTGTTATGGCGGTTATCCCCCATCATAAAATAATAATCCTGCTTAAAGGTATAATTGGTAATAGGTTTTCCGTCGTAGAGCACTTGTCCCCCCTGTATGATTACCTGGTGAATACCGTCATCATAAGTGTCTATGATTTTTTTGTACAAACATACATTGTGTGTATCAATAGGTATGGTCATTCCGGCTTTAGGAATCTGTAAAGGACCAAAATTATCGTTGTTCCAGGCGTAGTTTGATTTGTGTGGGAAAACACGCGAATCGTAAGAGTTTGCATTATCTACTTTTTTTACAACACTGTAAACTATCGGATTACTGCGTACTTTTCCGGCAGTTTCTTCCGTCATGTTGAGATAATACAGTGCAGTATCTGAACTGGTGAATGTATTTCTGTATGAACTTGCGTCGAAATTTTCAAGTACGTGTCCGTTCTCAACATTGCTGTTAAGATAGCCTATTAAAATCCGCGGTACACCGTTGTACAATCCAGCAGGACCTGCGCTGTATGCTTCCGGAACATAAATATCCAGATCATCCAGGTATTTATCGTTAATGAACCTTGATTTAGTTTTTACAAAATAATTGTGTTGTGCTTTTTTAGGCATGGCCTGTTTCTGGCCGTTTATAAAAATTTCTCCGTTCCGGATCTCAAAATTGTCTCCTGCTATTCCAACACAACGCTTCACGTAATGCTCACGTTTGTCGATTGGACGTGCAACAATGGCTCCGAATTTTTCTTCATTTTCATGAACAAATTTCCATACCCTGGCATACGACTCATCGTAAGAAACTTTTACATTTTGCTTTGCGGCCCCGTCTATATCTTCTTTTACAATGTCACGCATGATCTGGTAATAGCTCTGGTTCTGATGTTTCAGCGCCACAGAATCTCCATCCGGATAATTGAACACAACAATGTCGTTGTTCTTTACACTACCAAAGCCCGGTAAACGGAAGTAAGGTAACTTGATCCACTCGAGATACGATTTTTTTGATTCGCTTAAAGGAAGTGTGTGATGTGCGAATGGAAATGACAATGGTGTTTGAGGAATTTTTGGTCCGTACGCGAATTTATTCACGAATAAAAAATCACCTACCATTAAGCTTTTTTCCAATGAAGAAGTAGGAATGGTAAATGCCTCGATAAAATATCCGCGGATAATACTGGCGGCAATAACAGCAAAAACGATAGGGTCTATCCAGTTTTTAATGATCTTGCTTGGTTCGATCTTAAATTTATCGAGACCTACAAATTTTGCAGTGGGATCAAAACCTATTTTCACAAAGAAAATATATGGTAAAAACGAAGCGAACAACAGGTCGGCATTACTTGGTTTGTTGAATGCACGCGCCACGTTAAAGCCATAAACTCCATACATGAGGATATTTACCCCGGGAACGGCCATAATAAGACACCACCACCATGGTTTATTCAGTAATTTGGATAAAATAAAAAAGTTATAGAACGGAACCCAGGCTTTCCAGCTTTCAATTCCGGCTTTAGTGAATAATTTGCTGAGCCCGAAAAAAGAAGCAAGTACCAGTCCCAAAAAGATATAATTTCCCATAAAATTGATTGGGATGAAGATAAGAAAAATAAAAACGGGGAGAAGAGAGATTTTTGAATTTTTGTGCTAATTAGAAGCAAGATTCAAGATCCAGGAATCAAGATCGGACGTAGCAATCAAAAGATCAGAATGATTTTTTGATTCAGTCTTGAATCCTGTATCTCGTTTCTGATTTAATCTGATAAGAGCCATCTTATCGCATCCTCTTCGGTATTAAAGGTGCTGGTTGGTTTTTTAGGTTTGTTGATCTTAAGATAAAAGTCGGCGATTATTTTCTGACCTAGTCCTTTTACAACGAGCGCTTCTTTTTTAGTATAACGCAGGCCCTCTTCACTGGCCGAAAATTCCCTGGCCGAACTGTCGAATTGTGAAGATACAGTGGCAACTAACATCACAGGAATTTCTGTTCCTTCAGCCAGTTCTCCAATAGCATCGTTCATTTCCTTTGCTTCCTTATGGGAAATAACCAACTCGTCTGAATAGATTTCCACTCTTACGAATCGGGATTCAAACAATTGAATACGGGCGTATTTAAAAACAGTTTCTTTTACCGGCTGCATAATTTCAAAAAAAAAGGTCGGTTTGCACCGACCTTTTATATTATTAAGCTTTTACACTGGCTCGAATGATGTTAAGCGCCCCACCGGCCTTGAACCACTCAATCTGCTGTGCATTATAACTGTGGTTCACAAGAATTTCGTCCTTGCTTCCGTTAGCGTGATGTAAACACACTTTTAATGGTTGCCCTGGTGTAAAGCTGGTCAATCCAACAATATCAATTGTATCATCCTCCATAATCTTGTCGTAATCCGCTTTGTTAGCGAATGTAAGAGCAAGCATACCTTGTTTTTTTAAGTTGGTTTCGTGAATACGCGCAAACGATTTTACAAGCACTGCACGAACACCTAAGTGACGAGGTTCCATAGCAGCATGTTCGCGGCTCGATCCCTCACCGTAGTTTTCATCGCCTACAACAATACTTCCGATTCCTTTTGCTTTATAAGCGCGTTGTACGTTAGGCACTCCATCGTAAGCTCCTGTGAGGTGATTTTTTACTGAATCTGTTTTATCATTGAAAGCGTTAATGGCGCCGATCAACATGTTGTTTGAAATATTATCGAGGTGACCACGGAATTTTAACCACGGACCAGCCATAGAAATATGATCGGTTGTACATTTTCCTTTTGCTTTGATCAGAAGTCTTAAATCTTTGAGGTCAACTCCTTCCCATGGAGTGAACGGATCGAGTAACTGAAGACGTTTAGAAGCAGGATCAACAAGTACCTGAACTTTGCTTCCATCTGCCGCAGGTGCCTGGTATCCGGCATCTTCAACAGCAAAACCTTTTTTAGGTAACTCATCGCCGCTTGGTTCGTCTAATTTTACTTTCTCACCTTTTTCATTAACAAGATAATCTGTCATTGGGTTGAAAGTTAAATCTCCCGCGATTGCAAGCGCAGCCACCATTTCAGGAGATGCTACGAACGCGTATGTATTTGGATTTCCATCGGCGCGTTTCGCGAAGTTGCGGTTAAACGAGTGAACGATGGTGTTCTTTTCTTTTTTCTCAGCGCCAACACGATCCCACATTCCAATACATGGTCCGCAAGCGTTGGTGAACACTGTTGCTCCGAAATCTTCGAACACTTTTAAGAAACCGTCGCGCTCGATCGTGTAACGGATCTGTTCAGAACCCGGGTTGATCATATATTCCGCTTTAGGTTTTAAGCCTTTTTGCGAAGCTTGTCTTGCAAGAGAAACGGCGCGTGAAATATCTTCGTAAGAAGAGTTGGTACATGAGCCAATTAATCCGGCTTCAATTTTTAAAGGCCAGTTGTTAGCCAATGCGGCTTCTTTTAATTTAGAGATAGGAGTAGCAAGATCCGGAGTGAACGGGCCGTTTACGTGTGGCTCTAACTCTGATAAATTGATCTCGATCACTTCATCAAAATATTTTGAAGGATCGGCATAAACTTCTTTATCGCCTGTTAAATGTTCTTTGATCTTGTCTGCTAATTCGGCAACGTCGGCACGTCCTGTCGCTTTTAAGTAGCGGCTCATGCTATCATCATAACCAAAGGTAGAAGTGGTTGCACCAACTTCGGCACCCATATTACAAATTGTTCCTTTACCTGTACAGCTCAGGGAAATTGCTCCTTCACCGAAATATTCAATGATCTTATCGGTTCCGCCTTTTAC
>JAJONO010000050.1 GCA_021323535.1 Bacteroidota bacterium
GCAGACGAACTCATTAGACCTCAAGGTTTCTCGCAGATGAACGCTGAGGGTGCGCAGAAGACGCAGACGAACTCATTAGACTTCAAGGTTTCTCGCAGACGAACGCTGAAGGTTCGCGGAAGACGCAGACGAACTCATTAGACTTCAAGGTTTCTCGCAGACGAACGCTGAGGGTACGCAGAAGACGCAGACGAACTCATTAGACTTCAAGGTTTCTCGCAGACGAACGCTGAAGGTTCGCGGAAGACGCAGAGGAAATTACAGATTATTTACTATTCGGATAATATTATTCTTTAATGGATATGAATTGAATTGATTAATAGTCCCAGTTTTTTATCTGAAAGTTTCAAATAGGTCAATAGTTGTTTATGATGAACATCATTTAATGATTCTACAGATTTCACTTCAATAATTACCAGATCATTAACTAAAATGTCCAATCTGAAACCAATATTCAGTTTTTCATCATCTAATATCATAGGTAGTCCAATTTGATTTTTTATGCTATAACCCATCTTTATTAATTCATTACTCAATGCGATTTCATATACGGATTCAAGCAACCCCGGGCCAAGTTTCTTATGTATATTTATTGCTGCTCCTCTTATATCATACGAAATTTTATTCTCAATTATCATTACTTCTTAATTTCAGGGCAAGTTGCAGAATCATTTCCACCTTATCATTAGTATTTAACGAAAGCCATAGATCATTTCTTCTGCGAACGTCTGTGAACCCTTCTGTGTTCCTCTGCGAGAAACCCTAAAGCTCTAATAACGAAAGTTTATAAATCCTTTCTTCTGCGAACGTCAGCGAATCCTTCTGCGTGCATCTGCGAGAACCTATAGAGCCCGTTGGTTACATCTAATTTTGATTTTAGCAGAGTTTTTATATCTTTGATAATAAACCCCTATAAGATGAAACACATTTTCTATTCTTTAGCATTTCTTGTTACTTCTTCTTTTTCTTTTTCACAAACTTTCTGGAGTGAAGATTTCGGAACCGGTTGTACACAAGGAAATGTAGCAAACGCCATAGCAACGCCTTCCAACGGAGCATGGATATCAAATACATTAACAGCAACTCCTGGAAACGGTGTAGCCGCCAATCAATGGTTTATCAGCGCTACTGAAGCCGGCTTTGCTGCAGGAACCTGCGGCGACGGATGTCTTAATACCTTAACGCTAACCAATCGCTCTCTTCATATAGGTATGAATTTCTCTCCTATTATTGATCTTGGAGCCGCTTATCTTGCTGGTCCTTTTGGCTACAATACAAACAAACGTGCTGAGTCACCGGTGATCAATTGCACCGGGCAAAATAACATTACGTTGTCCTTCCTTTATATAGCGGGCGGAGTTGCAGGGCAGGATTATTTTGAGGTACAATACTCTGCAAACGGAGGAACATCGTGGACATCAATAGGAACGCCAACTATAACAAATAATGTTTCTTGTGGAGGACAAGGATTGTGGACTACCTATTCGGTAACGCTTCCGGTTTCTGCCAATAATAATTCGAACGTTAAGATCGGGTTCCGCTGGCAAAACATGGCTTCGGCAGGAACCGACCCTTCGGCCGCAGTTGATAATATTGAGTTAAGCTCTTCATCGGCAACACCAACGTTTGCTCCAACTTTTACAGTAGCAACTCCACTTTGTTCAGGTAACAGCACAACAGTAAGCATAGCAAATACAGGAACATTTGCCGTGTCTGGTTACACGTGGACAGTTCTTCCGGCAGGACCAACTGTAGCTTCTCCGAATTCATCTGCAACATCCATTACTTTTAATTCAGGAAATACATACAGCGTTACTCTCGCTGCAACTTCCGGAACTACAACTGCAATTGTAACAAATACTCTTCTTGTAAATGCAACTCCAACATTATCGGTAAACGGTCCGTTCACGATTTGTAGCGGACAAGCGGCAACACTCACTGCAAGCGGCGCATCTAATTATACCTGGAACCCGGGCGGATTGCCATTTCCAACAACTATTGTTTTTCCTTCAACAACTACTTCTTATACTGTAACGGGAACGAATGGAAACTGTTCTTCAAGTTTAAGTACAACAGTTACTGTAAATACTACACCAACAGTAAACGCTTCGGCAAATCCCGGAGTAATTTGTATGGGAAGCGGAACTACATCCACTCTTTCTGCAACAGGTGCAGCTTCATATACATGGAACCCAGGTAACTTAACCGGATCTGTTGTAGTTGTTTCACCAACTTCATTCACAAACTATACTGTAACAGGAAGTAATGGTTCGTGCAGTGCTTCTACTTTTGTTCCTGTTTTTGTGAGTAATTCGCCAACAGTAACTGCTAACTCCAGCTCTGCTGGAATGTGCATTGGCTCATCTATGACCTTAACGGCAAGCGGTGGCTTTTCGTATACGTGGTCGCCAGGTGGGGCAACAGGAGGCACCGTGGTTCTAACTCCAACAATGCCGGCAGTTTACGTTTATACGGTTACCGCCACCAACGGAACCTGCACTGCGCAGGCAATTACAGGATTTACAGCAGTTCTATGCGTAGGATTTGAAAATTACCAAATTGACAATTCATATCTGGTTTATCCTAACCCGGCACATGACAAATTATTTATAGAGACAAATCAGTCAACTGCTTTGAACATTGAAGTAATAGACGCTTTAGGGAAAATGATATTGAAAGAAAATCATTCCGGAGAAACAAAAATTTCGGTGAATATTAATCACCTTCCAAAAGGAATTTATTTCTTAAAGATAAGTTCGGGTGGAGTGTTTAAAGTTGTGAGGCTCGTAAAGGAATAAAAACAAAATCTCAAATAAAAATTCATTATAATAAATTCTTAAAATTCAATAATATGAAACAAATTTTATACTCTCTGGCACTTCTTGCTTTTTATTCATTTTCGTATTCACAATCCGATTTGATAAAAACACTTAACACCGAAAATAATTATTTAGAAAATTCCGGTTTGTACTGGCAAAGTCAGGACCCGAATAGCGCTGATCCATCTTTTGCAACAAACGATTCGGAGATGTCTGTATCCATAAGTTCTAATATTGCAACAACATTTACAATCGCTACACCGCTTTGTATCAACGGTGGCGTATTTGTAACTGCAAATACCGGAACTGTTTCCGTAACTGGTTATACATGGACGGTTATGCCAGCCGGAGGAACGATCGCTTCTCCCAATGCATCTAATACAAGCCTCAGCTTCTCTGGAAGCGGAACGTACAGTGTCATGTTAAGCGTGGTTTCGGGAACAGATAGTGGAAGCTTCACAAATACTGTACAGGTAACAAGTACATCGATTGTGGTTACAACAACTGCCTCTCCACCGGTTATCTGTCAACCTGGCACAACAAATTTATCTGCCTGGGCAAATAACGGCGGTGCTAGTTTCACCTGGCAGCCTGGAGGTGCAACCACATCTAATATAACTGGAAACTCGACGATGGTT
Organism: Bacteroidota bacterium; assembly: GCA_021323535.1. Taxonomy (GTDB): domain Bacteria; phylum Bacteroidota; class Bacteroidia; order B-17B0; family Aurantibacillaceae; genus Aurantibacillus. The sequence goes on from JAJONO010000050.1 coordinate 3,458, forward strand.
GGCTTGAATACATATACGGTTACCGTTAGTACCGGAACATGCATTGCCATGCAAACAGCAACTTATACCGTAGATGACTGTACAGATATTTTCGGCGAAGAAAAAAATCAGTTCTCTTTCAAAGTATTTCCGAATCCTGTACACGATAAATTATTTATAGATGTGAATCAACCTTTCGCCAATGTAAATATTGAGGTAATAGATGCCCTTGGAAAACTGGTATTGAAAGAAAATCACATAGGAGAAACAAAAGTTTCAATAAACGTTACTCATCTTCCAAAAGGAATTTATTCTCTGAAAGTGGGTTCGGGTGAAGAAGTAAGGTTGACGAGGTTTGTGAAGGAATAAAATAAGACACAGATCAATACTTACATTACGAACTGTCATCCTAACGCAGGAAGGATGACATTATCGCTTTTATCCATGTAATCTGCCGCTAAAAAATCAGGATCTACTTATCACTCTTTTCGATCTCAAACCCGAAATCCATAATTAAAGGAAGAGGATCGGAACGCATTCCTTGTTCGAATTGAAACTGGTATTTACCCTTAAGTGGAAATCTTACATTCTTCTTTACCGGAATCTTTAAATCAAAAATGTCTCCGGCGCCGCTTCCCTGCCATTCGCCTTTAGAATTAGCCATCATAATTTCCATGGTATCCTGGAGCATTTTTCCGTCGGGATATTTTGTTGTTACAAATAGAATAATGTTACTGAAAGGATATGAATCGGCGTGCCTGATCATTAAACTAATGTTGTTGAGACTTGTAGTATCTACAATATCTACATCAAACGTGGCTTTATCTTTCGCGTGCCATTCATTATTGCTGAATTTCTCGTACTTACTGTAAACAACATCGCCACAGGAAGAAAATAAAGCTGCCGCAAAAATAATCGCGCAGCCTGAAACAAATTTATTTCTGATCGCCTTTATCATCCGTTTTGTTTTGATTGTTCTGATTGGGTTTGTTATTCGGATTATTATTCTGGGGTTTCTGATTAGGATTCTGGTTCCTTGGTTTGTTCTGGAAATTTTTCTGATTACTATTATTTCCTTTGTTCTGTGTGTTAGGGTTGTTGTTCGGACCTTTATTCGGATTCTGATTCCCCTTGTTCTGATTAGGGTTCTGGTTTCCTTTATTCTGGTTCGGATTATTCTGCGTACCCTTATTCTGAGGATTCGTTGTTTTATTCTGGTTCTGTGGCTTGTTCTGGTTTTGATTCTGCCCTTGCGGGCCTTTATTTTTGTTCTGTTGTCCCTGAGGTCTGTTTTGTTTATTTTGTTGTGGTTTGTTCTTCTGTTTGCTTTTATCGAAGCGCGTGAGGCTATCCTGCCCTACTACATTTTCAAAACTGTGCTCCACCACTTTTGCTTTCGCCATTTGGGTTACCGCTGAAACAAGATCCTCCGGCTGTTCGTTGCGCGAATTCATTTCAAGAACCTCTTTTACCTTATCCACCTTCATTGGAATGAACACATCTGATTCATGTCGGTAACTGAACCACATCATTCGTTTAAAAATGTCGGTCTTCTGTAAAAATGCTTCTCCTTTTTTTGTAATAAGGCGTTTATTCTCCATGTCAGGAAATTCTTTCAGAGCATCGAGATAACTATCCAACTCGTAATTGAGACAGCATTTTAATTTACCGCATTGCCCGGCCAGTTTAAGAGGATTAAGAGACAATTGCTGGTAACGCGCCGCGCTTGTACTTACGGTTCTGAAATCGGTTAACCAGGTGCTGCAGCAGAGTTCTCTACCACAGGCTCCGATTCCACCAAGTCGTGAAGCTTCTTGTCTTGCACCGATCTGGCGCATTTCGATACGCACTTTAAACTCATCGGCCAGAACTTTGATCAGTTCACGGAAATCAACACGCGCTTCGGCAGTATAATAGAAAATTGCTTTTGATTTATCGCCCTGGTATTCCACATCGCTCAGTTTCATTTCGAGTCCCAGTTTAAGAGCAATGGTTCTTGCACGGTACATTGTATTTACTTCAAGACTTTGCGCTTCTTTCCATTTATCAACGTCGGCCTGTTTGGCTTTGCGATACACTTTGCGAACTTCTTCGCTATCGAAACTCACATTCCGTTTTTTCAGTTGCAGTCTCACCAGTTCGCCGGTAAGAGAAACAATCCCAATATCGTGTCCTGGTGATGCTTCTACCGCAATAACATCGCCCACATTCAGGCTAAGATTATTAAGGTTACGAAAGAATTCTTTTCTCGAATTTTTAAATCGTACTTCAATGATATCAAAAGGTTTCTGACCATCGGGTGTGTTCATATTGCCCAACCAGTCGAACACGTTAAGTTTATTGCAACCGCCGGAAGTTCCACATGAGCCGTTATTATTACAGCCTTTCGGAACACCGTTATTTTCAGTACTGCAGCCTCTACCTGTACTACATCCGCTACATCCCATAGAATATTTTTTTTAAGAGTTAAAGTTACGCTATTTCAAGGGTTTTAACAAGGCCATCAAGGTCTTTGCCATATAGTTCTTAACACCGTATTTTGTATATTTGGCCAATGCGCGGGGTGCTTTTATATCTTTTCATCATTGCTTTTCTCACCAGCGGGGCGCAGGACAAGGTTTTTCTCCTCAATGGTGCCATTAAACAGGGGAAAGTGCTTGAGATAAGCAAATACGACATTACCCTTGAAGGTCCCACCGAAACAAAAAATATTGATCGCAGCGAAATTGCCATCGTTGAATTTCAGAATGGAAGCATTGAGGTGTTTAACCAGCCAAAAGAAGATATTATTTACAACCCTATCTCCGCCAAAGCAAGACCGGATGCAAAAGCTTTGAGCCTTCACAAACCGCATTATGTTTCACTGAATACACTTTCGCTTTACAATGCAGATATTTCCGTGTTTTATGAATATGTACCAAAAAGTAAAAAATTCGGGGCCGGAATTATGGGCGCGTACAACTTTAATCCTTACTCCACCATTCCAAACCTTTTCATCACACAATTACATAACGCGAAAAAAAATTACGATATAGGTGTCACCTTTAATTTTTATCCACGGAAATTTGAATCAAAGACCACCATGTATTTTGGAGCCATGCTGAAGTACATGAATTTTAATTTTCATTCTACAAAAACCGATTCGGTAATCTCGGGAACAACAAAAGGTGTTATTGTAAGTTATATTCCGGATTCGGGAAGTCAGCTGGCGACCATTTTCACAATGGGAACACATACAAAATTCAATGATAATTTTTATATAAAAACACTCGTTGGTTTTGGGGCGTACAGACTAAAAGGAAATTACAGAACTGAATTTCTCAAACAACTTAACGATGACCCAACCCAACCTTATACCGAAATGAATTATCTTCCCAAGGCATACATCGGGATAAATGTTGGTTTTAATCTCTGATGCGTTTTTGTATTATCATATTTTTATTTTTAAGCGTTGGTATGACAGCGCAGGATAAAATCTTTATGAGAGATGGAACATCGTACAAAGGCTCCATTCTTTCATTGGGAAATGAATTTGTTTTTTTCAGACTATCCGATACCTCGAAAACAAATTATAAAATCCCGAAGAGTGATATTCTCATGATTGAAAAACAGGACGGACGTGTTTTTATTTACAAAAACAAAACTGCAAAACAAGATTCAGTGATCGCTCCACAAAGTTTTCCTCTGAATTATTTCGGGATGCAACCATTTGGACTAATGTTGGGGCGAGGAACATTTTGTTATGAGCGTTTAAATAAAAAAGGAAATATTGGCGTTATGATCCCTTTAACACTTACGTTTGATCCTGTAGGTGTTATTTTCACTCCAAACGACAGTTCAGGCTTTACCAGAAATTACGGTGTTAACTTTATCGGGGGAGCCGATGTAAATTTTTACATGAACAAAGAAGGTGTAAAAGGTTTTTTCCTTGGCCCGAGAGTAAGATATGGTGTTGATATGCTCATTGATAATACGGAAGCTTATTCCATACAAACCCAATTCGGATGGTGTGGCAAATTAGCTGTGGGCGGATTGTACCAGCATTTATCTATTGGCATAGGATTCGCCAGGGTTCTTGCCTCGCCCGCGGGAACAAGAATAAATCCAAAGCAATCGTATGGCTGGGGAAGCGTGAATTACCGTATCAGCTTCGGGAAATGATATTCGGGTTCCTTGTTCCTTATTTCTTGTTTCTTGTTTCTTGTTTCTTGTTTTTAAAAAAGTCCGTATCTCGCCTCATACCCTGCATTGCCCTGCAACCCTCCGCTATGAACCACAAGAATTTTTGATCCAGGAATAAGTTTTTGTTTTTTTATAAGATCAAACACTGCATAAAAAAGTTTTGCGGTATAAATATAGTCAAGAGGGATGTTTGTTTTTTCCTCAAAATCCTTTTTAAATTCAAGAAGAGAATCATTATGTTTTGCATACCCTCCGCAATGATAACCCTCCAGGATGGTAGAAGCTGAAATAAGATCTGATGAACTTTCCGAAACAGGTTTTGATCCGAATTCTTTTATCCAGCGATTGGCGTCGTTAATTAATTTATTTTCCCCCTTAAGAACTGAAACACCTATAATTTTTTGTTCGGGAGCCGCAGTTATTTTTATTCCCGCAAACGTGGCGCCTGTTCCTGCTGCACAAAGTACATAATCATATTCTTTTAATTTAGGAGTAATAATATCGGTACAACCTTTTACACCTTCAAAATTACTCCCTCCTTCGGGAATCATATAAAAATCTCCGAATTTATCTTTCAGTTCGAAAATAATTTCATCCTCCGTTTTCCGCTTATATTTTTCTCTTGATATGAAATGTAATCGCGATTCGCATTGTTGCGCAAATTGTAATGTAGGTGATTTTTCGATGTCACTGTCCTCACCCCTAATAACGCAGATCAGGTGAAGATTGTACAATTTACTGATGGCGGCACACGAAAAAATATGATTGGAGTGAGCACCGCCAAATGTGAGAATTTTCAGGCCAAGCGCTTTTGCCTTCTGTATATTGTATTTTAACTTGAAGAATTTATTTCCACCAAAACGACGATGAATAAGATCAAGGCGGAGAACGTCTAAATTAATTCCATCATAAGTCACATGATTTATTATAGGCTCGTATTTGATCATTTCGTTTAGGACAGATCCCTCCTTCGTCAGGATGATATTTTGTATTGTGAGTTTGTTAGCTTTTCTCCTCCCAGATACTCACCAAATGCACAATAGTCTCCGTGGCCTTTTGCATGTCCTGAACACTCACCCACTCCTGCTTGCTGTGAAACGCATGTTCGCCGGCGTAAATATTCGGACAAGGCAACCCCATGAACGATAAACGCGAACCATCAGTTCCCCCGCGGATACTCGACAGTACAGGTTTTACTCCCGTACGTTGAATGGCTTCAAGTGCATAGTCCACTACCTGGGGACATGTATCCAGTATTTCTTTCATGTTGCGGTATTGTTCTATGACTTTAAATTCGTAGCTGCATTTATTATAATTTGTAAGAACACTTACTGCTATCTTTCTGAGTTCGTCTTCCAATTGCAGTAGCGTTGTGGTATCAAAAGCACGCACAATGAATTTGATCTCTACCTGTTCCAGTCCTCCATTGATCGCTGTAGGATGTATGAACGGTTGTTTTTTCTCGGTAGTTTCAGGAGTTTTATCTTTCGGAATTCTGTTTATAATTTCAGCTGCAATTTTTATAGCGTGTTGCATTTTATCTTTCGCGAATCCTGGATGCGTTGGAAATCCTTTTATGATAATTGAAACGGCATCGGCGCTGAATGTTTCGTTTTCAATGTGGCCGAGTGTTTCGCCATCCATGGTATAACCAAAATCAGCAGCGAGCTTTTTAATGTTCACTTTATCGGCGCCTCTTCCAATTTCTTCATCGGGCGTAAATAATAAACGAATCTTTCCGTGTTTTACTTCGGGATGAGTCATTAAATAATTTGCAGCATCCATGATCTCCGCCAGACCAGCCTTATTATCAGCGCCAAGCAGCGTGGTTCCGTCGGCTGTTACAATATCGTTTCCAATTTGCGCAGCGAGTGCAGGATGTTCAGAAAATTTTATAATCTGAGTCTTATCGTTTGGGAGGACAATATCTTTTCCATCAAATTTTTTATGTATCACAGGATTTACATTGGTGCCGCTGCAATCCGGAGATGTATCCATGTGCGAACAAAAACAAATAACAGGAACTTTTTTAGTTGTGTTGCCCTCAATAGTGGCGTACACGTAACCGTGCTCATCCATTTCGGCATCTTTAATTCCCATGGCTTTAAGTTCTTCTACAAGAACTTTACCCAGGTTCTTTTGTTTTTCGGTACTCGGACAGGTAGGTGAATCGGGATCAGATTGTGTATCAATCTTAGCGTATTTTACAAAGCGGTCGGTTACTGTGAAGTTATAATTATTGAAATTCATAAACGGTTGTTAATGAAGTGAAATTAATCATCCTGAAGTATGCCTGCAAGTATTTTTATGGCACTCTTTCAAAAAACGGGCAAAGAACTCCTCATCTTTCAGTGGAACAAATTATTCAGCGATAAAGATAAACAAGCTAATATTATGTGCTTTTCAGCCACAGCGAGTTTTACAGCCGGAGGATTACTTCTTGCAACAGGAACTGCTTCCATCGCCAAATCCAAAGAGCCTTCGCAACTTGCTTTTGCGTCTATACCATTTCTTTTTTCGCTGCAACAGTTTACAGAGGGATTTCTCTGGCTCAACTTCAAGTATGGTTATTTCCAAGGTTGGGAACAAGCACTCACCATTATTTTTATTTTGTTCGCGCAAATGATATGGCCTGTTTTTATTCCTTTATCTTTTCTACTTCTTGAAAAGCATAAGGTTCGAAAGAGAGTACCTCAGTCGTTTACACTGCTTGGAATTTTAATGTCGCTTTACATACTCGTTTGTTTGTTCATATACCCGGTACAGTCAGAGGTAGGCCAATATCACATTTATTATAAAGTCAGTTATCCCGACCTTTAGGGATACGGGGGCATATTTTATTTTATCGTGATTGTTTTACCTCCTCTTGTTTCAAGCGCAAAAGGCACGTGGATCATAGGCGTTCTGAATCTATTGGCGTTAATTATTTCGAAAGTATATTTCAAAGATCATGTGATCTCTGTATGGTGTTTTATAGCAGCAATAATAAGTGCTGTTATTTTTATACTTGTTCTTGAAATGAATAAAAAAAGGAGACGGGAGCCCGTTATTACTTCACAAGCTTCGCGTATTCCTCGTCATTAGGCTCCCACAACTCTATCTTATTGCTTTCGGGATCCATAATATGAGCGAATTTACCATATTCGAAAATCTGCATTTCGCCAACAGGATTTATTCCTTCTTCCTGCAATTGTTTGAGGAGAAGTTCGAGATTATCAACCCTGAAGTTGATCATGAATTCTTTTTGAGAAGGGTCGAAATATTGGGTCTCTTGTTTAAAGGTTCCCCAGACTGTATGTCCCTCTGTTTTATTCCAGGAAAAAGAAGCGCCGTAATCTTCAACTGCAATTCCTAAATGTTTGTGGTACCACTCGCGAAGAGCTTTTCCATCTTTACATTTGAAGAACACGCCGCCTATTCCCGTAGCTTTTGCTCTCATAAATTACGCAACGTGTAAATGATTCAGCTTGGCTGATTTTAACTTATCGAGAGCGTAATCCAAACTAACTGTAAACTGTTTCGTTTGTTTTTCATCACCCGGTAAGGTGAACATGATATCCGTCATGATAGCTTCGCAGATACCACGCAGTCCACGCGCGCCGAGTTTAAATTCAATGGCTTTATCAACTATAAGATCAAGAACCGCGTCTTCAAATTCGAGTTTGGTTCCTTCCATCTTGAACAGTTGTTTGTATTGCTTGATGATGGCGTTCTTAGGCTCGGTAAGGATCTGGCGAAGCGCCTCTTTGTCTAATGGCTTTAAGTGTGTAAGAACAGGGAGACGACCAATTAATTCAGGAATTAACCCGAATGATTTTAAATCCTGGGGAGAAACGTATTGTAATAGATTTCCTTTATCGATTTTTTCGTTGTTCACGCTGGCCGAATATCCTACCGCGGAAGTATTAAGACGGTTAGCGATTTTTTTCTCGATACCATCAAAAGCGCCGCCGCAAATGAAGAGAATATTTTTAGTGTTTACCTGGATCATTTTAGCGTCCGGGTGTTTTCTTCCTCCCTGAGGGGGAACGTTTGCAATAGAATCTTCGAGAAGTTTTAAAAGGGCCTGTTGTGTACCTTCTTTAATATCTCGGGTAAGAGAAGGATTATCTCCTTTTCTTGAGATCTTGTCAATTTCATCAATGAAAACAATTCCTCTTTCAGCGGCAGCCACATCATAATCGGCAGCCTGTAAAAGACGTGTGATAATACTTTCCACATCTTCACCCACATAACCTGCTTCTGTAAATACAGTAGCGTCGGCAATGCAGAAAGGAACATTTAATAGTTTGGCAATGGTGCGCGCCATTAACGTTTTTCCGGTTCCGGTTTCACCAACGAGAATAAGATTGCTTTTATCAATTTCTATTTCTTCCTTGTTATCTTTAGTAACATGAGAAATTCGTTTGAAGTGATTGTATACAGCCACGCTCAGGATTTTTTTAGCATCATCCTGACCAATGATATATTCGTCAAGCTTGGCTTTAATAGCCTGCGGTTTTAATAAGTTGAGTGAATGCTGGATCTGTTGTTTCTGGTCGCCCGAACTTTCTTCTTTAATGAGGTTATAAGCCTGTGTGATGCAATTATCACAAACATGGCCATTTATACCTGCAATGAGGATCTTTGCTTCTTTTTTGTCGCGGTTACAAAGCGAACATTTTAAAACGGTATCTTTTGCCATTTTATTAATTTACAAGATATAAAGATACACAAATTTCGTGGTCCTTAAATCACATTATTTCTAATTTTGCCTGATTTTACGGTCTTTTGCCGCCTCATGGCGTATGTATAACCTAAATTAACAGATACAGACATCCCAGAACAGGAATGTCTTCTCATTCTTGCAGAATGGACTAATTTTCGTAATACTTCTTCATATGCGTGAAGTAGTAATCTTTCCAGCCTTTTTTATAGCGCTCTCCTTGTCCGTCGGGAATATTACTGTGAGCAAGGGAAACTAAAGTGTAATCTTCTTTCTGCGTAAACAATAATTCGATCACCGAATCTTCATCGCTCGGATCGAATTCTGAAGTGCGCCATTTTTGAATAATTTTTTTGTGCGGGAATATTTCAACGTTGGTTCCGGTAATGTAACCATCGTGCGCCGAAAAACTTCCTCCTTCACTGGGACTGGTCTTTGCCTCGGCCCCCCCTGTAAAATCAGAATGCGTTTTGCTGCTTAACCAGCCTGTAAACACATCCTTGGCTTTACAATTTAATTTTACGGTTATTTTGAACTTTTCCATTTTTACTTAGTACTGATTTTATAATCTTTTTTGTCTTTTAATATTTCAATCACATTTTCAGCAATTTGCTCCGGAGAGAATCCACACTCTTCATACAGTTGCGATTGCTCACCGTGTTCGATCCATTTATCAGGAATACCTAGGCGCATAACCCTGGCCGAATAATCATTCTCAGCCATAAATTCAAGAACTGCCGACCCCATTCCGCCCATAATACAACCATCTTCAACCGTGATTACTTTTTTGTAACGCGAAAATACTTCATGTAGCATTGCTTCATCGATCGGTTTAACGAATCGCATATCATAATGAGCCGGATCTATTCCCTGCTCCTTTAATTTATCAATGGCTTTTGTAACGAGATTACCAGGGTGCCCAAACGAAAGTATGGCCACATCTTTGCCATCTTTTATTTTTCTTCCTTTTCCGATCTCTATTTTTTGAAACGGCGTTTTCCATTCCACCATCACACCATTACCACGGGGATAACGAATACTGAACGGACCAACTGTTTCATCGAGCTGAGCCGTGAACATTAAATTCCTGAGTTCCTCTTCATTCATTGGCGCGCTTACGATCATGTTCGGAATACAACGGAAATACGCAATATCAAATGCTCCATGATGTGTTGGGCCATCGGCTCCTGCTAATCCTCCCCTGTCGAGACAGAAAACAACTTTTAGATTCTGAAGCGCTACATCGTGCAACACCTGATCGTAGGCTCTTTGCATGAACGAAGAATAAATATTACAGAAAGGTATCAAACCCTGTGATGCTAAGCCAGCACTGAATGTTACAGCGTGTTGCTCTGCAATACCCACGTCAAAAGCCCTGTCTGGCATCGCTTTCATCATAATGTTGAGCGAACAACCCGAAGGCATTGCGGGAGTAATACCCATTACTTTCTTATTTTTCTCTGCAAGCTCCACCATGGTGTGACCAAACACATCCTGGTATTTCGGAGGCTGAGGATTTTTTGGAGTTACTTTAATAATTTCTCCGGTATCCTTGTTAAACAACCCCGGCGAGTGCCAGATCGTTTCATTTCCTTCTTCACTGAATTTATATCCTTTTCCTTTTTTGGTAAGAACGTGCAACAATTTAGGACCAGGAATATCTTTTAAATCTGCTAATATTTTTGTGAGGCGAACAACATCGTGTCCGTCAACAGGACCAAAATATCTGAACTTTAACGACTCAAATAAATTAGATTGTTTCAATAAACCGGTTTTGATCGAGTTCTCTACCTTACTTGCAATTTCCTGCGCGTTAGGACCAAACTTGCTTATCTTACCCAGTAATTCCCAGATCTTGTCTTTGGCTTTATTGTATGTATGAGAAGTAGTAATGTCGGTAAGATATTCTTTAAGCGCACCAACATTAGGGTCAATGCTCATGCAATTGTCATTAAGAATAACGAGAAGATTCGCATTCTCAACACCCGCGTGGTTCAATCCTTCAAAAGCGAGACCGGCAGTCATAGCGCCATCGCCAATAACCGCGATATGCTGTTTGTTTTTAATGTTATTGTATTTGCTCGCAACCGCCATTCCAAGCGCCGCGCTGATAGAAGTAGATGAATGCCCTACCCCGAATGTGTCGTAAATGCTTTCGCTTCTCTTTGGAAAACCGCTGATTCCCTTGTAAACACGATTGGTATGAAACACATCGCGACGGCCGGTAAGGATCTTATGTCCGTAAGCCTGGTGACCCACATCCCACACCAACTGGTCGGTTGGCGTATTGAATATATAGTGCAGGGCCACCGTCAGTTCAACTACGCCGAGAGAGGCACCAAAGTGGCCACCTTTAACTGAAACGAGGTCGATGATGTATTGGCGTAATTCGGAACTAAGTTGTTCTAACTGATCTTCCCGGAGTTTTTTAAGATCATCCGGTGAATTGATTTTAGCCAATAATTCACCCGGAATAAAGCCGGAACCTTTTACAATTTCCATTAGCACAAATATATGATAATTTATCTGTTTTTCTAACGGGATTTAGCCAACAGTATTGCTGGTTTAAGCTCCAATAAATGTTAATAAAATCAGGTAGAAATCCCCGAAAAACGGAAGATGGAAAATGTATAATGGAAAATGTTATTGAGAGCCCCTTCATTGTTCTCAATACATCTTAATACCGCCCTCAAAAAACAAACTACGTTCAACCCCCTTCAGGGTTGTGACGCAAAAAACAAATTCTTTTGCTATTCACATTTGACTCCTCTGGAGTCAGAACTAATTATTTTAATATCCGGGCCTTCATGTTTAGGAACTCCGAAGGAGTTTAATGTGAATAGACAAGGAATTCCAAAATTATAACAACCCTGAAGGGGCTGAATAGGATGTATAATAGAAGGTGTAAAGATTACACCGCAACATTTTCCATTTTCCCTCTTCCATTTTACATTACAGTTTGAGAACCTCTCTCAGTTTGGAATATCCCGTTTTGCTTAACGGTAACTTTACACCATTTTTAAGCACCGCGAGCTGATTGTTCTTATCCAGCGGTTCAATTTTCGTAATGTAATTAATATTGAGAATAAAAGAGCGATGAACACGTACAAACTGCGATGGATCGAGGGTTTCTTCATAATAACTCATTGTTTTTTTCTTGAGGAAAAACGTTTCCTTATTAAATACTTTTACATAATCGTCGTGCGCTTCCAGATACAGCACATCGCTCACCGGAAGAATAAGAATATGCGAACCATTCTTTACCACAATACGGTGCGCTTCATCAGAATGTTTCTTGGGTGAATTATCCAACGCTTCTATTTTCTTTAAAGCTGGTTCGTTTTCTCCTCTCGCCTGGTGAGCCTGAAGGAATTTATTCAGCGCCTTTTCAAAACGTTCGGGACTAAAAGGTTTGAGTAAATAATCCACCGCATTTTGCTCGAACGCTTTTAAAGCATATTCATCAAACGCCGTCGTGAAAATCACTTCCGGTTTTTTATCCAGAAGCTCGAGTGTTTCAAAACCGTTGATCTTTGGCATTTGTATATCAAGAAAAATAAGATCGGGCTGATGCGACTGAATGGCTTTAACGGCTTCAAATCCATCACCGCACTCGGCCACCACTTCCACCGAAGGAATTGCTTTTAAATATTCCTTTACAACTTTACGAGCAAGATGTTCGTCGTCGATTATAATTGCTTTTATCATGGCTGTGGTATTAAAATGATTGTTACAAAAACAGTATCCCGTTTTTCTGTTTTAAGAAGATCGGCGCGGTGATAGATGAGCTGGAGTCTACGGCGGATGAGCGACAAACCAAAACCCTCTCCTTTGCGCGTCATAGATGTTTTTTCATCAAAAGGATTGAACACAATGATATTCAGCATGCCTTTATCGGCACGCGCTATGATCTTAATTTCTACCTGTTCGAGCACATTGTACAAGCCAAACTTGATCGCGTTCTCAACAATGGGTTGCAACAATAAAGGCGGAATAGTTCTTTCAAGAGTATCGTCGGCAATTTCGAAATTTACTTCGAGCCGGTTACCGAAACGTACTTTTTCAATATCGAGATAGAGTTTCAGTAATTCAATTTCTTCTTTCAGGGGAACCGGTTTATTTTCATCTTTCTTTAATGTACCTCTTAGGAAATCAGAAAGATTCTGAATCATTTTGCGGGCCTGCTGCGGTTCAATACTTACAAGCGCGTTGATTGAATTTAAACTGTTGAATAAAAAATGTGGTTGTATCTGCTGACGTAATTTTATGAGTTCAGCATCACGAAGCGAATTTTCCGCGCTCTGATTCATCGCCATTTGTTCATCATGTTTTCTGATATAATAGATCAGCCACATGGCAAACGAGAAAAAAGAAATTACGAGGAAAGACGTAAAAATTCGGATCACAATTGTTTCCTGGAAAACGCTAACGTAAGCAGGGTCATAAATGAGCCGTGAAACAAGAAAGCGCTCCACTAAAATAATTTTAGCTACGAGCACAACGGTTAAGCCAATGCGCGTGAAAAGATTATTGAAATAATTGGCACTGTATTTCTGAAGAATGTAGATGAAGAAAATTGCAATGATCAGAAGGCTAAAAGTTATAAAACTATCAATACAACTTACCTGGTGCGTAACCTGCTCCACGAGGGCCCCCTGGAAAACAACATTGATTGTGAACCAGAGAATGCCGGCCACAACCAATTGTAATTTTGTTGGGAGTCTGAATGACTTCATGTTAACAGAACACCAGGTTCCTGCTTTGAATAGCGATTCCCTTTTGCAGCACCGAATTTATAAAATTTTCTTTCTCGCTTGTTTCATAAGTGCTGGAATAAACCTCCATTCCGTCTTTAATGTCAGAAAGGGTTATAACTTCATTTACATCTACAAACCGCCAGGCTATTGCTTCGCCTTTTTCACTAAGGAAATTTGTCTGCAATGTTTTCCCGAGTTGTTTGGCTTTAAAGTAAGCATCGGATTCATTCGTTGCTTTTATAAGCCGGAGCTGTTCGTCGAATTGCGCGTTTAGAACAGGCTGTTCCGAATCTACGCTGAAAATTAATTTAACAAGAAACCAGTTCATAATAGTTTTATTTTAAAATATTAATACGATACTATTTCAATTCCTCCCATAAACACTCTGCCCTGTAATATCAGTGTTTTTACCTGATGTACATCCGTAAGGTTTACTTTCGGACGTTCATCCTCAACACCCGCGAAAACACAAACCACATCCGACTTCACAACCCAATTCGCCGGCACAACCAGTTTTATACCGCCAAAATGCTGGTGAACCGTAATTACAGCTTCGTTAGTAACATCTGCCTGCATGAGATTAAGTTCGCAACCACCAAAGGTGTTGTTTATTTCTCCTCCTTTAAAATCTTTACTGATCACATTTTTTTTTGATCCTGCAAAAACATTATCCATTAATACAAAATCGTCGGAACTGTTATTCATGGATTCATCTGCCCCAACGTTCCAGTGGCGACGGTGCTTAAACTTGTATTTTGCATAATGTTTGTATCGGTTTTTGGGTTTAAAGATCAGCAGCAAACCCACCGCAAGTAAAATAATAGGGATCCTGAATTTGTAAACATCGAATCCCTGAACCATGTCCCCGGTCAGGAACACACCGCCTATGATGATCAGAACAATCCAGAAGCTGCGTTTAAACTGGTGCTTGATACCTGAAATAATTCCGATTACGATCAACAAAGTTGGCCAGGTAAAGATCCATTGCGGAATCAGGTATCCAAGTTCTTTAAGGAAGAACAGCGCCGCGGCTATTATCACTACTATCCCTGCACATATCCTCCCACGACGCTGGTTCTGTTCCCAGTTCTTAAAGCGCTCATCATTCTGAAATTGTTCTTCTAAAGTTGTCATTGTTTCTTAATATGGGTCAAAGTTAGACAGGGAACTTCTGGCCAGAAACATCAAATCGGTGAATGAAACGCAGAGGTCGGTGAATGAAGAAATGAATAATGTTAATGCTAAATTTTAAATGAGGCAAACAGCCATCTTATCAGCCATTTCATTCCTGCAACGATATTGTCTTCCTAACCATCCCATGCAAATGGCGTATGTCTTCCGATATGGCTCGGATTTTTAAACAGGTTAGGATTATTTAATTACCAGACGAAGAACTGATCGATTAATTGCAATCCGGTTCAAAAGGGCAACATTATATGAAAATAAAGGATAGTGACTTAAAACAGAAAGTGAAGCGCTTCTCTTTATTTTTTAATAAATCGTTTCTGGCAAATATGCGTTTCGTTTCTGATCAGTTTTATACAATACAAACCATCATTTAAACTTGCGATATTAATCTGTGTATAATCTCCATTAAGATTTTGCGTTAAAACCAAACTTCCACTACTATTGTAAACTTCTATAACTTCAGCTTTTACCGGGTTCAATATATTTAAAATGTCGTGGGTCGGAACGGGATAAATTAAAATGCTTTTTGCGTCTGAAGTTTCTTCTTTTGTTCTTTCATAGACTGGTGCTTTTAATTTGGCCAGAAAAATGTCCGGGCCGCCGTAACCGGAAGTTGTTTGCATTCCAAATTGCGCACCACCTTCACAATAGCCCGTTAAAAACAGATCCCCTGTTTGAGGATGAACATTTACATAATGACCCCGATCGTTTCCTGCAGAACCCATTGCAAATAATTCCAGAAGGTTGCCACTTGTAGTGTAGGAAGCGAATAAAATATCCTGCCCTCCGTATCCCGAAACAGTATCATTTCCAAAAACTGCGCCATCACTTACAACGCCTGTTGCATATATGACATTTCCATCGTTGCTCATTTTTAAGCCTCGCGCAACATCGTAACCCGAACCACTTCCCGTCCTTATCCAAACAAGATTACCAATTGAATCATATTTATTAAGAAGAAAATTAAGAGTAAAATTTACGGAGTCTGTTTGTTGTCCACTAAAAAACGCTTTCGCTGTATAATCACCTCCAACAAATACATTTCCATTCTGATCAACCTCTACAGCTTCTCCATAATCATTATAATTACCTCCTCCGGTCCTTACCCATTTTACAGTTCCATCTTCTTTTAGTTTTGCTACAAAAAGATCAAATGAAGTTGCAGGACCTGTAGTATTTGCCTGGTGGCCGCCAAAAAAATCAGTCTGGAAAGGGGCGTTAGGTCCTCCTTCAAAACTTCCGGTGACATAAATACTCCCATTCAGATCCGATTTAATGCTTTCTATTCTGTCCCCGGCTGGTCCGGTAAGCACCTTTACCCAGATTAAATTTCCATTAGGATCATATTTTATGATATATCCATCGTAATTTCTCCACTCATAAGGTCCTGAACTATTAAATACATTAGCTGTTTTTATTATTCCACCAAAATTTACTGTTCCGCAAAACATACCTGTTACATAAACATTTCCCGAAACGTCAATTGCAGAGGCTCTTACGGCAATTGACGCATCACCGGCTCCACCAAATTTCTTTGCCCAGATATAATTACCATTTACTGATTTTTTATAAACGAAGCCGCCAAACAAAGAAGAGCTGTCTATTAAAGAGATATTTCCAAACTGTGTATTTATATAAAAAGTACCGCAACCATAGGTGTCACCATTATTCAGGACATTCTGATGCCAGAGATCGGCATTAAAAATATGGACATGATTAATATAATTTCCATTAATATCGGTCATGTAGGACAATCCGTTCATATATGAAGAACCCGAACTAACGATTAGACTGCCATTCGTGGTACAGTTTTGTCCTTCAAAATAAGAACTGAGTAAAATATTATTATTATTATCAAAACATATGTGTTCACCGGATTCAGTGAATGTTTGAGTAGTGGCACCTCCTAAAACCGACACCCACTCTACATTTTGGGCTGTAAACCGCAAACAAGCTAAAACAAAAATGATCAATAAATTTTTCATGTTATAATTTTAATCCAAATATCAACAATGACAATCTCGGGCTTTAATGCTTTTAATAAAAATAGACTTTCATTTAACACCTAATGCTTTCAGATTAACAAAAACTAATGTTCTCATTTTTTCATTCAAAACCTTTATTATATTTGAGGTAAGCCCATTACCGGATGAGAGTTTTCCCCATAATCTTTTTCCTTTGCATGTTTGTGCTTAAAATTATTTCACAAAATACCGACAGTCTCCAACTTCTTCTTAAAAACGCGAATCACGATACCACCCGTTGTACTATTTTAAACACATTCATTGAATCTCAAAGCGATGATTCAGTTTGGCCTCCGTACAATGAAGAGATGAAGCGGATCTGCCTCAACAACCTTAAAACTCTTCCTAAAGGGGCTTCGTTACAAAATTTTTTTCTGAAATATCTGGCTACTTCCTACAACAACGACGGATACATTGTCACCAATAATAACGAAACTGCTAAAGCCCTAAACAGTTACGCCAGGAGCCTTAAACTTGATGAGCAGTGCGGCAACATTGAAGGGATGGCCAGCACTATTAACAACATTGCTTCAATCTATTACAATACAGGAAATCTTGCGACGGCTCTTAACTACCACCATAAAGCACTTGAGTTGAACCGCCAGTTGAAAAACAAACAGGAAACGGCTATTTCGCTGAACAATATTGGTCTCATTCATAAAAACCTCGGCGACATTCCGAAAGCGTTGGAGTTCTATCATCAGAGCCTAAAGGCTATGGACGAACTTGGTGACAAATCGGGCATGGCAACATTGCTTAATAATATAGGAGGTATTCATAAAAATCTTGGGGAACCAGCACGCGCTCTCGAATATTACAGCAAGGGGATGAAATATTATGAAGAGGTTCATGACAAATCCGGCGTAGCGCTTTGTATGAATAATATCGGTAGTATTCATAAGAACCGAGGCGATCTTGACAGCGCCTACCTTTATTACTCAAAAAGCCTTGAAATATTTGAAAGCCTGAAACTCCCGAAAGGAATAGCTAACACACTCAATAACGTAGGTTACATATATACGAACAGAAATGATACCAAAACAGCTATTGAATTTTTTAAGAAGAGCCTGTCTATTTCGGAAAAAATCTCTGATAAGCATCAGA
Source organism: Bacteroidota bacterium (assembly GCA_021323535.1). Taxonomy (GTDB): domain Bacteria; phylum Bacteroidota; class Bacteroidia; order B-17B0; family Aurantibacillaceae; genus Aurantibacillus. The sequence goes on from JAJONO010000050.1 coordinate 21,397, forward strand.
TTGCTTCGGCGTGTAATAACATTGCTTACGCGCTACTTAAACAAAATAAAGCCAATGAAGCATTAGGTTATGCTGAACGTGGTTTAAGCACCGCGAACGAACTCGGGTATGCCGACCTTATCAGAAGTTCCGGCGCGCTTCTCAGCCAGATTTATAGTAAAACCGGGAACTGGAAAGGGGCCTATGAAATGGAGGTCCTCTCCCTGCAAATGAGCGACAGTATTAATAATGAAAACAACCGTCGCATATCACTTCAGAAAAGTTTCCAATATGCTTACGGAAAAAAAGCAGCGGAAGACAGTGTAAGAACGGTGGAAGAAAAAAGAGTATTCAACGCGCAGATCGAACAGGAAAAAACGCAGCGAATCGGGCTTTATCTCATTGTAGCGCTTGTTGCCATCTTTTCAATCTTTATGTATAACAGATTTCGCCTCACCAGAAAACAAAAGAGCATCATTGAATCACAAAAAGAACTCGTTGAAGAAAAACAAAAAGAAGTGCTTGACAGTATAAGATATGCCCGAAGGATTCAAACGGCGCTTCTGCCAACAGAAGTGTATCTTAAAAAAATCCTGGAACAGGCAAAGAAAAAATAGAATGTTGCTGAAGAAAATAAATATACTCCTGTTCCTTCTTGTCTTTGCAGGCAGTTTCTGTTTTTCTCAGAATGCAGATTCTCTGAGAAGCGAACTCGCAAAAGCAAAACATGATACAACAAAGTGCAACATTCTTCGCCAACTTGTAGGATCAGAACAAGACGATGCAATATGGCCGCAATACAATGATCAGTTAAAATCGATCGCTGAAAAAAATCTCAAAAAAATAAAGACAGACGATCCTCTTTACAGGTTCTTTTTGCGGGCGCTGGCCGACGCGTACGATAATCTTGGTTACCTCGCCGACCTCGAAGATGACCTCGTTAAAGCGAGAAAATATTATGAAAAGAGCCTGGCCATGTTCCGTCAGTTGAACGACAAAAATTCGGAAGCTTCGGTACTTACAGGACTTGGACGAATTTTCCAGCGCCAGGGAAAAACCGAAAAGGCGCTTCAGAATTACAACGATGTTCTGGAGATCTATAAAGGAACACACAATCAGAAAGGTATTGGCGAAGCCTTACATTACATAGGCACAATTTCAAAATACATGGGTAATATTCCAAAAGCATTGGAATGTTATACCCAAAGTCTTAAGATCTCTGAATCTCTTGGTGATGATAAAGGAAAAGCGGCAACTATGAATAACCTCGCTGCCATCTATTCACAGCAGGGTGATTTTCTGAAAGCAAAAGAGGAATATGAAAAATGTTATCATCTTTACGCGAAAGCCAAAAGTACCAGTGGCATGGGCACAAGCCTGAACAATATTGGTATGATGTATGATAAATTAAAACAGCCCGACAAAGCCATACAATATTATAGAAGAAGTATAGAAAAACACCGGAGTATAGATAATAAAGATGGAATAGCGACCTGCCTTAATAACATTGGTTTTATTTTAAGCGACAAAGGCGAACTGGATTCAGCTCTTAGCTATTTGTATCAGACATTGGAAATAGACCAGGAAATTAACGATGTGGAGGATGTCGCTTCAACTGAGATGTCGATTGCAAATATTATGCTTCGGAAAAACAATATCGATGAGGCTGTACGATTGGGTGAAAAAAGTCTGAAAACAAGCAAAGATCTCGGTTTCCCATTGAGAATACGAAATGCCGCTGACGTACTTGCAAAAGCATATGCGAAAAAGGGTGATTATAAAAAAGCACACGAAATGCAGGTTTTATTCAAACAGATGCACGACAGTATTAATAATGAAAATTACCGCAGGGCATCTATCAAAAAAAGCTTTGAGTACATTTATGATAAAAAAGCTGCGGCCGACAGTGTAAAAAAAGTGGAGGAAAGAAAAGTCTTCGACGCGCAGATCCGCCAGGAAAAAATACAGCGTATTACGCTTTATGTAGTTATTTCTATAACTGCTATCTTTTCTGTTTTTATGTATAATCGTTTTCGGGTGACAAGAAAACAAAAAGCTATTATTGAATCGCAAAAAGAAATTGTAGAGGAGAAACAAAAAGAAATTATGGATAGTATCCGGTATGCGAAACGGATACAGCGGTCGTTGTTGCCACTGGAGAGTACAATTGAGAAAACGTTGAAGAAATTAAAAGTTTAAATATAATGTTAGTATTCTTGATTTTTGTCGTGTACTTTCTGATATTTTTCTTCTGGAAAAAGTATGTTTTATGGCGACCTTCAAAGCCTGTCATTTTTTTATTTCTGCTCACCACTTTTCTTTTTCCCAGTTGTAAAGAAGAAGAATCCAAAAGCGTTTCTATAACTGCCGCTCAGGATGACAAACGACTATCACCTCAACCGGAAAGTCCCCAAGATGCATTGTTGCCGGCGGAGGTTCATTGTCTCGAAACCAAAGAAACTAAGTTCTGTCTTATCAATAAAACCAAAGATCCGAATACAAAAACGTACTCAGGAGCAAATATCTATGTTCAAAAACATGTAAAATCGAACAATGAATGGAAATTCGAATCGGAACATTATGTATTTGAAGAAGAGTTTGATTACTGTGAGTTTGCAAAAGATTTTGAACTTGTAACTATTGACGGAACAGATTATCTCTATTTTGCTTACAGACTTTCGCCAATGGGCAATGCAACAGATTACACCAATCTACATTTTGTTTTATTGTCCTTAAAAGATTTTAAACAAACTATTTTACAATATGGTGGTGAACCGGTGTACGACAAAAAAGGAGCCGATGGTAAAATAAAAGGTGAATGCACAAACCTTGCTTCCTTCAAAAATAAAACTTCTCTTTTGAACTTCCTTCAGAAAAAAGTGACTAACTCTCCAATGATTTATCACCCCACAGAAGATGATCTGGACATGTGTCTCGCCAAAAATTACCGCGAACAGTGGAAGCTCGACAATCCTGATGTTGACATTTACTTTCCGCTCTTTAAAAAAGAAACTCCACTTCGCATCACCTATTACGACGAAAGTATTTTTCCGGACAAGAATAGCGAAACCTTTGACTTCATTGAAAATAATAAGTATAGAGCTGTTACTCTTTTCAGAGGTGATGTTCTTGCTTATGACAAAACCAAAAACAAATATTTCCCGGTTCTTGTGAATGAATGTTCACATGGGTGCAACAAAAGTATTTCGTTTAAAAGTGAGAACGTGCTTGAGATCATTTACTCAGAGGCCAATAATGAAAAAATCATCGTCGATTTGTCGTTGATGATTTATAAAGGTGAATGAAATTAAAGTAAAAAGCCGCAGATTTCGCGGATTTCACAGATTAAATCTCTTTCTGCGAAAATCCGCGAAATCCGCGGCTTAAAAAACAGAATGCTTATTTCTTCAACAAATACCCTTTTTCAAGCGTTACAGTTTCTTTATCGCTTGTTGCAAGATTAATTCTTTCGGTAATATCTTTAAATCCTTTTTTCTTAACAGTTAAGTTATATCCACCACCTTTTATAGTGAAGAAATATTCTCCGTTCTCATTTGTATTGGTGGAAGATATCTGCGCGCCGGAATCATCGGTTAAAAGTATCTCAACATCCGGAAGTCCGTATCCTTCGTATCCATCACGAACCGTTCCTTTTAAAATGCTGAGGCCATTGCTTACCTTTTTCTTTCCATCCGCTTCAAGAATAGCGTAATCTTTTAAGTCGATCTTATAAATATCATTTTCTCCGAGTCCGCCTTTACGTTCACTTGAAATGTACGCGAATTTAGCATCGGCGCTAATGGTTAATTGTCCTTCTTTAGCGCCACTATTGATCGGGTATCCTAAGTTAACAGGATCGCTCCATTTTCCGTTGGTGTACACAGTTTTGAAAACATCATAGCTTCCCATACTTTTTGGACCGTTACTACAGAAGAATAAAGTTTTTCCATCAGGAGCAAGAAACATTCCTGCTTCGTCGTACGCTGTGTTTACCGCAGGACCAAGATTCACAGGCTTACCCCATTCTTTTTGGTTAGGACGTTCTACCATCCAGATATCGCTTCCGCCAAAACCTCCGGTACGTTCGCTTGTGAAGAAATATTTTTTTCCATCAGGAGAAACGCAGGCTCCACCTTCCCAATAACTTGAAGCAATTGGTTTTCCGATAGGCGCTGGTGTTTTCCATTTTCCGCTGTTTACTTTACTTACGAATACATCTCCGCCACGCGATTCCTTATCGTTGATATCATTTTTATAAAGGAAGATCTGTTTTCCGTCGGCAGAAATACTGGTACAGGCATCGTGCGCTTTTGTGTTAATAGAGCCAGGAACCTCGTCCGCTTTTCCAAATGTTTTTTTGGCAGAATCATAAGCGGCAATGTAAATGTCTTCGAAATATTTTCCATCTCCTTCAGCATCTACTTCCGAATTAGTTGTTTCAGGACGGCGGGTTGTAAATACAAGCTTAGATCCATCGGCTGTAACACAAGGGTTTTTATCGTCGTATTCGCTGTTAATGTCAGCGCCAAGATTACTTACCTCAACGGTTAAAGGAGCGGCGATCATAGCTTTAGCATTCTGACACTGGCTTAAAAGAAGATCGGCTTCCTCCATGCTTTCTTTATCTTTTGAAGGAACAGATTTATAAGTATTGAACTCTTCGATGGCTTTATCAAAATCTTCTTCGATCTGATAAATTTTGCCAAGCATCACATGAGTTTCCGGTTTAAAATTATTTTTCTTTTCTTTCGCTTTCAAAAAATTTTCTTTCGCTTTTGGAAAATTTTTCAATCCGAAATAACAATACCCGATGTAATGAAGAACGGTTGAATTCTCAGGCTCGTTTTTCTCAACTTCGCGATAGGTGTTAAGTGCGCTGACATACTGGCCCGCATACAGTTTTTGTTTGGCCAGGATCATTTTAGCTGCATCGCCGGCATCTTTGAACATGCTGCCACCGCCTTTTTTATCTTTCTTTTTGATAGAATCGTTCTGAGCTGAAGTAATAAGGGAAATAAACAGGAAAGCGAATAAAAATCTGGTCATAAGCTTAGGATTTAATGTCGAATCTAATTTACAATTTTATGCCGAATTATCGAAAAAGTTTTATAATTTTATAATATGACAAAAAATATACGTATTGCAATTTTAGCATGCTTTTTTATCTCGGGCTTTATGAAAGCGCAAACGCCAACATGGGCCGATGATATTGCTCCTATTTTATACAATAACTGTACCAGCTGTCACCATACAGGCGGTGTGGCTCCCAATTCGCTTATGACCTATAACGATGCCTACAATTTCAGGTTCATGATCAAGGCTTATGTTGAGAGTGGTTACATGCCGCCTTGGCCCCCGGATCCTAACTACAGACACCTTGCCTTTGAAAGGGTAATATCTAACTCTGATAAAGCAAAAATATCGTCGTGGGCGCTTAATAATGGCCCACAGGGAAATACAGCCAACGCGCCAACACCTCCTACTTACACCAACAATTCCACACAATTAAGTTCGGTTGATTTCTCTGCTAAAATGCAGGATTATGTAGTGAATACATCCAGTGATCTTTACCGTTGTTTTGTGATCAACACCAATTTCGCGCAAGACATGTTTGCCTCTGAAATTGAAGTGAAACCAGGCGATCCTTCTATCGTTCACCACGTTCTTGTTTTTGAAGATACTACAGCAACTATCAAAACAAAAGACAGTTCTGATGTGGGTGCCGGATATACTTCTTTCTTCGGAACAGGAAGTAGTGATTCTAAACTCGTTGGTGAATGGGTTCCCGGAACAGCTCCTATCAAATTTCCAACCAATATGGGGGTTCGCCTGAGAAAAAATACCAGGATTGTTTTACAGATCCATTATCCTGCTGGCACATTCCTGAAGCTTGACAGTACCCGTATAAATATCAAATTTGCGCCAAGCTCGCCACGCGAAGTTTTCCTCGCTCCTATTCTTTCCGAAAGTAATATTACAAACGGACCGTTCACCATTCCGGCCAATACTGTAAAAACGTTCAAGCAGCAATACACCAACACATATCCTGTTCCGTTTACTATTCTTTCTACCGCGCCACACATGCATCTTATTGGCAAAAAATATAAAGTATATGGTGTAAGTACCACCAACGACACGCTTCCGATCATAAACATCAACAACTGGGATTTTAAATGGCAGGGCGTTTACTCGTTCCGGAGTCCACTTAAAATTGATCCTGGAATGAAGATCTTTGGTGAAACCGAATACGACAACACGTCTTCTAACCCAAATAATCCGAATAGTCCGCCACAACAAATAAGTTACGGCGAGAGCACCACAGAAGAAATGATGCAGACCTATTTCGCGTTCCTGCTTTACCAGCCGGGCGATGAAAATATCATTGTAGACAATTCGCCGATTGTAGGAATAAAGGATAATCTGAAAAATGAAGTCGTAAAATCAGTTCAGTTATACAATGTATTCCCAAACCCAGGCAAATCAGTTTCTAAATTAAGTTATTACTCTCCTTCTGAAATGCCTGCCAAAGCGAAGATCATTTCCATGGAAGGAAAAATCATGAAAGACTGGCCGGTAACCATGCATTCAGGCTTTGGAGAAATCAGTTTTAATGTGGAAGGTATGGCAAAAGGACAATATTTTATCAGTATTGAAACAAAAGGATATACTAAAACAAAAACATTTTTAATCAATGAGTAAGAAATTTTTAATCCCTGCTTCCGTTACAATTTTCTTTAGTATTTTATTTATGGTGAGCTGCGACAAAAAAGTGGCCAAACTCGAGACCCCCGCAACAGCAGTTGTACCGCCTCCTGCGGGATTCTGCGACACCATTAGCTACAATAAACACATTGGCCCTATCATGCAAACCAAATGCGCTTTAGGAACAGGTTGTCATGGTTCGGGCGCGCCACGTACAAATCTTACAAGTTACGCTTCTGCAAAAGGAATTGGTGAAGGAGGAAGTTTAAAAGCGCGTGTTATTGACGGATCGCCTTCGTTCATGCCGCAGGGAAGTCAGTTACCTCAAAACGAAAAGGACCTGATTCAATGCTGGATCAATAACGGTTTTAAGGAACAGTAAGCGACCTGATCTTTGTATCCTGATTCTGCAGCTTGATTCCATATAAGGAGTCAAGAAGCCAGAAACAAGAACCAGGATATAATAATTTTATACTTTTTTTCTTATACTTACAACAATCGGAACACCGCTGAAATCGTAGCGTTCACGGATCTTGTTTTCAAGGAATCGTTTGTAACTTTCGCTTACATATTGCGGAAGGTTGCAGTAGAACATAAAAAGCGGTTCGCCTTTTAACTGCGAAATATATTTGATCTTTATCTCTTTTCCTTTGATAGAAGGCGGCGGTTGATTATCAATTACCGGAAGTAAATAATCGTTCAGTTCGCGTGTTTTTACGTGACGTGTTTTGTTTTCGTAAACATACATGGCCACTTCCACCGCTTTCATAATACGTTGTTTATCTGTAACCGAAACAAAAATGATAGGAATATCCTTGAATGGAGCGATCCTTTCGCGGATCTTATCTTCGTACTGTTTTGCTGTCTTGGTATCTTTTTCAATAAGATCCCACTTGTTTACAATGATCGCAAGACCTTTCCTGTTTTTTTCAATGAGACTTAAAATACTAAGATCCTGTGCTTCCACACCATGTTCGGCATCGATCATCAACAAACAAACATCGCTGTTTTCAATGGCGTTAATGGTGCGCATGACACTGTAAAATTCAAGATCTTCATGAACCTTTGCTTTCTTACGCATTCCGGCTGTATCAATGAGCCAGAAATCATGTCCGAATTTTGTATAACGCGAATTGATCGTATCTCTTGTCGTTCCTGCAATTGGTGTAACAATATTTCTTTCTTCACCGAGAAGCGCGTTGGTAAGTGAGGATTTTCCTACATTCGGGCGACCAACAATGGCAATGCGCGGAATATCGGCCTGTTCAATGGCCCCATCATCCTGTGGAAAAGTGGCCACAACCGCGTCGAGAAGATCGCCTGTACCGCTGCCATTTATAGCAGAAATTGAATAAACTTCTCCTAATCCTAATTGATAGAATTCGGCAGAATAAGCTGCCCGTTCATGATTATCTACTTTATTGGAAGCAAGAACAACTTTCTTTTTGCTTTTGCGGATGAGATTGGCTACCTCTTTATCGTACTCTGTAACCCCATCATTTACATCCACCAGGAAAAGCAGTGATGTACATTCGTCAATAGCAATTTTTACCTGTTTACGGATCTCGCCTTCAAAAATATCATCGCTTCCGTGAATGTATCCTCCGGTATCAATAACGCTGAATTCAACTCCCTGCCATTCGGCTTTGCCATAATGCCTGTCGCGCGTAACACCAGCTACTTCGTCGACTATAGCCTGACGTGTTTCAGTAATACGGTTAAAAAGTGTGGATTTCCCCACATTAGGGCGGCCCACTATAGCTACGATGTTTGGCATGAGGGCGCAAAGATACTAAATTTAGAGGAAAACCTGCTCTTCCGGCGAATTAAATAAACAGGTAGTAAGTTCCCCTCATTGGCCCACTTCTGTACTTGGAAAAAAGGGGTCTAAAGCGTATATTTGGTTTATGCGTAAAATTGTCCTGATCTGTATATTTTATTCGATTTGTTTCATGGCTTTTTCGCAAAAAGATCCATCCAGAGGTGTGGTCATACCGAAGATAAGCCCGGGTTTAAAATTCACTGAAAATGTAGGGCAATGGGATAACACTATTTTATTCAGGGCTCAATTAGATGGAGGGCTCTTATTTCTTGAGAAAAATTGTGTCACTTTTAATTTTTACGATAAAAAGAAATACAGGGCAATTCATTTAGGAGGATTTGAAAAAAAAATATTTAAAGATTATAATATCGGATGCCACGCTTACAAAGTACATTTTGAAGGATGTAACACGAACGCTGAAGTGGCAAAAGCTCACAAAGGAAGTTTCTACGAAAATTTCTATTCAGGAAAAGATCCGAAAAAATGGAAAAGCAATGTTCAAAACTATCACCAGGTTTGGTTAAAAAATCTGTACTCAGATATTGATTACGAAATCATCTCTTCTGCTACAGGGCTTAAATATAATTTTCATGTTCAGCCTGGCGGGGATCCTTCTAAGATCCAAATGAAATATGAAGGAGCCGACCATCTGAAACTCAAAGATGGAATTCTGATAGTAAAACTAAGCATTAATACCGTCTATGAAAGAAAGCCCTTCGCTTATCAGCTGATTAATGGAGTGATGAAAGAAGTGAAATGTAATTACAAACTTAACAACACAACATTAAGTTTCGATTTTCCTGATGGATACGATCAATCCCATGAACTCATTATCGACCCCGTTCTTGTATTTGCAGCCCAGGCAGGATCCACAGCAGATAATTTCGGTATGACCGCCACATTTGATCAGCAAGGGAATCTGTTCAGCGGAGGAACTGTGTTTGATATCGGATATCCATATGTGATAGGCTCCTACAGTAACACCTTTAACGGACCGCCTGCGTACGGGAATACTGATGTGTTTATCACAAAATACAATTCAACCGGCACCGGATTGCTCTATTCTACCTACATGGGAGGAGACCGTACAGAGGTTGTTACCAGCTTAATTACTGACAAAACCGGAAACTTATATCTTCTTGGTGCAACTTCTTCAACTAACTTTCCTGTGACTGCCGCCGCTGCTTATACAACATTTGCTGGCGGGAGTAACATTGGCTTTATTAGTAACGGGTCTGTTTTTCTTAATGGAACTGATATTTATATTGCAAAATTCAATCCAGGCGGAACTTCGTTGCTGGCTTGTACTTATTATGGCGGCAACGGTAATGATGGCGTTAATTATAATAACGCTCTTACTGCTATTAATTATAACCTTGCCCCCGCACCGGGAACGCAATCTACAAATGTTACCAATTATGACTCGCTGCAGACAAATTATGGAGATACATATCGTGGCGAAATTCAACTCGATACCTTAAATAATGTTTATATAGCCAGTTCTACCAGGTCAGGCAATATTCCGATAATTAATGGTTTTGATAACACGCTGGATGGAAAACAGGATGCTATTATTGCAAAATTTGATACCAATCTGAATAACATCATTTATAGCAGTTACCTTGGGGGTAGTGAAAAAGATTGTGGAAATGCTTTGTTTGTAAGACCTAATTTTGAAGTGTATGTAACAGGCGGAACCTGTAGCAACGATTTTCCTTCTGCAAGCGGAGGACAGTTATCGACGTATTCGGGAGGCAAAGCAGATGGCTTTCTCACCAGGATCAGTTCAACAGGGGCTATCATGCAATCAACCTATATTGGCACTTCACTTTACGATAATTCGTTTTGTGTTTCGTGTAACGTTGCAGGAGATCCATATGTGTTCGGACAATCTTCCGGTAATATGGCAGTTATTGTTCCTTCGGGAGCCACAACTATTTATAGCGTAGCTAATACGCATCAATTCATCACACGTTATAACAATTCGCTTACAACAAAATTAATGTCAACTGTATTTGGCGCAAATACCGCCACTATGGATATTTCTCCTTCTGCTTTTGCTGTTGATGAGTGCAATGGTAATATCTATTTGTCGGGTTGGGGTGGAAACATTTTAACCGGGCCTGCTATGTCGGGAATGCCATTACAGGCGGCTACACAGGCAACCACCAGCGGGTATGATTTTTACCTTATGGCTCTTTCGCCAAATGCCGGTAGTCTTTTGTATGGTTCTTATTTCGGTGGTGGACAAAGCCAGGAACACGTTGATGGAGGAACTTCGCGTTTTGATAGGAAAGGGGTTATTTATCAATCCGTATGCGCAGGATGTGCTTCCTGTTTTGGCTGTCCAGGGAACGATGATTTTCCGATTTTCCCAAACCCAGGTGTTTGGCCATGCCTCACACCAACCAGTTGCCCTAATGGACCAAACTTTAATCCTTCAAACTGTAATAACGGTGTATTTAAAATCGATTTTAAATATCAAAACACAGTAGCAACTTTAAATACAAGCACTGTGGCAGGTTGCCCTCCGCTAACAATCAATCTTTCTAATGCTACTCCCGGAACCGGATTTGTATGGTATCTTCCAAGCGGAACAAACTCGGTTACTACAAATCCGGTTATAACTTTCAACAATCCGGGAACGTATACTATTTCTCTTGTTGTTCACGACACGACTAAATGTGTAAAAAAAGATAGCGCAGTAAAAATCATTACGGTTCACCCTAAACCAACCTCCGCTTTTACAGCAACCGTTTCTCAATGCTCCAATACACTAACTGCAACAAATACATCAACAGGTTCCGGTAATTCTTATGTATGGCATTTTGGTGATGCAACCCCTACTTCTACGGTCTCTAATCCTACTCATGTATATGCTTCATCGGGAACATATACGTTATCACTGATAGGAACAAACTCCCTTGGCTGCAAAGACACTGTGAAGCAACCAGTCACGGTTTTTATATTTAGCCCGGGCATAGCCGCCGGCTCAACCATATGCGCCGGATTTACTACTACTGTTTCCGCAAACGGGGGCACAAGTTATACATGGTCCCCACCAGCTACGCTTAATAATCCAAACTCCGCTCAGCCGATAGCATCCCCAAGTATAACAACAATTTACACTGTTCAAATCGACAATAACAGCGCAGGGTATTTGTGTAGCAAAACTTTAACAACCAATGTAATTATTTATCCTAAACCCATGGCGGCATTTTCAACGAGCATTAATCCATGTGGAGGCGGCGCCTATTTTAGTGACAATTCTGTTGGTAATGTCTCTACCTGGCAATGGACGCTTACTACTGCTGCAACAAGCACCTTACAAAACCCCTATTACTTTTACACAAACGGAGGAACACATACTGTTACTCTGATTATAACGAGCTCTGATGGTTGCAAAGACACTACGGATCAGATCATTAACGTTCCGGTTCCGCCACCTGTTTCGGTTAGCGGTAATACCATAATCTGTGCCGAAAAAAGTGTTGTATTAAGCGCAAGTGGCGGCGTAAGTTACCAATGGACACCAACAGTTTCATTGAGTATGCCTAACAATGCGAACACCACCGCTTCACCAACGGTAAGCACACAATACTCCGTTGTAATTACAACAAGTACCGGATGTGTATTTCTTCTCACTACCAATGTAACCGTTTCGCAATCCTCATCAATTCCTGTGAGCGCCGTGGCAAATCCTCCTTATGTGATTACAGGAAATTCAAGTACGCTGACGTATATTGGTTCACCGGGAGCGATAGTAACATGGCTGCCACCAGGAAGCACCACTCCTGCTACCGGATACACAGTAACCGCCGCGCCCGACAAACCTACTACTTATACAGCTGTTGCTTCTTACGGAGCATGTAACAACCGCGCTATGGTTATGGTTGAGGCCTATACCGAAGGTTGTATTGAAAAAGATGCTTTTGTTCCGAATACATTTACACCAAACGGCGACGGACAAAATGATTATTTCATGGTTCGCGGATTAAAAATTGAAGATATTTATTTTGCAGTTTATAACCGTTGGGGAGAAATGGTATTTGAAACCACTGGGACGGGCTGTACAAAGGTCGTCCGGCCGACGTAGGTGTGTTTGGCTGGTACCTGAAAGTGAAATGCTTTAACGGCGAAGAAACATTCCGAAAAGGGAATGTGACGCTGGTGAGATAAACTTTGACAAAGAAAAATTTTTCCAATTATTCTATTTTTATTACATTTGCACCTCCAAACACGGTAGGTATAGCTCAGTTGGTTAGAGCACTAGATTGTGGTTCTAGGGGT
>JAJONO010000113.1 GCA_021323535.1 Bacteroidota bacterium
CAATAAGAAACGGACTTTATCAGAACTGATCTTTTCCTTTGCTTTGTTAAGCATTTCTTCAGAAAGGTCCACACCGGTTACATGTTTTGCTTTTGTGATGAGCCATTCCGTATTCTTTCCTGTACCGCATCCCAATTCGAGACAATTATCAAATTCAATTTCTTCCAGAACCTCTCTTAATGCGGTGGCTTCAAGGTCGCGGGTTTTGTTTTCATTGGTATCGTATTGAGATGCCCAGGAGTTATATGCTTGTTTTATATTCATTGTAATTAAAAAATGTTGTTACTTCAAAATAAAAATCAGTCCCCCCTTTTTAGATTCGTTAATAATTTATAGATCATTGTCTCGTTAGGTAAAAGAGCTGTCTGAATTCGTTTGGCATACCGGATACTACTGAGTATTTCGTTTTGCTTTTCTTCTACGATATGTTTTTGTTTCTCAATTATTTCCTTTTGCTTCCTGGTAATCCTGAGGGTTCTTAATATAAGAATAGCAATTACAGTAGCGGCCAAAGCCCCAAAGCAAACCAGGAGAAAAAAAAGATTTTGCCTTTTTGCCTTTTCTTCCGCTATTGCATCAAGTTTCATCTGTTCTTCCCGCATTTGATTTTCTTTTTTATCAAATTCATACTGCATTTGGGTTTGAACAAGTTTCTTAGTGTTTTCCTCATTGATCAGGCTATCTTTATACAGAGTATATTGTTTATAGTTCTCATATGCCGATTGATATTCTCCAAGACAACTGTCGGCTCTTGCCAGGCCCCGATAACTCATTTTAGTAGTTTCAAGATTTCTTATTGTTTTTGAAAGATCCAGTGCCTTTTTAAAATATTTTTTTGCAGTTTTGGCGGGACCAGTTTCCAGGTAAATTCCTCCAAGATTAACATAAGACCCTGATCTGCCTTCATCATTACCAATTTCCTCAAATAATTGAAGCGCCTCACCATGTTTGATCAACGCATCATTATATTTTCCTTGTTGTGCAAACATGAGACCCAGATTACCCAGGCTTACAGCGATTCCGTTTTTATCACCAATTTCTTTGCTGAGTTCCAGGGATTTTGCATAATAGATCATTGCTTTCGGAATATCCCCACTTCCCCAATAACAATGCCCTATCAGGTTATTACCTGCAATTATTCCGATTACATTCTTAGTTGTTTCAAATATCTCTAATCCTTTATGACTATATTTCAAGGCTTCGGAATGATTTTTTTGTTCACCATATATTACACCTATATTAATATAATTATTTCCAAGCCAATCCAAGTTGCCGGTGGCTTCATTAATTTTTACCGCTAAAAAATAATATTTTAGAGATTCAACATAGTTTCCCTGATCGGAATAAACAACCCCTAGATTATTGTAGCATCCGGAAATTCCTTTTTGATCTTTAATTTCCTCGTTAATTTCCAGAGATGATTTGTAATTGGCGATGGCACCTGAATAATCTCCTTTACTTTCACAAACAAGACCAATTAAATTAAGTGAATTTGAAATACCTTTTTTATAGTGATTTTTTTCGGCCAAAGCCTTTGCCTCTGTCGAAAATTTTAAAGACTGGTCGTACTCTCCAATATTCACCAAATGACGGGCTATACGGGTCTTATGTTTTACAATCATCGTATCAACTTTCTCAGCTGCCAATACCAATTTAATTGAGTCTATTTCCTTGGTTTGAGAAAAACAAACAAAGCTTACACAAAAGAAGAAAGAAAAAAATGAAATTTTAAATTTGAAGAAGGATAGATTTTTTTTCATAATGGGAACATACCAGAAAGATTCGTAGTTCTGTAAAATTCGGTAAGTTTTTCAAAAAAAAGAAAAAAAGTTTCTCGAAATTTAGAACTTGTATTACCTCTATTAAACAGCTAAAAACCCTTTATAAAATCCGTCATCAGGTACGCTATCAGCTTTCCCGTTTTATTATCGGCCTTAATGTGTGCCAATACCGGCGCGCCTTCAGCAATGTGAAGGTATATTGGTTTTAAATTTTTAGTACACTGGTGAATATACTGCCTCGCCTGTATCGGCGAAATACCTGAACTTGTTCTATTTCCAGTCCGCAAGCCTCACCTTTTACAAATCCAATGCTTTGCTGCAATGCTTTTTTAAATTCAATTTCCTCCCTTACAAAAACAGATTCGTAAGTATTGAAATATAAATTCTGTGGATCTTTTTTAAACTGCTCCAGGGCCGCTTTGTTATTGTATTGTTCGTGCATGCCAAACACCGAATATTTAGCCATAAACTTATTTTCGTAAGCATAACTGAAACCGTTGCCGCTGTGGCGACCTTCGAGCGGACGAAAATCGAGATGCGCATCGCAGTTGATCACATTTATTTTTTTATTAATAGCTTTTGAAGCGCCTTTAATATTGCCGTAAGAGTTGTTATGTCCGCCACCAATGATCACAGGAATTTTACCAATAGAAACAAGTTGCTGAACAACATCACTCACGCGCTCATCAATGACTGAAACCAATTTTCTCAATTCTTCAATTTCGTTTTTGGTTTTTCCACTGAAGTGTGACGATTTTTCCATTAAATCATCCACATAAATTTCTCCAAGAACGCAGATCTCTTCCGACCTCAGAAAATCGTTGGACTGCTGACTAAGAAAACTATCGAGTGCAGGACGAAAGGCCGTGTGAGCCCCACCCCTTCCATAATTGGCGCGAACACCAATATCCTCGGCAATACCAAGGATTACAAAACGGATGGAACTTTTTTTCAGATCCTCTACCCAATTTTCGGAAACACATAACACCTTCTCTCCCACTTTTTCTTCACCGGAACGTTTACGTGTTAAACTTTTAATAAGCTCTTCGGAATAGATCTTTACAGTTTGCATTGCCACAAAGATAAAAGAACTTTTGCTCAGGCCGTAAAAGTTTTTAATTTTGATAGAATGAACACATACCTCTTAACCTTAGGCTGGTGGAATTTTTTCGGTTCCATTCTCATGCTTGGATTCATGAACGAATCTTTTGGCAGAAAAGTTCTGAATGAGTGGACAAAAATATTTAAAGCTGAATATAAGCTTGATCACTGGAGCAGATTATGGCTGTTATGGACCATTGGCCTGAATATATTTTTCGGCCTGGTCAATGTTATGTCTGTTAGCTGGGGACATGAAGGACTAAAATTTTTTCTTGTAGTAAGCGATGTTGTTGCTTATAGTTTATTTGTTGTTCTCACCATCTGGGCAACGGCCGCCGGAAAAATGGGAAGCGGCGTATACAGCGTGTTCGCCATATTCGCCGCCTGGATCACCTGGGGTATCATGTGTCTTTTTTAACCCGTAAAACTTATCACATATCCGCTGTAACTTCTTAGTGAATTAAGTTAGGCGCTCCCATTTTTTGTACCTGGTTCTGCTATTTCACATTTATTTTTACGAGACCTGCGTCTCTTTCCTCACCGGCAACAATAATTCTTATGTTTTCGAAAAACACTTTACTTCCCGGCTTGATTCTTGACAACGCAGCTTTCGCGTCATTTGGTAACTGACCATTAATACATTTATACTCCTGTCCTCCCACTCCACCCTGAACAATCATCATTGTACATTCTTTAACTTTGCAGGTTGTAGAATAATCGAATCCCGAGCCGTCGAGTCCTATTCCATTTATTGTTTTTGTAATGTTTTGTTTCAGGTCAAGATTTCCGAAAGTAACCTGGTTGGCTACTTTTAAAGGCGGATTAGGAATTCTTTTCACTCTGAATGGTTGTGGAGGCCCCTGCGCTTTCATGCCTGTTGGCGTCTTGGCCATAACTGTCACCATACACGTTCCCGTACTTGTTACTTTTGCATTGTATTTTCCGTTTCCTGAATTTGACAAGCTTCCGCCACATCCCGAAATACTCACCTGCAGATCTGTCGGAGCAATTCCCGCAGCGGAAACACTGATAGGATTTTCAACGCCAATGTACATCACGTTCATCTTATCGGCGCTTACCGCGGCGGCGGCGCTCGCAACAACATAGTTATTATCGTACCTGTAATATTTATTTACTCCATTACCGTCTTTGAACTTTATCCAGCCATGAATATCTTTATGTCCTGAACCGCTCGTTGGAATCGTTATTTTTCCATTTCCATTGTCTACCGGAAGAACCACAGCGCCTTCTCCGAGCTTTCCCGATGTTGTATCTACATCGCCAAGTATAAATTGAATGTTATCATCTGTAAAATGAGAAGAGGTAGCCGAGAGGAACACATCAGCTGAAAATGGTGTTCCTGCCTGAACATACTGGCTCGACGGAATTATTCTTGCAGAAAGTTTATTCATCGGAGGGGTCAGTTTTCCGGAAGCTCCTGCGAATGTGCTCACCATTCCTGCCTCAATACTCCGTATATCGCTTTGGATCTTTGAAAGATTTGTAACTACTGCGGCCAGCGGCATATTGTAAAAATTTTTGAATTCCCATGAAACAGGTTTATTCTCTTTATTTTTAAAATTATCATGGGGTGTAAACAATCTTAGTTTATCTTTTAAGATAAGATAATCTTTTTCGGGAAGCTTTGAGCCTTGTTTATCTTTCATTTCATCTATCATTTTACTTAACGTAGCCGAATAATGTTCCATGTTCTGTCGCAATTCCTTCGCGGAATATTGCCCTGTTTTAGGTTTTGTTTCATCCGAGCCAATCAGAAGGAAGGTTGGCTTGTCAAAATCATCGAGCTTCTCAATACGCGAAAGTTTCATCGTATCCGCCCCTTTTATATCTTCGGTGTATTGCTGTACCTGTTTTTTAAGTTCGCCAACGTAATCGAACGTTTTCTGCGAGAGCTGAACTGTTTCTTTTGCTTTTTCAAAATACGGTTTCACATCGTTCCTGCCATTCTTAACGGCCTCATCCAGGGCCTCCATCATCATTTTGGTGTTGGTAGTAAAATTGAGATTGGTGTTCTCAATACTTTCATTGATTGTCACGAAGCCTTCTAAAACTTCTTTGCTGACATTAAGCGCGAGAAGACAGGTGAGTACGAGGTACATCATTCCGATCATCTTCTGACGCGGGGTTTCTTTTGCATTAGCCATGTTGTGTGTGTTTTGTGGTTATATACCTATAAAAGCAATGCATTGGAAAGGATACAAACTTTATTTTTTTGAACACGCTGTATCTTTTAAAAAACGGTTTGTTATACGGCTCTTTTATTATTATCTTTAGTTTATGCTTAAGAAACTTCTCATTTGTTTTCTGATCTGCCAAGCATCCCTCTCAGCGCAATCATACAAGACCTTTAACTGGAAAGACGCCGGCTTTAAAGGAATTAAACCTGTTTATAATCAAACGGTCAATATTATGTCCACCGGCGGCAACAACACCAACTCAGCGCCTAATAACGCGGCTCTAGCGGCAGCCATAGTAGCTCTGAACAACAAAGGTGGTGTGATCTGGTTCCCGAAAGGTGTTTACAGTTTTACAGGTAACATCTCTCTTAACCGCGATAGCATTACATTTAAAGGCGCCGGTTACGACAGTACTCATTTACGTTTTAATCTTTCGGGTGTGTTGAATAATTGTTTCAATATCTGGGGATCACAGGTGAACACAGATACTACAAGTTTTTCGTCGCCCGGTGTTATCGACAGTAGTTGGGTGAATGTTCTGAATGCTTCCGCTTTCCAGGCCGGACAGTGGGTCTATCTTCAGACGACAGATAATTCTTATATGAATGATTTATGGGCCTATGGTTCATTAGGACAAATCATGCAGATAAAAAATATTTCAGGAAATAAAATCACCTTTCATTCCCCTTTCCGTTTTTATTACAAACTTTCTTTACAACCAAAGATCAAAAAGATAAATCCAAGAAAAGCTATCGGATTTGAGTGTATGAAAATACAACGGCTAGATGCTACTACAAACCAAAGCTCGCTTATCAGTTACGACAAAGCTGTTCAATGCTGGATCCACGGAATTGAAAGTGATTCGAGTAATTTTTCTCACGTGGAGTTCAACCGGAGTTCAAATATTGATGTCACCAACTCCTGGTTTCATCACGCCTTCAGTTATGGTTCCGGTGGCGGCGGGAAAGGTTATGGACTTGTTCTGCAATTCAGCTCCAACGAAATTAAAGTTGAGAATAATATTTTTCAGAATCTTCGTCACAGTGTTTTGTTCCAGGCAGGCAGCAACGGAAATGTGATTGGATATAATTATTCGTTCAATCCTTTCTGGAGCCAGTTTCCTTTTCCATCCAATAGTGCCGGCGATCTTGTACTACACGGCAATTATCCTTTCGCTAATTTGTTTGAAGGAAATATTAATCAGAACACTGTCATCGACGATTCACATAAAAATAATGGTCCTAACAACACCTTCTTCCGAAACCGTTCCGAATTGTATGGCATCTTTATGAATAATAATCCAGCCACCGATACCGTTCAGTTCATTGGAAACGAAGTCACCAACACAACTAACGGGCAATACCTGCTTTACGGAAACGGTCATTATCAATTCGGAAACATGATCCAGGGAACATTAACCCCTTCGGGAACGAGCGGCCTTACAGTAACCAGTCTGTATTACACCAATCCTCTCAAACCAATTTGTTTCAACCCCGGCAACAACAACTGGCCCGTGATAGGAATGCCGAATGCTTACAATACCGGAAGTAATTCAGCCAAAGACAGGATCATGCAGGGAATAATGGCAGCTTGCGTATGCACGGCCACGTTTACAACTACCGGCGAAGAAAAAATTGCAACTCAGAATAAATACTCTCAGATCTTTCCTAATCCGGTTGCTGATATGTTACAGATAAAGAGCAGCGAACACATTCAGGAAATTTCGGTGTATAACCTGGAAGGTAAAATGGTTATTCACAGAACCGGAAAAAACATTCAGAATGTGGAAACAGGATCATTAAAAGAAGGCATTTATATTATAGGATTGAAACACAAAAAAGGAATTGATACATTTAAATTCATAAAGGAATAAACTAAAATTAGTATCACTATTCCCACTGTCAATTATCCCATAATTTTCATTTACAGCATTCCTGCTTATTTTAAATACTTAATAAATCAACCAAAGGAAGTAAGCTGGGGGGTGGAAATGACTACGAATTCAATGAAAACAATCTGCAATAAGGGCCGAACAGGATAAAAAAGTCGTTATAAGGGACTCAGAATCAAGAAACCAAAAAATTATCGTTGACTTACAGCAACAGAAATATTTTTTGTTATCTTAATGGCTGGAATTATCCTCTTAGTCTTATCCAAACCGGGAGAAAAACAGGATCATTATCATCGAGAATTACATATATAAAATACTTAAAAATTAAAACATAACATCATGGCAGCAACAGCGGAAGTAGAAAACAAAAGTTTCTTTATTCTTTACAAACCTAAAGACATTGTAAGCGGAGATTTTTATTATGCTATCTCGCATAAGGCTACCAACTCTCCAAACGAATTGTTTTACATGTGTACCGCAGATTGTACGGGTCATGGTGTTCCGGGCGCCTTCATGAGTATGCTTGGAATTTCTTACCTGAACGAATCCATCATCGAAAAAAACATTATCCATCCCGGAGAAATCCTGGATAACATGCGTACCGGTATCATTGCATCACTTAACCCCGAAGGCAGTGAAGAAGAAAGTAAAGATGGTATGGACTGCGTACTTTGCTCTTACGATTTCGCAAATATGAAAATGGAATACGCCGCGGCCAATAACCCACTCTGGTTATACCGTAACGGCACTTTAACTGAATACAAAGCCGATAAAATGCCGGTTGGAAAATACGGTGAACTCGAACCTTTTAAAACCAACAGCATCGATCTTCAGAAAGGCGATATCGTTTATACTTTTACCGATGGATACGCTGACCAGTTTGGCGGACCAAAAGGAAAAAAATTCAAATACAAACAACTTGAAGACGTGATCAAATCCATTGCACACGAACCAATGGATTCACAGAAACAAAAACTGAATACAGCTTTTGAAAACTGGAAAGGTGAACTCGAGCAGATTGATGATGTTTGCGTGATCGCCGTTAAAATTTAAGGGCTGAACAATGTCTGAAAGAAAATATGAACTGCAGTCCATTTCCGATCTCGGTCACGACCATCATCATTCTTTTCATGTCATTAAGCTTCATCCTCTAAAAAGCCCGATAGATAAGGAATACCACCGGCATGATTATTACGAGATTATGTTCTTTGAAAAAGGAAGCGGCGAGCATATCATCGATTTTCATTCGCACAAAATAGCTTCGCACAGTGCGCACTTTGTTTTACCCGGACAGGTACACAAACTAAAGCGAGGAAAAAATTCGAATGGCTACGCGCTTTTATTTTCTGAAGATCTGCTCCTGAAAAGTAATAACGATAACAGTTCGCTTTTAAATCTACCGTTCTACGATCTTAAATTCGCCAATAATCTTTTATTGAATAAAGAAGATTACAAGGAGATTGCTGAACTCATTGAAAAACTTATAAAGGAAGAAAATTCTAAAAAAGACCTTGCCGAAATGATCTGCGGTGCCTATCTCACTTTGCTCCTTCTGTTGCTTAACAGGATCTGCAGGGCCAGCGGAGCCTTTAGCGAAAATGAAACATCATCGGGAACTTTTCTTCTAACAGGATTCAAAAAACTGCTCGAGCAGAATTTCATGAAGAACTTAAAACCCGGCGACTATGCTTCCTCGCTCAATGTATCAACCGGGCATCTTAACGATGTGATCCGCGAGGCTCACGGAAAAACAACCGGTGAACTTATCCAGGAACGTATCATTCTTGAAAGTAAGCGTCTTCTGTTTCACACCGATCTCAGTGTAAACGAAATCTGTTATAAACTCGGCTTCGACGATCCTGCCTATTTTGCAAGACTATTCAAAAAACACGTTGACTGTACACCTAAAGAGTATAGGGTTAAGAGTCGTAAATAGTCCATATAATTCCTTTTTTTGTCCTACATTTGCGGCCATCAATTCCCTAATTTTGTATCAAGTAAAATTCCCATGAAAAAAATTACTACCCTCTTAACTTTAGGAACCCTAGTTCTTGGTTTAACTTCATTTGTTATCAGTAGCGGCGGAATGATCGGCCAGACCGGGTCTCCGGGCGAAGGCACCTGTGCTGCCTGTCACGGCGGTGGCGGCGGTCAGACAAGCGTATCTATTACAGGAAATCCTGCTTTTACAGGCAACCAGTATGTACCCGGACAAACCTATACCGTAACCATTACAGTTAGCAATGGTTCTTTTAGCAAGTTTGGTTTCGACTGCGAAATTCTTAACTCATCTAATGCCAATGCCGGAAATATGTCAGCCGCTTTTGCTGGTGTTCAATTTGCAAATGCTGGCTCAAAGAAAAATGCAACACATACTGGTATAAGTTCATCAGGTGTTTGGTCGTTTGAATGGGTGGCCCCTACCAGTGGCAATGCCACTATTTATGCTGCAGGAAATGCTGTTGACGGAACGGGATCAACCGGTTCGGATAAAGCAGGGCACACTTCACTTGCTTTAACAGCACTGGGTACAGATATCCGTAAAGAATCTGTTCTCTCTACAGAAATCACCTTGTATCCTAACCCATCGGCCAATGAGATCAGCCTTAACTATCAGTTATTGAACGAAGGAAAAGTGAAGATCGACCTATATAATCTCAGCGGACAAGTTGTAGCAACCATTTTAGATGAAGAGCAGCAATCAGGTGTTCATGTGGTGAATAAAGCTCTTCCTTTAGATCTTGCGGCGGGAATTTATATTGCAAAACTGGAAATGAACGGAAAGGTTTCAGCTCAGAAAATGTTTATTAAGAGATAATATCGGGAAACAACCATAAATTAAAAAAGGACAGATGAGTGATCATTTGTCCTTTTTTAATTATCCAAATTCAGACGGTAATAAAAGCGATATCGTCATCCTGACGAAGGAAGGATCTGCACTTTTACGATCGTAAGAGCCCAAATCCCTCGTGCCTCCTTCGGACGCTGAAGCTTTAGCAAAGGCGCAGCGGGCTGACAATTCGTTTTGTAAGATTAATGTGCCTCATACTTCCTTACCACATTATGCAGTTCAAGTAAAGGTTTAAGGAATTCTTCAAGATCATACACACAAAGCTGTGACGCCGCGTCGCACAAGGCTTTAGAAGGTTCGGGATGCGTTTCAATGAACACGCCATCTACCCCGCTCGCCACACCGGCACGGGAAAGAACCGGTAAAAACTCACGCATTCCTCCTTTAGAATCGGAACTTGGAATTCCGTATTTTCTTACGCAATGTGTAATATCAAATACTACAGGGTATCCTAAATTATTCATGTGAAAGAAACTTCTTGGATCTACGATCAAATCGTTATAACCAAAAACGTAACCACGCTCGGTAAGAATAACTTTATCATTTCCGGCATCAATACATTTCTGTAAAGGATGTTTCATATTATCCGGCGCCAGGAACTGTCCGTGTTTAATATTTACCACTTTTCCTGTTTTAGCAGCTGCAACAATAAGGCTGCTTTGCATACACAAATAAGCCGGGATTTGTAATACATCACAAACTTCTCCCGCAATGGCAGCCTGGTAGCTTTCATGAATATCGGTAAGAAGAGGGAACCCGAACTGCTCTTTTACTTTAGCAAGAATCTTCATTCCTTTTTCAAGCCCCGGACCATCGTAATATTTTAAACTGCTGCGGTTATCTTTCAGGAAACTGGATTTGTAGATCACTTTAATTTTCATGCGCTCGCTTACTTCCTTCAGCTTTTCAGCTGTGTCCATCATAATTTTTTCATCTTCGATCACACAGGGACCGCTGATCAGAAAAAGCTCCTTTGAGCCACATTCAATGTTTCCAACGTTTACAATTTTCTTTGTCATAATAGCGTTCTTCTCTTTAACCGTAATGAAATACACACCCGACTCAAGTGAAGAACAATCGATCTTTGTAGAGCCTGAAAGCTCCACTGTTTTTTTGAAAATAATTTTTCCGGAAATATCTTCCACACAAGCTTCTCCCTCGTTTATAACCGGTGCATCCGACTGAAGATAAATGAACGATGAGGCAGGGTTAGGAAATACCCTGTAATATCCCGCCGCAGCAAAACCATTTTCAAAAATTCCATCGGGCGACAACCAGATACTATCGGCGTAAGTAGGATGATCGATAAATGGGTTTCTGTTATTCTGTAATTTATAAATGGAATCATTTCTTGCAATC
>JAJONO010000051.1 GCA_021323535.1 Bacteroidota bacterium
TTCAATAAATTTGAGAAAATTTTCAGGGAATTTAATATCTGGTATGAGTTTAGTGTTTTACCCGGATTTAAAAACGACAGTTCTGAACAACGATTTGATTACACCTTGGTGACGAAAAAAAATCCATACTCCTTTTCAACTGAAGTGGAAACAGAAAATACTTCCGGTGATTTTACAGAGTTCCCTATTTCAACCATTCATGTTACAAAGGGTGTGGGCTTAGTCAGCACTTTTATTAATAAAATACTCTGGAAAACCGGCGATCGTGGGTATGGCAACGGTTTAAGCGCAAGAACAGCTTCACTTAAATTTACCAGCCCACAACAGGAAATGATATCGATAGACATTTTAAATGCGGCTAAATCATCCGTCTATAAAAAGTTTCTGAAAAACAACAATTACATGCACTGGATCTCTCATCCAAAAATGTTTACGAATCATGGTTTGAAAAAATTTGACGCTTTCTTGAATCACGCTAATCAAAGCTATCAGGTGGAATATAACTTTAAAAAAATGCACATAAAAAGTAAAACAATATGAAGGTCCTTATTCTGATTGGTACAAGGCCAAATTTTATAAAAGTTACACGGTTCAAGGATGTAGCACTCAAGTTATTTCCTGATGTGAAAATTTCAATCGTGCATACCGGTCAGCACTATGACGAAAAGATGGCTGACATTTTTTTCAGTCAGTTTAAACTTGAACCTGATCATTATCTCAAAATCAAGCCTGCCTCACCAAATAAACAGATCGCCGAGATCATGATAAAACTGGAGGAGTTATGTGAGATAACCGGTAAGCCAGATCTTCTGATAGTCCCTGGTGATGTAAACTCCACACTTGCGGGTGCTCTGTTCGCGAATAAAGCCGGAATCCGTCTGGCACATCTCGAGGCTGGCCTGCGGAGCTTTGACCGGACTATGCCTGAAGAGTTCAACAGGATTGTAACCGATGAGTTAAGCGATATATATTTTGTAACTGAGTCCAGTGGTACAAATCACCTGGAAGCAGAAGGAAAACCTATAGAAAAAATACATTTTGTTGGCAATACCATGATTGATACAATGGTTGCGTATGAAAATGAAATAGACGCTTCCGATGTACTGAAAGAATATAATTTACAATCGGAGAAGTTTGTTCTTATGACCATGCACCGGCCTGCAACAGTTGATAACAAAATTGAATTTGAGAAGTTGTTACACCTCATCGATTCCTTATCCGACAGATATAAAATAATATTTCCTGTTCACCCGCGCACTTTAAAGAATGCGGAAAATTTCGGACTACACGGTCGTATCAGTGCTAATAAAAGTCTTATCTGTACTGAGCCGCTCGATTATTTCGCTTTTCAAAAGTTAATAAAGTCCTGCGCTTTTATAATAACCGACAGTGGAGGTATTCAGGAAGAATCTACATACCGGAAAAAACCCTGCCTCACACTTCGTCCAAATACTGAACGGCCTGTTACTGTTGACACAGGTAGCAACACCTTGCTGCCTTTCGATATGACTCTTATCCTTAACACAATTTCCCAGATTGAAAAAGGGAATTACAAGAAGGGTAATATTCCTGAGTTATGGGATGGGCATGCCACAGAACGTATCATGAAAATAATTGCTGCCGGGTGATCTTCTACGTTACTTTTAATGACCTGCCTTCAGGGATCTATTTCAGCCAGGTTACCGACGTCGTTGCTTTTATCCGTCATCAGCTGCAGAAAGAAATTCGTCTCGTTGCATTTATTTCTTTAAGGAACTTCTCACAAAATAAAAAAGCCATTAAAAAAGAACTGGGCGATGCAATTGTGGTTCCAATGGTGCCGGGTGTTACGCGCTGGCGCTTGAACAAGTGGTTGCTTTCTTTTCTCTGCTTCATTTATAAACCTGAGGTTATTGTAGGCCGTAGTGTGCTTGCGAGCATGCTTGCATTTTACAGTAAATGTAGGGCCCGAATAGTTTATGATGGCCGTGGCGCCATATCAGCTGAATGGAAAGAATACGGTGTGATTACAGACACGCAAATGCTTTCTGAGATTGCTGAATTAGAAAAACATGCCGTTCTTGAAGCGTGGAAGCGCATTGCTGTTTCTGAACATCTGGTTAATTACTGGAAACGTGAATTCAACTACGATCAAGGTTCACACGTTATCATTCCCTGTACTTTGAATAAACAGTATGAATCCTTAGAAGTTACAAATGAAACCATTTTACAATCCAGAAAACGATTGGGGTTTGATACAACTGATATTGTTTTCGTGTACGCAGGTTCCATTTCCGGTTGGCAGGGTTTTGATCTTCTTTATAATTTTATGCGGCCCATTCTGAACACCGCGCACAACTATAAGTTATTGTTATTGTGCGCACCTGATAAAAACACAGAAAGATTGCTGTCGGAATTTCAGGGCCAGGTAAAACGGATTCTTGTATCGCCGTCGGATGTACCAGCTTATTTACTGGCCGGCGATTACGGATTACTGATAAGAGAAGCCAGTGTAACGAATGAGGTTGCTTCTCCGGTTAAATTCGCCGAGTATCTCGCATGCGGTTTGAAAGTTGTTATATCTCCATACCTTGGAGATTACAGTAACTTTGTAGCAGAGACTAACACGGGCATTGTATCACAAGGACAACCCGCTGGTACTTTTACAAGTGTTTCAATAAACGAAAAATTGCGCTGCCGCAACCTCTCATTAAAAACTTTTACTAAATCTGTTTACGAGGAAAAATACCGCGAGATCTTCGCATAATACCCGGACCTCATCTGAACGCTAATCATTCTCAATGCCTATAAAATACAAATACGAACAGCTGGCGGGCAAACGCATTTTTGGACTTGATCTTGTAAGAAGCATTGCTGTGTGTGCTGTCGTTTTTTCACACACCGGCTATGAACGGATCTTTGGTTTCAGATACGGAGTAATAGCTATCGAGTATTTTTTTGTGATGAGTGGTTTTCTTGTAGGAGAAATGCTGGTGCGTGAATTTTATGAAGGCTCTACATTAAAGACGCTGTATAATTTCTGGATCAAACGATGGTTTCGTACCCTACCCTTGTATTACCTCATACTGATTCTGAAAATATTTTTAACACCACCGGATGCAGGAACAACATTATGGCCCTACTTTTTCTTTCTTCAGAATAACATCGGAGGTATTAGTTTTTATACAGTAAGCTGGACGCTGGTAATTGAAGAATGGTTTTACCTGCTCATGCCTCTGCTGATCTTTTTATTTTTCAGAAAAGGCATAGTCGGAAGTAAATTCCTGTTTTTTGCGACCCTTGTTATTGTGGGGGAGAACGTTCTGCGGATAATCAATGTGGCCTATCGAGACGTGCCCTGGGGTGGAGTTGTTGGAAGTTTTCCTTTCAGGTTTGATTCGTTTATGATTGGTGTACTTATCGCATTTGTAAAAGTGAATTACAGAAGTGTGTTTGATAAACTTGCGTCAAAAACCAATTTCCTGATCGTTTCATTTCTGTTTCTGATTTACCTGGTAGCTTACGGGTATTCTCACGGAGGAGATCTTGAATCAAAAGTATGGTGGACAAGAACTGTGGCTTTTACCATCACCAGCTTGTTTATGGCGTTACAGATGCCATTTCTCAATAATTCAACATTTCTGAACAATATAAGTGACAGCAATCTGATCAAGAGATGGCTGACCTGGCTCAGCCTCCTTTCTTATCCTATTTATCTTATACATATGGACTTTATGGATGTGGCACACACAAGTATTCATCCGTTAAACCTTTGCATTAATTATGCGGTGATAATTTTGATTAGTTACCTTCTGATCGTTTTCTTTCACCAGCCGGTTACTAATTCCAGGAAGAAATTCCTTATCAAATAATAACACCTTATCCGAAATCAGTTCTCGCTTTCCTGCGAGCCGGATTTAATCACGGTGTATCTTCCCTTCAGTTTAATAAATCGTTTTTCCAGGAATTCATAAGACAGTCCTGAAACAAGAATTGTGCTTAAGAGTACTGTAGAATAAATTAAACAATTAAAGAGTATTTCATTAGTGTTTATCGCGAGATGTTTAAGCATTGCCAATACAATTGCGGTTATCATAAAATGATACATGTATATTCCGTACGAGATTTTTCCAAGGTAGGAAAGAAATCTGTTTTCCAGCTTAAACCATGTAGCAGGATTTGCGGCCACATTAATAATTATAACCAGAAAAATAAAAGAAAACACAATATGAATCCCATCCTGAAGTCTTGCGGGAGTGAAATATACCAGCAACGGAATTAAAACAACACATCCGCACAAAACAAAACGGTTAAAAATAAATTTAAGAATGCGCGCGTTTTGCTTAAACAGGTAATAAGCGCCGAGACCGCCAAT
Source organism: Bacteroidota bacterium (assembly GCA_021323535.1). Taxonomy (GTDB): domain Bacteria; phylum Bacteroidota; class Bacteroidia; order B-17B0; family Aurantibacillaceae; genus Aurantibacillus. The sequence goes on from JAJONO010000051.1 coordinate 4,355, forward strand.
AGCCATGCATTCGAATTTTGACATTGCTATAAAAAGTTTTAACGCTACGAACCATGGCTTGTTCCCGTAGAACATTCCCAGCGCTAAGATTAAAACTTTCACTAAAACAATAATTACAATAATAAGCACAAGAGCTCTTGCTATATTTTTAGCTTTGGAAACAAGCCATGGCCAGAAAATATAAAACTGCTCTTCAACACCAATGGACCATAAATGGCCGATATGAGGAACCGCGCCGTATAATGCCAGCGCCAGGTTTGGAAGAATGATAATGAATAAAATTAAATTAGGATGGAAATTTTGAACAAAAGATTCTTCGAGGTAAGAAATATGAATCTCTTCAAAATATGGAAGTATAAAAAAACCAAGAATCAGAATAAAGTAATACAAGGGCCAGATTCGAAGAATGCGTCGTAAGTAAAAATCCCTTATGTTAATTTTTCCCGCTTTCTCTTTTTCCTTTAAAAGTAAATATGTAATTAAAAAGCCACTAAGCACAAAAAAAAAGTAAACCCCTAATCCCCCTAAATTAAAGATCATGGGTTCATTCCAGTAGTGTTTTAACCCAAATGAGCCTTTCAATAGTTCCACGTGAGTAATTATCACCGCGAGAGCAGCAAAAAACCGGAGTCCGTTTATTCCTTTAAAATAAATCAAGTGTCAATTAGCATGATTGGTTAATATTAACTTTCATAGGCATTGGTACCCAAAAATAAGACTTTCTTATTAATAAAATTCTTAATTTTAATGTCGGTGTAATAAGTTCGCCAATTTCGGACATTCATGATGAAACTCCCTGAGAATTCTCTTAAAGAAAAAAACCACAGCATCATTCTGGTGTTTTTCATCTATTTGTCCGTTTTTATAAATTCATATGTTTTCTTTAAAGAACCGTTCGAGTTTTATTTTGGCTATCTTATTTTCATTGTGCTTTTACCGGTGTTTATTTCGCGATACGGCTTAAATCGAAATCTGTTTTTCATCTTTTTTGCTCTTCTGGTTGCAGGAATTGTTAATATTCTGATGAACAATAATACAAGCAGTCAGTTTTTTAAAGTTTATACAGGCTTAACCCTTTCTTATTTCTTCTATTATTATGTAATTGTGGAGTTTGATTATGATATTGAAAAGTTATTTAAATGGTATTTAAAAGGATGTTATATCGTGGCGCTGATTGGAATATTTCAATTCGTTTCCTTTCTTGTTGGTTTTACGCCGGGTTATAATTTTAACTGGATCCTAAACAAATGGGGACTCATTCCCGGCGGCAATTTTGGCATACGCGTAAACTCAATATTTGCGGAACCCACGCATCTTGGAGCTGTACTATCTGCCGCTTTTTTCATTTCTTTATATAATGTTTTCAGAAAAGAAACATACTACCTTAGTAAATTCCAAAGCTCAGTTATCATTGTAGTTTATTTATTGTCTTTTTCCGGCTTAGGTCAGGCGGGGATCTTTTTAACTTTTATTTTTATGGCGATAAACTTTGGTTTGGCGCGTTACATCTTTTTATTATTGCCGGTCAGTATTATGTTATTTACTTTTTTATATAATAATGTAAAGGACTTCAGAGAGCGGTATCAAAGTACGATTGATTTATTTACGACCGGAAAATTTGAACTTGGGAAAACGCATGGATCGTCATTCATCTTATACAACAATTACAATATTGCCTTAGAGAATTTTAAAACCAATTTTGTTTTCGGAACAGGAATTGGTTCACACCCTGTGGCGTTTGAAAAATATTCGCTGGCCAAGGATTTTAAAGTGTATGGTTTTAACCTTAATTCAGCTGATGCCAATTCAATGCTGTTACGTTTAATTTCGGAGACAGGATTGTTTGGCGTACTGATTTTTTTAATTCTAATGGTAAAATGTTATGTCAGGCGAAATGTGTATAATGAAAGCTATCACTGGTTGGTTAGCAATGCCATTCTGATCATGATCATGCTAAATCTTTTCAGGCAGGGTCATTATTTCCTTAATGGATTTCCTTTTTTTGTTCTCCTCTACTATTTCAACTGGGCAGCCCACAATAAATTTCTTGAAAATCAGTCTCCCTCAGTGGAGGACAATGGTACGGTAACGGTTAAGGAAGAACCTGTTTAAAGATTATTCGTCCCTTAGATTTAAATCCTTCTTCCGCTTCACTTTTCTTTCTTTCATGTTAAACATCTCAATGATGAGAGCAAAGGCCATGGCTACATACGCGTAGTTTTTGTTGAGGTGCAGATGAGATTCTTCAGGCACGCTAAAATTATAAGAGTCGAAAACAGCATCAACTACCAGGATGGCGCCAATAGCAAGAAGGAACACAAGAGCGATCATTTTTATTCCCTGATTTTTATTAATAAAATCGGCTACATACCCACTGAATAAGATCATAAGCACCATACTCACCACTACGCCACCGATCATAATAAGAACAACACCGCTAACACCCACAGCTGCAAGTATGCTGTCGAAGCTGAATACAAAATCAATGATCACGATCTGCATAATGATTGCATTGAACGTGTTTTTTCCCTTCGTAGAATGTTCAATCTCATCTTCGTCGGTGTAAATTTTTTCCTGGATCTCCTTCCAGGTTTTTATTAAGAGAAAAATACCTCCTCCAAAAAGAATAAGTGCCTTTCCGCTCACACCATAATCGCCCAGGTAAAACAGGGCTTCTTTTAAACTCGCTATCCATCCTATAAAAAACAGTAAAACCGAACGCACAAAAAGCGCAAGGAGAAGACCGATAGTACGGGCCTTTTTTTGCTGACTAACAGGAAGTTTGTTAACCGCGATAGAGATAAAAATGATATTATCTATACCCAGAATTATCTCAAGAAAAGAAAGTGTAATTAAACCAATAAGACCATTTAAGGAGAAAAGAGCCGCTAAATCGGCCGACCAATCGTGCATTATTTTGAAAATTTCATACAAATATACCGCTTTTTTAACAACAGGGTCTAAATTTTTCATACTGAAAATCAGCAACTTAATTTAAATTAACAAATATTTTAGTACTATGTATCACAAAGTACCATTTATACTACATATATTTGCATCACATAATAGCTACTTATACATAATACTATAAATAAACCAACTAAAATGAAAACAAGATTAATAAAAGCATGTATGGTTATCGGATTGAGCCTTTCATGCTTTGTAGTAAGTTCAAATACAGGTAATAACGACGCCTGCATCGAAATTGAAAGAACAATTAAAGAATCCATGAAGTTTACGGTAGTTACATCTACCGGCACACAAAAAGTAGAAGTACTCTTTACAACCAATACTAATGGCAATGTGAACTTCGTGTTGGTTAAAACAAAAGATGCGCTTCTTAAAGGCGAAATCGAAAAACAATTTTACAGTAAACACTTCACCGGCTTAAATACCGATGTGGTTAACAGCGTTACGCTCACTTTTAAAACTCTTTAATATAACTAACTCGGCAACGGACGCGTTTGCTAAAAACATAAAAGAAAATACATGATCAATTCAGAGAATACAAAAGCACAAATGCGTAAAGGTGTTCTCGAACTATGCATACTTTCGATCTTATCCAAGGGCGATGCTTATCCAACAGAAATCATCGAGAAACTGAAAGATACGAAACTGGTCGTAGTCGAGGGAACCCTCTACCCATTGCTCACCCGACTTAAGAACACAGGGCTTCTTAATTACAGGTGGGAAGAAAGTACCAGCGGTCCGCCACGCAAGTACTATAAACTTACCGAAATTGGTGAACAATATTTAAAAGAGCTTCAACAGAGCTGGACGGAACTGGTTGATGCCGTTAACAAAACAATTGAGCAAGGAAAAATTTAAAATAATCTAAAATGAATAAGACAGTTACCATAAATATCAGCGGCATCATTTTTCATATTGAAGAAGACGCTTTTGAAAAGCTCAGTAAATATCTGAGTACCATTAAAGGTTACTTTAGTAAAACCGATGGTGGCAACGAGATCATGGGCGATATCGAAGCCCGCATTGCCGAAATGCTTCAGTCTAAAACAAGCGCTGTTAAACAAGTGGTGCTTATGGCCGACGTGGATTCGGTGATCGAAACCATGGGTAAACCCGAAGAATTTGCAGGCGACTCGCAAACCAATTCTCAACCCGAAGAAGAAGATAACAGCGCAGAATATGCAACAGGTGAACCTGTGAAAAAACGCATGTTCCGCGACCCTGATAATAAAACCATTGGTGGCGTGTGCTCCGGCATCGCAGCCTACTTCGACGTAGATGTGGTTTGGGTTCGCCTTGCTATGTTCCTGCTCATTTTCTTTGGAGGTGTGAGCCTTTGGGTCTATATCGTTCTATGGATCGTTATTCCTGAAGCAAAAACAACTGCAGAGAAACTTGCTATGCGCGGTGAAAAGATCGACATTAATAATATAAGCCGTACGGTTAAAGAAGAAGCCGAACAACTTAAAAAACGTATGCAGAAATATGGCAACGATATTAAGAACGGCGACTACTCGCAACCGAGAAATTTTTTCGATAAACTGGCAGATTTTCTTAAGGATTTCTTTATCCTCTTTGGTAAAGTGTTCGGTCGCCTGGTTGGCTTAGTTTTACTGGTATTCGGGGTTGTATTCCTTATCGGTTTCATAGCTGCAATTTTCGGTATCATGGTCCCAGGTGCAAAATCTGAACCTCACGAACTTCTCGAACTTATTTTCACTGGCCGCCCTTATTACTCTCTTGGTATATTCGGTGCCATCCTCCTGTTCTGTGTTCCTATCCTTATGATGTTTTACGGTGGTATAAAATTATTGTTCCGCATAAAATATTCTAACCGCTGGCTCAATTTAAGTTCAGGCCTATTATGGCTCCTTGGAATTATCCTTGTAGTATTTGTTTCTGTACGTACTGCTTCTGATTTTGCTGAGAACGGACGGGTAAAAAACACTGTGAACATCGCTCAAAAAGATACACTCTACTTAAAAGTGAGCGACTTCAAAAAATCAGTTCCTGAAATGAGTGACAATGAAGAAGAATACACACACTACAATCGTCATGGTCATCGTTATATCAGAATCAACCATCATCGCGATTACGTAATTGCTAATGTTGGAAACACTCCGATGATCGGTGGCTACGCATCGTTACGAATTGTTCAGTCAAACGACGATAAGTTTAATCTATACGTAAGCAAAACAGCACAAGGTCCTGAAAGACGTTTCGCAATGGAACAGGCCAGGAACATTGAATACAAAGTGACTCAAACCGACAGCCTTTTATCGTTCGATGATATTTTCATGGCGCCTTTCTCTGAAAAATTCTGGGCACAGGATGTAGAACTTGTTCTCGAGGTTCCGGTTGGTAAAGTAATTTATCTCGACAAAAACATTTCGCACTTCATTCATAACGTTGATAATATTACCAATACGTATGATGGCGACATGGTTGGACGCCGTTGGATAATGACAAAAAAAGGATTAGAGTGCATCGACTGTGAAGGACTTGAAAAAGATACCGATCATGATGATTTTGATGGGCTTCCTGAACCTCCGCAACCACCAAACCCTCCAACAGATCTTAATGTAAATGTTGAAGATGCCAATGTAAAAATTGATAAAGAAGGCAACATCAAAGTAAAATCAAAGAACACTGAAGTAGAAATTGGAAAGAACGGAATTCATGTCGATAAAAAAGACAAGGATAACAAAGAAAAATAGTCTGTAACAAAAACATGTTCACCAACGTCATAAACATAAAACCTCTGCGAACCTCTGCCTGCCCTGAAAAGGGTCTACGAACCTCTGCGAGAAACCGGAAGGCTTTTTTTGGACTAATCATGTTACTCACGTTAATAAAAACAAACGCACAGCAAGTAAGCTGGATGAAAAAGGAAACAGATAAATATGTGATCTATTACACGGGAACCGACAAAAGCATAGTTGATGAAATTAATGTCGGCGTTAAAGAAGGCATGGCGCAAATCTCTGCCTTCTTCAACAAACCGTTTAAGAGCAAGGTCCACGTTTATATTTTCCCTGATCGTAAATCGCTCGATAAACAATGGCAAACCGCATGGAGCGATACGTCATTTCAATCGCAATGCTGGATGGTAGCGAGCGGTGTTAGCAACCGTCTCGATATTCTTTCGCCATTAGCCTGGGAGAAAAGCGCCTGCGAACATAAATTCAGTGATAAAACAGGAACCAAAAAATTAATCGCTCACGAACTCACACATGTTTTCCACGGTCAATATAATTCTACAAAAGATTTTACAGGAATGGACGATCTGGCATGGCTCGTTGAAGGGCTCGCAACTTATGTATCAGGGCAATTGGATAGTAGCCGCGTAAAAGAAATTACAACGCTGCACGAACAAAATAATTTACCTGTAAAACTGACAACTATCTGGAACGGTAAAGCTAAATACGGACAAGCCGGCTCATTGGTAAAATGTGTTGATGATACCTACGGCCGCGAAACAGTCATAAAAGCTCTTACTGCTATTACAAACACAGAAGTGCTAAGTCTTTTAAAAACCAGTGAAGCAGATTTGCTCACCAACTGGAAAAGTTCTTTGAATAAAAAGTAAACTGTACTCACATGAAATCGCTAAGAACCTTTATACTATTTTGTTCGGGAGCAGCGCCACAGTTATTAAAGCGTTGTCCGACCGAAACCAGCAAGTATACAGGCATTGGCACCTCGGTTCTGTTCACGGCTATTTTCGCAGCTGTGGCCGCAGGTTATGCCTTGAGTGTCATCTTTAATTCGTTGTTGATCGCCATTGGCTTTTCTGTTTTGTGGGGAGGAATGATCTTTAACCTCGACCGCTTTATTGTATCAAGCATGCGAAAAAGTAATGTAGCACGAAAAGATTTTATGATCGCCATTCCTCGTTTTATCATGGCTATTGTAATTGCTCTCGTTGTATCTAAACCTCTCGAATTAAAAATATTTGAAAAGGAGATCAACCGCAAGCTCGACGAAAAAAGAACGAAGGAAGCTTTGGTGGCTAAGACATCCATTGCTCAAAGCTTTCCTGAAGTAAAACAACTGGAAGAAAAGATTTCTGTACTTAAAAATGAAGTAACCGGAAAAGAAGCGTTCAGAAATAAATTACAAAAAGAATACGACGCTGAGCGTTTCGGAAAAAAGACAAGCGGAACAACAGGAATAGCGGGCATTGGAACCAACGCGAAAAAAAAAGAGATCCAATTGGATGAAGCCCAGAAAGAACTCAGCAAGATATCGGAACTTAACAGGGTTAAAATCGATGAGCTGGAAAAACAGTTGACCGTCCTTTCCACGAAAAAAGCAACTGAGTTTCTGAAACAAAAGCCTGGAATTGATAATTACGATGGCCTTGCTGCGAGAATTGATGCGCTGGCTGTACTTACCGAGGAAAGCAGCGCTATGAATCTTGTGAACTTGTTTCTTATTTTCCTATTCATCATTATAGAAACAACTCCTATCCTGGTGAAGCTGATCTCGCAACGCGGTCCGTACGACGAACTCTTGGAAGTGCACGAACATCATTACAAAAATCATCGCCGTGAACTCATTGCCAAGTCCGATCATAAAACATCTCAGCGATTAAAAAATTATAGTGACTACACGATAACATCTTAACCGCCATAAAGCGAATTGATTTCATGAAATGAAAATAATTTTGCTTTATGATGTAACTAACGAATATCTTATAACGTCTTAACACCAACAACAATGAAAAAACTACTACTTGCCATTCTCATCTGCGGAGGTATCGCAGCAACGGCACAAAACGAAGCACAAAAAGCAAAACGTCTCGATTCTATTTTTACTGCGTTTTCTAAACGAAACCAGTTCAACGGCTCTGTACTTATCGCCAAAAAAGAAAAAGTACTTTTAAGTAAAGGCTATGGCACGGCCAACTTCACTTACGATATTCCAAACTCGCCGACTACAAAATTTAAGCTGGCATCGGTATCTAAACAATTTACTGCTATGGCCATTTTAATATTGCAGGAAAAAGGATTACTCAGCACCGATGATAAACTCACTAAATTTATTCCCGATTATCCGAACGGAGATAAGATCACAATCCATAATTTACTTACACACACATCTGGTATTCCTGAAGTAACGTCTTTGCCGTTTTTTGATTCAATCATGTGGCGCAAACATTCATTGGAAGAAATGATCGCCTACACTAAAAACAAAGCGCTCGATTTTGAACCCGGATCAAAACATCAGTATAGCAATTCGGGTTATGTTCTTCTTACTTACATTATCGAAAAAGCATCCGGAAAAAATTACGGTGATTTTATGAAAGCAAACATCTTTGAACCACTGGGTATGAAAAACTCAGGACTATGGCATAGCCATGAAGTGATTAAAAACACGGCCGTTGGTTACAGCATGGCAGGTGATAATGTTATGGAAGAAGTAGATTTTATTGACATGAGCGTACCAAGCGGCGCCGGCGCCCTCTACTCTACCGTTGAAGACATGTACCTGTGGGATCGCGCTTTTTACACTGAGAAACTCGTAAAAAAATCTACGCTAGAAAAAATGATGACACCTTTTAAAGACAACTACGCATACGGAATTCGTGTTGATGATTATAGCGGACACAAAATGGCATCGCACTCAGGAGGCATACAAGGCTTTGCAACTATTATGTATCATTTCCCGGAAGATGAACTGTACATTGTTATTTTAAAGAATGTAGATAACCAGCAGCTTCTTCCGGCGCACAGAATTGCACGCGCTGTTATGTACGATCAGAAATACACACTACCTGTTGAGCGCAAAATTGCCAACGTTGATACAAAAATATTTGACAGGTACATTGGCGAGTACGAATTGAAACCAGGATTTGTTTTCACGGTATCAACCGATAACGGAAAAATATTTACACAGGCAACCGGTCAGCCTAAATGCGAAATTTATCCTGAGAGCGAATGCAAGTATTTTGTAAAAATTGTAGACGCCCAATTCGAATTTATTAAAGACGACAAAGGCAAAATAACTTCCCTCGTATTATCACAAGGCGGTGCAAACATGCCAGCGAAGAAAATCAAATAGAAATTCCAAGGCATACAAGCCGTCACGCTGAGCGCAGTCGAAGCGCCGACTATAATATCTCTTTTTCATGTGTACCAACATAAACCGTGGCCCTGCTGCAACAGGCCACGGTTTTTTATTAACCTTCAAGGTATGCGTGTAACCCACGGACATTGAAGGTTTTCACACGCTACATCAAAGCCACCGCGCTGAGCGCGGTCGAAGCACTATCGTGAATACTTTGGCAATGTTCAACGCTATTATCCATAAAACAAGGCTAAATAAAAAATCTCCTATCTTTGTTTCGCATAACAGCTCTTTAAAATGAAGCAAACACTTCTCTTCTTTATAACCCTCACTTCTTTTAACTTACTTGCACAAGTTGACAAATCATCGGAACTATTCAAAACATTAAAAGCTAACGACAGTCTACTTTTTAATGTGGGGTTTAACACCTGCGACATTTCCCAATTTGAAAAACTGGTAAGCGACACTTTTGAATTTTACCACGACGAAGCCGGAATTACACGTTCCAAAGCTGCTTTTATTTTAAGTATCAAAGAGGGTCTCTGTAAACTCAATTATAAACCTTATAGAAAATTAGTAGAAGGAAGCATGGAAGTTTATCCTTTAGAAAAAAAGGGTGTAATGTACGGCGCCATTCAAACCGGCAAACATCGCTTTTATGCCATTGAAAAAAATAAACCGGAGCGTTTTACCAGCGTTGCAAAATTTACGAACCTTTGGCTCATCGAAAACGGACAATGGAAACTAAGCCGCAGCTTAAGTTACGATCACCAGCAAAAAGACAACAGCGTTACTCTTGCTCAATCAATTGATTCCTTAAAACAAAAGATTCAAAAAATTATCTCCGAAAAAAATGCTACTGTTGGCGTATCCATTATTGGTAACAACGGAAAAGACACTTTATCAATAAACGGCAACGGGCATTATCCAATGCAAAGCGTATTTAAATTTCACATCGCATTGGTAGTGTTATCAAAAGTTGATGAAGGTAAATTATCTCTTGATCAGAAAATAAAAATTGAAAAGAAAGATCTTTTGCCAGGTCTTTATAGTCCGCTCAGAGATAAATATCCTGATGGCACAACTCTAACACTTTCAGAAATTTTAGAATACACCGTTTCGCAAAGTGACAATGTTGGCTGCGATATTTTATTAAGAATGATCGGAGGTCCTAAAACAGTTGAAGATTATTTTATTAAACATGGTTTTAAAGATATTTCTATTAAAATAAATGAAGAAGTCATGCAGAAAAACTGGGACTTACAGTATCAAAACTGGACAACGCCAAAAGCCGCCAACGAAGTACTGTCTTCCTTTTATTTCAACCACAAAAAATTATTATCAGAAAAAAGTTATGATTTCCTCTGGAACACAATGAAACAAACCCAGACCGGAAAAAAAAGATTGAAAGGAAAATTACCTGAAAATACAACGGTGGCACATAAAACAGGTACTTCGGGCGCTAACAAAAAAGGTTTGTCGGCAGCTACAAATGATATTGGAATTATATTTCTTCCCAATGGAAACCATTTCTTCATCAGCGTTTTTGTAAGTAATTCAAAAGAGAACGAAGAAACCAACGAAAAAATAATTGCCGACATTTCAAAACAAGTCTGGGATTATTTCACACGCTAATCTTCAAGGTCTTAAAGTAACTCAAGGTCCTTGAAGGTTTTTCCGCACCACATCAAATCCGTCACGCTGAGCGCAGTCGAAGCGCTATCGTGAATACTCTGGTAATGTTCAACGCTGTTATAAAATTACTTTTTTAACGGAAACCTCGAAATACGTCTACAAGGTAACACGTAAAAATCTTTATCTTTGTTACACCATGGCACTAACAAACATAGCAGTACTCCTATTTAACGACTTTGAAACTCTTGATGTTTTTGGACCGGTAGAAATTTTCGGGCGCTTAACCGAATTGTATTCCATAAAATTTTACTCTCTTAACGGCGGACTTATTTTCAACAAACATAATGTATCCATTTCAACACAAAAGCTTGACAGTATTTCTAACGATATTGAAATTTTTATTATCCCAGGTGGTATAGGAACACGAAAAGAAGTTGACAACACCCCTCTCATTGAGAAAATAAAAACTATTTCTAATCTTAGCACTTATGTTTTTACAGTTTGTACCGGAAGCGCCCTGCTTGCTAAAACAGGTTTATTAAATAACAGAAGAGCAACCACAAATAAAAGGGCATTTGCCTGGGCTATTACCAACGGAGAACATGTACACTGGGACAAAACAGCAAGATGGGTAGTTGACGAAAAATTCTACACCTCATCAGGTGTAAGTGCAGGAATGGATATGGCCCTGGGATTCTTAAGCGACCGCCACGGAATTGACTTTGCACGAAAAGTCGCTCATGAAATTGAATACAACTGGATTGAAGAAAAGGATTTTGACACGTTTAAGGCGGATTGACACATGGGGCTCGACAGCGTTGAATTATTAATAAGCTTCGAAGATTATTTCGATATTAAAGTTTCTACCTCTGAAGCCGAAAAGATTGGAACTGTGCAAGACATGGCGGACTGTACTTCAAGACATTTAAATATTACAGATAATAGCGCAGCATTAAAAACAGTTCTCTTTGAAAAATTAAAATCCTCTCTAATCCAACTTCAGTTAACCGATAGTTCCTTTTCTCTTTCAGATAAAATTTTTTCAATCCTTAATCCTAACGATAAAGAATCCTGGACAAAATTATCCGAAGAAATTTCTCTTCAAATTCCACAGCCATTCACAGAAGCTGACACAATTATAAAGAAGGTATTTTTTGTTGGCTGGCAACCAAAATACGATTGGAAAACCGTAACAGTTGATCAGTTTATAACAGCAGTTTACGCTTCTAACTACGAAAAAGTAATCGATCCCGGAAAAATAAATACCACTTACCAAATTTTAATAGCAATAGCAGCAATTACGAGTGATAAATTAGGTGTGGATCCTTATGAGGTACAACCTGAAAAAAAATTTACTGACGATTTCGGAATTGATTGAATATCTGCATTGCATACAGATTTAATAACCCCGTTTTAATCTTATAGTAAAACACCAAGTGACAACCGATAACACAAACGACATAGACATTCTTCTAACACTCAATCCTCACGGTTGGAGCACCTGTTATATTGTTAAGGATGGAAAGTGTTTTGAACTTACTATTTCACACGTGTTTGGCGATCCATATTCAGATCTGATCAACGCGCTCACTGCATTAATAAATAACGGGAACGAAGTTTCTTTTTTCTGGTACGGAGAGCCCGGAGGCGAAAAAATAGAAATAAAAAGAGTCAAGGATAATAACCACATGGTTAACGTACTGGTTAATGGATTCTATGAGTCTTACGGCGACCTGATCAAAGATTTTGAACTTACTGTAGAGTTTCAGATCAAGCTACGACAATTAATTACCCTGTTTTATCTTCAGCTTCGTAAAACATTCCTGCTCTTAAAAGACAAAGAGTACTCAAAGAACAGGCAAGAAGATTTTCCATTTGATGTTTACCTTAAATTTGAAGCTTTGGTAACAATATACCTTCAAAGTAAAGAAAGGCTTTAAATATGCTTTTGCACACTAAAAATCTTTATATATTTGTTATATCGCAATAGCTCCAATCCTGCAACCCTGAGGATTTTTGTTTCTATTAATTAACTATAATCATATTACCTGATAATAAAAAAATGAAAGACCTAAGACTCGCGGTTTTAATAGACGCTGATAATGTTCCGTATTCAAACATAAAAGAAATGTTGGCGGAAATATCTAAAAACGGAACGCCTACAATTAAAAGGATATACGGCGATTGGACAAAACCTACACTTTCAGGATGGAAAAATGTTCTTTTGGAAAACGCAATAACCCCAATACAACAATACAGTTACACAAGCGGCAAAAACTCGAGCGACAGCGCTTTAATTATCGACGCTATGGACATTTTATATGCAGAGAAGGTTGACGGATTTTGTATTGTATCTTCAGACAGTGATTTTACAAGACTGGCTACAAGACTAAGAGAAACAGGAATGAAAGTGATTGGAATAGGTGAAAAGAAAACACCGCTGCCATTCATAACAGCATGTGATAAATTTGTTTATATAGAAATATTAAAAACACCTGCAAAAACTACTAAAGAAACAAATACCAAAAAGTCAAAATCAGAACCTGTTACATTAGGAAAAATTGACGGGCAACTAATTGATCTTTTAACCAAAAGTGTTGTAGATCTGGCCGACGAAAGCGGTTGGACATTCTTAGGAGAATTAGGAAGTTTTATCCTTAAAAAGAAAGCCGATTTCGATCCCAGGAATTATGGCTTTGCAAAGCTTTTGCCTCTGATAAAAAGTACCGGACAATTTAGTATTGACGAAAGAGAATCCAGTAATAAAAACACGAAACACATTTACATTAAGATAAAGTAATCCACTACCCCCGGTATTTATTTCTGTTCTCGAAACCTATCTGCTAAAAATGCAACAAGTTGCTTTAACAGTGAGATCCCTAACTGTAAACCAAGTTCAGATAAACTTATATATTTGTCGTTCATTCTTATCATAAAACCGTTCAAATTGACGCCACCTTTTCAAAGATTAATTCTTTTATTCCTATTGGTTAATTTGATCTCTTGTAATAGCCATTCTCGATTAAATAAACGCGAAAAACAATCTTTAGAGAAATATTTCTGGGGCAATAATGAAATGTCGTTGGATAGTATTAAGGATTACAAATTGAACATAGTTCTTAAGAATATAAGTGCTAATTCATTAAATGAGTCCAGTAAAACAAATGACACCGCAATGGTATTAGGAGAAAATAATTTATTTTTCTCGGCAACAAAACAAAATAATTTTTATACAGATGGCAAATACTTCTTTTTCTTTTATCCGGAAAAGACCTCGATGTACGGAGAATCAAAGAAAGATAGAACCCTTAGATACTATTCTAATGTTATACAAGTCCTTAGGTACTGCATGCACAACTTGATTAGTTATTCTGTCGACAGTGCTAAGGCTTTTAATACTATTATTATCAATTTGCCCGAAAACAATGACCTAAACTGCAACACAATTAACATTAAAGTTTCCAATACAAATGAGACGTTTAGGATTAAAAACATCGATTATGTTGTTAACATCGAAAGGAATAATCAAATGCAAACCAGCCAATCTTCAATTGATATACTTAATTATTGCTTCAATACCGGTAAATGTCATGATACACTTAACTTATCCCAAAATAATTTCTATACAGAATCTAATGGCGAAGTTTTATTAAAAGGACCATATGCAACTTACAAGCTTGAAAAGTTTTTTCAGTGGTAAAATTTCATAGTTAATGAAACATTTTATTTTCCTATGGTTTGCTGCAACATTGTAAATCAAGAAAGAGGTTAAAACAGCAGTTTCTCATTATATAAATTATAACTGTGTAGAACATTTCCAAAGTATCAACTAAGCGCCCATGAACTTTGACAATGTACCTGTTATTTTATCTTTGGGTTCTCGCCACTTTTCTCGCAGAGGAGTGCAGAAGGTTTCGCAGAAGACGCAGAGCTGAATGTGCTAATTTCTCGCAAAGTTGCCTTTAGGTTTACACTGTCAATAATCTGATAGTGTTTAATTTTCTGCATTAGCAGAAGATCATTCTCTTCACCAAACTTTGTGAACCTCTGTGAATCCCTCTGCGCAGCCGCTTGCGGCCTTTGTGATTAAAAACATAGACAACACAAATTACCTTTAAATAGTCGATGGTTCGTAAGAACATTGCCAAAGTAAAAACAAGCCGCCTAAGAACTTTGGCAATGTTTCAGTTAGAATATTACTTAGCCTTTAAAAGCTCCATGGCCTCCTGAATAGAAATAACATCGCCCCTGAACGTTGCAATGGTAAAGGCTTCCGAAAACCCTTTATCAGCAAGTTCTTTCGCGAATTTATCAGCTGCTTCCTGCGTAGGGAATTTACCGGCTGTATAACGAATGCTTCCGGTCGAAGTTCCTTGTTTTTCTAATCCCTTAATATCTTTGAACTGCTCGTCTTTTATTTTTTCAGATGCAGGTCTTACAGTTCCACCTAACTGAACAGTGAACACAACTAATTTTTTATCTACCGAGCTAAATGTTTTGTTTTCATTCAAATCCTCTTTGTAGTTTTTGTCAACAAGCGTTGCTTTTGTCTCACTCATAGGAATACGTTTACCTTCCTTGTAAGCAGTAACGAATGCGTCGCTGTAACCCTGAATTACTAAGTCGGCACGCACCGCCGCGGCTTCTTCAATGGTTTTAAATCCTTTGGTTACGTAACGGTAAACGCTCTCTCCTGTTTTTAATTCGAGAACTCCCGCGCTTGTATTAAATACGCTTGTAGAAATTTTATTTTTGAAAGCTCCTAACTGCACACGATACACAACATCGGAACGGTTAAACGATCCTTCGGTATCAATGGCTGCTGTGTTGGTTGTAGCCGCCGCTGTACCAGAAGCAACCGAAGTTGTATTTGATGTTGCAGAGTTTGTTCCGGTAGTAGCGCTGTTAGTGCCAGATGTAGCAGAATTGGTTCCGGAAGAGATAGTGTTCGTTCCTCCAACGGTACTTGTCATGAGGTCGTCGTCTGTTTCTTTCTTAAGTAACTCAGCAAGTTCGGCTTCAGTGATCTGCATCACATTTTTTCCTTTAAGTTTAGAAACGCTGGCGCCTTTGTTTCCTTCTTTTCTGAATTCATCTCTGCGTTTAATTGCAGTAGCAACTTTTCCATATTCACCCGCGGTGTAAACAACGGTTGTTCCATCATCGAGTGTAACCGATTTAATATCGCCAATACTTAAGAGTAATGCCAGTTCATCGCTTGGAATAGATCCCTGGTATCTTGCCAACTCAACTGTATAAATGTCTTTTTTGTTTTTGAAGTTTGTTTTCTTCGGATCAAGAGCAAAAGCGTTTCCAATAAATTCTTCCTGTGCATTATCGCCAACCGAATCGTTATTAAACTGGTTGTACCATGCCTGCCAGTATTCAGGTGTTTGCCCAACTCCTCTTTCGTTCACCGGAGTTCCGGCAACGGTGGCCAATTCATCATCACGAAAATCAGGAACTCCGTCTTTGTCTCCATCAAGCGGACAACCTTTAGCATCTACTTTTGCGCCGGGTTCTGTCCCAAAACATTCGTCATGTAAATCATCAACACCATCTTTGTCGCTGTCCACCTGGTCCATTGCCAGCCAGAATTTTTCGTCAAGGGTATCTTTGTTTCTGTTACGTTTCGGGATCGGTTTCGCAATAAGATCGTACTGAACTGCAAACGATGTATAAGTGAAGTTATCTTTTTTCTTATCGCCAACACGGCTGCCGATACTATTGTTTGAAATACCATCGATATAATCGGTTGTTGTAAAAAATATCTGGAAGTTTAATTTAAAATCAATACGGTCAGTCACTTTCATAATGGCCCCTGCTCCAACCGGAAAAGCAATAGCGGCCTCACGGTATTTTCCAAAACCATCGGCATTACGTTCACGGATATCGGTCTCGTAACTGTAGTCGCGAATAAGATCAACAGCGTATTGAGCATCTGCCGCGCCTTCCGCTTTGTCTTTAATGCTTCCGTCGCTCCAGTAATAATATTTTTGCCCGTTCCTGTCGGTAAGATCAGTTTTACTTAAGAATTCAAAACCACATACGCCGGCACTAATGTAAGGACGAATAGGATGCTTATCAGTAAAGAAATTTCCAAAGTCATAAAGTAAGTTCACGCCACCCGCGCGAATCTCCGATTGAAAATTTTCTTTACGCGAACTATTATAAGTTGCTTCGTTGGCTCCAAGCTTTCCAAACATCACGTTAAAGTTTAGCAAGAGATAACGGTTAAGACGTTGCGAAATATTTAAATCAAAAGCCGGACGAGCGGTTAAAGGAATCTGGAATTGTTTCTGGTATAGGTCGCCATAAAATCCAAATCTGCCAACTCCCAGAGAAATTTTTGGTTTCATGCGCTGTTCTTTGCTATCGAAAGTATCAAGCGGGTGAAGCGGATCGTTATGTCCTTCTTCGTTATAACGGAAAAGTGCTTCGGCGTAAACAGTTTGTGTTGGAATTACCTGCGGGTTAAGAACGTTGTAAAGAGAATCTCCCACCTTTTCTGGTCCTTTCGGTCCATAATAAATTTCTTTTTCGTTTTCATAATACTTCAACAGCTCTTCGGGCGTCATTTTATCTAACGCTGAACTGTCTGTTTGAGAACGAACAAAAACAGAAACTAAAAGTAACGCGAAAAGTATTAGTTTCTTCATGGGAAAATCAATGAGTAAAGATATAAAAAAAAACTATTTAAACCACTTCTGGCTGGTAATCATCAGAGCCTCCTGTACGGTAATACGTTTACCGGTATTGTAGGCAACAACGAAAGCGCTCATAATGCCATTATTGCTTCTCATTTTTTCTCTATGGTCGCGCGCGCTTTTGTATTCATTGTGACTTCCAACCATGAATTTTGAAAACCCACCCTGGAATTCACTCCTTATACTCTCGGAAACATTAAACTTTTTAGATAATCTTGATGAGCTTACAGCGCTGTTGGTAAAGGCTCCGATCTGTACCATATAACTTACATTTCCTTCTTTTTTAGTAATGGTTTCATTACCGCTGTTATTGGTATTTGTATTGTTTGATGTATTATTAGCAGTGTTTTCAGAGGAAGTGGTGTTTGTATTCTGAGCGGTATTTTCTGAAGACGTTGTGTTGGTATTCTGGGCTGTAGAAGTGTTGGTTTCGCTACTTGTTGTATTGGTATTAGTGGCTACATTACCCGCTTCAGGTGTAATGGTTTCGGCTGGCAAAGTGTATTTTTTACTCTGGTTTTGTTCAAGGTAAGAATACTCGCCGTTAAGTGTCAGCGGGCTTTTAACGCCGCTTAAAGTGTAAGAAAGCTCAAGCTCTTCCTTTTCAGGAACTGCCACCCATACGAATTTTACTTTGCCATCGGCCACCGAAAAAGAGGCACCCTCTGTTTTTCCGGCCTTAGCCGTAATTCCTTCAGGAAGATCGTCGCTAAACCTGGCAAAACCTTTCGTGGCTCCTTTGCTCACTTTAAGATTAACCGTGTATTCTCCATCCGCGGTTTTACTAACACTGCGTTGAACAGTAATATTTCCCACCGGTTCACTGTTGGAGTTTGTATTGGTAGGCGTACTTTCGGAAGTGCTGGTAGTTGTAGTATTGGCGGTGCTTTCAGACGAAGCGGTGTTGGTATTGACAGGAGTTTCAGAACTCGTGTTTGTGTTAGCTACAGCGCCATCGCCACCTAAAGTCACTTCAACGGGCGCCATTTCCACCACTTGTTTGGCGTTATTTTCAACGTAAGAATATTTTCCGGCAATAATTGTTTTTCCGTTAGCGGTAGCATCAACTACCAGCGAAAATTTAAGGATGATTTCTGCGTCTGTTGGTAAACTGGCCCATACCCACTTAGCAATACCATCAACATAACTAAAATTGGACCCTTTATTATCAATTTCGTTCACGCTGATGCCGGCAGGAAGTTCGAGCTGCATTTTTGCGAAACCACTCATGTTTCCTTTGGCGATCCTTACTTCAACAGGCACTGTTTTGCCGGGTTGTATGCTGGTTGGAATGGTGTTGGTAATGGTAATTCCACCGTCGCCGCTGAATAAACTGTACAGGAACAGGGTCAATGAATTGATAAGAATGAATAAATATTTTATCATGCAACTAAATTAAGTTTACTAACTCTTTAGTTGCCGTGACCTCCTCTGGTTTTAATAACAGATGAATGTTAACTTCCTGACTTGCCCGCCGAAGCGTTTGCGAAGGAGGTCAGGGTGTAACCCTAATGGACTATAGATTGGCAGATCACAAATTAGGGGTTCTGCCTCCGTCTACCGGGAGATTGATGCCATTAATGTAGCCTGCCGCCGGAGATACCAGGAAAGCCACCGCATTAGCTACTTCAGAAGCTTCGGCAAAACGTCCCATCGGAATTTCATGCAGCATTTCCTTTTTGACATCTTCTTTGTTCGCCCCTGTTTTGGCTGATTTATTGTCAATAATGGAGCTTAAACGTTGAGTAGCTGTAGCTCCCGGAAGAACATTATTTACAGTGATCCCGAATTTTCCAAGCTCGTTGGCCAGGGTCTTTGACCAGTTGCCAACCGCCGCGCGAACCGTATTACTTACTCCGAGATTTGGAAGAGGCGCTTTTACCGAAGTTGAGATAATATTAACGATACGCCCATAACCGCTGTTCTTCATTCCCTCCACACAAGCCTGAACCAGGATGTGATTGCAGAGAAGATGATTACTGAAAGCAGAAATAAATTCGTCGGTTTTAGCGTTAATGATTGGACCTGCGGCAGGACCACCGGTATTGTTCACCAGAATATGAACCGGACCACTACGCTGAACGAATTGTTCGGCTAGCTCTTTTAATTTATTAGGTTCACTGAAATCCACGCACAGATAAGAATGCAGCTGCGAACCGTTAGTATGTAATTCGCTTTTAACCTGCTTCAGACTTTGCTCGTTTCTTGCAACAAGGGTTACATTTGCTCCCATAGCTGCCAGCTCCATTGCTACTGCTTTTCCAATGCCCTGCGTGCTTCCGCAAACAATGGCGCGTTTATTTTTCAGATCTAAATTCATAGTCTTTGTTTATTCCGGTTTTAAAATTAGGTTTAATTGTTCAATTACCAAATCACTCTCAAAGCCACGTGATACCATGTAGTTCACTACAGAATAAAAATTTTTACGGCGATCATTTGACTTCATCTGTCTCAGTTTTTTCTCCATGGTTTTTAAAAGAATGGCGTCATATTCGTCGCCATCAATGCTCTTCAGGGCTTTGGTGATGCAGTAATCGCTTACTTTATGAAGTCTTAAACCGCTTTTGATTTTGTTCTTTCCCCAATGCTTGATTCTGAATTTTCCGCTGGTAAAAGCCATCGCGAAACGCTCTTCGTTTAGAAAATTTTCTGCGATAAGTTCAGTGATAATATTATCAGCCTCTTCAATGGTAAGTCCATACTCCACGAGCTTCTGGCGCGTTTCATACTGGGAACGTTCCTGGTAAGCGCACCAGTTTTTTATTTTTTCGATCGCTAGGAAAGGTGTGATATTTAAAGGACTTCTTTTCACGCCACTAAATTATTTATTACTTTGCATTTCCGCTGACAGATTTTTACAAAAGCGCGAACAAATTAACCGATGAGTCACATTCCAAAAGAGCTGATTGAAAGTCTGAAACCTTTACCAGGCTTCAACGAGAATGCATTTGTTCATGCGCATGAAGAAACAAACAGGATAACAAGCATCCGGCTCAATCCATTTAAAAAAGAAGAGCTGAATTTTGCGTTAAACAAGCCTGTACCATGGAGTTTGCAAGGATTTTATCTTAATGAACGCCCTTCTTTTACTTACGATCCACTGTTTCACGCCGGATGTTATTATGTGCAGGAAGCAGGAAGTATGTTTATTGAACATGCTATAAGATCAACTGTTGACCTTACTATCCCGTTAAAGGCTCTTGACCTGTGTGCTGCACCGGGCGGTAAAAGCACGCTCATTAACTCACTTATAAATGAAGAAAGTTTACTGGTTTCCAATGAAATCGTGAAACCAAGAGCCACGATATTAAGCAGGAACCTCGCTAAATGGGGCGCCCACAATACCGTTGTAACAAATAATGATCCTTCAAAACTGGGCGGTTTGGCAGGATACTTTGATGTTATTGTAGTAGACGCGCCATGCAGTGGCAGTGGGTTATTCAGGAAACAGCCCGAAGCCATTGACGAATGGAGTTTGGACCAGGTAAATATGTGCGGCACTCGTCAGAAAAAGATCCTCGCAGATATTTTACCTGCCTTAAAAGAAGATGGAGTTCTTATTTACAGTACCTGCTCCTATTCCATTGAAGAAAACGAAACTATTGTAGAATGGCTTATTGAAAAACAAGAAATGGAGTATATTCCATTGAATATCAATGACAAATGGGGCATTGTAGAGTCTGAAAAAGGCTACCGTTTTTATCCTCATCTGACTCAAAGCGAAGGCTTCTTTTGTGCAGTTTTAAGAAAAAGATCATCAGAAAACACTCAAAAGTCACCTAAAATCACTGATTTTAAGTTAAATAAAGGTGAATCAGATACTTTTTCAGCATATTTTGATGTAAAAGACAAGTTTTTCTTTAAAAATCAGGTGTTTTACCACTTCATGAATGAGGCCGCTTTCAGATTTGCCGAAGGCTTTAAAAAGGAGTTTTTCTTTAGAAAAGCCGGTGTTATGATTGGCGAAATAAAGGGAAAGGATCTTATTCCGGATCAGGAACTGGCTTGGAGCAATGAAATAAACGTAAAAACCGTACTCGAATTAAGTGATGAGGACTGCATAAAGTTTTTAAAGAAGGAAGTGTTTTCAACTACTGTGCAGAACCCCGGATTTTCGCTGGTGACAAGTAAGGGAAGGGGTCTGGGATGGGTAAAAACGCTTCAAAACAGGATCAATAATTACCTTCCGAACGACCTTCGGATCCTAAACTGATTCAGAATCATGAATCTTTTTGAGAAAAAATTGCAGAAAACTGTAATAATTTTTTGCGTGTTTCGAAAGTTTAGTTACCTTTGCAATCCCTTTTAAAAAGGGGTTGTTCTTTGTAAATCAAAAAAGCCGAAGTAGCTCAGCTGGTAGAGCAGCTGATTTGTAATCAGCTGGTCGGGGGTTCGAGTCCCTTCTTCGGCTCTTTTTTGAAAGAAATTATTGAGATTTTGGTTTTTAATAATTTCTTTTTGGGGTAATACCAGAGTGGCCAAATGGGGCAGACTGTAAATCTGCTGACTTCGTCTTCGGTGGTTCGAATCCATCTTACCCCACAGCGGCCGTCGTAGCTTTAGCGAAGACGTCCTGGTAGAATAGCTTTACATCATCTGAAAAGGTGGTAAACTATCCTTCGCTAAGGCCAAGGATAGTAACAGCGGAAGTAGCTCAATTGGTAGAGCTCCAGCCTTCCAAGCTGGAGGTTGCGGGTTCGAGACCCGTCTTCCGCTCTCTGGTCAACATAGCTTTAGCGAAGTTGGCCTTCTGATCGCCAAAGTCTTGACAAAGGCGATCTGAAAAGAGAAAGATTAGTGCTGTTGAAGAGATACATAGCCCGGTAAAACGGGACAGGAAAACGAAAAGCTTGTGTATCACGGTTTTTCTGCTCCTGGGGGTCCCCAAAAATGAGGGACTTTTCGTGTGTGTAAAAGTAAGTTCTTTAAAAAATTGAGTTGATCTCTTGAATTTGGTGCTTTATCACAAAAATTCAGAGCTTAAACATTTAGGTTCTAGTTTCGCATGGCTGAAGCGGAATTTTCGGGTGGTTTGTCAAGGCAGAACATCTCAAAATTCGCTTGCATGAGGCGCCAGGAATTTTTAAAACGTAGTTTACTGAACGGTAAATGAGGCTTTAAAAAAATCCGCAGCAACGAAATAAAAGTAGAATTTTCAGATGTTCTGAAAATAAGCTGTTGTAGCTCAGTGGTAGAGCACTTCCTTGGTAAGGAAGAGGTCGGCAGTTCAATCCTGCTCAACAGCTCAAAAAGCTGAGAGTTAAATCTCAGATAAAAAAGATTTAAAATATTCCTTTAGATCAGAATTTAGGAAACAAAAACATAAAATAACAAAAGAAAAATAAACAACTATGGCAAAAGAAAAATTCGACCGTTCCAAACCACACGTAAACATTGGAACTATTGGTCACGTTGACCACGGACGACTTCTCTTCAATTGATAATGCTCCTGAAGAAAAAGAACGTGGTATTACAATCAACACTTCACACGTTGAGTATTCAACTGAAAACCGTCACTACGCTCACGTTGACTGTCCAGGTCACGCTGACTACGTTAAGAACATGGTTACAGGTGCTGCTCAGATGGACGGTGCTATCCTCGTAGTAGCTGCTACAGATGGTCCAATGCCACAAACACGTGAGCATATCCTTCTTGCTCGTCAGGTAGGTGTTCCACGTATCGTTGTGTTCATGAACAAAGTTGACATGGTTGAAGATGCTGAGTTATTAGACTTAGTTGAAATGGAGATCCGTGAACTTTTATCGTTCTATAAATTTGATGGTGATAACACACCTATCATCCGTGGTTCTGCTCTTGGTGGATTAAACAAAGACGCTAAGTGGGTAGAAAAAATCATGGAATTAATGAAAGCTGTGGATGAGTTCATTCCACTTCCTCCACGTGATAAAGAAAAGCCTTTCCTTATGCCGGTAGAAGACGTGTTCACGATCACTGGTCGTGGTACAGTTGCTACAGGTCGTATCGAAACAGGTGTGATCAACACTGCTGATAACGTTGAAATTATCGGTATGGGTGCTGAGAAATTAAACTCAACTGTAACAGGGGTAGAAATGTTCCGTAAGATCCTTGACTACGGTGAGGCTGGAGATAACGTAGGTTTATTATTACGTGGTGTTGAGAAAAAAGACATCCGTCGCGGTATGGTTATTATTAAACCAGGTACCGTAAAACCACACGCTAAATTCAAAGCTGAGGTGTATATTCTTAAAAAAGAAGAAGGTGGACGTCACACTCCATTCCAAAATAAATACCGTCCACAGTTTTACTTCCGTACAACTGACGTAACTGGAGAAATCGAGTTAGAAGCTGGACGTGAAATGGTTCTACCTGGTGATAACGTAACCATCACTGTAAACTTAATCAATCCGATTGCGATGGATAAAGGTTTACGTTTCGCTATCCGCGAAGGTGGTCGTACAGTAGGTGCAGGCCAGGTAACTGAAATTTTAGACTAAGCCATAGTCATAAATATAGGCAAAATGGCACCTTTAAACAGGTCGCCATTTTGCCATTTTTATCAAGGCTGAAATTGGATTATAAATACGGGCATAGTTCAATGGTAGAATAGCGGTCTCCAAAACCGTTGATGGGAGTTCGAATCTCTCTGCCCGTGCTAACAAAGTTCTCAGTGATTAGTTTTTAGTGTTTAATACTAAAAACTAAGAACTAAGAACTTAAAACTGGAAAAGGAATGAGCAAAATAGGAACTTATATTTCTGAAACCCGCAACGAACTTGTAAATAAAGTGAGTTGGCCAACATGGGCCGAACTGCAAAGCAGTGCCCTTATAGTAATGGTTTCATCGGTGATTATTGCGTTGGTTGTATTCGGAATGGATAAAATTTTCGAAATACTGCTTCGTGAAGCTTATAATTTAATGAAGTAATTTTTAAAGAAATGGCTGAAGTAACAAAAACCGATTCCGGGACTAAAAAATGGTACGTGGTACGCGCCATCAGTGGTCAGGAGAAAAAGGTAAAACAATACATTGAAATGGAGATCACGCGCCTAAAGCTGAATGATCACGTATCACAGGTATTGATACCTACGGAAAAAATTATCCAGATCCGTAATGGGAAGAAAACAACAAAAGAACGTTCGTTTTATCCGGGTTACGTATTGATAGAGGCAACTTTGGTTGGTGAAATTCCTCACGTTATTAAAAACATTACCGGTGTTATCGGCTTTTTGGGAGAAACCAAAGGCGGAGAACCAGTACCAATGCGCTTGAGCGAGGTTAATCGTATTCTTGGTAAAGTGGATGAACTTACTGAGAGCGAAGGAACAGTTGCTACAAATTATACTGTAGGCGAAAGCGTAAAAGTAATCAATGGCCCTTTC
The DNA here is from genome assembly GCA_021323535.1 of Bacteroidota bacterium. Taxonomy (GTDB): domain Bacteria; phylum Bacteroidota; class Bacteroidia; order B-17B0; family Aurantibacillaceae; genus Aurantibacillus. The sequence goes on from JAJONO010000051.1 coordinate 29,102, forward strand.
AATGGCTTCAATGGAATTATTGAAGAAGTAATGGAAGACAAAAAGAAAATTAAAGTTACCGTTAAGATCTTCGGGCGTAAAACACCTGTTGAATTAAATTTCGGTGAAGTAGAAAAAGAATAAACAAATTGAAGGTTCTTCCGGAAACATGAGCGCTTTGCTGCTTCCAACTCAAAGTAAATCCTCCGGAAAAAACCAACAATAAACCAAGCGTGAAAGCGATGAGCTGCTGAAACGCGACAAACCATGAAGCAGATAAAATCGCTTCATGATAAACAAATAAATAAAATAAAAAAATGGCAAAAGAGTTAACAGCAATCGTAAAATTGCAAATTAAAGGTGGTGCTGCTAACCCCTCGCCTCCTATCGGTCCTGCATTAGGTGCCAAAGGTGTAAACATCATGGAGTTCTGTAAGCAATTTAATGCCAGAACACAGGAGTCACCAGGTAAAATTTTACCTGTAATGATTAATGTTTACAACGATAAGTCGTTTGATTTCGTTATCAAACGTCCGCCTGTAGCAGTTCAGATCATGGAGCATGCTAAAATTAAAGGTGGTTCAGCAACCAGCAACCGTAAAAAGGTTGGTTCTTTAACCTGGGATCAGGTGAAAAAAATTGCAGAAGATAAAATTGTAGACATGAACTGTTTTACAATTGAATCGGCAATGAACATGGTTGTAGGTACTGCCCGTAGCATGGGTGTTACAGTAACAGGCAATAAGCCTTATTAATCAAGTACTAATTATTAATTAAAAACAAAGCTTACAAATGGCAACGTTGACTAAAAAAAGAAAAGCTGCAACCGCTAAATTCGACGGTAGCAAAGCTTACTCCGTTACTGAAGCTTCGAAGATCGTGAAAGATATCACGACTGTAAAATTCGACGCATCAGTGGATCTCGCGATCCGTTTAGGAGTTGATCCTCGTAAAGCTAATCAAATGGTACGTGGTACAGTAACCTTACCTCACGGTACAGGTAAAACCATGCGCGTTCTTGCAATCGTTACTCCTGATAAGGAAGCGGAAGCAAAAGCAGCAGGTGCTGACTTCGTTGGATTAGACGAGTATATCGAAAAAATCAAAGGTGGATGGACAGATGTAGACGTAATCATCACTATGCCTTCAGTAATGGGGAAAGTTGGTGCTTTAGGTCGTGTCTTAGGTCCGCGTGGTTTAATGCCTAATCCAAAAACAGGAACTGTTACCATGGATATTGGTAAAGCCGTAACTGACTCAAAAGGTGGTAAAATTGATTTTAAAGTAGACAAAGCTGGAATTATCCATGCTGCTGTTGGAAAAGCGAGTTTCGATGCTTCTAAATTAGAAGAGAATGCGAACGAACTTTTAAACACTATCGTAAAATTAAAACCATCGTCTGCAAAAGGAACATACGTTAAGTCTGTTACCATGAGCAGCACAATGAGCCCTGGCATTATCATCGATACTAAATCATTCAACTAATAAGTAAAAGAGCATGAATAAAGCCGAAAAAACAGAAGTAATAGATCAGTTGGTTGAGAAATTAAACGCCAACACAAAGATCTATTTAGCAGATTGTTCTTCTTTAACAGTTGAAAAAGTAAATGCATTTCGTAAGGCCTGCTTCGAGAAAAAAGTATCTGTTACAGTAGTAAAAAATACTTTATTGAAAAAAGCCATTGAGCGCGCAACCGATAGCAGATTAGCTGAGCTGATTCCTGCTTTAAAAGGTGAAACCGCTTTAATGTTCACTGAAACTTCTAATGTACCTGCAAAGATCATCAGAGATTTCAGAAAGAAAGACAAAAAGCCTGCGTTAAAAGCAGCCTTCGTTGAAGAAATGATTTACATTGGTGACAACCAACTCGACGCTTTAGCTGGTCTGAAGTCGAAGAACGAGATGATCGCCGAAGTGATTATGTTGTTACAGTCTCCTATCAACCGTGTAATCGGTGGATTAGAGAACAAAACAAAAGGCGAAGGCGACGACGCTGCAGCATAATTGAACTGTAAATTTTAAAGAACCAAGAATTAAACAAATTAAAAACAAGATTAAAACCATAATAAAATGGCAGATGTAAAACAAATAGCTGAAACATTAGTAGGCTTAACAGTAAAAGAAGTACAAGACTTAGCTAAAATATTAAAAGACGAGTACGGAATCGAACCTGCTGCTGCAACTGTAGTTGCTGCAGGTGGTGGTGGTGGCGGAGAAGCTGCTGCTGCTAAAACAACTTTCGACGTAGTTCTTAAAGAAGCAGGTGCTGCTAAATTAGGAGTTGTGAAAGTGGTTAAAGATTTAACAGGACTTGGACTGAAAGAAGCTAAAGATTTAGTTGACGGCGCTCCAAAACCAGTTAAAGAAGGTATCGGTAAAGAAGAAGCTGAAGCAATTAAAAAAGCTTTAGAAGAAGCTGGTGCTAAAGCAGAAATTAAATAATTTTGCTTATATTTTTCAGGAAAAACCCTATAGCGCGTGCTATAGGGGCTTTCTTGTTTTTAGAGTAAAAAAATAAAGAACTACAGCGTGTCAAAATTGTATTAATTTAATCTATAAATAACCTTGGCTGCAAGTACAAAAATCCAAAAACGAGTTAATTTCTCGTCAAATAAATTTCCGATCGAATATCCGGATTTCTTAGATATTCAGGTAAAATCCTTCCAGGACTTTTTCCAGCTCGAAACAACACCTGAAAACCGTAAAAAAGAAGGTCTTTTCAAAGTGTTCGCCGAGAACTTCCCGATCTCTGACGCACGCAACAACTTCGTGCTCGAGTTCAAGGATTATTATATCGATCCGCCACGCTACGCCATTGATGAGTGTATCGAGCGCGGTCTTACTTATTCTGTACCTTTAAAGGCCAAATTATACCTTTATTGTACAGACCCTGAACATGAAGATTTTGAACCGATTATGCAGGATGTATACCTCGGAACAATTCCTTACATGTCACCAAAAGGTTCGTTTATTATTAATGGTGCCGAGCGTGTAATTGTATCCCAGTTACATCGTTCACCTGGTGTGTTCTTCGGCCAAAGCCGTCACGCCAATGGTACCAAACTATATAGCGCACGCGTTATTCCTTTCAAAGGTAGCTGGATCGAATTCGCTACCGATATCAATAACGTGATGTACGCCTACATTGATCGTAAGAAAAAATTACCTGTTACTACCCTGCTCCGCGCTATCGGTTTCGAAAGCGATAAACAAATCCTCGAGATCTTCGGTCTCGCGGTCTTAAACGTGAAGTGGGACGCCGTCTTGCAGCGCGCGTTCTCAAAACATGGTTAGAAGATTTCGTAGATGAAGATACCGGAGAGGTAGTTTCTATCGAGCGTAACGAAGTTATCCTCGATCGTGAAACTGTTCTTGAAGATGCTCATATCGACCTCATCGCTGATGCAGGTGTGAAATCGATCATCCTTCACAAACAGGACATCAACACAACTGACTTCGCTATTATTTACAACACCTTACAGAAAGATTCAACCAACTCTGAAAAAGAAGCGATTGAATTTATTTACCGTTTGTTACGTAACGCTGAGCCACCGGATGAAGAAACTGCACGTGGTGTAATCGACAAACTATTTTTCTCTGACAAACGTTATGATTTAGGAGAAGTTGGTCGTTACCGTATCAACAAAAAATTAGGATTAAATATCCCTATGGATATTCGTGTTCTTACAAAAGAAGACATGATCCTGATCATTAAATACCTCATCGAGCTTATTAACTCTAAGACCGATGTAGATGATATCGATCACTTATCAAACCGTCGTGTGCGTACAGTTGGAGAACAACTTTACTCTCAGTTCGGTGTTGGTTTAGCGCGTATGGCCCGTACTATCCGTGAACGTATGAACGTTCGCGATAACGAGGTGTTTACGCCAACCGATCTTATCAATGCTAAAACTTTATCTTCTGTGATCAACTCGTTCTTCGGAACAAACCAGTTATCGCAGTTCATGGACCAAACGAATCCTCTTTCTGAAATTACTCACAAACGTCGTCTTTCGGCACTCGGGCCCGGAGGTCTTAGTCGTGAGCGTGCAGGTTTCGAGGTTCGTGACGTTCACTACACTCACTACGGCCGTCTCTGTACTATCGAAACACCAGAGGGTCCGAATATCGGTCTTATCTCTTCTCTTTGCGTTTACGCGAAAGTGAATAAATTAGGTTTCATCGAAACACCTTTCCGTACAGTAAACAACGGAAAAGTTGACGTTAACAAACCTATCACTTACTTAACTGCAGAAGAAGAAGATCAGAAGAACATTGCACAAACAAGCGCTGAACTGGATGAAAAAGGTAACTTCATTACTAAAAAAGTTACTGCGCGTTACGAAGGTGATTTCCCTGTGTTAGAACCAGAGAAAATTCACTTAATGGACGTTGCTCCTAACCAGATCGCTTCTATCGCGGCATCATTGATTCCGTTTCTTGAGCATGACGATGCTAACCGCGCGCTCATGGGATCAAACATGCAACGCCAGGCAGTTCCGTTAATGCGTCCGCAAGCGCCAATCGTTGGTACAGGTATCGAAGCACGTGTTGCTGAAGATAGCCGTGTATTGATTAACGCTGATGGCGAAGGAATTGTTGAGTACGTAGATGCCAATACAATTACGATCCGTTACAACCGCAGCGAAGAAGAGAAATTAATCTCTTTTGAAGGCGATGTAAAATCATACAAATTAACCAAGTTCCAGAAAACCAATCAGAGTACCTGTATGAACTTAAAACCTATCGTTAAGAAAGGTGATAAAGTTTCAAGAGGACAAGTACTTTGCGAAGGTTATGCTACACAGGATGGTGAGCTGGCATTAGGACGTAACTTAAAAGTAGCGTTCATGCCTTGGAAAGGTTACAACTTTGAGGATGCTATCGTTATCAGCGAGAAAATCGTTCGTGATGATATCTTCACCTCAATTCATATCGATGAGTACACTCTTGAAGTTCGCGATACAAAACGCGGTATGGAAGAATTAACTCCGGATATTCCTAACGTAAGTGAAGATGCTACGAAAGACCTTGATGAAAAAGGTATTATCCGTATCGGAGCTGAAGTTAAAGAAGGAGATATCCTTATCGGTAAAATCACTCCTAAAGGGGAAACAGATCCTTCACCTGAAGAAAAATTATTACGTGCCATCTTTGGTGACAAAGCCGGTGATGTGAAAGATGCTTCTTTACGTGTGCCTCCTTCTCTCAAAGGTGTGATCGTTGATAAAAAATTATTCTCACGCGCAGTAAAAGATAAAAAACAAAAAGCGGAAGAAAAACCATTGATCGAAAAATTAGATAGCGATCACGAGAAGAATGTTTACAACCTCAAATTAAAACTGGTTGACAAATTATTCGTTCTTGTAAATGGCCGTACTTCGCAAGGTGTTGGAAATATCTTAGGTGAAGAAGTAATTCCTCGCGGAACCAAATTCACTCAGAAATTACTTGAGCGTGTTGATTTCTCTGAAGTAAATCCTAGTAACTGGACAACTGATAAAGATAAAAATGAACAAGTAGAGCGTTTGCTCCACAACTTCATGATTCAGTTCAACGATTACTTAGGAAAATACAAACGCGAGAAATTCCAGATCACTGTGGGTGACGAACTACCAACTGGTATTGTTCAGTTAGCTAAAGTTTACATTGCACAAAAACGTAAATTAAAAGTAGGTGATAAAATGGCTGGTCGCCACGGTAACAAAGGTATCGTTGCGCGTATCGTAAAAGAAGAAGATATGCCATTCCTGGAAGACGGAACTCCTGTGGATATTGTTTTAAATCCACTTGGTGTACCTTCACGTATGAACTTAGGTCAGATCTACGAAACCGTATTAGCATGGGCTGGTGAAAAATTAGGAATGAAATTCTCTACTCCTATTTTTGATGGTGCTACAGTTGATCAAATCGACGAGTACACTAAGAAAGCCGGTGTTCCACAATTCGGACGTACATACTTATTTGATGGCGGAACAGGTGAGCGTTTCGATCAGCCTGCAACTGTGGGTATCATTTACATGCTGAAATTAGGTCACATGGTAGATGATAAAATGCACGCACGTTCAATCGGACCTTACTCATTAATTACGCAACAGCCTCTCGGTGGTAAAGCACAGTTTGGTGGTCAGCGTTTTGGTGAGATGGAAGTTTGGGCGCTTGAAGCATATGGCGCTGCTAATGTGTTACAGGAATTATTAACTGTTAAATCCGATGACGTAATGGGTCGTGCGAAAGCTTACGAATCTATCGTTAAAGGAGAAAACATTCCAACTCCGGGTATCCCTGAATCATTCAACGTATTGTTGCATGAGTTAAGAGGTCTCGCGCTGGATATTACAATGGATTAATGTTATGTCAGTTTGAGTGTGTCGTTCTCGACTACGCTCGAACTGACACTACTTCTCTGTAACAAAAGGAACTAATAAAAATTAAAAACGAAAAACCACACAATATAACATGGCGTTAAGAAGAGATAATAAGCAAAAATCAAATTTCTCGAAGATCACCATCAGCTTAGCTTCGCCGGAGACAATCCTGCGTCGTTCAAGCGGAGAGGTTTTAAAACCTGAAACCATCAACTACCGTACTTACAAACCTGAAAGAGATGGTTTGTTCTGCGAACGTATTTTCGGTCCTGTTAAGGATTACGAATGTCATTGCGGTAAATACAAACGTATCCGTTACAAAGGAATCGTTTGCGACCGTTGTGGTGTTGAAGTAACTGAGAAAAAAGTTCGCCGCGAGCGCATGGGTCACATCAACTTAGTTGTGCCTGTAGCTCACATCTGGTATTTCCGTTCGTTACCAAATAAAATTGGTTACTTACTTGGTTTACCAACCAAAAAATTAGATATGATCATTTACTACGAGCGCTATGTTGTTATCAACGCCGGTGCCGCAGCAGAAAACGGAACATCATATCTTGATTTCTTAACTGAAGAAGAATATTTAAATATCGTTGACACATTACCGAAAGAAAACGGAATGTTAGATGATAATGATCCTAACAAATTCATCGCTAAAATGGGCGCTGAAGCTGTTCAGGAATTATTATCACGCTTAAACTTAGATGAATTATCTTACGATCTTCGTCACAAAGCAAGCAACGAAACTTCACAGCAACGTAAAAATGAAGCGTTAAAACGCCTTCAGGTTATTGAGGCTTTCCGCCAGGCTAACCAGAACGTTGATAACAAACCTGAATGGATGATCGTGAAAGTTGTTCCGGTTATTCCACCTGAGTTACGTCCTTTAGTTCCACTCGATGGCGGACGTTTCGCAACTTCAGATTTAAATGACTTATACCGTCGCGTAATTATCCGTAACAACCGTCTCAAGCGTTTAATTGAGATCAAAGCTCCGGATGTGATCTTACGTAACGAAAAACGTATGTTGCAGGAATCGGTTGACTCGTTATTCGATAACTCACGTAAATCGAATGCAGTTAAAACTGACAGCAACCGCGCATTAAAATCTTTATCTGATTCATTAAAAGGTAAACAAGGACGTTTCCGTCAGAACTTATTAGGGAAACGTGTTGACTACTCAGCCCGTTCAGTAATTGTTGTTGGACCTGAATTAAAATTACACGAGTGCGGTCTTCCGAAAGAAATGGCAGCTGAATTATTCAAGCCATTTATCATTCGTAAAATGATCGAGCGTGGTATTGTGAAAACAGTTAAATCTGCAAAGAAAATTGTTGACCGCAAAGAACCAATCGTATGGGATATTTTAGAGAATGCGTTAAAAGGACATCCGGTTCTTCTTAACCGTGCCCCTACACTCCACAGGTTAGGTATCCAGGCTTTCCAACCAAAATTAATTGAAGGAAAAGCGATCCAGCTTCACCCACTCGTTTGTACGGCGTTTAACGCTGACTTCGACGGTGATCAAATGGCGGTGCACGTTCCATTAGGACATGCCGCTATTCTCGAAGCTCAGATCTTAATGCTTGCTTCACACAACATTCTTAACCCAAGTAATGGTGCGCCGGTTGCGGTTCCATCACAAGACATGGTGTTAGGTTTATATTACTTAACCAAAGCGAAAAGAAACTTACCTAACGATAAAGTTAAGGGTGAAGGAAAAATTTTCTATAGCGCAGAAGAAGTTGTGATTGCGGTAAACGAAAAAAGCGTTGACCTGCATGCAATGGTAAAAATCAAAATTACAAATGCACTTGAAGGAGATAAGTTAGTTACAAAAGTAATTGAAACAACTGCTGGGCGCGTGTTATTCAACATGGTGGTTCCTCATGAAGTTGGATTCATTAATGAACTGTTAACTAAAAAATCTCTTCGTGATATCATCGGAATGGTTGTTAAGAAAACCGGTATGGCTGCAACTGCCAAATTCCTTGATGACATTAAAGAATTGGGATTCCGCACGGCATTCAAAGGTGGTCTTTCATTTAACTTAGGAGATATTCAAACTCCTGATGAGAAATTAAAAATCATCGCAGAAGCACAAGAACAGGTTGATGAAGTATTGAGTAACTATAACATGGGATTCATTACCAACAACGAACGTTACAACCAGATCATTGACATCTGGACGCACACCAACTCTAAGGTAACTAAAAAGGTGTTGGATAAATTAAGCAGCGACCGTCAGGGATTCAATCCTGTGTACATGATGCTTGATTCAGGTGCGCGTGGATCTAAAGAACAGATTAAACAGCTCAGCGGTATGCGCGGTCTGATGGCTAAGCCTCAGAAAGCTGGTGATACAACGGCTTCCATTATCGAGAACCCGGTATTATCAAATTTCCGTGAAGGTCTTTCCATCTTAGAATACTTTATTTCAACCCACGGTGCCCGTAAAGGTCTTGCCGATACGGCTCTTAAAACGGCTGATGCCGGTTACCTTACACGTCGTCTCGTTGACGTTGCTCAAGACGTTATCATCAACGAACACGATTGCGGAACACTTCGTGGATTAAGCATGACTGCTCTTAAAAACAACGATGATGTAGTTGAAGCATTATACGACCGTATTTTAGGCCGTACAACTGTTGCCGATGTTTACCATCCAACAACAGGAGAACTCATCATTGGAAGCAGTGAAGTGATCAATGAAGATATCGCATCATTAATTGACAAATCGCCAATTGAAGTAGTTGAGATCCGCTCGGTATTAACCTGCGAATCGCGCTCTGGTGTTTGCGCTAAATGTTACGGACGTAACTTATCAAATGGCCGTCTTGTACAATTGGGTGAAGCTGTAGGTGTAATTGCCGCACAGTCTATCGGTGAACCAGGAACACAGTTAACGCTTCGTACATTCCACGTGGGTGGTACAGCTTCTAACGTTGCTGCATCATCAAGCTTAATTGCTAAATACGATGGTATTGTTGAAATTGATGAATTACGTACTGTTGAGCGTGCAAACGCTGAAGGTAAAAAAACCAACATCGTAATTGGCCGTTCAACTGAAATGCGTATTGTTGACTCTAACACAGGAATCACTTTAACAACAGGTAACATTCCTTACGGTTCTAACTTATATATTAAGCCGGGAGCGAAAGTGAAAAAAGGTGATATGATCTGTGATTGGGATCCATACAACGCGGTTATCGTTTCAGAATTTGGTGGTAACGTAGAATACGAACACATTAAAGAAAATATCACTTTCCGTGAAGAATCTGATGAACAAACAGGTTTCCGCGAAAAAGTAATTATCGAAAGTAAAGACAAAACCATGTCGCCACTCATCAGGATCGTTGACAAAAAAGGTGAAGCTTTAAAAACATATAACATTCCGGTAAGCGCTCACATCGTTGTGAACGAAAACGCTAAGATCGAACCAGGACAAATTCTCGTTAAGATCCCTCGCGTTACTGGTAAGACAGGTGACATCACCGGTGGTCTTCCTCGTGTAACTGAGTTGTTCGAGGCACGTAATCCAAGTAACCCTGCTGTGGTTTCTGAGATCGACGGAATTGTAAGTTTCGGTAAAATCAAACGTGGTAACCGCGAGGTAGTTGTTGAAGCAAAAACAGGAGAGCAACGCCGTTACTTAGTTAACTTAAGCAAACACATCCTTGTTCAGGAAAATGATTTCGTAAAAGCAGGTGAGCCGTTATCTGATGGCGCAACCAGCCCTGGCGATATCTTATCTATCAAAGGCCCTACTGCCGTTCAGGAATATTTAGTGAACGAGATCCAGGAGGTTTACCGTTTACAAGGTCAGAAATTAAATGATAAACACTTTGAAACTATTGTGCGTCAGATGATGCGTAAAGTTGAGATCGTTGATCCGGGCGACACTATGTTCCTTGAACAACAACTCATTAACAAAGTTGATTTCATGACTCAGAACGACGCGATCTACGGTCAGAAAGTTGTGACTGATCCGGGCGACAGTGAAGAACTGAAACGCGGACAAATCATTACTTCACGTAAATTACGCGACGAGAACTCTGTGTTAAAACGTAAGGATAAGAAACCGGTTGATGCACGCGACGCAGTTCCTGCAACAGCTAATCCTATCTTACAAGGTATCACACGTGCTTCATTACAAACCAACAGCTGGATCTCGGCTGCATCGTTCCAGGAAACTACAAAAGTACTGAACGAAGCTGCGGTGAACGGAAAAGTGGATGGACTCTTAGGATTAAAAGAAAACGTAATTGTTGGACATTTAATTCCTGCAGGTACAGGTTTACGTCAGTACGAAAAACTTGTAGTTGGAAGCAAAGAAGAGTACGAGCGCTTAATGGCTTCGAAAGAAGAAGTTGAGGAAGAAGCTTAAACAGTTATTAATGTTGAGTTCTTAGTTTTTAATAAGAACATTCTATAAAATTAAAAGCCCTCGGAGAGATCCGGGGGTTTTTTGTTTCTTAACGGCAATGGCCGCAACCGGCTTCGCAAAGAAAGCGCAAAGGTTGCTAAGCTGTGTGTAAAAATGGTTTGGGAAACAAAACTGTACAAAGTCTTTAATATTTTTTTGTACATCTGCCTTGGAAACTTTGCGTAAAACCTTGCGGGACTTTGCGAGAAACCTGCTAAATTAGATTTAATTAATTTAAGACATATCTCATGAAATATAAATTTTCTTTCCTGACAATGCTTGTTTTAAGCTGTTTTAACGCCTTATCTCAAAAAACAAGTAGCAATGAGCCAAAGGCTTCGTTTGAGCTCACCATAAACGGAAAAAAGTACGAACTGTCAGAAAATGAACCACTGAAGTTAGACACTACGTTTTCGAAACCGACCATCAGTATTAAAATGGCGGATTACAAGAAGTTTGATAATTCAGGCATCTCTTTTCAATATCCCAAACACATGTCTTACCAGTTCGAGCAGGATTACGGTTACAAACTCTGGACCTTTAACGGTAACGATCTTGTAGTAATGCTATTTGAAATAGAAGCAAAAACAACACTGGAATCATTGACAGAAGAACTCGTTAAAAAATTCGGGAAACAAAATTGTACTGTAACGGGTTTTCAGAGAGAACTAGGCCATAAAAAATGCGCCGGAAATAAAATTACTGTAACGCTTATTGGAGAAAAACTCACCATTGATTGTTATGAAGTAAAGCTGGATGATTTTAAATCGCGATTCATTTATTTTCAGAACACCTTAAAAGACGGCGCCATTCAGAAAGAAAGCACGGATGGACTGAACACGATTAATTCGACAATAAAGTTTAAGGGGTGATTTTTCAAGAACTATCTTCAGGAAAACGAGTCAGTTCGAGCGTAGTCGAGAACAAACAATCTTTTCAGGCATTTAAAAAGTATCTTATTTTTATTTTCTGATTATAGATATAAAATGCGTTTTTTTAACTTTATACTTCTCTTTGCATTTTTCCCTGCATTTAGTTTTAGTCAACAGGACACAAGTCAGTTTTTCATTTCAGTAGGAAAATTCAAATGTAAGCCTAATTATGTCCGCCAAGACGTGGATACTAATTCCCGGATAAAACCAACCTCAAATACTTTTCTCGAATTTGACGAAAAAACAAAAACATATAAAGAAGTTAAAGAAAAAGGAAATGTTTGGTTCTCTGTTCTTTCTACATTGATTCCTACAGGTCAAAACACCGAAGGGAAAATTTATTTCCCGGAGCGACTTGATAGTTCTCTTTACATTTTACCAGATGGGTCTAAATTGTTCAAGGTTAAAAAGAACAACTATCGTTCTTACCTTAATATTCATGATAGCATTTATTATTCCGATGTGAATCATATTTTGAAAAGTGAATTGAAAATTCTTAATAAGAATAAAACGCAAAGAATAAAAGAGTTTTCTTTCCAGATTTTATTTAAGGATGGTAGCACATATTCAGCCACTTTTAAAAACGCAAAAATACATCTGAATAAGAAAACCATTTCAAAAATTAGTGATGGAAATAATGTGCTCTATATTGGTGTATTTGGTATTGAGATTTACAACAAAGAATATCCCTTGCATATATCTGGTGAAGGTTTCGGATGGAAAGTAAAGAAATAACCATTATCTTGTGTAGACAATGGCCATCTCCTCCAAAGGCAAACGCAAAATCATAGTCAATTCCAAAACCTGGTATTGGTGGGTGTTTTGGGAAATGGATCAAACCGAATTTGATGGCATACAAATAAAAGTTATTCCCGAAAATCAATCTACGTTTATTAAATATGGAATGCAACAGCAAAACGAAAAACGTTTTGTAGCAATAGCTTTAAAAAATTACAGTTCGGGTGTGCAGGTGCATTGTCCGAAATTTGAAAATGAAGATGGAAACATCACTCCAAATGGTGTCCGCGAATTAATTGAATGGTGTTGTGCGGTTCCTGATGAAAATAATATTCGTGTCGCGAGATATGCTCAGAATAACAAGAAGGGAATTTTGAAAGGGAAAGAAGCCAGGGATTTGTTATCTGAGATTGTAAAAAAGCTATCTTAATTTCTTATCTTAGAATATGCTTCGCTCCGCCATATTCATTTTTATTTTTCTCTTTACGGCAAATCTCTTCTCCCAAAATCCCGAACCCGATTTCTCATGGAATGACACAACTTACCATCTGGTAAGTTTAAAAGAAAACCCGGAAAGCAAAAAGATCATACAGGTGAACATTGGCGAAAAAGCAATTATTTATCTCGACAAAGATCTTGCAAGAAAAATGACACTCCGTGATATGAACGATTACAATAAGAAGAGACGTTCAGCGATTCTGAAAGAAATAGATTCCAGATCAAAAAAGAAAGATACCATTGTGATGAGTCAGTACCTTGACAACTTTGAATACATTATTTCTGATCTTCTCAAAGAAGGAAATGCAAAAGTGTATTATAAAAAGCACAAGTCCTTCGTTACTTCCATTTCTCACCGTCTCGAAAAATATGGCCTATACGCTCACCGCTTTATTTACCTGCCCGACCGGCGTCCCTTCTTTTCAGAAATGGAAGTTTCGGGGATCCTTGAACCTGGTAAACATTTCTCGGACCCAAAAGAACTCACAAAGCCCGGTGAAAAACTTGCTGATCTTAACAATGAATAAATTTGTAAGGCATTGATGAATTTTTGTAACTTGTACTTAATAATGAAGCATACATTTTATATTTCTTTTCTTGTATTAGCAATCACTTTTCTCTCCTGCAAAAAAAATGACAAGAAAGAATATCAGACTACTTTTAGTCCGCCTGCTACTCATACACCTGAAAAAATACAAACCCTTAATGAAAATAACGGAAACGTTCGTGTTTATAAAGTCACATTAACCAAGTATGAAAAACTCAGCAGCTCATCTGTGGAAACATCTACCGTTCTGAGTGTTTATAATTGTACGTCCACTATTCTCGGAGACACTTTAATTCAGGGCAACATTCCCGGAAAAAGATATTATTATGATTTCGGTGGCTTTTATTATCCAATCAGGGCCTACTCCTTTTACAAAGACAGTTTATGGCAATTTGTTCCTTACAAAATCAATGATATCCTTACACCTATAGCTATTAAAATGCCACAGGACACAACAGGTAAGCAATGGATCTTTAAGCCTGCAGGCAAAACTAATAACGACCAATACAAGACTGTGAAGTATACATTTGACTCAAATTCCGCTATGTACGGCTATCAGGTTTCAAGAACAGATGGTGCCTCCACAAGCAACCCTTACCTTTATAGTTCCCACTTCGTTACAAAAAAGGGAATTCCTTCATACGATTATAATTTCCAGTTTATAGATTTATCTACCGGTGGATACGTACTTCATCAATACGCAGTTTATACAACCTGGTCCAATTTTTAATTTCTCGTAATATAGAAAATGGTCATCGTTTGTAACTAAACAAACTTTGCAATAAAAGCATCCTTTCGCTCTCTGCTCACATTAAGTAATTCTCCGTCAGTCATTTTAACCTGTCCCCTATCCGACTTAAGATAAGCCGCCACATGTCGTAAGTTTACAATGTGACTTTGATGAATTCTAAAAAATCCGTGCTCGTTAAGCAGAGACTCATACTCGCCGATTGTACGGCTCACAGTAATACGTTTTCCGTTGGTCATAAAAAAATGTGTGTAGTTGCTTTCGGATTTAAGACGAATAATATCCGAGATATCCAGAACCATAAAACCAAGAACATTATTGATAACGAGACGTTTCATCTTACCGTTTTCTTCCCCATAATTTTCCATCAGAACGCGCACACGCATATCGGCGCTTCCTTTACGCTTTTCCTTCTCTTTTTTGAGACGATCGATGGTACTTAAAAGATCGCCGGTTTTTACAGGTTTAAGCAGGTAACCAAAAGCGCTGAACTCAAAGGCCCGGATAGCGAAATTGTCATACGCTGTAATAAAAACCACCTCAAAATCAACATCACCCATCTTTTTTAAAAGATCGAAGCCGTTTTCATTTCTCATTTTAATATCGAGAAAAATAAGCTCGGGTTTGGTTTCACAGATCACAGTTTCGGCGCTTGAAATGCTATCGGCTTCACCAACAATAACAACATCGTTACTAAGATTATCTTCGAGTTTTCTTCTTAACACAGCTCTTGCTGTATTTTCGTCGTCTATGATCACAGTTTTAATCTTCATCCTGTTTTATATGGAATATGCATAATTACTTTCGTTCCAATATTATTATCACCTGGTAACATCGTAACAGAACCCAAAGGCTTTAACCGTTCTACGGTTAATTTCAATCCTTTGGAAACATGAGTGCCGTTTCCTGCATTGTCATTTGATTGTATGCCAACACCATCATCCTCTATTGTAAAAGTAAGTAGTTTGTTATTCGAAAGAGCGCAGCTGATTTTTATCTTTCCTTTTCCCTTAGGAGCAATGCCGTGCCAGATGGCATTTTCAACAACTGGCTGAAGGATCAGTGGAGGAACCAACATGTGATGTATGTCAAGTTCTTCGTGGCCCGTAAGCTCATACTCCATTTTATCTTCCAGCCGGTTTTTTTCAAGATTAAGATAGAGGCTAAGAGAAGTCAGTTCTTCATGCAGACTTATCATTGATTTTCCGCTGTTATCCAGTATCTTTCTCAGGAGTTGTCCAAAGTCGCCCATATATTCATCGGCCTTTTCCTGTTTCTTCTCAAGATAAAGCCGTTGAATAGCATTTAATGCGTTGAAAATAAAATGCGGGTTCATTTGCGCACGAAGTACTTTTTGTTCCAGTTCTGTACTTCGTTGCATTTCTTTAAATCTTTTTTGACGCATGTAAAGAATAGTAAAAACAATAATAAAAGCTACCACAATGAGAGAAAATACCAGGAGTATATTACGCCTTGATGCTTCCATCTCTAATTGTGTTTTTTCTTCTTTTAACGCCGCATTTTCCCGTGCCATTTTTTCTGTTTCGTATTTTTTCAGAAGTTCTGCTGATTGCAATGAAATTTCTTCTGAGTATATTTTCGCCATTACCATGAGCAGTGAATCAGAATAGACGGTAGCCAGTTTATAGTCGTTCTTTTTTTTCGCATGCTCCATCATAATACCATAAACGTTTTCCAGTTCTTTTAATGAAGAAGTCCCTTTTATCAGGGATCTTACTTTTAAAGCATACGTGGCCGACTCATCAAGGTGGCCGGTTTCAAAATACATAACAGCAATTGCTGTAAGGCAATTATATTTAGACTCAACATCACCAATACTATCAAATATAAAAAGAGCCCTTTCAAATAATTCTTTCGCATCCGGCAGGCGATTGTTATTTAACGCCACGTTTCCCAGATTCTGTATTGTTTCCGCTGAATGTTTTATCTCGCCAAATTTTTTCTCGATACGTAAAGCTTCCTGTAAATACTTCTCGGCCAGCGCAGAATTTCCAAGCCTTTCATAAATGACACCAATATTTCCTAATGAAGAAGCCTTTGAGCGTTCATTTGCTGTTGCATATAGTGTCATTGCCTTTTCGTAACATTCCAGCGCCTCTTTCAAGCGATCCTGAATTTGATAAACGGTTCCAAGGTTATTATAATCATCCGCCATTCCAATCTTATTGCCATTTTTTTCATGGCTCTTCAAGGCTAGTATGTTATATTCCACCGCTTTTACAAAATCATTTCTTAAAAAATAATTGTTTGCTGTTACGTGAAGCGCCTCTGCAATCAACCTTTCATTTTTCAAGACGCTGGCTTTCTGGAAGGCTTCAGCTACATATTTTTCTGACCTGGCAGGATCATCAGCTCTGAGGTTCCAGCTCAGAAAGATAAGGGCTTTAATACGATCGGTATCGTGTGTGTGTGAGTTGTAAACTTTAAACAGGCTGTCGGTATTATGGTCACGTTGCTGAGCCCTGGAATTGTGAGAAAACAAAACCAGGATCAAAATAAAAAGTAAAGCGCCCTTATTTATCCACCGCATAGCACATCAAAAATAACCATTTTACCCAACCCGTTTACCGAGTTCACTAAAAAACCGATCGAGTTCAGGTGTGGAGTCCTCGTTGATGGCTAAACCATTTTGCTTAAGATTTTGCCGGACCAGCGCTTTGAAAGCTCCTGACTGACTACAAACAACTTCATTGTCTTTAAAATAGATGTGATACCCGGTTTCCTTGTTTTCGATTTCACGGATATTGGAAAAAGGAACAATCACATTCTTTATCATTTGCTGGTTAATAAAAAGTCCTTCCTGTGTAATAGCCAACGAAGGATTTTTCCAATCCTGCATAAAAAATAAAAGCGGAAGAATCAGGGCGAAAGCTATCCCGATAAAAAGTCCCCAACCATACACAGTTGCCGGCCAGCCTGTGGTTATATTACGTCCATGCTTTAAAGAATAGACTTCGTGTGTATATTCATTCCAGTACAACCTGGATAACACTACGCCAACAGCGCACGAAATAATAACCAGAAGCATGAAAATAACTGCCATCCTGAGTTTGTTTTTATTAAGCGGAACACTTTGAATGAAATGATGCATTTTTTAGAATATTAATTGGTTTGACTTTTCTTTTTATTAAGCAGCTCCCTGATCCGCTCCAGTTTACCATATTCGTTATCATAGTCGGCACGCATGCGAAGCCAGTAACGCACCTCTGATCTGGAGTTTTTTGTAGTAATGCTTCGTGGCGGTCTTTGATCAAACAGATAATCCATGGACATGGTTTTTGTTATGAGCGTTCCATTGGGTTCAACGAACATATCTTTCGCGTTGCCACTATATCCATAAATTATTTTTTCAACAACCACTTCCTCATTGCAATCATTAACGATCATACATTTCTGCATAGGAATCTCCAGTTTTATTGTTGTGCCGTTTTGCATTTTATATTCAGGCGTACCATACACCACGTAGCAGGCACTGGTTTTATTCCCGGTTACAATGTAAGCTCTTGAATTCATCATAATGATTCCCGTAAACAGAAGTATTCCGGTGAAAAAAACAGTGAAACCTCCGGCTACATATTTTTTCCGCTTCATAAAAAGCCGGAAAACCAGAACGCATACAGTTAATGTTAAGATAATGTCTAGTGTAAAAAGAAGTGTGTAATTAATAAGCATGATTTATTGTTTTAAGTTTATAAATCAGATTTTATTTGGAAACATTAGAGCAGTTAATTTCAAACCCCACTCTCCCCGAACCTGACAATTCTTTTCCATCCATATCTTCAGTGTAATAATTGCCATCATCGTTGGTATAATCTTCAAAGAATTTGTCCAAACGTGGTTTTCCATAACCGGTGCCTGCCTTTTCTTGCTCAACTACACCGCCGTATAGGTAGCACTTCCCGTCCTTATCTTTTACCATCGCGTAAGCCACACCTTCCCTGCTTGTGATAATGCCCGTATATTTATTTTTCACATAGGTCCATGCAGGATCAAACACCACCACTTTTTGTACTGTTCCTCCAACTTCATTAACAATAGCGCTACTGAATGCCGCTGCTATTTCGGCGTTATGTACTTTCGATTTTGGGAAGCGAAGGTCGTTGGCCCGTTGTTGTTTAATAGCGTCAAAAGTTTTCTGCAGGTTAGAATAACTTGTGGAAGCATCGATTGTAAAAGGTATTGTTTTTCTGTTTATTACAAGTTCTATCTTAATTTTTTTATCTGCAAACTCACCGATATTTTTAATTTTCCCATAAATACTTTCTGTCATTCTAAAGGCCTCAAAATCATTGGCCCCTCTTTTTGTCTTCATTTTCTCAGCTGCAACATCCGGAATCACCGCAAAAGTAAACGTGGTTGCCTTTGGGCGGTTATCAGCAAATGCAGCACCTTCGGCCAATCTTCCTTCCTTTATATATAAGTTACCTTCAATATACATGGCGTAATCACAGGTCGCTTCTACAAGGCCATTGTAATAAACGATACCATATATCACTTCATTCTCTGTGAATTCAGTTTTAAAATCACCCTCTTTTTCTTTACCAGGAATAATTGGTTTATTACTCAACAATACTTTTCCTACATTTTTTTTATGCACGTCGCTTACATACACTTTTTCATCGAGGTACTTATAAAATTTTGCTTTAATATCTTCCAGTTCAGACAACTTTTGCGGATAAAAGGTGAATTGCGGCGTCAGTTCTTTCATGGTTCTACAAAAACTAATGGCTTCTTCTATGCTCGCAATACTTGACGAGGTTCTTTTTTCAAACTCTTCCGTAGCGGTTTTTTTCAGTTTGTCAATCGCGGCGGGAAGATCCTTTTCAGCGAATACAGGAAAATCCTTTTCATAAAAATCTACCAGCGGATTATAATAGTAAGCGTTTTTCTTGATGTCAGGATATTTTGTAACGATTTCCACCATTTTGGTTTTCGCCTCTGCATAATTAAGTTTCTCGAACATGTATTCAGAAAAGAATTTGTAGGTGAACATAGAATTGTATTTATCTTTCATGGTTCTTGCATACCGTCCTTTATCTTCGATATATGTATTGGCTTCCTTCTTCAATGACCATTCATTGAACTTTGTAAGGTTATTATCATACTTAGATTTAAATCCTTCAATACTCACGTTGTAATCCAGCTTTTCAGCCAGCTTTGGATCTTTTTCTTTTATCCGGGCCATAATAGTCTCCAGTTCTTTTATCCTGAGCTGGGTTTCCTCATATTCTTTTTTTCCGAAGCTGTATTCACCTCCGGTCTGCCAACGCGGGTTCCCCATATGGGTATTCAAATCTTTCTGTTTGTCCTCCATCAGTTTAATTTGTTCCGCGGCAGGACTTTTTTCTTTTTGCTTCTCAAGTCTTTCTTTCTTATCGGGTATTTTTACATTGAATGGCAATTGCGAAAAGGCAGTCTGCATGCAAGCCATTAAGCAGGTTATTACGAGGAGTTTAATGATAGATGCCTTCATACTTTCGTTTTTAACGTTTCGGTTCAAATATAGAATATGTGAAAACAGGCAATTTATCAATTGATTATCCGTTACATTCCAATGAGTATTTGTTACACCCCATCCAGTATCCGGAAATCTTTTTTTTGTAACTTGCGGGATACTCATTATTTTCAGCCAAACGGATTATGATCTGAATAATGAAAGAATACGGAATGTTTGATTGCTCTGATGGCTTTTTTGAAAAAGATTTATAGACTTTGAGTTAAGATGAACAGACTTTTTTTACTTCTCTTCCTGTATAGTATATCCGAAAAAACATACTCCTGTAGTTGCAGGGGAATTGATGATTATTATCACTTCTTTAAATGCAACACATATTCTTTTGTTGGAAAAGTAACTGATTCCAAAAAAGAGAAGGATCATTATGTTTATACATTCGAAGTAGTTGACAAACTTCGCTCCTCTTTCAAAGGAAAAGTTTTAATAAATAATAAGACCAAAGGTGTTGCATGCGATATTTATTTCAACGTTGGGGAAAAATATATTTTGAACCCAACAAAAATTAACGGAGAATACAATATACAGCGTTGCGATTATAATGTTGGAGAAACTGAAACAAATTTCGAAGAAGATCTTAGATTAATAAAGCTCTTTTCAAAAAAAGATTTTGAAGTCGATTGCAGTTATTTTAAATGCACTGTCAAAAACGGGAAGCGAAATGGGAAATGGATTCGCTATTATAGTAATGATTCTTTAAAACAGAAAGCTGAAGAAGGCAACTTTATCAACGATCTGGAAGACGGTAAATGGAAGGCAGAAGGATATGAAACTATTTATAAAAACGGAAAATTACTTAGATCCATTCAATATATAGGAGACTCGATACAATATAAAATGGAAGAAATAAATGGGAAGCACATCCGTTATTATCCTGATGGAAAAATCCATAAGGTATTGAACTATAGAGATAATTCTTATACTGCATATTTTGAAACCGGAAAAATAAAGGAAAGAGGTAAATTCAATAAAAATGGATATCTGTATGGTCAAATTCTGTATTATAATAATGATGGTTCACTGAAAAATAAGGAAGATATTTATAACGAAAAATTTTATCTGGCAAATGACAGGCTGATGTACGAAGATTAGTTCGCTTACTTTCTTTTTCATACCTTTAACTATGCGTAATATTCTCACTTTAATATTATTCTTTGCCTTAACACCAATTCATTCTCAAACCTGGACTCAAGTCCCTGACTTTCCTTCGGCTGGTCGCGACGATGGTGCCGCTTTTGTAATAGGAAACAAAGCCTATTGTATGACCGGCCGCGATCCATCGGGATGCCAGCTTAGCGGTTACCAGTTTGATGGCGCCACTGAAACCTGGAGCACTATGGCCAGTTTGCCCGCAGGAAACGAGAGGCAATACTCTACTCCATTTTCCTACAATGGTAAAGGTTATTTATTGGCAGGAGTTACCTGCAGCAATACCTACATTAAACAATTATGGCAATACGATCCTGCTGTAAATACATGGTCGCTTATGCCCGATTTTGCAGGAAGCGGAAGACATGGTTCACATAATTTTGTGATCGGAGATAAAGTATACGTTGTGGGCGGTTGGGATGATGTCAACTACTTAAACGAAGTATGGGAGTATAATCTTACCTCGGGCGTATGGACCCAAAAAAATAATCTTCCTCTCTCTGGTTTCTGGCGCGGTGCAGCGTTTGCCATTTCAGGAACAGGTTATATTGCCTTTGGATTTACGAATAGTAATTATTACAATCATAAAATTTATCAATACAACCAGGCCGGCGATTCCTGGAGTGTTGTTCCGGGAATTACACTTGGTCCGAGAAAATACATTGGAACAGCCGTTATTAATAACAAAGCCTTTTTTTGTGGCGGCCAGGATTCTATCGGAGATTTTTTAAGCGATGCTCTTGTGTTTGACCCTGCAACCAACACCGTTGTGGCTCAAAGCGGAATACCTGCAGTTGCGAGACGTGGCGGTATGGCCTTTGCGCTTAATAATATTTTCTATTACACCTGCGGCTTGCAACAAGATGGGCAACGGAATAAAGAAACGTGGAAGACCGACGGAGTGGTTGGAATTACTTCTCATGAATTTCAGATTTCAGATTTCAGATTTTATCCGAATCCGGTGAGTGATGTATTAACTTTTTCAGGCGAACAATCTTTGGAAGCAACAGAAATCTTCGTTACAAATTCGTTGGGACAAAAAATAACGACAGAGATTTCTATCCATCAAAATGAAGCCAGAATAAACACGAAAGATTTATCGGGTGGAATTTATTTTCTTTCAATAAGGAAAGATGGTCAGATGCTTTCGAAACGTTTTATTATTTTGCACTAAAATTTAAACCGCAAAGACGCTAAGAATGCGCAATGGACGTAATAAAGTTTCCTTGCGTTCTTCGCGAAACCTTTCCGTCTTTGCGGTTAAACATCTACAATTTCTCCATCACCAGCATCGTCCACTCATCTTTTGAATTTTGTGAATCGAGCTTGAATTTGTGAGAAACACACACTTCAATTAATTCTGAAGCATCTGTTTTAAAAAATCCACTGAGAAATAATTTTCCGCCTGAGTTTATTTTTTGAGAATAGACAGGGATCTGCCTCTTTAAAATATTCTTATTAATGTTAGCGAGAATAATGTCGAAGTTTTTTTGCTTCTCCAGTAAATCAATATCTCCTTTTTTAATTACAATTGTGGAAGCATTATTTGTTGCGCAGTTCTCGATACTATTCTCCACGCTCCATTCGTCAATATCAATTCCTAAAATATCGGTGGCCCCTAAAACTTTCGCGAGAATAGCCAGAACGCCCGTGCCGCATCCCATATCGAGCACACGTTTGCCATGAAAATCGTGTTCGAACATGGCCGCGCAAACTAATTGGGTCGTTTGATGATGTCCCGTTCCGAAACTCATCTTTGGCATAATAATAATTTCGTAGATCACTTTTTTATTTTCAGGATGAAAAGGCGCGCGGATACAAAGTAAATCTCTCACCACAACAGGTTCAAAATTCTTTTCCCATTCTTCGTTCCAGTTGGTTTGCGCGATTTTCTCAACAGAATAATTGTATTCAAAGCTATCAAACAGCAGCTCGTCAAAATTTACATTTCCCGAATCTTCTTCTTTTATATATCCAATAAATCCGCTGGAAGTAGTATCAAAACTATCAAAGCCCATATCGGCGATCATGGCCATCAAAATTTCTGATCCCGGTTGCGGCGGAGTTACAATAAAATGATAGGCTAAATAACTCATTAAAATGAATTGATGATCTTACAAAAATCTTCCGCTTTTAAACTCGCGCCACCGATCAGTCCTCCGTCAACATCGGCACATGAAAATAATTCCTTTGCGTTTTGCGCGTTGCAGCTTCCTCCATACAAAATAGAAATACCTGAAGCAAGAGAGGCATCGAACATTTCAGAAAGTGTTTTACGGATATAAGCGTGCATTTCCTGCGCCTGTTGGGGCGTGGCAGTTTCCCCTGTTCCAATGGCCCAAACAGGTTCATAGGCAAGAACAAAATTCTGCACCTGTTCTTTCGGGAAATTTTTAAGAACAGTTAATTGCTTCATCACTGTATCAAAATGCTTATCGCTTTTTCTTTCGGCCAGTTGTTCGCCAAAACAAAAAACAGGTACAAGGTTATTTTTAAGCGCCTGCTGAATTTTCTGAGTAAGTTGTTCGTTGCTTTCTTTGAAATAGGTTCTGCGTTCGCTATGTCCCACCAAAACATACTTTCCGCCAACAGAACTGATCATTGAGGCAGAGATCTCCCCGGTATAAGCTCCTTTTTCATGTTCGCTGCAATTTTGCGCGCCCATAAAAAAATCGTTGCTTGATGTTAATTCATCTGCAACAGGTTTTAAGAAAGTAAATGGCGGAAAAAATATTTTAATAACAGGAGCATTTCCTGCTTCCTTCACCACTCTCTTCACCAACTCAGAAGCTTCGGTAAGAGAAGTGTTCATCTTCCAGTTTCCTGCAACTATTTTTTTTCTGCTCATGGATCAGTTTTTAAGCCTCACACGCGGATCGAGAATTCCGTAAATCACGTCGACAATAATATTTATCCCAACGAAAATAGTGGCAAAGATCAATGTTGCTCCCATTACAACCGGAAGGTCATTTTTACTTAATGCATCTACCACTTCATAACCAATTCCTTTCCAGCTGAAAATTTTCTCAACGAAGATGGCACCCGCCATTAAGCCGGCAAACCAGCCCGAAATGGCCGTGACCACAGGGTTGAGGGCATTCTTTAAGGCGTGCTTCATGATAATGCGGTTATAACCCAATCCTTTTGCCTTGGCCGTTCGGATGTAATCCTGGGATAACACATCGAGTAAAGAACTGCGCGTTAACTGTATCACGATGCTAAGCGGACGCATTCCAAGTGTTATTGCAGGCAGAACAAGGTTTTTAAGTTTTACTACTTCACCGTTCCACACATCAATGTCGTAAAGACTTCCCGTAGGATCGAGCCCGGTGTATTTTTTCCAGACATAACCGAAAAGCCAGGCCATAATGAGACCAACCAGGAAACTCGGAGCGCTCATCCCGAATACGGTTGCCAGAACGAAAATAACCCTGTCTAAAACTGAATTTTTTCTTGTAGCGGTTACAACACCAAGAAAGATCCCTACAATGGAAGCAATGATGATGGAAGCAAAGGCCAGAATAGCGGTTTCAGGCAGCGTATCCTTAATGATATCGGATACATAACGTTTGCTGATATAACTTTTACGCAGGTATGGTATTTTGAGTACAAGGCATTTATTGGAACCCACTTTAAACAGCGGAACCCATGAATAACGCTCAGGGTTGAGGAACCACATGCTCTTGTTGTTCTCGAAATTGTGTGCCGAAACCGGAGAAAGATCATTGAGGTAATGGGCATATTGAACCATAATGGGACGATCGGTGCCAAGATCCCTGTGAATCTCTTCTACCGCGCTTTTACTGGCATGCTGCCCAAGCATAACCATAGCAGGATCTCCCGGCAAAACATTAAACAGGAAGAAAATGGTGGTAATAACCCCAAACAGCACCACGATGCCATATAACAGTTTTTTAAATATGAATTTTCCCACCGGTTTAAAAAGTGCAACCGCTAATATAAATATTTATCTTTAGGATGAGAAGGGTTTTAGATAAAGATTTATTTTTGTAGAAATAAAGAAATTACCTTTACAAATTCAGTACAGCTGTTCTTTTGAGAAGATCATTAAATATCGTGCTTCTGGCATTTTTGCTCCTTTGGGTCACATTGGTAAAATCACAAAAAGTTGGTATTGTTCTAAGTGGGGGTGGTGCCAGCGGACTCACCCATATAGGGGTACTAAAGGCATTAGAGGAAAATGAAATTCCTGTGGATTATATCGTCGGGACATCTATAGGCAGCATTATCGGGGCCTATTACGCTGTGGGATATACTCCCGAAGAAATTGAACACATTGTAAGGGCCACCTTTTTTCAGAGCATTACCAAGGGCGACCTTCCTGCCAAATACGATTACCTGCTCAAACAGCGCGACAGTTACGCTTCCTGGATCACCTTTAAGTTCAATCTCAGAGATAACTATCTCAAGAATCTTCCAACCAATGTCATCAATTCCATCCCTATTGATTACTATCTCATGGAAACCTTTACTGGTGCGGCCAACAACGTTGGCAACAATTTCGACAGTCTCATGGTCCCGTTTCGATGTGTTGCATCGGATGTATTAAGAAAACAGTCTGTACTCTTTAAAAAAGATGATCTGCCAAGCGCGTTAAGAGCCAGTATGAGTTATCCGTTTTATCTGCGTCCAATTGCTATAAATGGTAAATTATTATTTGACGGAGGCTTGTACAATAACTTTCCTACAGATGTCATGCAAAAAGAGTTTTCTCCTGATTTTGTGATTGGCTCCAATGTTTCTGAAAGTACTGTAGCTCCTGATGACGATGATCTGTATCTTCAGTTGAGAAGCCTTCTCATGAACCAGACAGAATTCAGTCCACTGGGCGAAAACGGCGTGCTTATTTCACCCTGGAGCAATGTAAGCACCTTTAGTTTTGACAATGCCAAGAGACTCATAGATAGCGGTTATGCAGCCACTATAAGATCAATGCCATTAATAAAAAAACAAATTCAGAGAATACAGACAAAAGAAGAATTGAAAAAGAAACGCGAACGTTTCAGAAATTATCAGAAGGTAGAGAACATTGTATTTAATGATCTTAAAATTTCGGGTTGTAACGAAAATCAATGTTCCTTTATCAGAAAAAGTTTGTTCTATAAGCAGGCGCCTTTCACGTTAAAGCAATTGAAAAAACGTTATTTCAGGCTGGCGAGCGACGATAAGATCAAAAATATTTTCCCGGTAGCGGTAAAAGACAGCGTTGGAGATAAATATTCGCTTCATCTGATTGGCAAAAAAGAAAAACCTTTCTACATAGATGCGGGCGCTATTCTTTCAAACCGTCCGATAAGCGAAGCTTTTCTCGGTTTTCAATACAATCACCTCGGAAAAATTGGTTTCAGCGCCTATGCTAACGGTTATCTTGGGAAATTATACTCAGGAAGTTTTTCTAAATTACGATTTGATTTCCCGGGTCGCTTACCATTTTACATCGAACCTTCTTTTACCTATTCACGTTGGGATTATTACAGCAGCAGCGCCTTGTTCTTTGATTTTTTAAAGCCCGCTTACCTTGTTCAGGAAGATAAATTCGGAGAAGTAACGCTTGGAGTTCCTGTAGGAAATGTTTCGCAGGCCAACGTTGCCGCGGGTTTAACTGAGTGGAGCAATTCATATTATCAGACCGATCTTTTTACCCGCGCCGATACAACCGACAAAACGTATTTTGATTACTGGTATGTTCAATCCAATTATAAGATTAATACCCTTAACCGGAAAATGTATCCAACCGAAGGCATGTTGCTCAATGCAAGGGCGCGTTTCCTGGAAGGAAGAGAAAGTCATATTCCCGGAAACACCAGTATTGATACAACCGAATTCAGAAATAAATACCGTACACCCTGGCTGCAGTTAAAATTGACATTCGATAGCTACATCAAAACAAATAAGAGTTTCAGAATAGGGATTTTCGGTGAAGCGGTTTACTCTACACAAAGTTTTTTTAGTAATTACCAGGCCACCATTTTATCTGCCCCTGCGTTTAACCCAACTCCAGAGAGCCAAACATTTTTCATTGAGGCCTTTCGCGCCCATAATTATTTTGCAGGGGGTTTAAAAGCTATTACAACTCCCGTAAGAGGATTGGATATACGACTTGAAGCTTATGTTTTTCAACCCGTGCTTTCCATTCAAAAAAAATCGGACAATACCGCAGATTATAGTACACCATTTTTGTATCGGCACGTTTCAGGAATGGCAACAGCTGTGTATAATACCGCTGCAGGGCCAATAAGTATTGGTGTAAATTATTACGACCAGTATGAATATCCATTTTCATTTTTCTTTCACTTCGGATACATTATCTTTAATCGCAAATCGATTGATTGATTTAAGTGAAGAAAATCTATAGTCATAAACAAATTATTGTGGCTACTTTCCTTGGAGGACCCGTTGCCTTTGGTTATATGATATGGCGCAATTTCAGGGAGCTTGGAGAACCGCGCAAAGGTATATTGTGGTTCCTTCTATCCATCACTTTTACCTTGTTGTTCTTCGGGATATTTTTCATGATTCCTGATGTAGAAAATAAAGTACCCAGACATTTTGTACCAATAGCTTACACCATCATTGCTCATTTTATTATTCTGCAGATACAGTCTAAAAAAATTGACGATTTTCTTCATAAGCGAGGTCAATTGTTTGGATGGTGGCGCACAGTGGCGGTTATGCTTCTTGCCGTCATCGTAAGCGCCGCTCCTTTGTTTATAGTCGGCTATGTTTACGAAGAAATAACAAAAGTTGAAAGAACAGTAAAGCATTATGGCGATTTACACAACGAAATAGAATACAAACCCGAAAACATAAGTGTTACCGAAGTGGATAGAATTGGTTCCGTATTGGATAGTGTTACATTTTTTAATAATGAACAAAGGGAGTTTTTATTTGTCAGAAAAAGCGGCGAAACTTATGAGCTCTTTGTATCTGCGCTTTACGGCGAAAGTATTTCCGACCAGGAAAGTTTTTTCAGCAGGTTGCGAAGGCAGATTCAGGAATATTTTCCGAAAAATAAAATTGTGATTACCATTGTTGGCGATAACATTGATAATGTACTTGTACGAATTGAGCCCGAATAGCGCTTTGCTTTCCTTTAAGCCGCAGATTTCACAGATTCACACAGATCATCTTTCTGCGAAATACACGTTCCGATAACCGTTGGGAGCGGCGAAAAACCGGGTAATAAAAAATCCCGCATTCGCGGGATCAGTTTAAAATTCATCTTCGTTGAAAAAGAAATCATCCTTCGTAGGATAATCCGGCCATATCTCTTCAATTGTTTCGTAACTCTCGCCTTCATCTTCCATTTCCTGTAAGTTCTCAATAACTTCCATTGGAGCGCCACTACGCATTGCAAAATCTATCAATTCATCTTTTGTTGCAGGCCACGGAGCATCTTCTAACCAACTTGCCAATTCTAACGTCCAATACATATTCTAATTATTTTTATTCCTTAATTTCCTGCAAAAGAAAAAAAATTTTTGAAAAGAAAAAAGGAAAACTTTTAAAAGTTAACGAATTCTTTACACACTTAATTAACTGTAAAACAACAAATTACAATAATATAGCGTTTATTGGGCATTTTTTGGGTGCCAAATCCGGCAAAACCCCCATCTTCTGTCTCTATTGTTTCACAAGCTTGTGGTGATATACGTCTCCGTTTACTTCCAGTTTTAAAAAATATGTGCCTAATGGAAGGTCATCTTTCATCAAAATACAATGTTCCCTAACTCCTTTTTCTTCCTTTAGTTCAATTGCCGAAACTTCTCTTCCTGTAACATCCATCATGGTTATTTTCATCTTCGAGTTATCCTTTGCCTCGAACCTAAATGTGATTTTATTCGTGAACGGATTCGGAAACACTTTAAAATTTAAACGCTCATCGTTCAGTTTTTCTTCTCCTACAAAATATGCCGTGTCTACTTTTTGCCCGTTACTGCTTACAAAATTCGACAACAATCCCGCTCCGTTTTCGGCCAAGATATTAAAATAGTAGGTTGTTCCCTGTACAAGAGTAAGACTGTGAACCGTAATAGCGGTATTTGCGCCAATGGTAGGAACCCAGCCTGCTGTATTCGTAAACCCGGGCGATGTTCCAATGCTGTACCAGTATCTCATAATTGCTGAGTTCTGATCGGTTGAGGCTGTCCAGTTTGCCCGTAACGAATCGCTCGTGTTCACAATGTTTATGTCGGTACCCGGACCATCAAATACAGCCGTTACATTAGAGGGTACGGTCCAATCCACATTCACATCATGATAATAGATCGGCGAAAGATTTCCTGCACTGTCCTGGCAAATCGATTTTATTTTTCCCGCCGCATTTGTTGGCGCCGTGTTCTGGTAACGTAACTCATTCGCCATTCCACTACCAACAGTTACATTAATAGCCGATGATCGCGAACGGTACACTTTTATTTCGTCGATGCTCATTTTACAATTCCCGCTTCTGAAAGAAATATAATCGCCATTGCTGTAAGGCAAAGTATCGGTCCACGTTGCTACAAGAGCGTTGTTCATATACACACTTATTTTTCCTGTAATTCTATCGTAAATAACTTTTACATCGTACCATTGCGCTGCGCTGAATGTTAAGGGAATATCGACTTTTGGCGTTCCAAAAACATCGTTCACCACTTTGTAAATCTGAATTTTCTGATCATCTAATCTGAACCAAACGAAATAACTGTTCCAGCGATTTACACTATCAGGCTTATCGCAGAAAAAATGCAGCCCACCTCGTCGCGAAGTGCCGCTTCCTTCGAACTTGGCAAGGAAATGATAGAGATAACGATTGGATAAACTTTGAGTAAGAGCCGCGTAAATATTTGTGTTGCCTGCCGCGGTGCTTGCTTCATCACTTTGTTCGAGGGCGTTTCCATTAATACCCCAGGTTCCTGTTTTCTGGGTCCACTCGGCATGAATAGCATTATCGAAATTATCAGCTAAAAATCCCTGCGTGTAATTTGCTCTCCATTCTGTTCCGTCAAAATCAATTACCTGGTAATATCCTTTTTCAACGCCACTTCCTCCAACATTATCTACATCGGTAACTGAAGTGGTAAAGGTGGCTGTTTTCCATGGATACTGTGTGGTTACAGTTGTTCCCGGTGCAATAATATCGGTTGTTGTCTGAGCCGAAGTAACTGTGGTATAAGTAGCGGCCCATCCCGACGCTGTAGTTGCACAATCGCTTCTGAATTCAACAAGCAAGCTATCGTTGGTAGAAGTAAACGGACCAGGATTTACTGTGCCGGTATATTGCCCAATGAGAGGAGAATTATTTGTTCCTCCGTCGTAAATAAAAAGATTATCGTAACCCGGTTCAAGACTAAAAGAAGTGAAACTAAGAGTAATATTAGTTGCGCCAGGTTTTGTGAAAAGCCAGAATTTACGTTCGTCGTTACTGTAATTCGCTGTTGGTCCACCCGAATCATAAAAACCACCGGTGCTTAATGTATAAGTTGTAACGGTGTAAGTGTTATTAATGAGCTTGTAATATTTTTTCCAATCCCAGAGCGGACCAGGATCGGTGTGCGTTTGACCGGGGTACATCTGATGACCTTTTACTTTTAAGCAGCTGCCTTGTAAGCATTGCGAAGTGGTACCGCTGCATCCTGGGCCATAATATGTACGAAGCGGATTGATTGAATTACTGCTACAGATATCTTTTGTAAGTGCGGCTGATGAATTATACATCGCTGTTGTGAACCATGAAATATTATTGACATAACCTTCATGTTCAATTCCAACAGTGTATGGATTTTCGGAACCAACGTGCCATGCTTTACTTGCTTCAAGTACCATTTGAGTAACCTGTCCATCGCTGCTTCTCACCACGTAATGCGCCGAAGCATTGGCCGCGCAGTTCTGAAACCATGAAATGCAGCCCGCGTAAGATCCCTGAACAAAGTGAATGGTAACAGCGCTGATACTTGTTCCGTTTCTACTGCTGTAATTACAGCTTGCGGCCGGAGTATAAATAGCGGAAGGATAATCGGGAGAAGAAAACAAACTCGCCGGAGTAAGCTTGTAAGAATTTCCAGATGAGTTTGTGATCGAAGATGAACTTATCGTAATTCCTGTTGAACTTAAAACGTTATAATTCTCTCCGAATAATTCTTCAAGATTGATATGATGATCCGGAAAATTATACACGTCCTGAAATTCTGTTTTAGAAAGAAACCAATAGATCTGGTACAAGTGTGAATTAAGAGCGAAATTATTCTGAAGTTCGTTTGATACAGGTAACTCGCTTAACGCAACAAGAATTGATTTATAGTCTGCGGGGTTCTTTGAAAAATTATTTTTCTGTAATTGCAATTTGTGAAACGCCGAAGCATACGCAAGAATAGAAATTTCGGAAGAAGAAATAATAGCATCGGATGAAAAACCTGATAAATGAGAAACAACATTTAAATTGTTACGGAAATAATTTTTACCATCGGCGATCAATCCCATTACTCCGTAAGTACGTGGATAAGCCATACAACTTTGTTCGGATGAAGAAGTGACGTGCTGAAAACGTGTTTGTGTATAAGCCACCGCCTCCAGAATTCCTTTTGGAACAGAAGGATAAAGACTATAAGCTTTCTTAAACGAGCTATTGTAAGGATTTTCTACCAGGAGATCGTTTGCTTTTGAATAGAAAAAGATCAGGGAAAGAAATACAATAAATAATTTACGCATGGGTTAATTTTTAGCCTTACGAAATTAGTCAATTAAAGTTCCTTCCTGTGTTAAAAAACTGTCGCTTCGAAATGCTAAAACGATTTTAAAATAACTGAAGTGTTATTTATAAAGATGAAGCTCGGTGAGATTTTATTTATCGCCGAAAAATTTACGAATCAATTCGTTCCCTAAAGTAAAAGGAACAATTGCGTCGTTTTGTTTTTTTTCTGCAATTTTTTTCAGTGCTTTTGCAATTTCAGGATCTGAATAGAAACGTTGTTTAAGATTTTCCTCGATCACATTCAGTAACAATTCGTACTGTTGTTTGTTTCTTTTATGTACGAAATATCCATTGGCAACAACAAACTCCTTGTATTTTTTTAATAGCGCATACACTTCCTGAATTCCTTTATTTTCAAGGCTTGAACAGGTTTCTACTTTGGTTGTAAATCCGCTTTCGGGAGCCTGGAGTAAATGTAAAGCACTTTCGAATTGCACTTTTGCCGAACGCGCTTTTTGTATGTTATTTCCGTCGGCTTTTGTGATCACAATACTATCGGCCATTTCCATGATGCCACGTTTTATTCCTTGTAATTCGTCGCCCGCGCCTGCAAGCATTAACAATAAAAAAAAATCCGAGATCTGGCTCACAGCCATTTCGCTCTGCCCCACTCCAACTGTTTCAATGATGATGAAATCAAAGCCGGCAGCTTCACACAACAATATGGTTTCATAAGTGGCTTTTGCTACGCCTCCTAACGTTCCGCTGCTTGGCGAAGGACGAACGTAAACATTTTTCATAACAGAGAGTTCTTCCATTCGTGTTTTATCGCCAAGGATGCTGCCCTTGCTTTTATTGCTGGAAGGATCTATGGCAAGCACAGCAAGTTTGTGTCCTTTTGAAACAACTTCCTTGCCGAAACTTTCAATGAATGTGCTTTTGCCGACGCCGGGAACACCGGTGATACCGAGACGGAAAGAATTTCCGGTTTTTTTTACAATTCCCTGCAGGATTTTCTGCGCAAGATCTTTGTGCTTTTCATTAGTGGATTCAACAAGTGTGATAGCGCGACTTAAAATGGCAATGTCGCCATTAAGAATTCCATTGATAAAAAATTCAGGCGGTTGAAGATTATTGATGCGCGACGACAATGTCTTATTCAAATCTTAAATGTTTTACTGAGACACCTTTGTTCTGAAGTTCTTTAAGCGCATCGATGCCTACCTGAAGATGTTCGTTCACAAAATTCCCGGTCACTTTTTTATCACTTTCTTCCGTTTTAACTCCTTCAGGAACCATTGGCTGATCAGTTACAAGTAAAAGCGCTCCGGTAGGAATTTCGTTATGAAAGCCAACGGTAAAAATAGTAGCTGTTTCCATATCAATTGCCATGGCTCTAACCACCCGAAGATATTCTTTGAATTTATCATCGTGCTCCCAAACGCGGCGGTTGGTAGTATACACGGTGCCGGTCCAGTAATCGAGGTTATGAAGACGAATGGTATATGAAATGGCTTTCTGAAGACTGAAGGCGGGCATTGCCGGAACTTCTGACGGAAAATAATCGTTGCTGGTTCCTTCCCCGCGAATGGCTGCAATAGGAAGAATAAGATCGCCGATATTATTTTTCTTTTTTAATCCGCCACATTTTCCAAGGAACAAAACCGCTTTTGGATGAATGGCACTGAGGAGATCCATTACAGTTGCTGCGCTGGCGCTTCCCATTCCAAAATTAATAATGGTGATATTATCTGACGTGGCGCTACACATAGGTTTATCAAGGCCCTTAACTTCCACGTTATAATGTTTGGCAAACATATGAACGTAGTTCGAGAAATTTACGAGGAGAATGTATTTTCCAAAATCATCAAGAGAAACACCGGTGTATCTGGGCAACCAATTGTTTACTATTTCTTCTTTACTTTTCATTTTTTCTGCCTGTTAATTATAAAATAAACAATATTGAACTAATGTAAATATATTTAAAATAAATTTGTGCCCGTTGAGCCTGCAATTAAAATATCCACCGTTTGATGTTCGTGTAAAGAATGAAAAAGGAAACACGTTCATTTTTGATGTGATCAGAAAAAAATGGCTTGTGTTAACCCCGGAGGAATGGGTGCGGCAGCATCTTATAAATTACCTAGTTAATGAAAAAAAATTTCCGGCTTCATTGATTGCAATAGAAAAAGAAATTGCTCTTAACGATCTTAAAAAAAGATTTGATGTGGTTGTGTTTGATAAAAAACTTCAACCATACATTCTCATTGAGTGTAAAGCTCCCTTTATAAACCTTGATTTATCAGTAGCCGAACAGGTTTTAAGGTATAACCTTAATCTTCAATCGGAATTTGTCATGATCACAAATGGAGTTGAAGATTTCATTCTTAATAAAAAAAATCAATTTACAAATCTACCTGAAGGTTTTTAAAGGTTGCGTTTAACGAACATTTTTTTCGTCTTTATTAATCTTAAATTCATCGATATCTAACAGATAATTAGCTTGTTAACAATCTGTTAATAACCCGATTCATCCTATAAAATCCTCAATTTATCCTGTTTGGGTTAGTGGGACTACTGTTTCAATGAGTGAAAAAGTTAAAATTTTAACAATTTAGGTTTATTTTGATATACACAAATTTAACAAAATGAAAATTAAGCTTTTTCCCATTCGAAAAGTGTTAGTTCTAGTTGCCATTTTATCACTTTCCCCAAATTTATTTTCTCAGGATAATTCCAAACAATTGGTCAACCGATTGAAATTCCTCGAGTTATCCGCAAAAGATTCCCTGGCAGGATTCGACGATATGCCGTTTAAAACCGAGGCTCTCAACAGGGGATTCTTCGGAAAAGAATATAGCGCATTTATGTACTCCGTGAAACGCGGGTACGTTAATCAAAAATACAATCTTGGTGTGTCGATGATTAACGCAAAACCACTTCCTCCGCAAGCGCCGGTATCACTCATGGCACCACCTTGTGTGAATGAAGATTTTGAATCATCAACTGCTGGTGGCCCATACACCACTCTAACCGGCTGGACAGTTTCCGAAGCGCAAAATGGTTTTGGTTCATGGAACGCCGCTATGACAGTTTATACCTATTACAATACCTGTAGTGTGAGTGTTTATCCTGCAACTTCCTGGACTCAGGCTCCGAATGAAGTATGGATACGAAATACACCAATTGCTGATGCTAACTTCCCCGGAGGTATTCCAAATTCGCCTTTAGGTGGTACAAAGGTTCTTCAGTTAAATGACAACATTGCTAGTCTTGGTGAAGTTTCTCGTGTATCGCAAACATTTCCTGTTACTTCTGGTAACGCCTTATTCCAATACGCTTACGCAGCCTGCTTCAATGGTACAGGTCACTTATGCTGCGATCAGCCTTTTCTTACTATTCAGGTTCGAAATTGTTCTAACGTGATCCTGGCTTGTCCTAATGTTGATATCATTGCTTCAGGACCTTCCTGTACCTCTGGTACACCTGGATTCTTAACCAATGCTTCGGGATATCTTTACAAGAACTGGACGGTTCAATCCATCGACTTAACACCATTCATCGGATCCTGTGTTACCATTGAGGTGATCGTAGGTGATTGTAGCGGATGGGCGCATTTCGGGTACTGTTACTTCGACGCAAAATGTTCTCCAATGACAATCACTGTTAACAATACTCAGTTCCCTGCTGGTACTGCTGCTACTACTGTTGCTGCCTGCGGCGTAACAACCGGAACCATGAGCGCTCCAACGGGATTAGGTCCTTACAACTGGCAGGGTCCTGCCGGTTCAGGTATCACTAATAATACTAACCAGACAATTACTACCAGTACTTCAGGTAACTATACATTAACCATGAACCCTGCTGGTGCTTGTGCTCCTATCACAAAAACCGTAACCTTAGTATTTACACCATCTCCTCTTGCTACTTTTAATACAGTGAGTGGATGTAATACATTTACATTTACCAATACTGGATCAGCGGCTCCATCGGTACAGACATACTCCTTTATAGGAACGAGTCCGCCCGGAAGTTTTACAACCACAGCCACTACAACTGTCGTGCCTTTCCCAACTGCCGGAACATATACAGTCATGCATGTCGTCACAAACACCGCGGGCTGTGTTACAACGGCTTCAACGGTTATAACGGCTGGCGCGCCTCCAAATGCTGCATTCGCAATTCCAACACCTACACAATGTCTTAACGGTAACAGTTATAATTTTAATGCAACACAAGCTACAGGTACACACACATATAACTTTAATCCTGCCGGCGGAGCTCCTGCAAATGGAAGTGCTGCTAATTACAACGGTGCGTTTACAGCACCGGGCACATATACGGTTAATCATACCATCAACTTTGGTGGTTGTACAGCGTTTGCATCAAGCGTGATCGTAGTTAATCCTCATCCTTCGCTTACGGTTGTTCCGTTTAACGCTGCGTGCGGACAAAATACAGGATCAATAACAATTAATAATACAACAGGCGCCGGCCAAACAGTAGTGAGTTTCTCGATGAACGGAACCACTATCCCGTCTCAGACGGTAACAGGTTTAGGAGCGGGCTTGTATACAATAGGCTTAACGAATAACTTTGGATGTTTCACCAATACAACAACAACCATCGGTAACACTCCAGGGGTAACGGCTTTGGGGACGACGAGTATCAATCCCACGTGCGGTAACGCTAATGGGTCGATAGGATTGGGAGTTGTAACG
>JAJONO010000052.1 GCA_021323535.1 Bacteroidota bacterium
TCCGAAAATCCATCGGGTTCTCCTTTTGCATTGGTCATGCGTTGCATTTCCATTTCGTAACGCTTGAAATGCTTCCAGTGCTTTTTTGTTTTAAGATCGTTGTTCTTTTTGAAATCATGAAACTGAAGCTGGATTTCTTTAAACGTGAGTGCTTTTTTAGTGGTGTTCCTGAAAAGCGGTTGCGCAAAAGAGTTCAATGAAATTGAACAAAGAAGGATGAATAGAATTCTCATTGAAAAAATGCTTATAACCAAATTTAGTGAATTTTTGTGGTTTTGTAAACAGTGGCTTTATACTTACATTTACGCAGCCAAAAAAACGAATTATGTCAGAGGTATTGGAATTAAAAAACAGTCTCGAATTTGCAAAATCACTTGATGAAAAAGATCCGCTCAAAAACTACCGCGAGCGTTTCATTTTACCACAGCACAATGGAAAAGACGTTGTTTATTTCACAGGAAACTCTCTTGGTCTTCAGCCAAAAACTACCTCATCTTACATTCAGCAGGAGCTCGACGACTGGGGAAAATTCGGAGTAGAAGGGCATTTCCTCGCCAAAAACCCATGGATGCCTTATCACGAATTTCTTACCGATAAAATGGCAAAACTGGTTGGCGCGCAGCCCAAAGAAGTTGTGATGATGAACCAGCTCACCGTGAACCTGCATCTTCTCATGGTATCCTTTTACCGCCCAACCAAACAACGTTATAAAATTCTCTGCGAAGCAAAAGCTTTTCCAAGCGATCAGTATGCTTTACAATCACAAATAAAATTTCACGGTTTTGATATTGACGATGCATTAATCGAAGTTCATCCACGTGAAGGTGAATACACCATTCGTGAAGAAGATATTTTTTCCGCCATTGAGAAAAACAAGGATTCTCTCGCGCTTATAATGATAGGTGGGGTGAATTTTTTCAGCGGACAAGTGTTCGATATGAAAGCGATAACTGAAGCAGGACATAAGGCCGGGGCCATTGTTGGTTTCGATCTTGCGCACGCTGCCGGAAATATAAAATTGCATTTACACGGCTGGAATGTAGACTTTGCAGCCTGGTGCAGTTATAAATATCTTAACAGCGGGCCCGGAAGTGTTGCCGGCGCCTTTGTTCATGAAAAACATCTTTCCAATGTTGATCTTCCCTTATTCGCTGGCTGGTGGGGCCATGATAAACAAACACGTTTTCTCATGGACAAAAAATTCATTCCCATGCAAACAGCGGAGCGCTGGCAAATGAGCAACGCGCCAATTTTCAGTATGGCCGCCTGCAGGGCAAGTCTCGATATTTTTGATGAAGTTGGAATGGACGCACTTATTGAAAAAAGCAAAAGACTAACCGCTTACCTCGAATTTGTGATTGGAGAAATCAATAAGAAAAAGAACAACTGCCTCCACATTATTACTCCCGAAAAAAATCGTGGCTGCCAGATTTCTATTGTGGCGCACGGCTATGGAAAACCGCTTTACAACAAACTTATAGAAAACGGCGTTATTCCTGACTGGCGCGAACCAAATGTAATTCGATGCGCTCCTGTGCCTCTTTATAACTCTTTTGAGGACATACATCGATTTAGTGAGATTTTAATTTCACTTTTATAATTGTCTCTTTCTTAGTTTACTTATATTTGGACTGAAATCCCCTCACCCGAGATGCTCCAAAAGTCTGTCCTTATTTTTATTTGCCTCTTTCTTGCTTTTGGTAAGTATAAATCCCAGCCTGCCCAATCTGCAGTAATTGACCGCATCAATACCAAGGACCTGAGCAACACTTTTGTGAGCGCCTTGTTCCAGGATCAGAAAGGATATTTATGGGTTGGCACCATTGCAGGACTTAACCGTTACAATGGTTATGATTTTACAAAGTTCAGAAGTTTATCAAAAGACACCACCACCTTAAGCAGCCCTGCCATTTCGTGCATTCAGCAACTCGATGCTGATAAGATCATGATAGGAACGCGCGACGGTTTAAACATTTACAGTTACAGTTCAAACGAATTCGTTCGTGTAAAATTAAGTCCACTTATAGGAGAAAAAAAGAAGAAAAATAATATTCACAGTATTGCCGCCGGAACAAAAGGTGATAAAGTAATAGGAACCTCTGATGGAATTCTTCTTTACAACCCTCAGAAAAACACTCTCGAACCAATTGTTTATGGCATGGGTACTTTCCTGGCGGGATGGACCATTCAAAGTCTTTGTTTTGACCGCCTTGGAAATTTATGGGCCGGCGCAAAAAAAATGGATACCACCGGCAATCTTATATCACGCATTTTTAAATGCAATATCAAAAAAAGAAGCGCCATAGAAATTACTGTTTTCAATGGTGGATCCGCTGGTCACGTAGGAATATCTGAAGATTATCTGGGTAATATCTGGGTAGCCGTAGAAGATGGTTTAGTCAATATCAATCCTTCCACACTTGCTCAAACATATTACCAGGCACCCGAAAAATTTTACTCCAATGTTTCTTACACACATACAAAAGACAACATGATATGGCAATGTTACTGGAGCTTTGGATTAACTTCATTCGACATTGATAAAAAGGAGTTTAAAATCTATAGGAACGATCCCGACAATGAAAAATCACTAATGAGCAACAAATGCTGGGCCCTGTTCAAAGATGAAAATGATATTTTGTGGATTGGCTCCGACATTGGCTTGCAGAAACTGACCAGTAGCCGGCCAAACATGGAAATCATCAAGAGGAATTATCAGAATCCTAACAATTCTTTTTTAGCGAATCGTATTTCTGCAGTATTGCCAAGCAGCGCGCACAATCATATTTCTTATGCAGGGATAGACGGTGAAGGGTTTTCGGTTTACGACCGTCTGAATAAAATTGCAGTGAATTTTGGTCCCAATGCCTATAACAAAAATAACGAGCGTTTCGTTAACGAATTTCTTGAAGACGATAAAGGTGATGTTTACGTCGCGGGCCAGCATCATTTCCATAAGATCTCCTTTACGGGCCAGACACCCTGGGTACGAAGTTTTTTGAACCAGCAGGAACATTATTCAAGCTGCATAACCGCTGACCCAATGAACGCGAATGTACTCTGGATCGGCGGCATCGGCGAAATTTATTCCTTTCACAAAATCACTCAACAATTCGAATTCATTAAAAAACCGGCTGGTGTCACCGGAGTTATTCAGGAAGTATTTACGTTCAAAAACAGATTGTACTTCACCCATTTCAACGGTTTATTCATTTTTAATCCCGGAACTAAAACCTCGGAAGAAATTTCTCTGCCCGATGTTGGAAATATTTCAAACGCTCTTGTGCTTAATGATAGTACAGTTTTACTGGCAT
Organism: Bacteroidota bacterium; assembly: GCA_021323535.1. Taxonomy (GTDB): domain Bacteria; phylum Bacteroidota; class Bacteroidia; order B-17B0; family Aurantibacillaceae; genus Aurantibacillus. The sequence goes on from JAJONO010000052.1 coordinate 3,315, forward strand.
CGCAGTACATGGGACTTATTAAATTTTTTCCTAAAAGCAAAAGAACTGAAGTTGTTTACAAAAACAGCGACCAGCTTTATCCGGAGATCAATGAAATTATCTCTTATAAAAACGCTATATGGCTGGCTACATCTCACGGGCTTGTAAAATGGAACCCTGCTACAAATGAGCACACCGAAATTACTACCGATGATGGTTTGCCTTCAGAAACGGTGCACCAGGTAAATGTACTTGAAGGTTATCTTTACATTGCAACACAGGACGGACTCGTTGTTTTTAATCCTGATTTTCAGGTGTCGCATTTCAACATACCAAAAATCGAGATCACTAAAATTGTTGGAAGCGGTAATGATTTTTTGCAGGAAAGTATCAGCAATAATTCTGAAATAACCCTCGAAGAAAATCAGAACTCTTTCCAGGTAAATTTCACACTGTTTGATTTTAACATGCCTGAAAAGAACCAGTACAAATTCAGGATGAAGCCGCTTGACAAGGACTGGAAAAGTATTGGTAACAGACACTCGGTATTTTTTAATGATCTTTTACCGGGCACTTACGTTTTTGAACTTATGGGTGCTAACGCCGATAATACCTGGTGCGCCGAGCCTTTTAAAATTACTATAAAAATTGTTCCTCCATTCTATAAATCGAACTGGTTTTATTATCTGTGCGTGTCCATTGTCATTTTTATTTCAGTAGCGTTTGTGTTATTGCGTTTCAGATCTAACCAGAGAATGCAGAAACGTTTGGAAGAAATTATTGACCAACGTACTGCCGAGATCCGTGAAAAACGCGCCGAATTACTCGACAGCATTTCTTACGCTGAAAGGATCCAGAAAGCCATTTTTGTAGGAGAAGACATTCTTCATGCCAATATTCCCGGGAGTTTTATCTTGTACAAACCCAAGGATAAGGTCAGCGGCGATTTTTACTGGATAGGCAAATACAAAGATCTTCTCATTGTGTTTGCAGGTGATTGTACCGGTCACGGTGTGCCCGGCGCCATGCTCAGTATAGTAGGAACCTCGTTGCTGAATAAAATCGTTTTTGAAGAAAACATTTGCCTGCCCGGAGAGATCCTTACACGGTTGAATTATCTTTTTTATAATCAATTAAATCTTAAGGAGACAAACATCCGGGATGGCATGGACGCTTCCATTCTTACAATTAATGTTGTAAATCATACAGTTTATTTTTCAGGTGCTAAAAACGACGCCTGCTACATGATAAACAACGAAATCACCGATCTCAAAGCAGAGCGTCATTCTATAGGCGAGTACGAAAAAACAGAATTCACCACGCAGACTATTCCTCCAGGAAACGATCGTTATTTTTACTTATTCAGTGATGGAATAAAAGATCAGTTTGGCGGGCCGAAACAAAAGAAATTATCATCGAAACGCTTTAAACAAATTCTTTTACAGGCCTCGTCGTTACCAATAGAGGACCAGCACAAATTTATTTTCGAATCGATTAGCAGTTGGAAAGCCGGAATGCCTCAGACAGATGATATGTTAACGATTGGTTTGAAATTCTAGATTGAATGTAAAAGGGAAGATGGAAGATGTACGAGATCCCTTTTCCATTATACATCTTACATTTTCCATATTACCGTAAACAAAAAAGAGACCTTCCAGTCTCTCTTCTAATAAAATTATAGTGGTGTTTGTTTAGTTTACTTTCGCCGTTTCATTCGCCAAACCTTTAACACTGGTAATATCCATTTTAACGCTTCCGATAAGAATATCGGCTTTGGCGCGTAACACAATATGGTTTTTGTCGTCACTGATCCAAACGTTAAGATCTTCTTCTTTTTTGAAGACACGTCCTTTCTGAACCACCGGACGGAATTTAAGGGCCCTGAACTTACCAATGTCGGTTTTGATCTCTTCACGACCAACGAATTTGATTTTTAGCGGCCATATTTCCTTATCCACGAAGCAAGGTAAGCTATAAATATCTCCTTCTTTCGCATTGCTAAGATCCAGATTACGGGCAGCATAAAACGCGCTTACCATATCCTGTACTCCAACCGGAACATCAAATTTTTCGCCGTTGCCGATATCCACTTTTTTAGTGTAGTGATTGAAAGAATAATCCTGGCTGAACTTGTATCCGCCTTCATCTACTCTTCTCACAAATAACCATGGCAACATGGCATCCTTATCCATATAGGTTTCATAACGGTCGCGTACTTTAAAGAACCAATCCGCACTGCCGGTAGTAAAACCTGTACCCACAATGTGATACACTTTTCTTCCGCTCACTTCAATGATATCGGGTTTAACTTCAAGAACCGCGGCTCCTGCATTTAAAGCGCCGTAGTGTAAACGGTATGTAAGAACTTCGCCCTCTTTAAAAGCGACATTTTCTTTTGATGGTAACTGATCTGGCATAAGACGCCCTGACTCAATATTTTTAGTCAGAGCTTGTGTTTGTTTTGACATATATCCGGCAGAACATAATGCAACAACACCAACAACCGCCGCCGATTTCAAAGCAATATTTTTTAATTTTCTCATGTTATACTCACTCATTTAAGACAATCATTATACTCAAACGACATGCCAAAAGTTACCCTTGAAACGGCAAAAATTTGTTAACTAAAGATAGTAATTCCGCCCTTCTTTCCTTAAACTGCTTTACTTTCTCTTTTTCTTTAACAGCTCTTAACATTCCCAGAGTTTTAAGTACAAAGAAATGAAAATGTAATGTGAACCAGCCGCAGAGCACAAGCGCAAAAATTGTAAGTATGGGCCATAAAACAGTAGCTGAAAAATGATAAACAACAAAGAAGAAGAGCGCTAAATTTATCCATACCAGGAGCATTCCCACTCCGATCGCAAATGAAGAGTAAAATTCTTTATTTGCTCTAATTCCTTTTTTTACAATTTTTTCAGAGAAATAATACGGAATAAAATTACCTCCATAACCAACTATGTAAAACGGCAGACCCAACAGAATAAGAAAAAATCTTCCAAGCACATGTGCCATGCTTAGATTAGTTGAAGGTTTAATGAGCCAGTCGCGAAGTTTATTTTTTCTGAGATCACTGAAATAAGCTTTAGCTTTCTGTGTGAATTCATCAAGTTCGTTCTTATGTAAAATTTCAGCTTCATTCACCGCGGCTGTGATTTCTTTTGTGACTTCATAATCGTTTTCGAGTTTCTTAGGATTTAATCCTTTTTGTTTTAAAAGGTCGCGTTTTAGCAGATCTTCGATATAAATTACAGTTTTATCATACTCTTTATTGTTGATGTGCGTAATCAGTTCTTTCATTTTTGGCTCAAGCGCCTGGAGAAATGCATTATTCCCTTTTGCCGGATTGACTTTATACTCTTCATAAAAATCTTTCACTTTCATAGGCTCACCTACATTGTAAAACAAGGTGCTTCTGAACTTATCGGGTTGACTGTAATTCACGCCAACAGGAACCACAGTGAGTTCATCGTTACTTAAATATTCGTAAGCTCCGAAAACCATCCGGGCAACTCCTTTTTTGAGGGGCCTTAAACGGCGTTCCTGGATACAGAGGCCCTCAGCAAAAACAATGATCTTATGGTTGCGTTTTAACAGCTTATTTACCCGGATATAGGACTGGTCATTTTTCTTTAAACCCTCTTTTCCTCCATCCTGGATCCTGAAAATAGGAACAATGCCCAGCCTTTCCAGGAAATAGGACCCTATTCCGGGCTTAAAAGCGTCGCCTCGCGCAAGATATTTGAGTCGGACAGGGTAAGTAACGTATGTAAAGGCGATCGGGTCTGTAAACGCATTTGGATGATTCATAGCAATAATCACCGGACCCTTAACCTGAACATGCTTTATGTTTTTGCCCTGAATGCGTTTGTAAAAAGCAGGTAAAACAATGGTTACAAGATACCTGATGAAATGCCAAATCATAAGTTGAAATATCGGCTAAAATAAGGCAATTTTTTTACATAAAATTTTTAACATTTTGTTAGTAAAATCGCGCTAACTAATTGCCTTCAAATCCGCAGAAAATGGGTATATTTAAAGGATATTACTAAAATAAAGATACAGCACGATTATGTCAGAGATTTCAGCAGAAAAAAAGAATTACGGAGCAGATAATATTCAGGTTTTAGAGGGCTTGGAGGCGGTAAGAAAACGTCCTGCCATGTACATTGGCGATATAGGGGTAAAGGGTTTACATCATCTCGTTTATGAGGTTGTAGATAACTCCATCGATGAGGCCCTTGCCGGACATTGTAAAAACATTACAGTTACTATTCTTGAAAATAACTCTATCCGCGTAAAAGATGATGGAAGGGGTATTCCTACAGGTATTCACCCTAAACTCGGAGTAAGCGCGCTTGAAGTGGTTATGACCGTTCTTCACGCCGGTGGAAAATTCGACAAAGATACTTACAAAGTATCCGGTGGATTACACGGTGTAGGTGTGAGTTGTGTAAACGCACTTTCAGATCCTCTTATTGCAGAAGTTCACCGCGATGGAAAAATTACCATGCAGGAGTTCCGTAAAGGAAAACCAATCTATCCCGCAAAAGAAGTTGGCGATACAACAGAACGTGGAACCATTGTTACTTTTACTCCGGACCTCAGCATTTTTACAGTTGGCGAATACAATTATACAACACTTGCCAACCGTATGCGCGAATTGTCTTACCTCAATAAAGGAATTACAATAACACTTATCGACGATCGTCAGAAAGATGAAAACGGAAATCCATTCTCTGAAACTTTTTTCAGCGAAGGAGGATTAAGAGAGTTTGTAACTTATATCGACGGCGCTAAAGAAAAACTGATTGAAGAACCAATTTATATTGAAAATAACAGCGGATCAATTCCTGTTGAAGTAGCTATGCTTTACAACACTTCTTTCAGCGAAAGTATCCAGAGTTATGTAAACAACATTAATACCCACGAAGGTGGAACCCACTTGTCTGGTTTCAGAAGAGGTTTAACACGTACTTTAAAAAATTACGCTGATAAAAACGGTCTTCTTTCTAAAGTAAAATTCGAGATCAGTGGTGATGACTTTCGCGAAGGTTTAACTGCGGTTATCTCTGTAAAAGTTCAGGAACCGCAATTCGAAGGACAAACAAAAACAAAATTAGGAAATAACGAGGCTATCGGAGCAGTTGATCAGGCTATCAGCGAAGCGCTTCAGAATTATCTCGAAGAACATCCGAAACAAGCCCGTACCATTGTAGACAAAGTTATTCTCGCAGCTACTGCCCGCCATGCCGCCCGTAAAGCGCGTGAAATGGTGCAACGTAAAAACGTTATGACTGGTTCAGGTCTGCCTGGGAAATTAGCTGATTGCGCAAGCGGCGATCCTGTTGCATGCGAACTGTTCCTCGTTGAGGGTGACTCTGCAGGCGGAACAGCAAAACAAGGACGTAATCGCGAATATCAGGCCATTCTTCCTTTACGTGGTAAGATCCTTAACGTTGAAAAAGCATTAGAATATAAAATCTACGAGAACGAAGAGATCAAAAATATTTTCACCGCGCTTGGTGTGTTCCGCGGAACAAAAGAAGATGACCGCGCTTTAAATCTTGATAAACTCCGCTATCATAAAATCGTTATCATGTGTGATGCCGACGTTGACGGTTCCCACATTACTACTTTGATTCTTACATTTTTCTTCCGCCACATGAAAGAGCTTGTAGAAAAAGGGCACGTATACATTGCTTCTCCTCCACTCTACTTAGTGAAAAAAGGAAAAGATCAACGTTACTGCTGGAACGAAGAACAACGCGACATAGCTATCAAAGATATGGGTGGCGATAAAACCGACAGCGTAAACGTTCAGCGTTACAAAGGTCTTGGTGAGATGAACGCGGAACAATTATGGGAAACAACATTGAACCCTGAGAGCAGAACGCTTCGTTTGGTAACGATCGACAGCGCTGCTGAGGCTGATAGAATTTTCAGCATGCTCATGGGCGATGAAGTTCCACCTCGTCGCGAATTCATTGAGAAAAACGCGAAATACGCTAAAATCGACGCGTAAAAAATTTTACAATCAGGATTATGCAGAAAGCAAAGTTGAAAACACTGTTTTTTTACTTTGCTTTCTTTTTTTGTTTTTATTCCTGCCGGGTTATGAAGGATTCTTCTACCTATGAATTTTCAGATGGAACATATAAGTCGAAATGCTTTAGCGGAAATTCTTCCAAAGTTTACGTTCAAAACAGGAATGATTCAATTTTAGTTTATAAACTAAATGCGGCAAAAACCACAACGCAAGCCCCCCTGTCTTATCCGTCCAAAAACACATCAGAAATTATTGGCGGGGATCGTTTCAGGGAAACAAGTCTCGATCTTGATTTCCTGACAATGCCGTTTAAATTCAGAACCGTTGTAAAAAACATGCCGCAACAATTCAACACCAACCTTAACGGCTCCGTTTATTTTGGAATAAGAAGCGATATCTACAATATAAAATACAATTCAACACCTCTCAACTACTGGAAACGGCAAACAAATCATTTTGGAGTTTCATTCGGTTTATTTAGTGGTATTGGCGGAACAGCTATAAACCCCTGGGTGACGGACTCAAACGTAAACTCCGAATATGATGGAGTAGTTTGGATGAAAGGAGTGGCGTTTATTGTCGCCATCGATAAATTTACCTTAGGTATTGCCTTAGGAACTGATAATCTTCTCGACAGTAATAAAAAGCACTGGATCTATGAGAGCAAACCGTGGACCGGTCTTACATTTGGATTAAATCTTAATTAAAAAATAACATGAGATCAGAAGCAAAAACACCGGACGAATATTTTGAAACGCTTCCAGAAGACAGGAAGGAAGCGATGAACGAATTACGCAAACAGATAAAGAAAAATCTTCCCAAAGGATTTAAAGAAGCAATAGGATACGGAATGGTAGGATACTGTGTTCCACACTCGAAATACCCAAACGGATATCATTGCGATCCGAAACAACCATTGCCATTCCTGGGAATTGCCTCGCAAAAAAATTTCATTGCCGTATATCATATGGGAATTTATGCCGATCCGAAACTTTTGAAATGGTTCACTACAGAATTTCCGAAGCACAGTAAAACAAAACTGGATATGGGAAAAAGCTGTATCCGTTTCAAAAAACCTGATCAGATCCCATTTAAACTCATCGGAGAATTGTCAACCAAAATGACGCCGGATGATTGGATAAAAATCTATGAAGCAGCCTTTCTAAAATCAAAAAAATAATCCGGAATGTATGGCGCTTTACGCGATCGGTGATATTCACGGATGCTACAATGCATTAACAACACTTGTTGATTTGGTGAAATTAAAGCCAGAAGACACACTCGTTTTCCTTGGAGATTATGTAGATCGTGGGCCGGGTTCTAAACAGGTGATCGATTGGATCATTGAACACTCAAAGAAATTTAATATTGTGGCATTGAGAGGAAATCATGAAGTGATGATGATGAATTCGAGATTGTATCAGAATTCGCTCAGTAGTTGGATGATGAACGGAGGATTTCAAACCCTCGATTCTTATGAGATAGGAGATGATTTCGACTGGTACAAAAAAATTCCGGCAGAGCATTGGGATTTTTTAAAAGCCACTCTCGAATATTATGAAAACGGAAAATTTATTTTTGTCCATGCAGGATTAAAACCAGGAGTGGAATTAAAACACCAGATCCACGATACACTTTTCTGGTTGCACCAATACGAACCTCCTCCATACGCCGATGATAAAATTGTGGTGTGCGGACATACACCTCAGAAAAACGGGCAAATAAAAAATCTGGGTCATACTATTTTTATAGACACCTGGGCATTCAATGGCCAATGGCTCACATGTCTTGATGTTGAAAGCGGTAATTTTTTTCAGGCCAATGAAAAGGGTGAGACACGGGATGGGAAGATTACCATTGGATTTACTTCATAAGAATAGATTGTATAAATTTCACAGACAAACTCGTTTTATTATCTTTAGAAAATAAAGCTGTAGATTTCACAGATTTACGCATATAGATCTGTGTGAATCTACGAAATCTGTGGCTTAGAAAATTGTAGCTTCTGAATGGCAAAAAAAACATATTTATCTCCCCCATGGACTGGGGACTTGGACATGCCACACGATGTGTTCCCATTATTCATGGATTAAAAACACATTACAATGTTCTTTTGGGTGTAACACCAATCACAAAATCAATCTTTGACCAGGAATTTCCTGAGCTCGAAAATATCGATGTGCCTTCCTATAATATCCGCTATTCCAATATTCTACCATTATCGGTAAAATTACTTTCCGACTGGCCCAGAATTTCGGGAATTATAAAAGCCGAACATAAGTTGCTTGACGAAATTATTTCAAAATACAAGTTAGATGCTGTAGTGAGTGATAATCGCTTTGGCCTGTATTCAAAAAAAATACATTCCATATTTATAACTCATCAGCTTTTTCTGAAAGCACCATTTGCAAATTCTATCGCTCAGAATCAAAATAAAAAATACATTCTTAATTTTAATGAGATCTGGGTTCCCGACTATGAGGACGAAACGAAAAGTTTAAGTGGCGAACTTTCACACGGAAAACATTTTCATGATAAAGTGAGTTATGTTAGTCCGCTAAGCCGTTTACAGAGACAAAAAAACCTTGTTCCCGAAGCGGATTATCTTTTTCTATTATCAGGGCCTCAGCCCGAACTTTCTAATTTCGCGGATATATTATTAAAAAGAGCGAAAGAATATCCCCATTTAAAATTCATTCTCGTATCTCCTGAATTTCACAAACCACTTTCCGAAAATGTAGAGTGTTTTGTTTCTCCGCCAAAACAAAAACTCAGTGAGCTCATTTCAAAAAGCAAAAGGATCATTTGCCGAAGCGGTTACAGTTCCTTAATGGATCTTCACCGTCTCGAAAAAGAGGATATTATTCTGGTTCCAACTCCCGGGCAAACCGAGCAGGAATATTTAGGAAAATACTGGCAGGAAAAATTCGGAGCGGTTTGTGTTGCTCAAAACAAACTGAAAAAAATTGATTTGAATTTCTGAGTTATTCTTTAATGATTTTTTTTACAATTTCACCTTTATCTGTTTTAATGAACAGAAAATAAACTCCTCCTTCAAGAAAAGATGTATTGATGACAGAAACATTCCCGGAAGAAAAAATCTGCTTCCCGGTTACATCTGTGATTTTTATCTCTGAAACATTGAGCTTTCCTTCGTTCTCAATATTTAATTGGTCCTTAACAGGATTAGGATAAATTTTCACAGTCGAAAAAATCGTATTCTTTTTTATACCCAAATGTGTTTCCGGAAACGATCCGCATTTAAATCCTGATGTTGAATAATAAACCGGATCGTTCTGATAATTTAAAGGATTTACTGGCGTTGCGATCTGAAAATCGTAGGTTCCTAATTTGAAGTAACGATTATATCTCTGGTTGTTGTTGCATGATACGCCGGGACTCATGCAGGTATCATTATTTCCAGCAGCCTGAACACAATTTTGGGAAGTCTCAAAAATAAAATCACAATTTTTGTTTCCAGTCTGTGGGTTAAAATAAAAATTCATTTCGTGACCCCAATTGTTCGAGCCACTGCCATAATTTACAAACTGCCCGGGCATTTGAGAATACGGAACAACGCTTGCATTATTAATTGTAATAGTTTGAATCCCGCTCGAAAAAGGATAGGTTACCACGGCTGTAAATCCTGGAGATACTGTGGTAGTCTGAACAACTGCGTTCTCACCCTGCGTGGTAACACTTGCTGTGTAAACCACCGTATTTACGGAGGGAGTTGTTTTGGTAAGAATAATTGTGGTTTTATACTGTTTAAAATAAGTGGCGCCCGCTCCTCCTTGCCCGTTATTACCGTTGGAATAGGAAATGATTGTATCACCAACATTCACGTCAAATATTTCACCGTTCGTGAGTCTTTTTCCAAAACAGCGCGATGTGGTGGCTATAGTTGAAGGGAATTTATAAATGTCACCAAATTTAATTATCCCTTGCGTTTTTGAAATTTTGTATGTTACAGAATTGAATGGATTACTAATAGGGTTATTTAAACTGTTGTACGTTTGAAATACAATTGTTTTTACGGTGTCCGACATTCCATCAAAAGTACTTTCATATTGTTTGAGATTGACGTTTGCCTCTATGTAATCGCCATTCGGGTAAGTGTAAAATAACCATGGAACGTTAAGGGATGCAGACGATTTGACCAATAAAGAATCTCCATCCGCATTATAAAATACATAATCGTTATTTGTTTTTCTCCGGGTTTTTATACCAAGCCAGGAAACAGTTTTTGCGCTAAAGCATGTATTCGTTGAAGTAGAATAACCTAAAATCCGGTAGTGATAATAAACAGAATCCGTACCAGAGGTTTTTACTGAGTCGGGTCTAAGACCTACGAGCGGAGCACTAAGGTTTTGCTGATTAAAAAAGAATTCACTATTACTGTTAAACAATTCATATGGTGTTTGAGCATTAAGAACTATAACCAATAAAATAAAAAGAAGAGTAAATATTTTTTTCATAAATAAATCTTTGTTTCAATTTACGCAAAAAGACATCATGAAACAAGTAAAATGTAATTAACGGGGTTAAATTGTAACTAACGGAACTAAACCGAAACCGGGCTATGACCTCCCATCGAAGAAACTTTTTTCTCTATGAAAAGAAGCCCTAGTTCGAATGTGTTTTTATAATGCTTCAATCCATACTTATTTCCGGGAGAAGCGTAAGTTACCAGTGTTAGTTTGTTGTTTTTAAAAGTAGTTGTACCATTGAACAATTTGTGTTTTGCAACAAATTCATTCCTGATCCTATCGGTAAAAAATTTTGCCGCATCAGGATGGCTTGATTTTAATCTGTACAACTTATCAAACTCATCGTCGCCGGTTTTGACATCTTTCATTCCAAGCGCCTCTCCTATTTTCGTGAAGAGATTTTCTCTATACAGAGTAAATTCTGCCGGCGAATTTATTCCAAGAAGCTCTGTTTTAGTGATCAGGGTCCGGTTCTTTCCACTGCCCACGTATTCGCTGTAAACATGAATATTGTGTCCGTTTTTCTCTCCTGACAACCTTAACAGAACCGCTTTATTTTGAGGAACAGCGCTTCTTAAGGTCACGTTGTTCTCAGTAAAAATCTGCAGCAGGTTATCAAAAGCGCGCGTCATCATTCGTTTCTGGAATCTGACTGCCCACCAGATAAGGAGAACAAAAGGAGCAACAATAAGAATTAATCCGAATATGAGCTTAATAACATCCATAAAATGGTGAGCTAAAATAATTTTAAAAAATCAGAAACGGAAATTACTTTTAGAATTCGTTCACACCCTGCACGGTTGTGTATTTCATGGTGTATTTAATTCCGGGGTTGATGTATTTATAGGCGCTGTGACTCATAAGAGAAGCTTCATGAAAACCGCAGAGAATTAATTTGAGCTTGTTCTTATAAGTGTTGATATCTCCTATTGCGTAAACTCCAGGAACGTTTGTGCTGTAATCATCCACATTCACTTCAATGGCATGTTTATCCAGGTTAAGCCCCCATTTCTCAATTGGTCCCAGTTTAGGGCTCAATCCGAAAAGAGGGATTAAATGATCAGCGTCGATATTCGTTTTTTCTTTTGTTTTAATATTTAGAATATCAACGCTTTCAAGTTTTCCATTTCCGTTTACAGCTTCGAGATTAGAATTAAGAAGTAATTTTATTTTTCCGGCTTCGGCGAGTTTCATTACTTTATTGACACTGTCGGGAGCGCCGCGAAAACTTTCGCTACGGTGAACAAGTGTAAGTTCGCTACACACTTCTGCAAGGAAAATGGTCCAGTCAAGCGCACTGTCACCGCCACCTGCAATCACCATTTTTTGTCCGCGGTATTTTTCAGGATCAAGGATCATGTAATTGATTCCTTTTCCGTTTTCGAATTGTTCGAGTCCGGCCACCTCTGGTTTTCTTGGTTCAAAACAACCTAATCCTCCTGCGATAACCACCACTTTTGCGTGCACCTGCGTGCCCATGTTGGTAGTAAGAAGAAAATCACGTTCATCGCGTTTTTCAAGAGTTTCTATACGTTCGCCAAAAGTAAAACCGGGTTTAAAGGGTTCGGCTTGTTTAAGAAGATTATCAACGAGTTCCTGTGCAAGAACGGATGGGAATCCAGGAATATCATAAATTGGTTTCTTAGGATAGATCTCGGATAATTGTCCACCCGCTTGTGGCAGGTAATCTACCAGGTGGCACCTCATCTTAAGTAAACCCGCCTCAAAAATGGCGAATAGCCCAACTGGCCCCGCCCCAACAATTACTATATCCGTACTAATCATTTAAAAAACTTGGCAAAAGTAATCTATTTCCGATGATTGTTAAAACAATAAAATCTAAAAGAATATAAAATATATTTACTATTTTTATCACTTAAACTAATAATAACAAGTAAATAACATGAAAAAATCACTACTTTCTGTTCTTAGTTTGGTTACTATGGGGGCTGCGTTCGCGCAGACGCCTAGTCCAGACTGGACAATTTCACAAAACGCGTCTTTCACGGTTACAGCAGCAGGAACTCGTTTCTTGGACGCGGTGAGTTCTAATGTAGTTTGGGCCGTTGGTTACAACGGGTTAGCTCCAAGCCAAAACTATAACTGGTGCTCAAGAACCATTAACGGTGGTACCAACTGGAATGTAAAAAACATCGTTCCGGATACCAATAGCTATGTACTCGCTAACCTTGAAGGTATCGATGCTAATACAGCATGGGCAAGTGCCTACAAAAAGCCTACACAATCACAGGGTGGAATATTCAGAACAGCTGATGGTAACACCAGTTGGCAGAATATGACTCCAGCGGGTATGTATACCAATACTGCGTCTTTCTGTAACATCGTTAGCTTTGCTACTCCATTGATCGGTATTACTCAGGGTGATCCTATCGGAGCATCTAATGAATATGAAATCTGGAGAACAACTGACGGGGGTCTTAACTGGACACAGGTTCCGGGCTCTAATATTCCAAATCCTACAGCAGGTGAATTCGGAATTGTTAACGTTTATACTAAACAAGGAACAGGAAACTTCTGGTTTGGAACGAACTCAGGACGTGTTTACCGTTCAACCGATGCTGGTCAAACCTGGAACGTGGCAACACTTCCTACAGCTATCAGCACGAACGCATATGTAACTGACTTAGCTTTCACGAGCCCTTTGGTTGGTATTTGCGCCCTTAACAATAACGGAACAGCTGAATTGTTTAACACTACTGACGGTGGTGCTAACTGGACAGCTATCACTCCACTTCCTGCTAACTATGGCCTAAATGACATCAGCGTTGTTCCCGGAACAAACTATCTTGTGTCTGCAGGTGCAGGTGCAGGAAACAATGTTATCTCTTATTCAACTGATAATGGTATGACATGGACTGACTGGGGAAGTGTTAGTATCCAGTATTTAACTGTTGATTTCGCTGATAACGTTAGCGGATGGGCTGGGTCTTTCAGCGACCAGGTTACCGCTTCAAATGGTGGTATCTGGAAGTATAGCGGACCGGCTCTTAACTCTACTTCGGTTCCTCCAACAGCAGCATTCTCTTTACCAACTTTATTATGTTCTTCAAGTGCAACAGCAACTCCTGTTAACAGCTCAACAGGCTCGGGTCCTTTAACGTACTCATGGAGTTCAAGCCCTGCAGCTACAATTTCTGCTCCTACGGCAAGCGCGCCTCTTTTCACTTTTCCTGGTGCAGGAACTTACACTGTAACATTAGAAGCTACTAACTCTGTTACAACAAACATTACTACGCAAGTGGTTAATGTAACTGCTTGTTCAGCTCCAACTGCTTCTTTCGCGGTTACAAGCTCTAGCGTATGTAACAAAGTTGCAACCAACTTCACTAACACAAGTACCGGTTCTCCAACACCTACTTTCTCCTGGACAACAACTGGTTCTTCAACAATAACTCCTTCTGCTACTTCATCCAACGTTGCTATCTCTTTCTCAACAGCAGGTGTTTACACTGTAACGCTTTGGGCAATGAACGCACAGGGAACTGTTTCTACAACGCAGACAATCAGCATCAGCAACTGTGGTCCTGTTGCAGGATTTAATGTGCCTTCAGGAACACAATGTACTGTTGCCGCGATCACTCCAACAAATACAACTCCGGCTAACTCACCTGCAGGTGGTGGAGCCCTGACGTATTCATGGAGCTGTTCTCCAACAGCCGGCTCAATCAGTAACGTAACAGCTCTTAACCCTACAATTACGTTGGTTAACGCTGGTACTTATACCATTACTTTAAAAGCTACAAATACTTCTGGTACAATGATCGCAACTCAGCAGGTTACTGTATCTACATGTATCGGTGTTGAAGAAAATTCATTAAACGCTTCAAACATCAGTGTTTATCCTAACCCTGCAAAAGATCACTTAAATATCGAGATCCCTGAAGGATTCTCTGATAACTACTCAGTAACATTAACCAATGTGCTTGGTAAAGTTATCCTAAGTGAAAAAGTAGCTAATAAAGAAAAAATCAATATTTCGTTTGCTAGTGTTGCAAAAGGAATCTACTTTGTAACTGTAGAATCTAAAGGACAAAAAGCCAACAAGAAAATTATCATCGAATAATTCCGGTAGGTTTTAAAATACAAAGCCCTATAGCACACGCTATAGGGCTTTTTTTATTTAGGTATACACATTACCTTTGGTTCCATGAGCAGAAAAATGAAGATAGTGTTTATGGGGACTCCTGATTTCGCGGTACCATGCCTTGATATTCTCGTAAAAAACGGTTTTGAAATTACTGGTGTGGTTACTGTTCCCGATAAAGCCGCCGGACGGGGACAACAACTGCAACAATCAGCTGTAAAAAAATACGCGCTCGAACATAAACTCAGAATACTTCAGCCAGAAAAACTGAAAGATGAAAATTTTATTTCTGAATTAAGATCACTCGGAGCCGATCTTCAGATCGTTGTAGCTTTCCGAATGCTTCCTGAAGCAGTATGGAACATGCCTTCTATGGGAACTTATAATCTTCACGCTTCGCTGCTACCCAAATACCGGGGTGCCGCTCCAATTAACAGGGCTGTTATGAACGGAGAAAAAGAAAGCGGCGTTACAACATTTAAGCTTCAGCACGAAATTGATACAGGTAACATACTAATGAGGGAAAGGGTGAAAATTGAGGATGATACAACCGCCGGAGAATTACACGATAAACTCATGCAGGTGGGATCTGAACTTATTTTAAAAACAGCCAGACAGATTCAGGAAAGTTTTCTTACAGGAAAAACGCTTGAGTTCTCAGAGCAGGATGATAGTGAGGCTACTCACGCTCCGAAAATATTCAGAGAGGATTGCAGAATAGATTGGAACAAAACAATTGACAAAGTATATAATCATGTGAGGGGATTATCTCCGTATCCGGGTGCCTTTACGGAACTAAGGCAGGACGACACGAACCTGGTGTTGAAAATTTTTGCCGGAGAAAAAGAAAAGAATGATAACCGAGAAACTAACGGTTCTCTGCTTACCGACAATAAAACTTTTTTAAAAATAAAATGCGGCGGCGGTTATCTCGTAATAACCGATCTGCAGCTACAGGGTAAGAAAAGGATGAACGTTGCCGATTTTTTGAGAGGTTTTTCAATAAAAAATTCCGCTACAATAATTTGATCGTTTTAGCCTGCAGCAAAGAATGCAGGACAATCATACCTTCAAAGCCATACTAATAGCCCGAACCGGGAAGGCATGGGTTCAGAAACCGCACACAGGGCTTATCTCAGGTCTGTTTTATTAACAAATGGCTGATTTATCAACAAAAATTTGCTTTTTTTTCGCTGAAGGGCTTGACAAGCAAGGTTTTTCGTATACATTTGCTTCGTAATAAATTATTTAATTGTTTAACTTTTAAAACACAAGACAAAATGAACAAAGCAGAATTAATCGATTCAATCGCTTCAAGCGCAAAATTAACTAAAGCTGATGCTGGTCGTGCATTAGACGCTACAATCGAATCAATCCACAAGGCACTTAAAAAAGGTGACCGTATTGGTTTAGTAGGTTTCGGATCTTTCTCAGTTGCTAAACGCGCTGCTCGTACTGGTCGTAATCCACAAACCGGAAAAGAAATTAAAATTGCTGCTAAAAAAGTAGTAAAATTCAAAGCCGGTGCTGAGTTAGCTGGTTCAGTTAACAAAGGAAAATAATTGTAGATACAATTAGATTTTAAAAAAGCTGCTAATGATATTAGCAGCTTTTTTGTTTTATGAAATTTGCGGTTCAGCGATTTTATTTGTAAATTAGATTTATCTCCATTGTTTTTAACAAACAAAATCCTTGTTTTCCGGGCTATTTATGATCAAATTTAATTTTGTATGTGGTAATTTATTTACTATTTTAGCCTCTTATATAATTAGAAAAACTAAAACCAAATAACATGAAAAAACAACTACTATTGGGATCGCTTTTACTAGCAGCAGTAAGCGCTTTTCCTCAACAAGGTAGAACAAAGCCGGCAGGGCAGGTTGATGTTGCTGAAAAGTACCATCAGAAAATGCTCAGAACAATGAAAGAGCCGTCAGCGTCTACTCTGAATAACAACTCAGTTGCAACTAATCCACAACCGGAGGCAAGCATGAGTGCTGCACCAACCGGTACATGGAACCTTATCGCAGGTTCAAGAAACCTTTACGGCGTGCTTGTGAGTGAACAAAGACCTTTACAATACAACAGTGCGTTAAACACAGTATCTTATATCCACAGATGTAGTAATACATATTCAGGTAGCCCGGTAGATAACACTGGTGTTATCGTTGCCGAAATTTCTACAGACTGGGGTGCTACATGGGACAGTACAGCTCTTTGGAGCGATGCTAACCAGGGGCGTTACCCGGGTGGTGGTATCTACAACCCTGCTGGTAATACTAACATCAACAACGCTTATGTTGTTGCTGCGGGTCCTACTACCAACGGTAGCGGATGGCAAGGAAGTTTCTTTGCTTCTAAGCAATTAGGTACAGCTAACTATAACTCAACTGCAAGCGCTGCACCTGGTGCCATGCAATTCATTAACAACTCTGCTCCGTTAACTAACACGGCTGTAGGTAAAGTTGATTTCCCACGTTATTGCTTCACTGCTACTAACGATGGTAAAATGAGATCAGTTGGAAGGATCGTTAATGATATCAATAACACTTCAAGTAACGCAGGTTATGGTTACAGAGGTATCAACATGGTAAAAGGAACCTATAACGCTGGTGTATTTGACTGGGTTGGAGATTCTATCATGTTCAACGGTGTTGTATACATGAACACTGCAGGAACCGCTGGTTCTACTTCTGACGACTATTTCATGGCAACTGGTTCGCCAATGTTAGCATTCAACGAAGCGGGAACTCATGGTTACGCTTTCATCATTGGTGTTCGTAATTCGCCAGCTAATGCAAATAGCAGCGGATATCAGCCAATCGTTTGGAGAACTTCTGATGGTGGTGGCTCATGGTCATTAATGCCAGGTATCGATTTCGCTTCACCAACATTCTCAAACGTTATCAAACATCTTTACGCAGTTCCAGAAAATACAACTAAAACCATTCCTTTGTTTAACGCATCTGAAGGTATCGGCGCAGTTGTTGACGCTAATAACAAATTACACTTGGTAATGACAGTTGTTGCCTCTTCAAGAGAAGAGCAGGATTCTGTAGGATATTCTTTCACAAACACTTTAAGTGTTAACTCTTCTACCGCTACCTACTCATGGGGCCATGTTCCTGGTGACAGACCTTACATTTATGATTTCATGTTAGATGGAGCTACATCAACATGGGATTATATGGTTGTTGACTCTATGTCATCTGAAGCTCCTAGCGGAACATCTGGCGAAGGTGGATTCTCTGAGAACCCATTCGATGAAGATGCTGGCGCTAAACAAGTATCTGACGCCCGTATTCAGGCTTCACGTACTGTTGATGGTAAATTCGTAGTAATTTCATGGGCTGAATCTGACACTAACTTTACTAACAGCGGTGTAAAATACAATATCATTCCTGATATTAAAGTACGTTGCATCGACGTTCAGAACGGTGGTGGTTCAGGTAACTACTTCCTTTCTCCAACCGAACTTAACATTAGTAAATTAGGTACTAACTTACAGGTTGAGAAAAAAGCCGTGATGCACTATATGACACCTGTTTCCGGTGCAATGGCCATTGGTACAAATCCTACCAAAACAAGTACAATAACAACTGGTTTCACTATTACTCACAGTCAGGGACCTGGTGCACAGCCTGGAACTATCTTTGCTGGTTTAACAAGTAACGCACATTGGTTTTGTGCTCCAAAAATGGATTTCAACCTCGCGGTTGTTGGTGTAAAGGAAAACGCTCTTGAAAGCGTTAACTCTGCAGTAATTTATCCTAACCCTGCTTCAGGAAACGCTGTTCTTTCTATTGACATGGTTGACAACGCTAATGTATCAATTGATGTTTACAGCACAGTTGGTCAACTCGTGAAAAGCAGCAAAACAACTGCACAGGTTGGAGAAAATACTATCAACTTCGATCTTTCTAACTTAGCTACCGGCATTTACATGGTGAATGTAAAAGTTGGAAACGCTGTTAGCACGAAAAAATTAATCGTTGAATAATTAATTCGATTATAAAACTTAAAAGCCCTGAAGCATATCGCTTCGGGGCTTTTTATTTGTGGACGATACACAATAAAAACGCCCCGCAGTGTGTCTACGGAGCGCTCTCAAATCTCAAAAATAAATTCCTAGGATAATTTCTGTAACGCGTTACGCAATCCTGAAATGATTCCGTCTACATCTTTTTCACTGCAGGTTCCAACTGATAAGCGGTACCAGTCTGAATTATCGGAAGCGCCAAAAGCATAAAAAGGTACAATGGCCAACTTAGCTTCGTCCAGCAGATATTTAGTAATGTCTTTTGTTGTATTTAATGTTTGTCCGGAAGCTGTTTTCTTTCCATGAAGAGAAAATCTTACAGTAAGGTAAATGGCAGCCTGGGGTGTAATAGAATCTACATTATGTCCTTCTGATTTCAGTTTCTGAAAACCGGTATGAAATCCGCGAAGACGTAAATCGATTTTTTTCTTTTGTTCAACAAGAAAGTTATCGTATTGTTTAAGGTCGGATAAATATTTGGCAGTGGCCATTTGTTCGGCTTTTGGGGCCCATGCGCCAATATGAGTTAAGATCGCTTTCATTTTATCGATCACAAATTTTGGCCCCATGCTCCACCCTACTCTTACCCCGGTTGCAGCGAGCGATTTGGAAATACCATCTACAAACACCGTGTAATTTTTCATTTCGGGACGAAGAGACACGGGATCGTAATGTTTTATATCGCCAAATGTAAGCGCCCAGTAGATCTGGTCGTACATAAGATAAACCGGTTTCTGATCGGGACCACGTCTTTTGTTTTCTTCAAGGATCATATCGCAAATTTCTTCAAGGCCTTCCTTTGTAAAAACGGTTCCGGTTGGATTTTGAGGTGAACAAAGCGCTACAAGCGAAGCTTTAGAAATATGAGGTTTAATATCCACCGCGCTCGGCATAAAATTATTTTCTGCCTTAGCTTCAATAACCAATTGTTTTGCCCCGTTAAGATAGCTATAGTGATTGTTGTTCCAGGATGGCACCGCGAATATCACCGTGTCATTTGCATCTACCAGTGCGCGGAAAATCGCGTAAATAACAGGTCTTGCCCCGCCGGCAATAAGAATCTCATCCGTCTTATAATCCAGGCCGCCTCTTTCCTTCAGTAAAACGCTTACCGCCTGGCGCAGTTCGGCCATTCCATCGGCTGCCGGATAATTGGTCTGGTCGGCGAAATAAGCATCCACTATCATTTGTTTAAGATCGGCAGGGATTGGGAACTCTTTGGGGTTAAAATCGCCAATGGTGAGGTTATAGATCTTTTCGCCTTGTTTTACCTTTTCGTTTACTTCGGCGGCAAGTTTAATAATCTCTGAACCTATAATGTTTTCGGCTAGTTTAGAAACTTTCATAGCGGGAATTTGTAATGTGGTCATTTTTAAAGGCTACAAACCTAAATCAATAAAAACACTATTCAAATAATCATTAATAACTTTTAAGATGTTGTTCAGCTATAAAAAACCGAAAATCGTCTTATATTCATGCAGTTATATCTAAATCCTTTTAAATTTCTCTAAAATTCTTTTAGTTTTACCTAAAATACCTTTAGATTTACTTATACGGAATCCCATTAATTACACCAAAAAATTATTCCTATGAAAAGATTGCAGTTAGAAGACCTTTCGAAACAGCTGGGCTACTCGAAGACCCTCATCTCGATGGTTCTGAATGGAAAAGGAAATCAGTATGGCATCAGTAAGAAAACACAAACCGCTGTATTGGATGCAGTGGCGCAGTTGGATTACACGCCAAATAAATTTGCCAAAGCTCTGCGAACAGGCAAGAGTTATTTTGTAGGACTCATTGTGGCGGATATTTCCAATCCGTTTTATTCTACAATCGCAAAAAATATTGAACACGTTCTATTTGAGCGGGGCTACAATCTTATGGTGTGCAGCACCGAAGAAAACGAAGAAAAAGAAAAACGTCTTGTTGAAATGATGCTTAACCAGCAGGGAGTGGACGGTGTAATTGTTTCCACTACATTTAAAGATTCTTCTTTTTACGACCAGCCACGTTTTGCAAAAACGCCGCTGGTATTCATTGACCGTTTGCTTCCACTCTTCAACACGAATTACGTGGTGATTGATAACTACGGCGGTTCACTTGAAATTGTATCGCACCTGGTGAAAGATGGCTCTAAAAAAATTGCCTGCCTTTCTATTTCCCCTTCGTACCTGAGCACTATCGAAGATCGTGTGAACGGATACAAAGACGCGCTGATCAAAAATAAATTAAAGCAGGATAACGATCTTATTAAGATGATCCATTTCGAGAGCATTAATGCCGATGTGGAAAATGCAATGAGAGAATTACTTGCCAGACATCCTGATCTGGATGCTGTTTACGCGTTAAACAATCACATTGCTACCGCTTTATTAAAAACACTCCGTAAAAAAGAATTCGAAAATTATAACGGCAAATTAAAGATCGCCTGCTTTGATGATATTGAACTATTTAATATCATTGATAAAAAAGTGGTTTCGGTTTCGCAGCCAATTGAAGAGATAGGCAAAAACGCCTCGCTGTTAATGCTCGATATCATTGACGGAAAACAAGTGAATAAATCGAACGTGGTGCTTTCTACAAAAGTGATTGAGCGCTGATATTCGGTTGATCGAACAATTGAACTTCTGTAAGCGGATCGAAAAGGTAAACCGATCCCGATTTTAATTCAACGCATTTAATACGCTTCCTTATTTTTTCTCCTTTTCTGAAAACCTTGCTGTTATATAAGAAGAATGTATTATCAGGCACGCGCTCCACAAACAGCGAATCTGAATCTTCATCGTGCAGTTTCAATACACGTAACAGCTTAGTATCCGTACAACTTGTAGCTGCCGGGTTCTGCATATAATTTCTCAAAGCCGAAAAAACTTCAAGCGGAAATATTTCAGTGGTCAGAAACGGCTGCATGAGTTTTTTGAAATTATTTTTCCATTCGTAACCGTGAGGCGCCACTCCGTTTTTATATTCATTGTAAGTAACCAGATGGGCCACTTCATGCACTAATGTTATCAGGAAAGAAAACTTATTGAGATTATGGTTGATGGTGATCGTGTGATTAAGTCCGTTATGCGGCGATGTGTAATCACCCAGCCTGGTACTTCGTTCGCGTTTGATCTTTAATTTAAAATCATATTCAACGATCCATCGCGCAATCGTATCCACACTTTGTTCAGGAAGATACTTTTTGAGTATCTCCGAATTCTTCTGATATTGAATAGCCCTCAAATCCACGCTGCAAAAATAATCAGCTTTCTCCGTATAAAACCGACCAATTTTCTAACTTTACAACAAAATTTTGTTAACGATGAAGCACAGAGAAGTTATTAACCATATTGTAAACTGGCTGGCCGATTATTCCGTAAAATCCTGTACCAATGGTTTTGTAATTGGGATTTCGGGAGGAATAGACAGCGCCGTGACCTCTACATTGTGCGCAATGACCGGAAAACGTGTTATTGTGCTGAATATGCCCATACGGCAGTTTAAAAACGAGTTTGACCGAAGCAATGAACACATCGAATGGCTGAAAGCTAATTTTAAAAATGTGGAACAGGGTACAGTTGAGCTTACCGGAGTTCTTGATGCCTTCGAAAAAAGTCTTCCAACCGATATACAGGATTTTCTTACAATGGCCAATGCGCGCGCGCGTATCAGGATGACAACTTTATACGCTTTTGCAACTCACAATAAATTACTTGTTGCAGGCACAGGAAATAAAGTAGAAGATTTCGGCGTTGGTTTCTTCACAAAGTATGGAGACGGCGGTGTCGATCTTTCTCCGATTGCTGACCTTTACAAAACCGAAGTCTATGCTCTTGGAAAAGAACTTGGAGTAGTAAACAGCATTCAGGGCGCCAAACCTACCGATGGATTATTTGCCGACGGAAGAACTGACGAAGATCAGATTGGTGCGACTTATCCCGAACTGGAATGGGCAATGGAATACATTTCAAAAAAAGAAACTTATCAGCTTAGTGAAAGACAAAAACAGGTAATGGAAATTTACGGCGCCCGTCATAGCGCCAACAAACATAAAATAGATCCTATTCCTGTTTGTTTGATACCAACTGCGTTGAAATAATTTATTAATGATGAAGCGTGCCGATAACCATCGGGATTATCTGCTTGATTAAAAAACGAAAAAACATGTTAGGAAAATTCGGAGATATGATGAGCAAATTGCAGGAAGCTAAAAAACTCGCGGAAGAAATTAAACGTAAACTCGACGACACTATTCTTACTGCGGAAGTAGCGAGTGGCGATATTAAAATTGAGATTACCGGTAACAGGAAAATAAAAAATATTTTTATCGATGCTTCCATTCAGCATGGTGATAAACAACAACTCGAGGAATTGCTTCTTACCGCGATAAACAAAGCCATAGAAAAAGCCGATAAGGTTAACGAAGAAGAGATGAAAAAAGTGGCAGGCGGCATGATGCCCGGACTCTTCTGATAATAACACAAACCATAAAGAGAATTAATTTCTACACTTTAATTTTTCTGTCCAAAAAAACTTAATTCGTTTTCGTTGGCACGCTTTTATCAGTTCATTGGTAAAAACAATTTCAATGAAACGTTTAATTCTTGTTACTTTATCATTTGCCTTATTAACCAATTCATGTAAGAACTGGAACCGTACACAAAAAGGAACCGCTATTGGTGCCGGAACAGGAGCCGCCGCGGGTGCTGTTATCGGTAAAGCTGCCGGAGATAAAACCATACTCGGCGCTATTATCGGCGCAGCTGTTGGTGGCGCAACGGGAGCAGCCATTGGGCATTATATGGACAAGCAAGCCGAAGAAATTCAGAAAGACGTTGAGGGTGCGAAAGTAGAACGTGTTGGCGAAGGAATTAAAATTACATTTGACTCCGGAATATTATTTGATGTAAACTCATCTACATTAAAAGGAGAAGCGAAAGATAACATTCAGCAGCTTGCCAAAGTGCTTCAGAAATATGACGACACTGAAATTTTAATTGAAGGTCACACCGATAATACCGGCGATGATAAATACAACCAGGATCTTTCAGTAAAACGCGCCGAATCGGTTTCCAACACAGTGAAGATCCAGGGCATTAAGGGCTCGCGGGTTACAACGGTGGGTTATGGCGAGGCTCAACCTATTGACAATAATGAAACAATTGATGGCCGTGCGAAAAACCGAAGAGTTGATATTGCAATTATGGCGAATAAAAAATTAAAGAAAGCCGCTAAGCGCGGAGACATCAAGTAAAAAGGGAAAATGTAAGATGTAAGATGGAAAATGTGATGTGCTAAATTATAAATGCAGAGTAAACAAGAGTTTTAAAGATGTCCTATAATTTTAAAGCCTGGTTTTTACTCTGCTTTTTTAACCACTGCCCCATTTTACATCTTACATTTTCCATTTTTAAACCCTGATCCCAATTACCAAAACGTCGTCTACCTGCGATAAATTCCCTTTCCATGTTTCGAAAATCTTATGAAGTTCTGTTCGTTGTTCTTCCATACTTAAATCCTGAATGCTCACTAAGGTTTCCTTGAATTGTTTATACATGTATTTTCTTCCTTTATCCCCGCCAAACTGATCGGCATAACCATCCGTAAAAAGATAAATAGTGTCGCCTTCCTGCAACTCAAATAAATTATTGGTAAAAGGTTTCGATTCACTGTCGATCGATGCTGTAAGGGGTTGTTTATCGGCCTTAAGTAAAATCAATTCTTTATTCCTGATAATGTAAAGCGGATTGTTTGCCCCGGCGTATTCCAATCGCTTTCCGTCAATATCAATGCAACATAAAGCAATGTCCATTCCGTCGCGCAAAGGCGTATCCTCATTATTTTTATTAAGCGCCTTCTTCAACTCCGCGTTTACATAATCCAAAGCATAAGCTGCCGAATTTACCTTCAGGTTATTGAGTGTTTGATTCAATAAGGTATTACCAATAATACTCATGAATGCACCTGGAACTCCATGTCCTGTACAATCCACTGCGGCAACAACCAACACATTCGTTCCTGCTTTATAATGATAACCATTATCAGAAACCAGGTCTTCTTTGATCTCATAATTGGTGAACCAGTAAAAATCTCCACTCACCACATCGCGTGGCTGGAAGAAAATAAATGACTTGGGTGCGTATTGTTTTATTTTTTCTTTTTCAATAAAAATAGAACGCTGGATACGTTTCGAATATTCGATACTATCGGTAATATCTTTGTTCTTTTCTTCGATCTGTCTTCTTTGTTCGTTAAGTTCACTTTCCATTTTCAGGCGCTCAGTAATATCCCTCGCGTAGATCACAATGGCCGGCCTTCCCGCAAACGGAGCCACTTTCGCCGAGCACTCTACCGGAACCAGTTTTCCGCTTTTGGTCTGAAAAGGAATATCGTTGTAAATCATACCGCCTTTTTCCCATACATCGGCCACTATCTCCGAACTCTTTTGAAGGTATTCTTTAGGATGAAGATCAAATAAGCTACGTTGCTCTAATTCTTCCCTGCTGTATTCTAACAATTTTGCAGCGCTTGGATTACTCTGATGGATCTTTCCGTCGACAAGATCAATTACAATCATGGCATCGTTCGCCTGATCGATAATACTTTCGTAATTATTGAGTTGCTTCTGCATTAAGGCGATGGTTTCATCAAACTGCGCCTGATCCATTTTTTTTGTACCTGTGTTTTTTTTCTGGTCGGTACTTTCCTGCATAACATCCCGGCTACCCGAAACTTTTCCGCCAAGCTGATCAACGATAGGGAAAATCAAAGAAGGATTTAAAAATTCGCCGACCTTATCAGGACGTGACGCATATCTTACAACACCATTTATATCTATCAGGAAAGAAGCAGGCAATGGAATACCTTCATCATACTTTTCAGCAAAATCGTTATCGTATTCTTTTAACTGAACACCATACACCATGGCAGTGCGTTGCCCTTCATCGGAAAGAACTTTGAAATCAAGCCCGAGTTTTTCAACCATGCCACGATTCACACCAACCGGGTCGGGACCAATGGCCATTACTAAAATATTTTTCGATTTAAATTTATCGTTATTCTTTTCATACGTGCGAAGCATCATGTGACAACCCGGGCACCAATCGCCCCGAACGAAGATGAGCAGCAAGTGTCTTTTACCTTTAAAATCCGAGAGCCTTACCTGATTTCCATCCTGATCGGGTAATTCAAATTCAGTGGCTGCCTGTCCGATCTGCACCTTATAACCGCCTTGCGCGTGAGCGAGTAATTGCTTTTTATCTTTAAGGATTCCCCATGCAAGAACAGATTGAAATAAGATGAGAGGCGCCGGAAAACTCCAGGCTTTCCAATCATAATCGCCTAAAAGGTTTCCTGCAAGATAGGCTCCCAGTGTAACAACAAACATCAGCGGCTCATACCATGAATGATTGGTGTAAGAAAAGATCCTAAAGAAAACAATTCGCAGAATTGAACCAAAACCGGCGGCGAGACATGAAACAAGAATAAAAGGAATTGACAGGAATGGGAGCTCGATGGCTACCCCGATCAATGCGGCAGAAGCAAACACAGTAATGAACTGGTACCAACTTGTGTACTTCGAAACTTCTTTAATGGAAGCAAAATACGCAAGTAATGAAAGAATAGCAGCGGCGAGATTGTAATGCAAGGCGATGCACACAATAGAAGCTAAATTTAAAACAGCTCCAACGGTTGTGCTAACATGAACGTTTTTCATTCGCTGGTTAAATAGTATTTACTAATATAAACGAATCTACATTAATTTCAAAACACGAATTACTTCAGGGTTTTGACACGAATTTCACGAATTAACACAGATCTGTGTAATTTAAAATTAAAGATAGCTCCGCTATCTGATTCCACTGATCTGCGCGAATCTGTGTAATCGCGGCTTTAAAAAACGTCGCGAATTAAATTTTAATCCCTATCACCAACACGTCATCCGTCTGTTCTTCTTCCTGCCTCCAATTATTTAAAGAATACTCGAGGAAGGCTTCCTGTTCGGCCGGGCTCATCTCTGCAGCAATTTTTAAAAGTTCCCTGAAATTTTTCCGGTTAAATTTTTTATTCTCTCCACCTCCAAACTGATCAATGAATCCATCCGTGAACATATATAAATTATCTCCTGGCCGAAGAATGATGACATGTTCTTCGAAGATTTTATCCACGTCGTTATAAAAACCCAATGGGTATCTGCTCGCTTTCAACTCGATAACCTGTTCGTTACGGATAATCATCAAAGGACGAAAAGCTCCCGCAAAATGCAAACGATTTGTTTTTTTGTTTACACTGATCACAGCGGCATCCATTCCGTCGCTGTTTATTTCGGTGCCGTAAGAGTTAATACACTTGAATAGCTCCTTATCCAATTCATATAAGATCTTAGAAACCGATTTTGCTTTTTTATTAAGCAGAACTTCCTTGATGATGGAATTCGCAACCATACTCATCATAGCGCCCGGCACACCGTGTCCGGTACAATCCACAGCAATGGCGTATTTATTTTCTTCATCCTGGAAGAAAAAATAAAAATCCCCGCTAACAATATCCTTCGGCCGGTACAACACAAAGCTGCTATTGAAAACCGAACTCACAAACTCCTTCGATTGCAGACTATTTTGCTGAATGCGTTGCGCGTAAAAAATGCTATCCTTTATTTCCTTATTATGTTGTTGCAAAAGCCGGTTACGTTCCAGCAATTGTTTCTCCTGTAGTTTCTGATCGGTTATATCGTAGCCAATACCAATGATCTGATCATCGTCGAGAAAAGAAACATTCCAGCGTATCCATTTTTCACCACCATACGATGTCCTGAACAAGTGCTCAAACGTTTCAGTAGTATTGTTGCTCTTTCTCATAAGCGCCATAATTTCATTTCGGGTGCGTTCGCCTTCCGGTTTTGAAAAACGCGTCACTTCCCACCAGTTGCTTCCTATGAGTTGTGAAGGATCATAACCTAAAAGCTGGCAGGCTGATTGGCTTACATATTCGGCATTTCCGCGGCTATTAAGAACAACCACGAGTGCATTTAATTTTTCCAGGATTTGCTCCTGTATGTCAGAACGTACCATAACGGTTGATTTTTGTTGGGTGAATAAAAAAGGAAAGAGTAGCTGGTTGCCGGTCTATAGACTAGCGCATACAAATGGGCCACATAATGTGACACATGCGGTGATAACGATAATTTGTATGTTTAAAGAATAACATCTTATGAGAACAAAAGTAAACGTATTTTTTATTTAATCAAAAACTTTTTGACCTTTGTGAGATCAAATCTTTAAAAAGAGTTAAATCATGCCAGTTATATTACCAGTGAAAGGTGTTTCGCCGCAATTAGGAGAAAATTGTTTTGTTGCACCCAACGCCACGATTGTGGGCGATGTAATAATAGGAAACGACTGTAGTATCTGGTTCAACGCGGTGGTACGAGGAGATGTGAACAGCATCAGGATCGGGAACAAAGTGAACATTCAGGACGGAGCCGTGTTACATTGCACTTACCAGAAAACAAAAGTGCACTTAGGTAACAATGTGTCGGTTGGACACAACGCCATCGTTCACGGATGTAAGGTTCACGATAATGTGCTGATTGGGATGGGGGCCATTGTGATGGATAATTGCGAGATAGGAAGTAACACCATTATAGCGGCGGGAGCTGTTGTAACAGAAGGAACAGTGGTTCCTCCGGGTTGCATCTTCGCGGGAGTTCCGGCAAAAAAGGTAAAAGACATTTCGCAGGAGCTTATCAGCGGGGAAATTGACCGTATCGCCAATAACTACCAGATGTACAGCAGTTGGTTCAAATAAAAAACAACATTTAAAATATTTACAACAACCACACACGCGTTGTAATTACTCTCTTACATTTTTAATTCAACAAATATGAAGCACCTGACACTTGCTCTGGTTGTGTGTACTATTGGCATTATTCATTCACAAACCTTCAGATACTATAAGGTTGGCCAGAAATTCGAAATGAATGATAATGCATGCCTCGTGATCAAAAAAGATCTGCGTTTACTTCTGCATCTCGAATCGCTCGACGATTACAAAGACGTGAAAGCTTTGAAACTTGTAGGTTTCAAAGACATTGAATTTGACATGGACAGTGTTATCACGCTCATGTCTGAATTCACAAAGATCAAATCCCTGCAATTTGAAGACTGCGACCTGAACAATCTCACCGAACCACTTTCCTTTCTTCCCGAATTAAAAGACGTGAGAATTCTTAAAGGAAGTAGTTTCAACGAAAATTTTTTCTTTCCATTGCTGAAAGATAATCCTGTTGAACAGATCAGTATCCAGGCAAGCGATCCGGGATTAATGACGGATAGCCTTCACCTCCTCTCTCAGTTAAAAACCATTTCCATTAGTAGTAACAACACCTTTCTGAAGGCAAACAAAACTATTACTTACGTTGTGGGCTCGAAACAAAACCGTAAAAATATTGATCTTGCTTATTACGGAAATTTCTTTCGCGCCGAAACAAAACCCGCGAAGGAATCAAAACAAACTTCAGCAGTTGCCTCGGCGAAATTCAAACCAAAGCAACTCAGCTGTATTAACCAGCCCATTCCAGGAATTGATATCAACGATACGCTTTATTTATTTAATTCAACTTCATCGATCAGGCTGCAATACGAATCAGGAAGCGTGATCAACATTGATAGAAATGCTTTCGTAACGACTGATGGACAAAACTACAATGGCCCCGTGAAAGTATTTTACAGGGAATTCAGAAATCCTGTTGAGATCATGTTATCGGGAATTCCGATGACAACAAAAATGAACAATGAAACCATGTTGTTTAAAAGCGGAGGCATGTACGAGATCAGCGCTTACGATCCCCAGGGAAATTCATTAAATACGCGCAGCGATTCCTCAGTTAAAATTCATTTTGCCCTTACCGATACCTCAGAGAACTTTCAATTCTATTCCTTGAACGACAATGGAAGCTGGGCTACAACATCACCAAGTGTTCTGTTTCTGAAACAAAAGCTATAACAGAATACTACAATCATTTATATTACAGTCCTAAAGCCCTCGCAGATTCGACTCCTTATCATAACCGTTTTGCCGACCATAAATATCTTTACACTTACCGAACTGACAATTTAGAGAAAGGGTCCAACGATTCTTATTATTACTATAGATACAAATACGTGTTTAAAAACCGGGATAAGATAAAAGCGTTGTTCAGAATTAAATTTGTGAAGCAAACCAAGGACAAAGAACTAATTTTTACAATTATTCCGTCCCGTAAAGATGTTTCATACGATATACCTGATCATATTCAGGCTCTCATGAATAAGACATTTGTTTAC
>JAJONO010000053.1 GCA_021323535.1 Bacteroidota bacterium
GGGATCACCTCTTCCCATTCCGAACAGAGAAGTTAAGCCCGCCTGCGCAGATGGTACTTGGCCTAAAGCCCGGGAGAGTATGTCGATGCCAATTTTAAATAAAAAGCCTCAGCTATCGCTGGGGCTTTTTTGCTTTTATATACCCCGTATTATTTAATACAGGCATCCTGGTAAACTTTTATCATCAGGACTAGATTCTGATACCCATTACACATACATCGTCCGTCTGATCCGTTGTTTTTCTCCATTCCTCAAATTTCTTTTCTAAAAAATTCCTCTGTAGTCCAATCGGTAATTCACATGCTTGCGACAAAATCTCTTTAAATCTTCTGTAATTTAATTTCTTATCGTCGTTTCCTCCAAACTGATCAGCATACCCGTCTGAAAACAAATAGATGTTGTCTCCTGGTAATAAATCAAATTCACATGACTCATAGTTGCTGATGTTTTCATTTATTAAACCGATTGCTTGTTTGGTAGGATGTAAAATAGTAAGCTGAGCTTTTTCCGATACCTTTCTGAAAATATAAACGGGGTTGTTGGCCCCAGAGTAATAAAGCGTTTGACTACTGTAGTCAATTCCAATTAGTGCAATATCCATCCCGTCTTTTACTTTTATTTTTGAGTCTGATGATTGATTTAAAGTGGAAATAATACTTTTGTTTAACTGATCAAGAATTTCATTTATTCTTCTTCCGTGATTTGTGTTCAGAGATTGCTTTAAAAAATCATTGGCAACAATACTCAGGAAGGCTCCCGGTACACCATGCCCCGTGCAATCTACAACTGCAGCGAGAGACAAAGTAACCTGCTCGTTAATTTTTAAAGGAGCCGACCAATAAAAATCACCACTAACAATGTCTTTCGGTTTATAAAGAACAAAATATTTTTTCAGAAAAAGTTTATTCATAAGGCTTTCCGGTGGTAATAAGGAATCCTGTATTCTTTTTGCGTAATTAATACTATCAGTAATATCTTTATTCTTATGCTCGAGCTCTACTTTTATTTTTTCAACTTCTTCCTTTTCTCTTTGCAATAAAAAAGTTTTCTGCTTCACCGTATCCTGTAACAAAATCTGCGTCTTTTTAAGACTATTAATTCTTATATACACACTTACATAAGTCAGAATAACAATCATGGTGATCAACAGAAAATAAAACCACATTTTTTTCCATATAGGAGGTTCTATCCTTAATGAAATTCTTGCAGGCACAGATGAATAGATGCCGTTTGAATTACTGGCCACTACTTCAAAAACGTAGTCTCCGTCGTTTAACCGCGGAAAATCGGCATTTGAAAATGTAGTTGATTTCCAGAACGAATCTATTCCGAGTAAACGATATTTGTATTTTATACTTTGAGGATCTGTAAGCGAAATTGCCTTATAATCTACTTTAAGAGAATAATAACCGTATTTTTTTTTGATGGATTCACTTGCCGGATGCTGAACGCCATTGAGACTGATGCCAGTGATAAATAAACGCGGAATAACTTCATTATTGCCGCCCATATCCGAATCATAATGAACAATTCCCTGCGAGGTGCCAAACCATAGATTACTATAGTTGTCTTTATGGATAGCATTCAGGTTATTTTCATTGAATAATAAGCCGTTTTTGTTTGTAATACTATTGAATAAAGTATGAATCTCTTTCTTCTCGCTTAGGCCATTGCGGTGAGTTACCCAAACAGAGTTATTATCATCTGCTATAATACCACTGCAGTAATTGGAAAGAAGCCCGTTTTTATCAGTAAAACATGAAAATAATTTATTGTCATATTTAAATACGCCATCGCCGTCGGTCGCAATCCAGATATTGCCATTTTTATCTTCTGTAACACAATTTATATTGAATGAATTTAGACCAGGAATATTTTTAAACGGCACCACTTTTCTTTCGTAAATATAATAGGGTGGAGAACCATGCGACGAGACCCATATCCGTCCACGGCTGTCGGAAAATAAATCGATAATGTTATTATGAAGTAAACCATTTGTAGTTGTTACCAGTTCTGTTTCATTTGTCTCAGTATCGTATGAGTATAATCCATTAGTGGTTCCAATTAGGATCCTGTTTTCTTTTTCTATTATGCAATTAACCGATAAATTATAAAGCTTATTTTTCTTAGAAAAATCTTCAAATTTGAGTTTAGATTTATCATATTTGTATACACCGTTTTCGGAGGTACCTATCCACAGCTGATTTTTTGAATCATAATGTAACGCAGTTATTCTATCAGTTACAAATCCATTATTTTTATCAAAAAAATGAAATGAATTTGTTGTTTTATCAAAATAGCAAAGCCCCTTGTCGGTACCAATCCACAAATTCCCCTGGTCATCATTAACCAGCTTTTTAATATTTGTTCTTTGCAAACCTTCCTTTGCTCCAAAAAAGGAAAATTTTTCTATTGGTTTTTCAATTAACCCACCACCAAAGGTGCCAAACCACATATTACCTTCATTGTCCTGGTAAATAGATTGAATATATTGGTTCTTCAAACCGTTATTTTTATCCATCTTAAGAACTGTGAAAGAAGAATTATTTTTATTGTCAAGAATAACTTTTCTGATCCCTTCCCCGAATAGTCCTACCCATAAATTCCCGGCCTGATCGGCAAAAAGACAAGTGATTTTTTGTTTTTCGGAATTAAGTTCATTCTGAATGTGTAAATTTTCAGTGAATGATAAACCGTTCCGTTCTATTTTATAAACTCCTTCTCCTTCCACTAATATCCAAAAGGATGAGGCTTTCTCTGATGCCGGAATAACCTGTTTTACGTTTTTGTAATCAAAGAAAGAAATGGTATGTATTAATTCAGTTTTATTTCCACCGCTTCTTTTTAAAAGTTTAAGTCCGTCAGAAGTTCCAACGATTATCTCTCCACCAGGAATAAAACAAAACCAGTTAATTTCTTTAATTTCTTCGGGCGATACACAGGCAACATTCATGTTTACATCAATCCTGAATAAACCGCCTCCAAGAGTAGAAACCCATATGTTATTTTGAATATCTTCGGTTATGTGGGTTACTTTGTGATCTTTTAGCTGATCACTTTTAAGATGAAAGAATTTTCCTTCTTTAAAACAGGAAACTCCGTTTTGATTATGGCCGAGCCATACCGTTCCTTTTGAATCGATATAATGAGTAGTTACAAAATTGCCGGAAATAATTTTGTTTTTGTATGTTTTAAAA
Source organism: Bacteroidota bacterium (assembly GCA_021323535.1). Taxonomy (GTDB): domain Bacteria; phylum Bacteroidota; class Bacteroidia; order B-17B0; family Aurantibacillaceae; genus Aurantibacillus. Next base: position 3,198 of record JAJONO010000053.1, read on the forward strand.
TTAGTTCCGTCAAAAATGCATAATCCTTCACCTGTAGATAAATGAAGGAACCCATTAGATGATTGGGAAATACAATAAATATATTCGTCATTCAGACCGTTTTCTTCGGAGTAGTTTCTGAAGTTGTAAGTTTGTGTATATCCACGGAATACCTCGGTTAAACTGAAAATAAGGAACAAAATGTATTTAAGTTTCATAGCAAATAATTTAGTCTTCTACTTTTACACCTATTTTATAGGCGTATTTTGGGATCCCGCCGATAGGAGAAGTAAAGAAAGGCATCAGTTCTCCATATTGATTTGAAATAAACACAACTATATTGTTGTTCTTGATGTCTTTTTGTTTTACAAATTGCACATCAAGAGAGGTATTTATTTCGGGTTTTGAAATTCTATGCGTGCTTTCGAGCCATGTGCCTTCAACCGAAGGTATATTCACATCGCCCTTTTTTGCAACTGAAACAACACGGATAAGTCCATCGTTGTCGAAATCGAAAATTTTAATTTTTACCGCTGTTACGTTTTGCGACACAAAGGGGTAAAGATGAGAAGTGGAACCCTTCGAATCGGCCAGCCTGAAACAATATTCATAAGCAAAACCATTTCCTCCCTCAACAGGTTTGTTTTCATCGGCGTTTGATGATAAAAAAAGCCTGTACAGGTTTCCATCATCACCTTCAAGACCTTCAATAACTACTTTTAAAACCCTACCGCCAATATCATTTTGTAATTCTCCCTCAATTGGATTAAAGGGCCCAAAACTGTACCATTTACCATCATAGTTTTTTTCGTTACTGAAGGTTTGTGTAGCGAGCAGGGTGCCACTTTTATAATTACCCGTAGGATCAGGGTTTTTAGCTGCAGGGTCTGAATGCGCTTTGTTGCCTCCGTAAATCGAAAACCTTGTTTTGCTGTTAAACGGTCCATGATTTTCATCAATGGTTCCTCCTGTTTCCGGATCAAGGATTCTTATATAAACTGGTTTTTTATATGATTCGGGAATTACAAAGAAAAAAGTTTGTACAAAATCATCATCACCCCAGTGTTTATCGGAATTTTTACTGAACGTGCAGATGTAAGGAATTTGTTCTTCTTCGGACGGGATTTGTTGCGCCAGTACGTTTGAAGTAATTATTAAAAATAATAATAAGAGTATGTATTTATTTTGATGCATAAATTTTCTGGTCTCTGACCACGATTTGTTTTTCGACTTTTAGTTTTTCTATTTTACCTGTTGACTGGTTTTTTGCTTCAACCAATAATTCTACGGTATAGTATCCTTTTTTCTGGTAAGTGTGTTTCACAGCTGCTCCTTCATTGTATTTTCCGTCGCCAAACGACCAGTATGTTTTATTAATAGTGTATTTTTTAAGGGCCGATGATCGGGAAAGCACAATGTCATTTCCGGTAATAATGGTATCTCTAGAATTAATACTTATTTGTTCCGGTTCTTCTACGGTTAATGAATAACTGGCCTGGCTCTGAAAAACTTCGCCCGAAACTTTTTGTACAATGTTTAGGTCAACAGTGTAATGGCCGGGTTTATTATAGCAGTGTTTTATTTTTTCTCCCCTGGCTTTCTGGCCATCGCCAAAGTTCCATTCATATGTAAGATCGAGCGTGTCTCTTCCGCTAATGACCGATTCTTCGTAAAACGTGTAACAGAATTTATCTTTAGCGACAAATTTATTAAAGTCGGATAATTGAGGTATCCAGGTATAGAAATAAAAAATATCGTCTTTATTCTGGGCAATTCTGTCGGAAGAAAAATAACCTGAAGTGCCTGAAGAATCTATAAACACGCCAAAATCATCTGACCCGGAATTTATTGGTAATTCAGGATGATAGATCTTTTCTTTTTTGTCGAGAAAAGTGAAATAAATATCCAGCTTGCCATAGCCCTCTTTTCTGTTGCTGGAAAAATAAAGCTTATTATCTTTTGTCAGAAAAGGAAAGACTTCATTGTTCTCTGAATTTATTTTTTTTCCAAGATTTGTAGCTTTTGTCCATACATTATTTTCCAGTCGCACCTGATAAAGGTCCATCCCTCCAAAGCCACCGCTTACATCTGATGAAAAGATAATCGTTTTTTCGTTCTGCGAAAGAGTAGGGTGGCAGGAAGAAAAGCCGGCTGGACAAAACGACATTTCTTCGGGGGCGGACCAGCCATTCTCTGTTTTTTTTGATCTGAAAATTTTTAAAAGATTGGAGGCATCGTTAGATGTAAAATAAATAATGTCGCCCTTTTTATTAAAACAAAAGGGCCCTTCGTTGTGTTTACTGTTTATTTCCCCATCAAGGCTCTTTACTTTTGAAAAAGTAATTGAATCAATTTTTTTTGTATAGAAGAGATCGGTTGTTTCGGCGTTGTTTTTATCATCGGCGTAAACCACTCCTAATTCGTTGTATCTCGACGAAACAAAAAAAAGTTTCCCGTTCAGAATGAACGGACAAAAATCTGAGTTCTCGGAGTTAACTTTTAATCGTTTTATTTTAATACGAGATGAGTCTTCTTTTTTAGAAGAAGCTTTAATGGCCTTATTTTCATTTTGTGAAAATAAATTCAGCGCACCCAGGCAAGTAATTATTAAACAAATTTGCTTCAGCATTAAAAGTATCTTGTACTTAAAGATTCAACTTTGTAACGGAACAAATAACGAAGCAGCACTTCATGACTTCCAATACAGTACGTATTCAACTTTGTAAGAGTGTGATCGTAGCCGTATCCAAAGCGAAACTGATCGTTTAAACGCAGGTCAAGAAAAGCAATTAAAGAAGTATTTAAAGTATAACCGGCTCCAACACCAATGATATCTTTCCAGTAAAAAGAACCAGACACGTTTGCAGCAACCGGAGAATTGAAAATATATTTTACAAAGACTGCAGGTTTAAATTTTAAGGTGCTTGTTATGTCGGCGAGGTAACCGGTATGAAATAATAAGGAACGGTATTTATCAAAATATCCATTGAGTAAATCGGGCGCTGATGCTCCAATGAAAAAACGTTTTGAATAATAAAATGTTCCGGCTCCTGCATTTAACACTGTGTTTCTTTGAATTACAGAATTAAAACTGGGATCATTGACTTCAATTGTATGAAGTTTGCTTTGGTTGGAAGTATACGTGTCAAAACCAGCCTGAAGCCCAAAGGATAAATAGCCGTTAATTAATCTTAATCTGTATGCATAAGCCAGGCTGGCCCTGGTATGATTAAATACACCATATTGATCGTTCATTGCGAGAAATCCAAGATTGACCTTCTTACTTCTAATGGGAGCATCTATACCAAATGAAATTGTTTCGGGAGCACCCTCTATACCAATCCATTGCTTACGGTAGTGGGCCGACATGTTCAGAGCCTCCCTGCTTCCTGCACAAGCCGGATTAAAAAAGAAACCATTGAAGATGTACTGAATATAATCGCTACGGTGCTGCGAAAATAAACTGATAGAAAATACCAATAATATAATCAGTAAATTAAATTTCATTTCTCATGTTTTAAAACTATAAATCCCGTATAGTTTGTTTTCGATGGTATTTCAAGTGTATAGTAGTAGGTGTCGTCTGCCAGCCTTGCATTGTCCATGTTACTTCCTCGCCAGTTATTGCGGTAATTATCGTTATAATAAACCAGGCTGCCCCAGCGGTTATAAACATAAAATCTTACATTTTCATAACGATCAAGTGAAGGAATAGTAAAAGCGTCGTTGATATTATCTCCATTAGGGGAGAAGGCGTTTGGAAATTCGAGAGGAGAAAGATAAATGCTGATGTCGTCGCTGTTATCAGGACATGATCCGTTTTTGAGTGTCCATCTTAAACGATTTTGTCCCTCTGCTATTAACGTGATCTTTGCTTTTGGATCGTTGATGTTGCTAAAGGTCACATCTCCTTCCAGTATACTCCAGGTTCCTGTACCCGCGGAAGGAGTGTTAGCGCTTAATTGAAAAACAGGAAGATCAACTGTTAGGTCGGGTCCTGCATAAGCTATATCGGTAGCCGCATCACGGATTATTTCCACATCATCGGATGAAGAAGGACAAGCGCCGTTTGAGACGGTCCACCTGAAAACAGATTTTCCTTGTGGTAAATTACTAATGAGTGTAGAGTTCGAATTTATTGAAACAATAGAAGCGTTTCCTTGTACGAGTGTCCATTTTCCCGAACCTGTTACTGGCAACTGAGCATTAAGGTTTATGCTGGCGCTGCATACGGTATTATTTTCACCTGCGAAAGCCTGAGATGGAAGAGGGGTATATTTTACTGAAGTTATATTACTTATTGGAACCGGACCGCAGTTTTGGGAAGTGACAATTTTTCTTCTGTAATACACATCGGAAGATAATTGGGGAGGCGAATAATTTTGCGTTGTGTAGTTTCCGCTTGCCTGTATCCAGAAGTTTCCATCGCTACTTTGTTCCCATAAATAGGTAAAGGAACTGCTTGTACCAACCGGCACAGAACCGGCAATACCAGCGGGTTGGGTACCTACGCAAACAGTTTGTGAACCCGAAATAGTATTGTTGCTTATTTGTGTGCAACCCGTACGGCCAACAAAAATATTTTTGCCTCCTCCGTTAGAAAGAACAATGCTTCCGAATGCAGCATTATCTTCATACTCTCCGGAAAAATAAACATCGCCGTTATAAAGGCTTAAACCATGCGGTATATCGCGGCCATTATCTCCTGCTTTTTTTGCCCATTGAAAATTACCTGAAGTATTGAATCCTGTAATAAAGATGTCTTCGTTGCCTGATGAATTCAGGTTAGGCCCCCCGTAGGAGGAAAAATTGAGAGAACTTTTAAAATATCCCGCTACAACAACGTTCCCATTGCCATCGCAATCTATTTCATAAGGCATTTCATCTCCGTTGGCCGATCCTGTTTGAGACGAAACCCATTGGTAATTTCCTGTGGTTTTTGAAATGGCAGCAACAAAAATATCTGTTCCTCCCTGGCAATTCTGAGTGAACGTGGCTGAAGGATAAGGGAACACTGCATCGTCTTTAAAAGAACCAGTTATGTAAATATTGTTTGCATCCTGTGTAATGCCATTTCCTGTTTCCTGATCAGGAGAAGAAGCGTTCGTAATCCACGCAAAGGATCCTGAAGGATCAATAGCAAGAATGAACACATCTGTTTTGTCGTTGGATTGTATTGGCATTACATTACACTGTGTGCCTGATCCATCGTATACAGTTAAATTATTTTTATAATCGCCAAGAAAATAAACACGATTGTTATCTGCAACAACATCATGACCCGAATCATCTTTATCGCTTCCCGCAGTTACCACCCAGGTACATATTCCGGCAGAATTATATTTGGCGCCAAAGAAGTTTTCACCGGCTTGATTAGCGGCGGTATTTTTTGTAGTTGAATTTGTGGAGTAAAATGTGGCAGACGAACGGTAGGAGCCAGTAATGTATACAGCATTTCCGTCGGCAAATATTCTCCACACATCTTCATCGTTTGTTCCTCCTAATTTTACTGCCCAGATAAATTGCCCGGCAGAATTGTATTTAGCAAGATAACCGTCAATACCGCCATTAGCTGTTAAAGTGAAGTCGGAGGCAGAAGGGTCGGCATCAATGATTCCTTTAAAGGTTCCTGTAACGTAAACATTCCCCGAAGGGTCGGTGGCTACACCTTTTATCTCATCTTCATTTGATCCGCCGATCTTATTGGCCCAGATAATCGTTCCTGTAGGAGAGTACTTTGTGAGATAACCATCTTTTTGTCCGAACACATTCAGAAAAGAAGATCCGAAAACAGAACTCAGACCTCCCTCAAAACTACCTCCGATATATACATCCCCGGTATTCATATCGCATGAAACATCCCAGGCAATTTCATTGTTACCAGAAGTGGCATCTTTCACCCACAGCCAATTCGGAGTTTGAGCAACAAGTAATGTGCAATTAAAAAAGGCAATAATCCAACAGCATACATCTTTTTTCATCCCTTTTTAGTTTTAAATTCATTCCATTATGATCAGGATAAATTCTTATACCAGAAATAAGGATTAGCGGAAACCTTTTGGGCAGAGGGATGCGGGAATGTTACTGAAGGAGTGGGGATTATTTTCTACGTGTTTTATAGGTCCCATTTCCTTATTAAGCCAATGGCCGTTTCCAACATAGATGTGTTCCAGGATGCGATGTTCCAGTCGGGAAGTTGTTTTTGTTTTAAGAGTGAAAATGCTTCTGATGGACGTTGAGATTTTCGAAGAACATCAAGAATAAATTGCTGTTCATTGTAAAGTGGTTGATCGAAAAGAGGTGGATTTAGTTTCTGGTTATTAGTTATTGGCCGCGCTGTCGGCAAGCCTTTGGCGGCCGATGGTTTCTGATTCTGTGTTTGTGTTTTTTTCGATGAATTTATTCCTGCGATAATTTTCCTAAGCCTCCTGAAATCTTTCCTGAAATCTTCTGCTTCTTTTTCGTTGTGTAAAGTATCACCAAGACGTTCAAAAATAACATACTCAACATTTGGACAAAGTTTCATTACTTCCGGAAGTACTTTAAAAATTTCAGCCGGAACTTTTTCATCGTGTGTATCCCGTCTTACTTTTTTAATGTCTTTTGTGTAAACGCTGTTCTGCCAGCTTCCCCCCGAAATATGAATCTCCTTCACTTTTTTAAGAGGATAGGATTTTACTAATTCGATAATCGCGGTTTTAAAATTCTGTGACTGGCAATAAAGATTATGCAGATCAAGAATGAGAAATCCATTTACGGATTCAACAAGCGAGTCTAAAAATTCACCCTGTTTATTTATTTCATGTTTTGAAAACGCGAAGGCGAGATTCTCGACACCTACTGGTAATTCAGCAGCATGTTGTAATCTTTTTAAACGATCGGTTCCAATAGCAAGAGATTTTTTATTGAATGGAACCGGCAATGGCGCGCCTTTATGAAAATCGGAATGACTCATAAAACCAAAATGCTCGGTAATATGATTATAGTTATATCTTTTTACCTCGGCTTTTAGTTTTCTGATCCAGGACTCTTGTCGCTTTGTCCATTTAGCATCAAACAATGAGTAACGCACACCATGACCAATTAATCTGTTATTGATAGAATATTCCTTCAATAACTGATGAACCCATTCTGGTTTGTATTTTTCAACGAGAATAGTGTCAAACGACCACTCTAAAACATCCACCTCGTTTTTTAAAAAGAGTGGGATGGCAGCGTTGAGAAATTCCTGCTCATGCATAAGAGAGAGACCAACGAGAGGTTTCATGGAACTAAGATAACAATTAGTTGAAAGCTGAAGGGTGAAAGCTGAAAGAAAGGCTTAACCTAATCCACATTTGTTGCAGCAATATTTCTCATCCACGTTCTTTTTTGGCGGAATAAGAATAACAGTGTCTTTTGAAGCTAAGTTTATTTTCGGATCGGAACTTAGTTTTACACGTGAAGTGTCGCTTTTTAAAGAGGGGTTACTTTGAGCGTTTGCTGAAGAAGCGTTCAATAATAAAATGCCTATTGTAACATGTGATAATTTCATACAAAAATAATTTAGCCCATTCCGCAAGGGCCACAGGTCCATTTTTTTCCTTCTTCGGGTGAATTACGAATAATAATGGTGGAAGAATCTTTTTCCGTAGTTCTTGCTTTGGTGAGAGGCTTTATTTTGTGTTTATTTTTTAAGGTATCGCCTTTTGTCTTGGATTTATCGTCCTGAGCTTTACCTGCTGTAGCGCTAACTAAAAGAACTCCTAATGTGATATGTGATAATTTCATATTATTAAATTTTAATATTAGCCTCTTCCACAGGCAGGGCAATAACGTGGTTCTTTAACTGTAATGTTTGGAACAACAACAGTCTCATTTTTTTCGCACACTGTTTTTGTTTTTTGCTTCACAGTTTTAGTTTTTGATTTACTCTTAGGTTGTTTTGTTTTTGGTTCGGTTTGAGCCGATACCACAATACTTGAACTAATAAGTGTGGCTATTAAAAGATGACTTAATTTCATTGGTAGTGGTTTACTATTAAGATGAGGAAACACAAACGATTCCATAAATAAATTTTAAGTCTATGATTATCAGGTATTTAAGCTGTATTAAAAATTGCTTTAATTTTTCTGCAAAAAGGGAAAGACAAAATCCAAGGTATCTACGCGGTAAAACCTGATCAGAAAATTAAAGAATCAACCGCATTACAAACCTCTTTTTCCGAGATCTGTTTCATACATTGATTATCGCCTTTGCATGGCGGTATAAGGTGTGTGTGCACGCAAGGACTACAATGTGTTTTTTTGTAAAAAGTAATTCCGTTTTTCAATCCACCGTATTGTAACGGAGAACATGGTCCGAACAGGGAAATGGTTTTTGTTCCTACTGCAAAAGCAATATGCATAGGGCCGGTATCATTAGTAAGCATAAGATCCGCATGCGAAATAAGATAAATGAGTTCGCTTAGCGAAAGTTTACCGGCTGAGTTGATGAGTCGCTGGTTTTGCCCGATCTGGGTTTCAATTTCGTTTACATAATCCGCTTCAATTTTGTTTCCGATCAGAACAATGTTGTGCGATGGGTATTTAGCGAGAATATGTTTTATTGTTGTTATATAGTATTCTTTCGGCCAGCGGCGTTCAAGCCGCAGATCAGAAGCATTAGGGTTTACAGCAATGTATTTCTGATTTTTTTCAAATATTATTTTTTTGCTGATGCTATCAGAGAGATCTTCTTTTAGTTCTATTTTTAAATCTCTTATCAATTCTTCGCATTTTACCATTTTAGCAAACTGTAGATAGGTTTCTGAAATGGGAACGTCTATGCTGAAGGGAACGAGATAATTATATACGCCCTTACGGTATGTTTTATCCTGTTTATAAAATCCAAGCCGGTTAGTAGATTTGCTCAGGGTGGTAACAATGCTACTGTAATTAGAATAAAATTCCAGGTCAATAAAAAGCTCTGGTTTTAATTTCCATAAGGCTGAAACCAATTTGAAAGTTGTACCTATGACTTTGAAAAAACTTTTGTCTGAGATGGTGATCACTTCATCAATTTCAGGAATATGTTTTAGAAGCGCTGAATTTCCTTCTACAGACACAAACACAATTTTTGCAGCCGGAAATTTTTTGCGTAAAGTCTGAAGCAGCGGTGTTGCCTGGATAATGCTCCCGAGGCCTACATATTTAGCCACCACAATAGTTTTAAAAGGTTTGTCGAGCGAATGATCTATCCTGAGGATAAACCCAAGGAACCTTGCCAATACATTGATCATGTAAACCAGGGGCGTACCAAAAAGAGTATCGATAATTATTTTCTGACGGGTCTTCAGTTTTTCTTCATTACTACGGTTATTTCACCAATTCCTATATGAAAATTTTTTCGGGTAAGGGATTTTGGTAAAACAAAACGCAGGATATTAATAACCGGTGTCATGAACCAGTGTTTATAAACGTTGAGTTGGGTGTGCAGGTAATCAATATTCAGAGCCTTTTTCGAACTCTCATGATAGATAATATTCATATTGCATTGCCGGGCAATATACTTTAGCGATTCAAGATCGAAATAATAGAAATGTTCTTTTTTATAATGTGTCCATTTCTTTCCCATTCTTTTATTAGACGTACTTTTACAATCGGGGGTTGTAATAATAATGATCCCGTTCTTATCTAACAGTTTTCCGGCGTGAGCGAGTGTTTCTCTGGGTACGCGCACATGTTCAATAAGATCAAACATAGATATAACATTAAACATTCCGTCGGCAAAACGACAGTCTTCGAGTTTACCGTTAAAAACAGAATCGTTTCCGAATTTCTTTTTAGCAATGGAAGAAGAATATTCTGAGAGTTCAATGCCATAAGGTTCGAATCCTGAAGATTGCGCGGCTTCAAGAAAGAATCCGGTGGCGCAGCCAATATCAAGAACTTTTCCTTTGGTAATATAATTTTTTATAGTTTCAAGCCTCAGCAAAAAAGTAGCGATCTTCATTTGCTTCGAACTTTCATTTTCCGATTCTCCGGAAATACCCCATGATTTGTAGTATTGTTCAGAATACAGTTCGGTAATTTCAGCGTCGCTTAGTTGCGGGTCCATAAACTCCACATTACATTCAACGCAGGAGTAGATCCCAAGTTTTTCGGTTAAGTTAAATTTATGAGATACGGCTGTAGATCCGCAGATTTTGCAATTCATGTTTAGTTTCCTTTTGTAAATATAACTTCTTCCAGCTTCACTTTATTTTCTTCTTCGGCGGTCATCCAGAAATGATTTACATCTTCATGTATCCACGAATAGCAGGCGCTTATCCTGATAGCGTAATTAAGTGTCGCTTCTGATTTTAAAACAGTGAATTTAATGACTGACCAATCGTTTTTCTGAACAGAGCCAAAAAACAAACTCAGGGTATGATCCTTGTCCGACAGGTTCTTCAGCTTAAGCAGTAAGGTGTTTCCGGAAGATTTATCAAGTAATGGAATACGCTGGAGCCTTGAATAATAGGAGCTGATAGTTGCCGTATCCTTATGCCTGTACAATTTTTTCTCGTCACCTTTAGAATCAAAATTACCCCATATGTAAGGAAGTTTTACTAACTCGTATTTCTTATACCGTCTTACCGAACGATCCGTTATGGTATCCTGTTTGCTTTTATGAGCGGTAGAATTAATCCTTCTCCATATGCGAACTTCTTCAATGATCGTATCAGGTTCAAATGTTTTATAGAAATACTCTGCCATTCGGTAATGCCTGAAATTATTAGGTACTTCATCCATATGATTAGGCCCCTTTACAAAATCGAATAAGAGATACGGTGTATTATAATCCTTTAAATCTTCAATGAACTTATCCTGCAGCCAATCGTTATGACTACAGATAGGATTCTGGTAAAAATAAGAAGGTGTTGGTTTTCCCGTATAAAAATAGAGCAGTGATGTGTTTGTAAAATCGATGAATGTTTCGTTTTCTTTCAGATTATGGTTGAGAAAACTGATCACCTCTTTTTTATCGTTGAGTTTTGAATCACCTGTAAAGCTAATAATGGTGCGTGATTTTAGTGTATCCAGGTTAGTAACAGGTTTTAAAAGTTTTGACATAGTTGTTTCAAAAACACTAACAGAGCCGTTTACTGATGGCAATTTGTAATTTAAAAGAGAAAAAAACAGAACAAGAACAACAAGAACAGTTTTTACGTAACCCTTTTGTTTGTAAAGAAAAATAAAAACGCTTCCCGCGAGAATAATGTATATAAATGAAGATACAAGTGAATCTATTCGCTCAATGAAACTGTGTCGAACCAATCCCCTCTGAAAATTGATGAAGTAATATCCGCAAATGACCATTAAGGCTAAAAACGCAAGCCGCTGTGGTTTTGTTTTGCTCAGTTCCCTGAACTTTATAAGCATATAAATAAAAATCAAAGCAACGCAAACAGGAAAAATATAGTAATGCATTTTGTACGAAGCCATGTTCGCGTCGCCGGTAGAAGTATAACCGTAAGTTTGCGCCGAAGAAATATAATTGAGTATGTAAGGGACTTTCGCGAAAAGATTCACTCCACGTAAAGCCGAAATAATAATGGTGATGCCTGAAAATACGATCCCTGTAATCGCGAGAGCTTTAAACATTGTTTTGAAATTGATCCGGAAAGAAGACGAATTGAAATGGTAATAGAAAAGAATTGGCGGCAAAATAAGCAGGCAGGGAAAACCAACGTCTATACGCCATAAGATCAAAAAAACCAGGGTAGAAAAAAGCAGGATATAATTTCTGATTGTTTGTTTCTCTTCTAGAATTTTATAAAACACAACAATTCCCAAAGCGGCAAAAGCGTGTTCATAAGGACAAAGCGCGTAATAAAACGGAAAGAAAAGAATAACATAAAGCGCAATGTAAGGGCTCCTGGTTAATACCCGGATAAGGTAATAGTAAAGAATGGCCATGAATGTATGATGGAGGAAATCGTAAAGCTCAAGATCATTTACTTTGATATCGTTAAAAAAAGCATAGATGCCGCTAAAAACAATGTCGCTTAATACATGGGAGTTAAATTTTTCAATGACCGGCACAGTTCCCCACTTACTGAATTCCATGATGGGCAGGTAGTGATTGGCCGGTTCAAACATGTCCTGCATACTTTCACGTAAAAAGTAATGCGAGTAAAATGTGTAAGAAACAATTGAGAAAATAAACAATGGAAAATAGGATTTTCCTACCAGAGAAGTAAATGAGAGCTGGTTTTGCTTTGTAACGTTTTTGCTGATCCTTTTATATCGAAAAAAAATAATCGCGATAAGTATGATCCAGATGCAGATAAAAATGGGAGTAGGGGCCACATCCATTCCTTTTCCTTTAAAGATCAAAAAAATCTCGTCTTTTAAAAGAGAAGCAAAAGGCGCAAATGCCAGCGGAACCAATGAATAAACAATGATTTCTGTTTTCTGAACAATCAATGGAATCTGTGTCCCGAAAAATAAATTTGTTGTAATGATCAAAAGCAATCCAATTATAAAACTCACTATCCAGAAATCGGGTCCGGTACCGGAACCATTGAGAATTAAAATATCTGACACAAAAAAGTAAAGCGATGCCGAAAGTGTAAGAATAATGGTGTAGACAGAAACAGGTATTTCTTTTCTTCTTATAAAGATCCCAATTAAAGCGGCAACGGGCATTAGTTTATGAAGAAAAAACACAAACTCAAGGCCATCTGTTACCTCAAATCCAAAAATTCTGAACAAAAAATAGATGATCCCTGCAAACGAACTATAGTTTACAATCTTATTTTCGGCGCTGTTTAAAATGCCATTTCGTAATTTATGAAAGCCATAGGCCACCAGTCCAAACACAAAAAGCGCGAGTAAGAAAATGGCAAGAGAGTTATAAAACAGCGAAACCCTTGCCTGGATATCTAACGCGTTAAATGTAGCGTTACTTATCATTCTGCCTTTAAAGTGTACAAGTTCGAAGTCGGCCGAACCTGCATACCTCATTACCAGCCAAAGGGAATAAAACAAGGAGGTAAACAGAATATGTTTTCCGTGCGAACCTAGAAATGTTCTGAATGCAGTAAAAAAAGAGATCACAGCTACCTTCATGTTGTAAAAATAAAAAAAGAGGGAGTTTTGTTCCCTCTTTTTCTTCATTATTATTAAACGAGATTAGTTGTTAACTTTAATAAGCTCCACTTCAAAGAGAAGATCGCTTTTTGGCGGAATTGCTCCCGGGTAACCTTGTTCTCCATACGCTAATTGGTAAGGAATGTAGAACATATATTTAGATCCTTCCTTCATTAACTGAACACCTTCTGTCCAACCCGGAATTACCTGGTTAAGGCCAAATGTAGCAGGTTGTCCGCGTTGTACACTGCTGTCGAATACACGGCCGTCAAGAAATTTACCGGTATAGTGAACAGTAACGTTGCTGGTAGGTTTTGGCTGCGCGCCTGTACCATCCTGAAGAACCACGTATTTTAAACCTGAAGCGGTTGTTTGTCCTTTTTCAAATTGCTTAAGAGCCCCTGCAGATGCCGCTATTCTTGCTTCTTCTTCGGCTTTTGCTTTTGCAGCTGCTTTTGCGCCTGCATTTGCCTGTTCTGAAGTAAATGTAGCTGCTGCGTCAAAAGCTTCAGCTTCTTTACCTTTTCTTAAAATAACAAGTTTGTTTATTTTATCGCCACCGGCAATTGTATCAACTATTTTTTGTCCCTGTACTACATGTCCAAACACGGTGTGTTTTCCGTCGAGCCATGGAGTTTCAAGATGTGTGATAAAAAATTGAGAACCGTTGGTACCAGGTCCGGCGTTGGCCATACTTAAAATACCAGGTCCTGAGTGCTTTAATGTAGCGTCAATCTCATCGGCAAATTTGTAACCAGGATCGCCTGTTCCTGTTCCGAGAGGACAGCCACCCTGGATCATGAAATTAGGGATTACACGGTGAAACTGAAGTCCGTCATAATAAGGAACACCTTCGCCTTTAGCCGTATTTTTAATAGAACCTTCTGCAAGTCCTACAAAGTTAGCTACTGTCATTGGTGTTTTTTTGAATTCGAGTACAGTATAGATATTTCCTTTAGATGTTTCGAATTTGGCATAAATGCCATCAGGTTGTTTGCTTAAAAACTCTTTATCCATTTTGCTTAATTTTTGTTTTTCTTTTTTTTGCGCTATAGCACCAAAACTAAGTGTTGTAAGTGCAGTTACTATCAAAAGTAATTTTTTCATGATATGATGTTTTGCTTTTGTTTTACAAATACTTTGCCATTTTTAGTGTGCCTGTGGTGGCATTTGAGGACCGCCGGCTGGTGCCGGTTTAATATCAATAAGCTCTACTTCAAACGTTAACGTTGAATATGGAGGAATTGGTCCGCCGCCTTGTGAGCCGTAAGCAATAGCCGAAGGAATGATCAGTTGGGCCTTTCCGCCTTTTTTCATGAGTTGTAAGCCTTCTGTCCAACCTTTAATAACCTGGTTAAGAGCAAATTCAATTGGCTCACCTCTTTCAACAGAGCTGTCGAAAACTGTTCCGTCAAGAAGTTTTCCGGTGTAGTGAACTTTAACGATATCGGTTTCTTTAGGGCTGGCACCGCTTCCTTTTTTAGTTTCAATGTAATATAAACCAGAAGCAGTTGGTTTTGCCTTGATGTTATTATCTGTTAAATATTTTTCGCGGGCCGGAGCTTCCTGGCCCTCCAGTTCTTTTACCATCGCTTCGCGTTCAGCCATTTGTTTTTTCTGGTTCTCTTCAATGTCTTTTTTCGAAAGAATTTCTCTAACCGAAATAATAGCTTTAAGATGATCGCCTTGTTTAAATTGTTTTGGAATTTCGTTGGCTTTTAATGTTTTTAAGAAAAAAGAATCGGCCGAAATAATGAATGCTGCGCTGTCGCCTTTTGCCATCATCATCATACCTTCTTCGAGACTTCCAACAAAGGTAGATTTAGCAACCCCAAAGTTAACGTAACCTGACCCATCCTGTGAACCTGCTTTTGAATCCATAATGACGGAGTCGTTTTTTTGGTTCATAATGATGTAGCGCATTAAAAGGCCATCGCCTTCCTTAGCTACCTGGGCATCTTTATTATGTTTAAAGAATTTGTAATGTAAACCACTTTCAGCACGGGCGAAACCTTCAAATTCAGAATTTTTACAGCTAAAGAAAAGAATGCTGGTACCTAGGACCGAAAGGGCAGTAATTAATTTTTTCATGTTGTTTTTTAGTTATTTATGCTTATTTGATAAAGCATTGGGGTAAAGGGAGGAACGCTTCCGTTGCTACTGCCACTTTCTCCAAATGCGAGATGCGAAGGTAATATTATTTTTGAAGTTTGGCCCATTTTTAATCTGCCGATAACATAATTTAGACCTTTAAGAAGCTGATCGGGAGTACCATAAACAACCTGGAATTTTCCGGGAGAAACATCTATAACACGGCCATTAAGAAAGCCACCCGAATAGCTTACGGAAACGGTGCCGCCTTGTTCAACCGGGGCCGATGAAGTATCCCTTGGTCTTTCTACCCAATAAAACCCCAGAGGATCGCGGGCCCTTTCAAATTTTTCGGGGGAGCCAAAGAAGTCTTCAATTTCCTGTAACTCGTTGTTGGTCCTATCGCGAACAACCCCGGCGAATTCGTCAGATTTAAGCATCGCTTTTACTTTAAAATAGATCTTTATTGCAGAGTCTTTTTTACAAAAATCAGGAACCGCGCTTTTGAATTGTTCTTCAAAAAACCTGTCCGGAGGAAGAAGCACGCATACGCTATCACCCTTGTTGAAATTACTGAGAGTTGTTTTAAAAAGATGGTCGTTGTTAGAAGAATAAAGTTTTATAAAGAAACGATCCTTAAGATCATTGTGACTGTCGTAGAAGGTTGAATCCCTCAGGGTTTTAAAGGCGGCGCTAACCCATGCCATGCAACTGTCTTTAATATGATTCTTTTTAACATCCAGGTCCTCAAACGCTATCAGCTTGAACCAATAGCCATTCTCACTTTTCTTAAAAGACTCTTTTTTTGCCGCAGGATCGCAGGCAAACAGGACGAGAAGGAGAAAAAGAAAGAGAAAGAGAACGGAAGCAATACGTGAATTATTGACTAAAAAGGAACAACGCATGACTAAAGACTATAACTATAAACCATTGACTATCGACTATAAACTATTGACTGATTTGAATATCGTATAAAATCGGTACCTGGGGTGGGATCTTCTTCATATCGCCCAAAAGGCCGTGAGCCAGATGAGAGGGAATAAGCAGAATGGCGTGATCGCCTTTTTTAAGGTACTGAACACCTTTGTGTATGCCACTCTCAATGTTCTCATGGCCCACTTCAAATGTCTTTTTACCTTCGGTTGTTGAAGAATAGCATTCGGTTCCATCGAGCAGGCTTACCTTATAATCCATGCTGATTAAGGAGCCCTCTCCTATACTGTCGCCTTTTTCAGAAGCTTTGTAAACGTAGTAGCGAATACCCGAACTGGTTTTAATAAAGGGCATTTTATGTGTCTTGCCATAATAATCCATCTCATCATTCTCTTTCTGAATCACCATCTGGTTGGCCTTCATGAATTGTTTTCTAAGAGAATCTTCATTGATTTGCTTCATGGCGTGCTTTGTATGCGTATCGTCTTTAGCCGGACCGCACGAAATAAGAGCCAGGAAACAAGAACCAAGAAACAAGAACCAGAAAACCACCGGCCGCCAAAGGCTTGCCGACGGCGTTGTAAGAAACAACAAAGGATGGAAAAGGGTTTGGCGCATAAGGCAAAATTAGTATTAAAAAACTTACTTTTACATAACAATGACCAAAGAAGAAAGATACGAAAAGGTACTGGCCTGGTTTGAAAAAAATGTACCCCTTGCCGAAACCGAACTTAATTATAGTAACCCTTTTGAATTGCTTGTATCTGTTATTCTGAGTGCCCAGTGTACCGATAAACGGGTAAACCTAACCACTCCAAAGCTGTTTGAGGATTATCCAACGGCCAGTGCTATGGCAGCGGCAACACCCGAAACCATCTTTGAATATATAAGAAGTATCAGTTATCCTAATAATAAAGCAAAACATCTGGTAGGCATGGCTAACATGCTGGTACGCGATTTTAATGAAGAAGTACCAGGAGATGTAGATGAGCTGGTAAAACTGCCCGGGGTGGGTCGTAAAACGGCTAATGTAATTGCATCCGTTATATTTGATAAACCCACTATGGCGGTAGATACACATGTTTTTAGGGTAAGTAACCGGATAGGACTCACCACAAATGCTAAAAATCCTTTGCAATCTGAGAAACAATTAATTAAATTTATACCTGAAGCTTTAATACCCAGAGCTCATCATTGGTTAATTTTGCATGGCAGATATGTTTGCATTGCAAGAAAACCAAAATGTGAAATCTGTAAATTAACTTCGTATTGCAAGTACTTTGAACATCACAAAGCAGAACTTCGTTCTCTTCGTGCGACACTTAAAAAAAGAAATAAGAAATAACTAAAATCAAAACCTAAAATTTATGGCAAAAAAGAAAGTAGCAAAAAAGAAAGCTGCAAAACCCGCTAAGAAGAAAACGGCGAAGAAGAGCGCTAAGAAAAAAGCTGCTCCTAAAGCCTCTAAGAAAAAAGCCGCTAAAAAAGCGAAGCCGGCAAAGAAAAAAACCGCTAAAAAAGTAGCAAAGAAAGCTGCTAAAAAAGTAGCTAAGAAAGTTGCTAAAAAGGCTGCTCCTAAAAAAGCCGCTAAGAAAGCTGCCAAGGTTGCTAAAAAAGTTGTAGCTAAGGTTTCTAAACCGGTAAAAAAAGTAGTTAAGAAAGTTGTAAAAAAAGCAGCTCCTAAAACTACTACAGCAATTGGCAATCTTACCAGCGCGGTTTCTGATTTCGTGAAAACAGCTTATGAAACTGTAGTTGAAAAAGTAACTCCAACACATCACGAGCCGTCAAACGACACTTCATCAAACGATGATTCGGGAAACAACAGCAACGATAATAACCAGGAAGACAACAAGGAGGAGTCTTCTGAGGAAAAGACGGAAGACGAGCCCTTTGTCCTGCACAGCACAGGACTAATCGAAGGAAGCATAGCTCCTTACTTTGAGGGAAAAGACCAGGATGGTAATACCGTCCGGAGCAGTGATTTTATTGGCAAAACGCTGGTGCTGTATTTTTACCCTAAAGATTTCACCGAAGGTTGTACTGCAGAGTCTTGCAGTCTGCGCGATGAATACCAATACCTGAATAATAACAATTATGCAGTGATTGGTGTAAGTGCAGATGATGTTGATTCGCACAGGCGTTTCGCAGATGAACACAAACTTCCGTTTACATTAATTGCAGACGTTGATCATAAGATCATTAACGACTACGATGTCTGGGGATGGAAAGAGTTAGCCGGCCACCGTTATGAAGGTATTGTAAGAACCACGTTCATTATCGATCCGGATGGCATCATCAAAAACATTATCACCAAGGTGGATAATGCCAACGCAGCGAAGCAGATATTAAGTTACGCTTAATTGAAAGTAATAAGAAAAGCCTCGCAATCCAGATAATTATCGGGATGCGGGGCTTTTTTGTTTGTCGCATTTTACACCTGTTATTGTCTGATTCGGACTGTGGAAAATAAAATTAAGATTGGATATTTGTTGTGTAAAAAAACAAGAGGAATTATAGTACGAATTAGTCCATTTTTTAACACAAAGGACACTCCGTGTCTTCGCAAAGTAAATCGCAAAGGGCACAAAGCTGTTGGAAAGGAATTTATTCCCGCGTAGGGAAATAAGAGCATAAATCAAAACTAATAACTAATACCTAATAACTAACATGACAACAACACTCATCATCATTGGCTCAATAATCGCGGTAATTCTTTTAATGGCATTACTCATAGGCAACAAAGTAAACCTCGAGAGAACAGTAATCATCAACAAACCAAAACAACAGGTGTTTGATTATGTAAGGCATGTTAAAAATCATGACAACTTCAGCGTGTGGCACATGATGGATCCCGACATGAAAAAAGAATATAATGGAACCGACGGGCAGGTTGGTTTCGTTTACGCCTGGGACAGTAGTAAACAAAAGAATGTTGGAGCAGGGGAGCAGGAAATAAAAAATATTACAAGTGATACTATCGAATTTGAACTTCGGTTTAAACGACCAATGGAAGATACTGCTCATGCAAAAATGGTTATTATAGACGCTGAAGGCAATAAAACAAAGCTTACCTGGGGCTTTTACAGCACCATGAAATTTCCTATGAACCTTATGAAGCCATTAATGATGGGCATGCTTGGGAAAAGTCTCGACAGCGGATTACAAAATCTGAAAAATGTAATGGAGAAATAATTATTGATTTTATAGTTGTATTTTAGTCTCGTTATTTTATGATTAACGAGCTGATCCCTAAGAAAAATAAATCCAATGCAGCGATTGCCTTTTGGATAATTACCGGCGTTCTTTTATGGGGGGCGGTAAGCGGATTATGCAGAAGTCTTGTTACGGGAGCAGAACTTATTTTAATATATAGTCAGGTTTCTTACCAGAATTACCTGTTGTTTCTTGTTTTACTCGAAGTAATGGACCAGATTTTATTTTTCACTTTATTTCTTGTATTCATAAAGCATTTTAGTAAAGATCCAATCCTCCCGGTAGGAATGGTTGTTACACTTATCGTGTCATGGATTGTGTTTTGGGTGGGCTCCTTTTATCTTTCTTTTATTTCATCTTCAATGCTGACACATCATTTCAAGCATAAAGAATTAATAGACGCTATGACCACAAAGGGTACGATCAATAGTGTGGGTAACATTGTGTATGTTTTTTGCACTGTTGGAATCTTCGTTTATTTCTACATAAGATACAAAGATCAAAACGACGAACTACCGTATCAAAGTGAGAATCTTTGAA
Source organism: Bacteroidota bacterium (assembly GCA_021323535.1). Taxonomy (GTDB): domain Bacteria; phylum Bacteroidota; class Bacteroidia; order B-17B0; family Aurantibacillaceae; genus Aurantibacillus. The sequence goes on from JAJONO010000053.1 coordinate 23,054, forward strand.
GAAATAGAATCTGCGTAATATACCATTGAACCTGAAAAATGAAATGTACAAAAGATGGTTTAGTGTCTGATAATCTTTTTTATTACAGTTTTGTCTTTGGCGTTTATCTTAACAAAATAAATTCCAGGCGCCTGATGTTGTAAGTTAATCGTAGCCTCATTTCTGAATTCAGTTGAAAGGACCAATTGTCCTGTTACATTAAGAATTTCCACGCGAGTAACGGAAGTTGTATTATTTTTTAAATGAAAAACATCAGATGATGGATTAGGATATAAACTCATTTCATCATCTTCACTGTTTCCTTGTTCCTTTGCTCCAACTGCTATACAATAATTATTTGCCAGTGAAAAATTTGTAATACTTGTAACGGTTGATGTAGCCGTAGGAATTGAAAAGCCGCTCACAGTAAAAGTTTTCAGATGCTTACCAAAAGATGGAAGTGCTACAGTTCCTAAAGAACCTTGTGGCATCGTAAGCGAACAATTTATCGGAGTTATTAAGTGACCTATTGTAAGTGGATTAGAAGGCATGTTACCGCCACCTACTTCAAAGAAAATATTTCCGTTGTGAATGGAGTGAATTTTTCCTGTGGGAACCATTGGCGACATGGCGGAAAAAAGATATCCATTAAGGTATTGCATATTGGTTGAATTATAAATACCATTTGTGTCAACGCCTATAAAACCTTCGTTCCAGTTAGTATGACTCATATTGTATCCTTTCGACAACAAATAAACATTACCTTTTTCGTCTTCGTCAAAATCACCAAAATGATTGTCTGCAGCCCAAGAGCCCAGACTGTAATTCCATAACGCTTTATATGGATTCAGTCTGTGAAGTTCAGTTGAATAAATCTGGGGTGATCCTCCGATTTTGATACCCAGATAAAAAAATGAGCCTTTTTTTGACTTGTAAAATTGTACGGCCGGATATGAGTTGTTATGAGGGACCCCATCAACCATTACTTTTGAAGTTATTGAATCCGCAGCATCAGAGTAGTTCCAGACATAAGAAACAATTCCCGGAAGAGAATAGCCATGACCATAAATTTTATAATGACCAAGCGAATCATTTATTACATGAAAAGCATCCACCATCGAGCCCATATTTGTGCTCGAAGGTCTGAATAACCTTATTTTACTAGTGTTTCCAAGCGTATCGATTTTTACGAAAGATGCGTTTGAAAAAGTACTGTATGAGGCAACACCGGTTAAAACAAGATCATCGTTACGGTCGAGCTGAAGTTGGTGAAAGTTCACATTACCCAATGTATATGATCCGGAAGATAATGTAACCATTATTCCAGTAAAGTCTTTCATCCATTCCAGATTTCCACTGGCACTAAGTTTACCAATTTTGCCGCTACTAATGAAATACATACTTCCTGTTTTAGAAAGAAGAATGTTTTGAAAATTTAAACCCGAATAACTATTTACCCATATCTGTGATAAGTTTTTATCGAATTTGGCAAGCCGGCTACTGTGATACAGGTAAAGATTTGAATCAGCATCGGTAAATGATTGGTCCATATTTCCGTTGGAAGCATTGAGATACGGAAAATTCTGTCCTTTTAAAATAAAAGAAGAAAACAGAATAAGCAGAAGGAGCGGATAAAAATTATTATGTTTTGGTTTTTGAGATTTCATCTGTATTAAAAGATAATTTATTTTGTAATTAAAGAGTTAATCCTTGCAGCGATACTGTCATTATAATACACCGGCCCGCATACATGGCATTTTTGTATTTCGTAGAATTGTTTTGGCTCGTTGGCTTTTTCAAACAATTTTTTTCCGTGACTGAAAGGAATCACTTTGTCCTCGGTACTATGAATAATAAGAACAGGTTTATGAAATCCGGCAATCGATTTTTTGGCGCTGTATTTCTCTTTCACAAACCATCTTCCTATAAAACCGGCGCGGTTGGCGGCAATATCTTTATGTGACGAAAAAGCCCCTTCAATAACAAGCCCATCAATATCCTTTTCAACTTTTTGCGCAACCACGGCCGATAAATGTCCTCCAAGCGATTGACCGTAAATAATTACTTTATTATTTTTCTGATCCTCGCGTTGCTTCATATAATTAAAGGCTGCCAGCGCGTCGGACAATACATTGGAGCGTGTTGCTTTTCCCTCAGAAAAACCATAGCCACTGTAATCGGGAATAAAAACGCTATATCCTTTTTTAATGAATGGAATGAAGCTTTGGTATTGCAACATAATATTTCCACCATTGCCATGAAGATAAAACAAAGTAATGTTGTTGGAATTTGTTCTTGGTTTAAGTAACCAAGCATTGATATTTTTCTGATTCTTGTTTTTGATCAAAACACTTTCGATGGTGTATTCCAGTTCTCTCGGGTTGTTTTTTGTATCAGTAAATGAAGGCTGAAAATTTTCGCCAAAGTTTACATAAGTGGTATCGCGCGTTTGCCAGTCAATCATTTTGGCGCGTTTTTTAGCGGGATCAATTTTTGTAGGTGCCAGGAACATGAAGTTGAAATTGCATGATTGCAACAGAAAACAGGAAACTATTAAAATGATAAAACGGTTCATTCATCACGAAGATAATAAACCTTCGAATATGTTTAGCTATTACGCTGCATTTTAAGAGCGTTGAGATAAATAAGGATCTCCCCTGGCCTCAGGTAGTGTTTATTAAGTTCTGGCCGCTTTTTTATGTATTTAGGAATGCTTCTGAGGTAAAGCGCATGTACATGAAGCTTTTCGCCCAAGCCGTGACGAATGGCCTCTATATCGGCGCTTCTTTCTATTTCTTTTTTAAATTTTGGAAACGTATAAAGAAACATGAATTTAAGAAGTTGAGGAACGTTGCACCTGTGATATTGTAAAACGTGAACGAGTTCGTGACCAATAACAGCTATCTGTGCATCCAAAGGAAGATTTTTAAACAAGGCTGAGAATTCAGGTTCTTTGGCTTCTTCTAAAAGTTGTACAATGTATTTGCGTTTATCGGGAGATTTAAACAGGCTGCTTTTTTCGGGAACAGTGGCGTAGGGAACAGAAAGTTTACTTACCGGTAAAAATTCCACATGCACATCGCGTAATTCGGGATATGCAGCAAGAGCCATTAATACAGGTAATTCGTACTGACTGGGAATAACCTTGTTTTTACCTGTTATTTCTCTGAGTTTTTGAATTTCTGAAACAGACATGGAGTTTTAATGTTGAAGTTACAGTCTAAAGCCACCCAACCCCGATCTTTTTCGTTTAAGAGTACAATTTTATAGTTGTAAGGGCGAAAAAATAACGTCATTGAACATGAAAAAATGTGATTCCCAATTATTAAATCTGGTTCATTTGATTAGAAATATAATCCGACTCAGATCTTTCCGGAAGCGGAACATTCTCTTTAAAGAAATTAATTATCTTTATAGTAAATGCTAGGCAAACTATTTTTCTTTTTAACATTGCTGCCGGTCATGTTCCAGGCTCAGGTAAATTTTTTATATGCTCCTCAGATCGGAATTTTCAGGTTCCAGGGAAAAGTAAAATCATGTAAGGAAACTGAATATGGTATCAGGATAAAGAATGGCGACACCACAAAAACGAGAAGAAAGCAACGTCCGTCGGACTACGATTTTCATGTTGTTTTTAATGCCAATGGAAAAATTTCTGAGCAAACTTTTTTTTATAATAATGATAAGGTACGCGAAGTCAGAAAGTTTTATTATGATGCTGATGAAAAGCTAATTCATGAACGCATAACAGTGAATGGAAAAGATTCGGGTACAGCTTTCTTTAATACCGATTTCTTTTATAATACTGCCGGTAAACCCGTCAAAGAACAAACCACCATCATGGACAGTTCGATCAGAACCAACAGGGTTACAAAAGGAGTATCTGATAAGGTTTACACCCTTGATTCTCTGGGCAGAAAAACGCAATTCATTCTTTCTCAAGATGGGAAGATCAAAACAAAAATTGCCTATAAATATAATGCTCAAGGCGATTTGATAGAGGAAAAAGTATACAATCCTAAAGCATTAGAAGATGTAACAATTTATGCGTACGATAATAGTCATCGTTGTACAGAAGTAAAATACAGCGATGACGGTATTTCAAAAATGAAATATAAATATGCAGAGACAATTTATCCTACCGAAGAAGCTTGCTATTCGGCCAAAGGATTAGTGTATCGCCAGGTGTTTAAGCGCGATAAATACAACAACAAAACAGAAACTTACAGGTATGATAATAAAAAGCAAAAACCGTCTTTACTCGAATTTAAATACGAATACGATTCTCATGGTAACTGGATAAAAAACAGAGTGATTTATGAGGGACTCTTATTGTATGAAATGTACAGGGTGTTTGACTATTATGAGTGAAACTGCTCATTTATGGCTTTAGAAGAAGATAATGTGAAAAGCAAAACTGTAAACAAACTATTACATTTTTGTACCAGATTTACCTGAGGATTCTCATAGGTCTTTATTTTACCTGGTAAGTTTTCTATTACTTTAAGCGTGTGATTTTTAGTTTGATCGATCCTCTATTATTCCGGTACCAAAAGCGGGTCCTATGATCATTGGCAAAAAAATGCAGATTGCCATCGAGAGGCACTACATACCTGGTCAGGCCACAGCGTATCGCAAAATTATTTGGTTCGCTCGCGCATATCGTTCCGCAAAGCGCAAAACAGTTTTCTCCCCGAACACGTTTCTTTTTTTCTCTAAGCAGTTTATTGTGGAAGCCCTGTGCACCACATGTAATCGAAAGGTCGGTCCATTCGTCATGCCCAACTACTTCAAAACTGTATTCCTGACCCTTCTCAACTTTTATAAAGTTACGCGAGTAATATTGGCCCGAGCATACCTCTATTTCCGCCTCTCCTTTCGCGTTAATAGTTATCCCGTTCCATGGCATTTTCCGGCACACTTTACTTTGTCGGCACCCTTGCAAACAAAACAGAATTAAAACAATATTTATAATAATTTTAAAATTCATAGGAATACTTATTAAAGTTTACAAAATCCGGCACAACATTATCTTTTGTTTGTACCTCATTTAATTAATACCTTGCTGTTTCGCTTCACAAATTACAAAATAAAATATAAACCAACTCTGTTCACTATGACAACAAAAAGCTCAATCATCAGGAATTTGTTTTTTATTTCAATTCTCATTTTTTTCGCGTCGGCCTGTACGCAAAGAAAAGTAAATCTGGCAGAGGGTTCCAAACGCAGGTTTATAGCTGTTTTCATTGATGGCACAGGAAACCGTATAAGAAAAAAGCCGCATAAAAACACCAATGTAGTTAAACTATATAATTTAGTTAAAAAAGAGAATAAAACATTTTACATTGAAGGTGTTGGTACACGCGCCAAGGTATTAGGGTTAGAAAGCGGCGCGGGAATAACGAAGAGGGTACGCGACTCTTACCGTTTTATCTGCGAAAATTATAACGAAGGCGATAGTATTGGTCTTTTTGGTTTCAGCAGGGGAGCAGCTGCCTGCCGAATGCTCAGCAACGTTATATTTACAGCCGGTATCCTGGATCTTGATAGCGTAAAAAGCAGCAGATCTAAAAATAAGATCATAAAAAAAGTGTACAGGAAGTACAGGGGTCGCCGTGAATCTTTAGCAGAAAAAAGACTTAAGGTAGCAAAGTATGTTACTAAATGGAACACATCTCATCGTTCACAAAAGATTAAGGCAGATACGAGTGGTACAACCAAAATTGAAGTAATGGGGCTATGGGATACAGTTGATGATGTTGGTTGGCCATCTGATTATTGCGAAAAGGATTTTGATTCACCGGCGTCAAACCATCTTTATCAGGCCTGCAATCTCAAAAAAGTATTTCATGCCATGTCGCTCGACGATAATCGTGCCCAGTTGTACACGCCCATTTTAATGACCGGAAAAAATATAACAAAAAATTGTTACGGTGTTAATATCGATGATATTGTAGAAGAGGTTTGGTTTTCAGGCGCTCATTCACAGGTTGGGGGCTACATAAAAAAATCGCCCGGTTTATCTAATACCTCATTAAGGTGGATGACATTCAGGTTAAAACCCTACAACCTGCTAAGGGATACCTGCCTCAACGAAACCAGTCTTGCACCTGTAAGGAACATGCAGGATTCCAGGGCTTTCAGGATTATAACCAAAGATAAAAACCGTAGTATAGATCTTTATTATCATGCCACGCTTAAGGATAAAAACGGAAAATTAAAAGTTCATCAAACTGTTATCGAAAGAATTGAAAAAGGAGCAGCGCCATTATTTAAGAAAAGACGGGATGGTTTCGATTGGTTTGAAAAATGTACATTCTCAAAATGCTTTACTTTTGAATGTAACCAGGTAAAATTTAAGCCTGATTGCGATTGTATCCAGGTGGTTAAGGATGAGAATTGAGCTTTAGATTTTTATTCCAATAACACATATATCGTCTACCTGTTCTAACGACCCTTTCCAATCATTGAGTGTTCTTTCGAGAATATCTTTTTGCCTGTTCAGTGACTGCCCGCAATTGTTGAGCAATACATCTTCCAGTTGTTTGTATTTAAATTTTTTTCCCTGCCCGAATTGAAATCCGTTCACACGGGCTTTAGGGCCACCAAACTGGTCGGCATAGCCATCGGTATACAAATAAATGAGATCGCCTTTTGATACAGGTATCATATGTAAAGTAAAAGGATCATACCGTTCGCTGTTACCAATGGGCATTTTATCGGCTTTCAGATTTTCAAGTCCGCGCGCGCTGATAAGTACCGGTGAATTATGGGCTGCTGCATAACTGATGGTATCATTATTTTTATCAAAACAAAGAAGTATGCCGTCCATTCCGTCTTTTTGCTCGCCTTTACTAACGGTTTGAACAAGTCTACGGCGCACATAATCGAGTATTTCATTAGGTTGAACAATATCTTTTTCTTTTATGGCTTCGCTCAGAAATCCCATGTTGAGTAAACTCATAAAGGCTCCGGGAACGCCGTGACCCGTACTATCGCATACAGCCAGGTAAAAGCGCTTGTTATGTTCCACTGCCCAGTAGAAATCACCGCTAACAATATCTTTTGGCTGAAATAAAATAAAATGTCCGGTAAGATTTTCTTTTAAGCTTTCTTCGGTAGCCAGCAAGGCGTTTTGTATTCGCAAAGCGTAATGAATGCTGTCTGTTATTTCCTTATTCTTTTCCATCACCAGCTCCTTCTGTTGTTCCACCTCCACTTTTTGTGCGGCAATAATTTCGTGAGCTTTTCTTTTGTTCCTGTAACTTCTGTAAATAACAACAGCTAATACCAGCATCAGCGCAAATCCTCCAATAAAAGCGTTTCGCTGCAGGGTTTGTTTCTGCATTTCTTCCTGCACAACGGCATCTTTCTTTTCCTGCTCAGCTTTAACAAGCGCTTCTTTTTTCTCGAACTCGTAGGTCATTTCTCTTTTTGTAGCGTCTTTGTTTTTCTCTTCGCTAAACAAAGAATCCTTTAAGGCGCTGTATTTTTCGTGATGTTTAAAGGCTTCCTGCCAGCGATTTGTTTTTGAAAACAGATCTGCAAGATTTTTGTGGGCATCTTTAATATCGTCTGCAGATCCGGTTTCTTCTGCAATCTCAAGAGACTTTCGGTTATATTTTTCGGCTTCTTTAAAATTACCGGTCGCGGTGTAAAGAGCACCTAGGTTACACATATGTCTTCCCACTCCTTCCTTGTTCCCAAGTTCTTCTTCCATCTTTAGCGCCTGTAAATAATAGTCGAGCGCTTTTGTATAATCTTTCATATTGAAATATGTGCCGCCAATATTACCAAGAGTAGGGGCCATATGGCTCTTGTATCCCATTTTTGTAAAAGCCTCAAGCGCTGTCTGGTAATATTCCAGGGCTTTTTTATAGTTTTTAAATTCCTGGTAGGCTCCTGCAATGTTCATGTTGGCGGTAGCGATGCCGGTTTCATGACCTAGTTCCTTAAACGCGGCAAGGGCCTTTAAATAATATTCGAGCGATTTTTCGGTATTGCCTTGTTCGCCATGGGTAATACCAATATTTCCCAGCCACACAGCGCTGTTTAATTTATTGTTTGTTTCTTCCGACCATTTTAATGCTTTAAAATAATGTTCAAGGGCTTTTGGATAATTGCCCTGGTGACGGTAAACACCGCCTATTTTACCATCACAAATAGCAACCTGTCCTTTTACCAGTTTAAGAAGATCTTTATCACTTACATTTTTTTCAATTTCCCGCCATACAGCAAGGGATTTATCATAATTCAAGAGTGCATCTGAGAAGTTACCTTGCTCTTTGGTAATGGTTCCAAGAATAATCAAGGAGCTTCCGACACCCATTTTTGCCGCAAACCACAGAGGTAAATTTTCAGAATTCAGTTTTGTTTCTGAAACCAGTTTTTCACCAAGTGTGTAGGCTTGTTTGTTAATGATAATGGCTGTATCGGGATTGCTATAAGAAATTTCGTAAGCTAAAGCGTTTAAATTCCTGAGGCGCGTTGTATCATGAATGTTCTTTGATAAAACAGCTTTAATAGAATCTACTTTCTGCTGAGCAAGGAAAAAATTTACCTTGAAAAACAACAAAAGGGAAATGATAATTGTTTTTCTCATATAGATTAAAAATACTGTTTTCTTTTTAATAGAAGGATAGTTTTAAAGGGAGGCGGATTTAGTTAGGTTTCCCAACAGTTTAGAATTCAAGTTGCTATTATTTTCCGTTATAAAACCCCTGCTTACTGGTTGGGAGCATTTTATGAGGAATGGTCAGGAATAAGATGTGCAGGGTGTTTGAGCATTATGAGTAAAATTTTTTATTCTTTTACAAGTTTATTGGAGTAAAATATGTCATTGTTTCTTACAATTATGTTGTAAACGCCACTTGGCTATAATGAGCAATTAAAAGTAAGATCATTCAAATCGGAATAAACAGTAAAGATTAATCTTCCTGTAAAATCATAGACTTTAATGTTAAAGCCATTCTTTTCTGGTGATTTCATTGAAATGTTTAATTTGTCTTTCGCCGGGTTTGGGTAAATATTAATATTTAAATTTTCTTTATTCTGTTCATCCGTTCCTAACAGGCAGGTACTTGCAGGGCAAATAATCCTAACTCTATTTCCAACATCGCTCACAAAAATATTTCCGTTTGCATCTTGAATTGATAAGAGAATAGATTTTTTCTTGTTGCTAATATCCAGCTTCAGGATAGGATCAAGTAAGCCTAAATGTTTCAATAAAAGCATTTGTTGCCCTCGGGTAGATTTTGAAGTTTTCTCTGTAGGCTTTGCTGTTTTCTTTTCTAACTCCTGAATTTTGGCTTCCAAAAGGGCAAGACTTGCACGAGCAGCAAATTTTTTACTAATACTATTCATGAGAATTAAGACTAAGATATAATTTATTAACCGTCCCCTGAAAACAGAAAACCCTTGAAAACATTGGGCTTTCAAGGGTTTTAAGCGGACCGGACGGGACTCGAACCCGCGACCTCCGCCGTGACAGGGCGGCATTCTAACCAGCTGAACTACCGGTCCACTTTCCGGATCTCTCCGGAAGCCCTTTGAGGAGTGCAAATGTACTAATTTATCTTTATCCAAAAAAATATTTTTTAAGGATTTTTTCGGCCCATTGTAAGTCCCTGACTGCCTGTTTTCTGTGGATTTTACCGAATTGTAATTCTTAATTTCTTACAACATCTTCTATGGAACATTCTCAGAGCCCCGTTGAATTTAAATTGAATTAACTCTGATAATTAAAAAGCCCCCGTTATTAGGGTTTGGAAGAATAACAAGGTTGTTCGCATGATTTTGAAACATATCCGGAAAAGGAATGTCTCAGATCTGCAGGTAAGAAAGTTTTGTAAGAAGCTCTGCTTTTTTTCTTCTCGAAACCTCCACGTTTTCACCATCACTCATAATCACATAACCTCCTTCGCCTTTTACATACCGGTTTACGTGAGCAAGATTAATGAGACAGGAATTATGTACCCTGAAAAAATTGAGGCCTGATAAAAGTCCTTCATATTCCTTCAGCAATTTTGATACAACTATTTTTTTTCCATCTGTCAGATGTATTTCTGTATAACACTCATCTGCTACGCATTTAATAATGTCTTCTGCGCGTATCATTTGTAAACCGTCAAATGTAGGCACAGCAATTTTGGCCGACTTACTTTTTACTGCTGATAAAAGCGACTCAAAGTTCTTTAATCTTTCAGAAGAGCTATGCTGCCTTTTTTCTACTTTATCAATTGCAATTTTTAATTCATCTACATCTATTGGTTTTAATAAATAATCAATGGCATTCGATTTAATGGCTTGTATCGCATAATGGCCGTATGCTGTTACAAAGATCACATCAAATCCAGGTTCTTTTACTTTTTCCAGCAATGTAAAGCCATTTTCATAAGGCATTTCAATATCGAGGAACACAAGTTGCGGATTATGCTTGTCTATTGCTTTCAGAGCTTCCTCAACCGAGTCGCATAGTTCCAGTATCTTAACCGATGTACAGTATTTATTTACAAGGTCCTGTAATGTTATACGGCCCTTTTCTTCGTCATCAACTATTATAGCAGTTATCATATATTATTTAACGTAAGGGTATATTTAATTCAACGCGTGTTCCTTTACCAAATCCTGATTCATCGTAAAGATCATGTATTTCCACGCTTAAGTTGGTATTATTGATCTGGTTTATTATTTCAAGTCTTTCTTTCGTTAGTTTCATTCCAAGGGATTTATGTCCCGCCGAGCCAGATTTTATTTCAGCGGATCTTTTTCGGCCTATTCCGTCATCTTCAATAACGCATTTAAGATTATTATTAATTAATTCAAGAGAAATTATAATACTTCCGCTTTCCTTTTTATGCATGAGTCCGTGCCATATGGCATTTTCTATGTATGGTTGTACGATCATGGAAGGAATATGAATATAATTAGTGTCAATTTTTTTATCGATCGTTAAAACATAGTTGAATTTTTTTTCAAAACGCAGGGATTCCAGTTCAAGGTAAAGATTAATGGCCTCCAGTTCTGTTTTCAATGGAATAAGGGAGAGGCTCGAGTTGTCTACCACATATCTTATAAGCCTTGCAAATTTGGCAAGGTATTTCTGCGAAGACTCAGGATCGTTACGTGTAATAAAATATTGTACAGAGTTAATGGCGTTAAATACGAAGTGAGGATTCATCTGCGCTCTTAAGGCATGCAATTCGGTTTCTGCGATGCGTTGATGCAGTTTTGTTTTTTCAATATCCCTTTCTTTTATTTTTTTTAAACGTAATTTAAATACGAGCGTGGTTAAAGTACCGGCCGACATAAGTAATAAAGCAATGAACCACCATGTTTGCCACCATGCCTGCGAAATTGTAAATGATATTGTGTCCGGTCTGTCTCCCCAGAAGCCGTCGCTGTTTTTTGCGAATACAATAAAACGGTAAGAGCCCGGAGGAAGGGTTTGATATTTGACAGATGTATATTTTGTGTAGGTCCAGCCCGAGTCAATACCTTCCATTTTATATTTATATTCTATGTTGCCGGCGTCTTTATAACAAAGGCCTATGTAATCAATGTTAAAGTAATTCTGACTATGATGTAAGGGAATCTGAGTGTTCTCAGGATAAAAAACACTGTCGTTCACCAATACACGAAGAATATAAACAGGAGGCGAGTAGGTATTACTTTTAGCGTAATCGGGCTCAAATACTGAAATGCCGTTATTGTGCGCCAGCCATAATTTTCCTTCTTCCTTAATGATATCATTCACTTCGTTATTAAGTAAACCATTAGAGGAATAAAAATTATCAATAAAGAACTTTCCGTTTTTGAAGATAATTTTGCTCAGGCCTTTGTTTGTTCCTACCCATACTGTGTTGGAATCGGTAAAAATTGTGCGGCACATATTTCCGGCAAGTCCTTCTTTTTCTGTAATATGAGTATAGGTGCTGCCGTTTTTTATTATAACCCCCGAGCCCCGCGTTGCGATCCACATAATATGATCGCTGCTTTCTTTAATGTTTACGATACGCTGTTTCAGTAATTTGTTGTCCGGTTCGAACTGTTTCAATTGTTTTCCATCCCAGGTATAAACTCCTTCCATGCTTCCGAGCCAGAGGTGACCTTTACTGTCTTCAAAAATATTATCTATCCGGAAAGGTAACACTACTGTGTCGAGAGCTTTGAAACTTTCCCATTCATATTTAAAAATACGACTGTAGCCAAGTGCCCAGATATTGCTGTCGGCCGACATGCAAAACTGGCGAAATGGTGTTGGTATATTAAGCAAAGGATGTAATTGCTGGTTTTCGAAGTAGTATGAATCTGATCCCGTACAGATAAAAGCTCTTTTACCATGATTAAAAATGTCATTTATTCTTCGTTTAAGAGGAAATTTTTTCTTTAAGTGATCCAGAAAAAAAGGTCTGATAGCATCTTTTCCGAAAACGCTCAGTGAAGCGTCGAGGTGACCCGCGATTACTTTTGAATTATAAATCCCCAGACAGGTGATCTTACTTTCCGGTAATCCGTTTTCTGGTGTGTAATACTTAAAGTTACGGTGAGTTATACAATATATACCATGCCCTTCGGTAGTAAACCAGACATTATTTTCCCTGTCAACAAAAATTCCGGTAATCACTTTTCCCTGAAGAGCGCTTATAATTCTCTGCTTTTTTAGATTTTCCGGATCATAAACCATTACTCCGCCCGTTGTTGCTGCAAGAATTGAGCCATCATTGTCGTTAGCAAGAAAAATGAATGTAAAGTTCTCTCTTTGTTGATTTTTAATTCCATTGTTATTGAATTCAAAAATAAAATCGTTGAGGGTGACGCAAAGGTTACCGTTAGGAAGTTGCTTTGCAAAAAAACGTGGGGCTCTGGCTATTTGTTTGTTCGCATCCACAGAATATATTTTTTTCAATTGCCGGTCATAAACCTCTATTATACTGGTGGCCGTAAGGTTATGATCGCCATATAAAATGGCCTCTTTATTGATACGGTAAATATATTTTTCTTTACCGGGAACATTCATTTTTACAACATGCTGGTTTTTCCATCCGGGATTGATTTTAATAATATATCCTATGGTGGTTCCCAGCCATACGGTGTCTCCCTCTACATAAATAGAATTATTAAGCGCTGATCTGAAAAAAGAAACAAGGGTGTCGTTACAAGGCAGTGAAAAAACAGAATCGTTCCTGAGCCAGGATAATTTTCCTGAAAAGGACCTGAACCATATTCTGTGTTGTTTGTCCTCATACGCGCCGAAAAGTGTATTATCGGCAAGCCCCTCTGCCGAACTGAAATTTTTGAATTTGTAACCGTCAAAACAACTCACTCCCATATCCCCGGTCATCCATATAAATCCTTTGCTATCCTGCATGATGCTATAGATATCGGAGCTGGGAAGACCGTTCCGGATATTGTAGTTTCGTAATTGGTCGAATTGGGAAAAAAAACGGTTTGGAACCATTGCAACAACCAGTAGAAAATAAAGAAATAATTTCTTTAAATAAGGTTTAAAGTTTAAAATATGGAGATGCATGGCTTTATCCGGTTAAATATACTATCTAAATAGTTAATAATCCCGGTTTAGCAATCCATGAACATATCCACATATCAAGGGGTTTTTGATTGTGCATAGAGATTTTTCGGATCCAAATTAAACCAAAAGCCATCCGGTTTGTTAACCAGAACCTATAATTGGCGGTTTTTTATAAATAGATGACGGTTTTTCAGTAATAACCGGAAAAAATAAAAGAGCCCGGTACCAGTAATCTGCCTGAATGATGCGCCGCAATTTTTGTTTGAAACTGCCAGGTATGATCACTAAAAAAAATACTGTCGTGCCAGGTTTTGTTTTGTTCCTCCATGTCAATTCCGGCAATGAACGTGTTGCCGCTCAATTCGCGGATAAATGCATTGGTTCCGGGCCGTAGTTTTATTCTTTCAATTTTTCCGGTTTTATAACTTTGTCTGAATAGTCCAAAAGGTTTTCGGATACTCATGAACCAGAGATCGCTGGTTGAGTCAACGGCAAAGGTTTGTATGAAATTTTTGCCGAGGAAAAGTTGCAGACTTGCATTATGGACATAAGGATAGATTTTTCCATTTTCTAAATAGCAAAGCGCGTTGTTTAGGGTTCGCATCCATACCCGGCGCCTGTTATCTTCAAAGAAACCAAAAACAACATTATGCTCAAGTCCGTCGCTTGTAGAATAGTTTTTGAAGTTATATCCATTAAAGCGCGAAATGCCATGGTCTGTTGCAATCCATATGTATCCGAGGCTGTCTTCAAAAATATCATAAACTTCGTTAGAAGGGAGCCCGTTGTCTACGTTATAATTAATGTAAACCGGGTCCTGTGCGCGGACAGAAATAAAAGGCCAGAATAAGCCTGATAAGATAAAGAACAAACCGCGTTTCCAGCTCATTCATTAAATGTATAAAAGTTCTGCTTTATTTACCTGATAAAATACAGAGATAATTGGATTTCAGATGAGATAAAACTTTTATAATCTTATTCCCATCAGTGTTACATCATCCACCTGCTCCAGGCTGCCTTTCCAGGTATTAAATGAAAGTGATAATTCTTCTTTTTGTTTTTGAGGAGGAAGAGAATGCACTTTAAGTAGAATTTCTTTTAGTTGCTTGTATTTATACTTTTTGCCTTTTGGCCCGCCAAACTGGTCGGCATAACCATCGGTTAAAAGATAAATAACGCTTCCCTTTTTCAGATTTAAACGATGTGTGGTAAAATTCTTTGGGTTATCTATTTTACCAATTGGTTGTTTATCGGGAGTAATCTCTTTTAGTTCATTGTCTTCAATATACCAGAGAGGATTGTTAGCGCCGGCCCACTGCACAGAGTGAAAAACGGAGTGCGTAGAGCGCGAGATCGCAACTAATGAGATGTCCATTCCGTCTTTCACATCTTTATCGCTTTTCGAAAATGTTTCAAGAACAAGCTTGCGTGTTTTATCAAGTATTTCCCCCGGATCGGTTAAACCGAATTCGTTCACACTTCTGTTAAGGGCATTTGAACATACAACACTTACGAGCGCTCCCGGTACGCCGTGGCCAGTAGAATCGGCAGCAGCAAATAAAATAAGTTCAGGGTTATTTGTTATACGTTCTGAACCTTTAACGTTTAACGGATAACTTTCAACCGTATGCATCCAAAAGAAATCCCCCGCAACAATATCCTTTGGCTGATAAAAAATAAAATTTTCCGGTAAATGTGCGTCCACAAATTCCTGAGGTGGTAAAATAGCATCCTGTAATCGTCTCGCGTAAGTAATGCTATCGGTGATCTCCTTATTTTTTTCTTCTACAATGTGTTTTTGGCTTTCTACTTCCTGTTTTTGCTGCGCAATAATTTTATTGGCTTTTTTACTTTGGCGAAGCGATCTTAGAACAACAAAGGAAAGACAAAGAAATAGCAAGGCTCCTACTATCATCGCGTTTCTGAATATCTTCTCGCGTTGAAGCTCCACGTTTTTTTGTTTCGATTCGGCTTCCTTTAGCTGAACATCTTTATTCAGGATCTCTACTTGTTTTTTCTGCGCCTCGCTCTCGGCTTTTTCCTGCTTAAGGGCCAGAGCAGATTTACTAAGATTAAGCTCTTTTAATTCATTTTCTTTTTCCAGCATGGCCAGCACATGCTGTTTCCGGTCAAGTTCAACACGCTGCAGAGCCTGCTGTTTCTCAAATTCACTACGGTTAATGGCTTCTTTTTTCTCGTATTCAAACTGCAATTGTTTTTCCAGTATTTGCTTGTTTGTTTTCTCATTGAACATCGAATCTTTAAATGCCATGTATGTCTTGTAATGCTCCAGGGCCAGAGCGAAATTTTCTGTTTTCTCGTAAATGATGTACAGGTTCCGATGGCTGTCGGCCTGATCTTCATAAGAACCTGTTTCTTTTGCTAAGGCAAGAGCCTTAGTGTAATAAGATTGAGCTTCACTATATTTTTTCTGTTTTTGTTTAATGATGCCCATGGCATTGTAATTCGTGAGAATGCTTTCTTTGTTTTTCAAAACCTCGCTGATCGTCAGAGCTTTTTCGTGATACTCAATGGCTTTATCAAAGTTTCCGAGTCTCATTTCTGTACTGCCAATATTGGAGTAATTATTGGCCAGATACTCTTTATCATTAAGTTCCTCGTTTATTTTAAGAGCATCTAAATGATAACTCAACGCTATTGAATCGTTTTTTAAACGGGTATAGACATTAGCAATACAAATAAGGTTAATAGCAATGCCTTGCTTTCGGTCTATTTCCTTATTGATTTTCAGTGATTTTTCGTAGTGCTGTAAAGCCTTGTCGAACTCCTTTCGTCTTTCATAAATGGCGCCAATGTTTCCGCTATATCCGGCAATTTCTGTTTTTGAGTTTAACTCTTCAAAACATTTAAGAGCTTCAAGGAAATGTTCCAGCGCTTTGGGATGCAGGCCTTTTCTGTAATAAATATTTCCTATTTGACCATGCATAACAGCAGCAGGTCTTTTATTCCTGATCTTAGTGTGTTCTTCCAGCGATTTTAAACTGAATTCAATCCCCTTATCCAGGCTTCCTAATTTAAAATAGGCGTTTCCAATTGCCCCGTAAGAGGCAGCAACACCTCTGTAATATTTTATTTTTTTACTAAGTTCAAGGTTTTGCTCAGCTAAAGTTTTCGCTTTTTCAAATTGTTTTTTTGATACGTGAATCTGAACAATTTCATATAAAGCTTTTGCTTTTAAAGAATCGTCTTTCATGTTTTGAACCACATTCAATAACGAATCTGTTTTTGAAGCTTGTGCAAATAATGTAACAGAAATAATAACGAAAACAAAAGTGCTTACGTGTTTTAAAAGAAAACTATTCAAACTCAGAAATTTCAAAAAATGTTTTTTCGGCCCGAAAGATAGCTTTTTTTATTGTGAAATTAATTGTCAAAATTAGTTTTAAGGAAGTGGAATTATTATGATTAGAAACCAGAAACCAGAACCAGGTAGTGTTGATATTAAAAACTCAACACTTAACATTCAACATTAAATTAAACCTCCACGCCTATAAGCGTTACATCGTCTACCTGCTCAAGATTAGCTTTCCAGCTTATGAAAAATGATTCCAGCTTTAGCTTTTGCTGTTCGAGCGGTAAATGATGTGTGTCGAATAATAATTTTTCGAGTTCCTTATGTTTTAGTTTTTTTCCTTTTGGTCCGCCAAACTGGTCCGCAAATCCGTCGGTAGAAAAATAAATCCGGTCGCCTTTTTTTAGCTGTACTTTTTGTTTCGAAAATTTAAAGTCGGGATTATAATTATCGGCGCTGATAGATTGCTTGTCGGGCTTAAGGAATGTAAACTCTTTTCCGTCGCAAATGTAAACGGGTATATGTGCCATGGAGCACTCCAGGGTCAGGTCTACAAAATCGATTGCTGCCACTGCAATGTCGAGCCCGTCTCTTAAATCACCCGGGTTTCCTTCCGATTTTAAAGCGATAGGGAGCTCTCTGGCTAAATAATTTAATACTGTATCAGGACTAGTAGTATCCGGATCTTTTACCACCTGATTGAGTAAATTATAACTGATAAGACTCATAAACGCGCCTGGTACACCATGCCCGGTACAATCGCATAAGGCAACAATAGATAAAGGATTGTTTTTTTGGCCCGCTTTTTTTACCAGGTACGACCAGTAAAAATCACCGCTCACAATATCTCTTGGTTTATAGATCACGAAATGCTGCGGAAGCATTTTCTTTAACTCTTCGTGATGAGGAAGAATTGAATCCTGTATTCTTCTGGCATAAAGAATGCTATCAAGAATTTCTTTTTTCTGGTATTCTATCTGTACATTCTTGTTGGTAAGAAGTCCGTTCAGCTTCTCCGTCTTTTTGTAATTCTTATAAAATAAAAATGCAAGAAAGGCAATGATGATGGCCACAACAGTTCCTGCGATAAGAAGAATTCTGTTTTTCTTTAATTCATTTTTCTGGGCGTTATTTTCTTTTGTTTTTAAATCGTTAAGATTTGACAGGAGGGCAATTTCTTTTTGCGATTTTTCGGAATGGAATTTTTCTTCCATTTCGAGGGTACTTTGTTTGTAACGGCTCTTTGATAAACTATCATAAAGTTTATGAAATAATTTCTGGTAATGAAGCGCTTCATTTATTTTTCCCTGTGCTTCATAAATGGCGGAGAGATTCTGATAATTGTTGGCCTCGTTCTCGGTGTTCCCAAGTTTTTTTCCGAGTTCGATCGATCTTTTTGTATACTCTTCGGCGAGTTTGTAATCCTTAACTCTGTAATAACAGTTGGCGAGATTTTGAGCGGTTAATGATTTATCTCCCATGTCATTCTGGATAATGGCTACACTATCGGCCCTTTTAAAAAACGACAAAGCTCTTTTATAATCCAGCTTATCTTCCATATAAACGGCGCCAAGCGAGCTAAAGGATGATACCAATCCATCTTTATCACCTTCCCCGGCAAACAGTTTGTAGGCTTCGTTGGAACAATTAATGGCCATATCGGGTTGTTTGTCGCGACGGTAGGCATTTGACATGTTTTGCAAACAATTGGCGATCCCGATCTTATCACCAAGCTCTGTGTATCTTTTGCGTGCTTCTTTAAGATATCCGATGGCTTTTTTATAATTGCCCTGATTCTTGAATAAAATGGCAAGGTTATTATAACCGGAAGCGAGCAATTTTTTGTCTTTCATTTTATCGGCCATTTTTATGGCTTCGCTCTGGTAATAAAATCCTTTGTCAAAATCGCCGCTGTTACGGTAATAAATTCCTTTTACGATATAATTGCGGCAGGTGCCTCTTAAATAATTTAGTTTTTTAGAAAGTAGTTCGCCCGAATCGGCATAGGCCAGGGCCAGCTTGGCATCGCGGTAAAGGAATTCACGTCCTACTTTGGAATACATCGTTGCCTTGTTGGTATCGCTTTTCATAGCGTAAAGCTTCCTTACAAGAGAATCAAGTTTAGTATCGGCCTTTGCGAGCCAACCCAAAGAAATGAATATGAGGAATAGGACTCTCTTCATTTTGAAGCATTGAAGTTAGTGAAATTAGTTGATAGTTTATAGACTATAGTCAATAGACGCGCCTCACTATAAACCATTGACTATAAACTATTGACTTACGACTTTTCACGCTGAATGGGGGATATTCCGTGTTTCAACTTTAGTTAACTTTATACCGTTGAGAACCCTCTTCCTCATATCTATCCTCTTCTTTTCTTTAAGCTTTTCTGCCCAGAACAAAAACGTAAACGCCCTTCGTATAAATACTGCGCCAAAAATTGACGGACTTCTTGAAGATAGCTGCTGGACGAATGCCGAAGTTGCTAAAGATTTTATTCAGCGCGATCTGCATCCGGGACTTCCTTCCGAACAAAAAGCAGATGTAAAATTTGTCTATGACGATGAAGCAATTTACATAGGCGCCCAACTTTATGATTCTTCTCCTGATAGTATTCTGAGAGAATTAAGCACGAGGGACAATGAAGCCAATGCCGATCTCTTCGGAGTACTTTTTGATACGTATAACGACGATATTAACGCTTATGGTTTTTATGTAACCGCCGCAGGCACACAAATCGATGCGCGGTATAGCGGTCAGACCCAGGATTTTGAATGGAACGCGGTATGGGTAAGCGCCGTAAAAATAAATAAGAACGGATGGGCCATCGAATTTAAAATTCCATATTCCGCATTACGCTTTTCAAAACAAAGCGAGCAGGTGTGGGGTATGAACGTTTGCCGTAAGATACGTCGCTTACGTGAAATGAGTTTCTGGAACCCTGTAGATCCTAAAATAGAATCGCTCGTGAGGCAATTTGGCGATCTTTCAGGATTAAAGGATATCAAACCCCCGGTTCGTTTGTCGTTCACGCCTTATGTGGCTGGTATTTTAAATCATTATCCTTACAACGATCCTACCATCGAAAACCTTACTTACAATTTTAGCGGAGGAATGGATGTGAAATACGGCCTCTCCGACGCGTTCACGCTTGATATGACATTGGTGCCGGATTTCAGCCAGGTGCAATCCGATAACCAGGTGCTTAATTTATCGCCTTTCGAAGTTCAGTTCCAGGAAAGAAGACCGTTTTTTACAGAAGGAACCGAACTCTTTAATAAAGGGGGATTGTTTTATTCGAGAAGGGTGGGAGGTACGCCGTTCGATTATTATAATGCTTACGCGCAATTGAACTCCGGAGAGAAAGTGATCAGAAATCCTGCGCAGACACAATTGATCAATGCTACGAAGTTATCCGGCCGGACCGATAAAAAACTCGGAATTGGAATTTTTAATGCGCTCTCAAATACGTCCTGGGCTACCTTGCAGGATAGCGCCGGTGATGCCAGGCAGGTGCTTACATCGCCACTTACCAATTATAACATTGTGGTGCTCGACCAAGCTCTTAAAAACAATTCTTCTGTAAGTCTCATTAATACCAATGTAACCCGCGAGGGTCATTTCTACGACGCTAATGTTACAGGAACTGTTTTGAGGTTCAACGATAAAACCAACAGATATACCATTGGGGGTCGGGGCGTTTTAAGCAGCCGCATGTTTTCCGATAGTGCCCAGGCGGATAATGGTTACAGTGCTAATTTTGATTTTGGAAAGAATGGCGGGAATTTTAAATGGAACATTTACGGATCATTAAATACGGATCGTTACAATCCAAACGATCTTGGCATTCTTACTCTCACAAATAATATGGAGACGGGATTAATTCTCGGGTATCATATTTATAAGCCGTTCTGGATAGTAAATAACCTGCATAACAACATCACGTTCCAATATCAGCGCATGTATAATCCTAATGCTTTCTGGAATTTTGGTATATACGGAAATCATAATACCACTTTTACAAAACGCTTTGTAACCTGCGGAATTAATTATGGCATAGAACCAATAATTACGTATGATTATTATGAGGCGAGGGTGCCCAATCGTTTTTATACCTATCCGGTCAATTATAATTTCGGAGGATTTATTTCAACAGATTACCGCAAACCTTTTGCCTTTGATATTTCTACACACTATCATCCGTTTAATGAAAACGAAAGAGTTTATTTTGATCTATGGATTTCACCTCGTTACCGGGTAAACAATCGTCTTTCTTTTATTTATGAAATTGGCAATAATCTGAAAAATGATGATATAGGTTTTGTTAATTATGATGCAGCAAGCGATACGATTACTTTTGGAAGAAGGGACATGCATACTGTAAATAATATTCTGTCGAGCGTGTATAAATTTTCCAATAAAATGTCGTTGTCGTTTCGTCTCCGTCATTATTGGTCAACCGCCCAATACAAAGAATATTACCAACTTGGCAAAGATGGCTACCTGAATTCTTATGCTTATCAGAATAATCACGATGTAAATTTTAACGCCTTTAATATCGACATGGTTTTCTTCTGGCAATTTGCACCCGGGAGCGAGTTGAATATTGTGTGGAAGAATTCTTTATTGAAACGCGAGAGCGAAATTGATCCGGATTATTATAACAACTTCACAGGTTCTTTAAATTCCCCGCAAAATAACATGATCTCGGTAAAAGTGTTGTATTATATCGATTACAATACGGTGAGGCGGGGCTTCAGAAAATAAAATTCTGGTGTTGGTTACGCAAATTGTTCATAGCTGTTATGAATCGAATTTGTTTGAATCCCATTGCACACCCGGCGGAAATAACTCTTCTTTTCTTTTTTTCATCTCCTGAGCTATCAATGCACTGTTTCCGCCTTGACTTTCTAATTGCTCTATAATGTTTAAATAGCTTTTTTCATCTCTGTTCTGACTCAGTTTAAAAACATTTTCAATGGTAGAAACTTTGATTTCAAATCCGGCAATGGCCGGCAGCATTTTATTTAAAAATTCTTTAGGCAGATTGTCAAAAAATGTTGGCGACGCAGTATTATTTTTTTCAAAATAGAGTGTCATTCTTTTCATGAAGCCGACCAGTTCTTCGTCTGAAAGAAATTTTAATTCACCTGCGATATGAATGCTCATATAATTCCACGTTGACCCGATTTGCGGGTTTGAATACCATGAAGCGCTTACATATGCATTAGGACCGGTAAAGACCAATAAGGCTTGTGGATTTTCTATAAAGGCTTTATGATGGTCTGTATTTCGCATAATGTGTCCTTGCAGATATAACTCTCCATCTCTTATCTCGGTAAGAATTGGAATCTGAGTGGCAACTTGTTTACCAGAATTAAAACTACCGGTTAAAAACGCAAAAGGATAATCACGGAAAAACTGTAATAATCTGTCTTTGTCTTTCTCTTTGAAATATGAAAAATGGTACATGATTTTTATTGTAAAAAGAAATTACCTTGGTTTTTGCTGATTTGTTTTTGTGGTATCGGATTTTGATGTTTCAGAATATTTATATCTTGGAACATCATCCATTCTCTTACCCATAAAACAGCTGCTAAGGCTCAACAGGCTTGTCACCAAAGCGAGTAAGGCAACGCGAAGCGGCGTGAAAGAAATTGTATTAAAAAGCGATCTTAACTTAAGTAAAAATCTATCAGAAGCAGTTTTATCTTCCAACTGGTAACTTTTTGCCCTGATACAGAGATACTCTTCCTTACTATTTTTCAGGTAAGTAGAAATTTCTTCTTCATTCATCTTCGAAAAATCCACAACTGTTTTTTCACAGGCTTTGCAAAAACGTCCATGATTTTCTTTGATCATGTTGCTATAGTTCTCTTGACAAGGAGACTCGATCTTCATTGAAAGTAATTTTATTAAAGATACAAAAAATCTATTTCCACTTAAAGGGAAATCTTTTCAGACGCGTCTTTCTAATGGTTGGATAATTGCGGCTGGAAGTAATGTTGTTAAAGATAAGAGCTACCAGGAGAAGAACGAGACAACCCGTTAACACCGGAGAAAAAACATAAATATATCCGAGCGCTTTTATTTTTTCAGAACCAATTACCGCGATCAGGGCCGTGGCTCCTCCGGGTGGATGAAGTGTTTTGGTAATCTGCATTATTACAATGGCAAGAGAAACAGCGAGCGGCGCGTTTAACCATAAAATATCGGGCATTAATTTATACACGGTTACACCAACAAAGGCGCTTACAATATGTCCTCCCACAAGATTTTTAGGTTGCGCGAGCGGACTCTGAATAATTCCGTAAATAAGAACGCTTGATGCGCCGAAGGAACCGATCAGAAAAAAATTATCCTGCTGCGAAAATACTTTCCCCTGGAAATAAGCAATGAGTCCTATGCCCACAAACGATCCCAGGAATGACCAGAAATGTTCTTTAAAGTCAACTAATGTTTCTTTGTAGATGATGTATCGGGAAACCCGTATTGTACGCTTAATTCGCTTGCGGACCATATCAGTTGTTTATCACTATACAAAATTCGTTTTTAGCAGTAATCTTTCCAATGGGTTTGGCATATAGTTTAAGGCCGTTGGACGAAAGAAACCCTTCAAAATCCGCTTTATTCTCTTTTGAAACCGTTATCATTAATCCTCCATTAGTTTGAGGATCGTTTAATGTGAAGAAGGATTGCGCGCCAATATCTTTTACTTTTTTCTCGTAACTGTTCCAGTTGCGGTACATGTTATCAGGCACTATCATTTTTGAAGTGTACTCTTCAATACCTCTGATCACTGGAACATCGCTGTAATTTAATTCGGCAGATAATCCTGCCCCTTCGGTAATTTCAATTAAATGCCCGAGGAGACCAAAACCGGTAATGTCGGTCATAGCATTTACATAATCGAGTGTACCTATCTTTTCTCCGATCTTATTCAGTTGTGATAATTGCTCAATGAAAAGGTTTTGATGTTCTTCGTTAAGCACGCCACGTTTTAAAGCAGTGGCAAGAATTCCAACACCAAGTGGTTTCGTAATGTAAATAAGATCGCCTTCCTTGGCCGCCGAATTTTTCTTGATATGTTTCACCGGAGCAAGTCCGTTTACCGAAAGTCCGAACATGGGTTCAAGAGTATCAATGCTGTGCCCGCCCGCCAGGGTAATTCCTGCTTCATTGCACACAGATCTCGCTCCTTCAATCACCTGTTGCGCCAGTTCGGCAGGAAGTTTATTTATGGGCCAGCCAAGTAGGGCAGTGGCCAGCAAGGGTTTTCCTCCCATGGCGTAAACATCGCTTATGGCATTGGCAGACGCTATTCTTCCAAAATCAAAAGCATCATCTACAATGGGCATAAAAAAATCTACAGTGCTGATGAGAGCCGTTCCGTTTCCAAGATCGTAAACAGCTGCGTCGTCTTTGGTTGAATTTCCTACGAGGAGTTTTTCATCAACGATTCCTTCGCTATCTGATTTTAAAATTTTTTCGAGAACATCGGGAGCTATTTTACAGCCGCAACCAGCGCCGTGACTATATTGGGTCAATTTTATTTTTTCAGTCATTTTGTATCGATCAGTTTTTTAGCGATAACATCAGCATCGAGTTTATCGAAGGGAAAATCTTCAAGCTTTAGGTTTTCTCTATTGTGTAATCCATGCTCGTACGATTTGTCGTAATACTTCAGGCAAATTTCACATGTGGTTTTAAGATCGTTTTCTTTTAAAGCGTTGATGCAATCTTTGGTTTGTTCGTTACCTAAACGTTTTGTGATTTTGAGAATGGATTCTTCTAACTGTTGCATCGGGAATTTTCCGTATTCTTTTACGAGGTAATTCACGCGTTCTTCGAAAGGAAGATTCACATATTTTATTTTCGCTTCGCGCATCTGTGTCCACAAGCCCTCCGGAATTACTTTTTTTCCAATGAGGCGGGCCTCATCTTCAAGCCACACTTCACGTTCAGGATTCATATTCATAAACCGGACACACAATTCATTTTCGAATTGCTCCTGCGTTGGAGGTTCAGTTTCACCAAGCGCGCCAAATGCGGAACCTTTATGTTTTGCAAGTCCCTCAAGATCCACTACCTGTTCGCCTAGTTCTTTCAGTTTATGCAGTATTAAAGTTTTTCCGGAGCCGGTTCTTCCACTCAGCAACAAAATATTTTTAGGTGTATTAAAACTTGTAAGGGCAAATGTTCTGAAAGCTTTATAACCACGCTTCAATGTAAACACTTTCAATCCGTACATCTCCAGCAGCCAGGCAACGCTTCCGCTTCTCATTCCTCCGCGCCAGCAATGAACGTACAAGGTGTTTTCTTGTGCAAGCTCCCGTGCTTTTAAAACTAAACCGGCCATTTTAGGCCCAACAATTTCCAGGCCTTTTACAATGGCTTCTTCGCGGCCTTTCTGTTTATAGATGGTACCCACAACAGCGCGTTCTTCATTGGAGAAAAGAGGAATATTGGTAGCGCCGGGAACATGTCCCTGTGCAAATTCTTTTGGAGAACGCACATCTATTACATTTCCTTTTCCGGAAGAATCCCAGATAAATTTCTGTATGTCTAAGGCCTGAGGCATATTGCGAGCCAAATATCGGTATTTGCTCCGAAATACTTCAATATTTTAGGCCACAGATCAGACTAATTTGCACAAATCAGATCAGGGAAAACTATCGAAATTCTCACCCACTAAAAAAGCCGCAGATCTATCTGTGAAGATCTGCGTAAATCAGTGAAAATCTGTGGCTGGAACAATAGTAATTAAAGTTCTAACTCGGTCTTTATAAAATCTTTCGCACCTTCTGCTCCCGTAATTTCAAGCCAGAGTTCGTCAGGATTTCCATTCACCGATAAATTAAAAGTAAAAAAGTCGCAGCATTGCCTTTCGGCTTTTATAAATGTGATCAACTGATCAATGGTTTCATCGTTGCCCTTGAATTTAAAAGCATAACCATTAGTGAGTTCTTTTTTACCAAGAACCTGTTTCCGTAAATCTTCAATAACGGTTTCTTTTCTCTTCTGAAGTTCGGGACTTGTGAGTTTGCAGCTTAATTCAGTTGTTGGAGTAAAGGCCGCGGATGTTTTTTTTGATCCACATTTATCTTTACAACAGGGTTCCTTTTCTGAAACCTGCCGGTATTTATCGGGATTATCTACCTGATTACAACAGGTGCATCCAAAAAGTGTGACGAGGAATAATAGTATTTTTTTCATATTATGAATTCAGGTTAAAAATAAGGGCCCCGTTTCCGGAGACCCTTTTTGTTATTTATTGTTTGCAGCACTCTTCTGCATTGGTGCATTTTTCTTTGCACTGATCTGGTTTGCAAACACCCATTGGACAGTTTTCACAATCCGATATGTTTGAGTTTGTATTCGCAACAACAATTGCGCTGGTAGCGATCAATAAAGTCGCACCAATTAAAATGATTTTTTTCATTGTTAAATGTTTTAATGAAGCATACATTCTTAGAATGACGCTTCGTTTTAATAATTTCTGGATGATTATATGAAACAAAACTTCTGAAGTCTTGTTTTAAACTGAAGTATTAAGCTCGAGGAGGCTGCCAGAGATCAGAAGTAAAGTCGGATAAAAGATACTGATCCTCTACGGCAGCACTTTTAGAAATGGATTCAAAAACACGGATCTCGATTTTCTTATGGTCTATCGGGCAAACAAAATAACAAAAGCAACACTGGCAGGTATTACACATCTGAATAGGGCAGCAATCGTTAGATGCCAGATCGGCCGTTTTTTCAGCATCAACACAATCAATGATCTGGCATTTACTGAGCACGCTCATGGTTGCCATTTGTACGGCAGGACAAAACGTGAGCACAAAAAATGAGAAGAATAATATGTGAGCAATTGTTTTCAATATTTCAAAAGTACTAAAAATTTTTCCGCCGAAGCGTCTTTAACATCTGTTAACGTTAAAAGTCTGCGTCTTTTAAAAGTTTGCCCGTCAGTTTTGCGCAGTTATTATTGACTGTAATTAAAAACAAAATAATATGAACGATATCAAAAATGAGAATTGCTGCGACAACGATAATTGTTGTGGTGATAACAGCAACACCAATTGCTGCGGCAATGAAAGTAATTGCTGTTAAACGGAAAAGCAGGATGAGAGTCCTGCTTTTTTTAAGTCCCACAAGTGGTGTAATTCGGTTTTGATTTGTAATCAATAATGTTTCCGTATTTGTCTGATGAAATATGACAGCATTTCAGAAACATGTTTTTTAGTAATTGCCTTCCACGTTGAACACGGCTTTTGACTCCTGAATAAGAAATCTTCAGTCGTTTGGCGAGTTGCACCTGGTCTATGTTTTGAAGATCGGCTAAAACTACGGCTTCTTTATAGTGTTCAGGGAGTTTTCCAATGAAGGATGACATACATTTAACAAAGCGCTCGTTGGCAGATGAATCTTCTGGGACCTGAATAATATCAGGAACAATCCTAATATTCTTTTTATCTTTTCTGAAATGATCGGTGATCGTATTTTTCGCAATACGTAACAACCATTGTTTACATTTTTGTTCTTCTTTTAATTGATGAAGATTTGAATGCGCCTTAATAAACACATCCTGTAAAATATCATGAGCCATATCTTTGTCTCTGACTTCCGATAAAATATAATGCTTAATATCTTTGTGATAATTTGTCCAGATTTGTTCGCTGTTAAGATTCATGGGATAAAATATTAATCGTAATATTACGATTAATAAATGAGCTGGCAAAATTGGGAAGAAAGAAGAATGGTTTTTTAAGGTTTTTTGGTAACGTGTTTAACGGTATCGGGCTTTTGTTTCACATTCCACTTACCACGAAGTGTGGTCCAGCAATCAAAGGTTTCTTTTACGTCTTTTTCAGTGGCCCAGATGCCATAACCTTTCGGAATGTAACGGTTAAGTACCCTGGCGAATTTTAAAGCCGTTAAATTAAATGTATTGGTTAGTTCGTAATTAACGCGTTTTGCTCCACTGCTTACGCGCATAAAATGAATACCGCCGTTTTGAATACAGGGATTGTAATCGCTCACCAAAGTGTCTTTACAGCCTTTTAAAACAGCCATAACAGAGTCAAGCGCACCTTGTTTTAATTTTACAGAGAATTCCTGAGGCTTCGATGTCCAGTCGGATTTCGAATATGCCGTGTCGGTTTCTATTGTATATTTCATGGTATTACCAGAGACTTCGATCATTGGATACATTTTTTTTCCAATGTTGGAGCCAATACCGGCATAACTGTAAGAAATTTTGAGGGAAGGATTTTGGGCCGCTAACTGCAGGCAGAACAATAAGGCAATCAGTATTCTCATTGTTGTTTTGTTTAGAATACTAAATGTAATACATTTTTTTTCATAAACAAATACTGTATGGATTTAGTCACTCGTGTTTAACTTTTTGTTGTGAAAGTGAGCGTGGAGAAGGGGAATGATCTACTCACTCCCCGTTGGCTGAATTGTATCCGTTTCCACCATTAACATAACGGTTTTCTTTGGGGCGCGCGGACGATGCATTAATCCTTTTGTAATAGTGACGCCTTGTCCAGGGTTCAGTTCAATGGTGCGATCTTCAAGATCGATGAGTAATTGTCCTTCTACAATGTAAAAGAATTCATCTTCGTTCTCATGTTTGTGCCAGTGGTATTCGCCTTCCACAATTCCCAAACGCACAACGCTGTCGTTTACTTTTGTCAGCGTCTGGTTCCACCATTTGTCTTTACACTCTTTTACCAGTTGTGGCACATCTACCGTTTCGAGATGTTTGTATTTAACGTCCATTAAGGTAACGTAGTTGTATTCTTTGCTCATATTATTTTGTTTTTAGTCTTGTTTCCTGGTTCTTGATTCTTGTTTCTCACTTTTTATTTTAAAGAGATCTTCAGTTCCATTTCATTTTTCATCATCAGTAAAACTTCAGCATTTCCTTTTGCATCGTCCACCGGATGGTGTGTATGTTCTGTTTTACGCAGATGTTTCCAGGTAGCGAAGGTATCTTTCTGAATGCCGCAATACAGATCGGCCAATCTCCTCGAAGAAAAACCAAACGGATTTCTTCCAAGGAAATGATGAAAGTACCAGCAGATGAACATCCAGTCGAAACCATTATTGTCGCTGATAAAAACCGGTCGTCCCTTCGAATGTTGTTTGATCCAGTTCTCAAATTTCTCCATTACTTCTTTGGGATCATCGAAAGTTAATGTTTCTTCTCTCGAAAACCCTGAAATGGCAAGCGCCTCCGGAACGAATTTATCAGAGATTGGTTTTGTTTTTCCGTAAAATGTTTTGTCGAGTGTTTCATCCACCAGCACAGCTCCGAAGCAGATCATGGAATAATCTCCAGGAATAGGGCCGTCTGATTCGATATCGACCATTATGTAGCTCATAATTTTATGATAAAGGTATCAAAGTTTTAAATTGAAACCGAAGATTTTTCAAGAAGCAAAGTAATTCCGTCTTCTTCATTACTGAACTTTACTAATCCTTTTCCTTCAGCCAACCAAATAAAGGAAGTGTCTTTTATATAATCGCCCCATGGAGCAGATTGCCATGGAAATTGTTTCGGAAGCTTTTTTGCACACATTCCACAAAGGTCCAATCTTATTTTCAGGCATTTCAGATTTCCTTCTACCGTTTCAATGTTATCGTATCCTTCGGCATACAAAGCATAAAAGTCTCCTGACGAATAGGAGTGAACTACGTTAATAAATCCGGGCTTGATATCGGAAGAAAATAAAAGTTGTTTTGAGTGTTCAGTTTTTTCGAATGAACCATTAAAAAATGATCTTAGAACGCTTCTGAAGATGACAAAAACTGAATTATTCTCGAAAGTAAAAAGTGCATCATCGAAAAGCAACCTGAACGCAGGCTCCATTTGGTAAAATTCCTTTTCATCGATACGGGTTTTCTTAAACGTAAATTCTTCCGTCATCTTCCGGCCGGCGTGTCTGAATTTATAAAAGTTGCCTTCTTTTATTGGAAACCAGGACATTGTTTTAGTAATGGACGGTGACGGATAAATCAGTTCACTATAACCTTTAATTCCAAAATCCCAATCCATAAATTCCTTGTCTTCACCAAAGTCCATAGAACCCGATACGGAAATAAAAATACATCTTTCACTGAAAATACTGAAAGCAAGATCAAGACTTTGCCAGGTGGAAGCGGGCATGGAGCCTTCCCAATCAAAGAAAATAAAATGCGGACTCATCCGGCTATCCGTCATCAGCCCTTCGAAAATGTGAGCATCGTCTCCTATTTGTGGTTTAATAAACGCAATGGCCTCATCACACTGTTGTGGCGATTCAAATAAAATGGCGCCGGCTAATTCGTAGGAGTAGGCCATGTTAATCTTCTTTTTCTTTTGTGTCGTTTGAACCTTTTTTAAGTTCTGCGAAATCAAAGCTGAGAATTTTAAAAGTGACTCTTCGGTTTTTCTGATGAAGCTCGTCTTTTTCTTTTTGTGTTTTTGCTTTTGTAATACTACTATTTGTTACGAGGAGTTGTGTTTTTCCCCATCCAATGCATTTCAGGCGTTGAGGATTAATGTTTTTTTTGGTTAATTCGTTACGCACAAAGGGTGCTCTCCTGATGGATAATGAATCAGGAATTTTTTCATTAGAGCTTGTATGACCATCAATTTGCAATACAATCCCAGGGTTTTCGATTAGTATTTTCGTTAGATTTTCTACCTGCTTATCAAAGGTTATACTATCCGTTACCCAAAGTGTTTTTGTTAATGGTGTAACAGAATTGTAATTAAAAAGCATTTCAGGGAGTGAAGGGCACGCAAGAAGCTTTTGTGAACGAACGGAATACACTAGAAGGAATACAGATAAAGAATATATCCACTTCAATTT
Source organism: Bacteroidota bacterium (assembly GCA_021323535.1). Taxonomy (GTDB): domain Bacteria; phylum Bacteroidota; class Bacteroidia; order B-17B0; family Aurantibacillaceae; genus Aurantibacillus. Next base: position 53,742 of record JAJONO010000053.1, read on the forward strand.
CATTAATGTAATTTTTCCAATACTAAATAATTCTTCGCATCAAAGATCATATTCAGTATTGCAATTCCCTTTTTGTGAGAAAGCTTAAGAACTTCATTTTGTCCCTGCTGTAATTCGAGCTCAATAGGGTTAGAAGTACAAATACGGTCAAGCGTTGCTTTGATATAATTATTTCCGGGCTCAAGATCGTATTTTCGTGTCTCACCGTTTTTTATGGCGCCAATTTCACGCCCATTCACTTCAATGACAATTGAACGGATAGAACTTTTAAATTCTTTTGATCGTATAATGGTTATAGAACTCATAAGAACTTTATAGAACTCATAAGAACTAAGATACGGAATTCATTAGAGTTTTAAAAGGCTGACGCGAATTTCGCTTATTCCGCGAATTCTTTGGGTGGTACTTTCAATTAGCGAAATTTGCGTAATTAGCGTCAAGTAAACAATAGTTTAATCTTCTGTCACCGCCACATTCGCCTCAACCGTCTCATTATTCCTCACTTTAACCGGAAGTCCGCCTACAACGATGGGTGGAGTCACTGCATTGTCAATTCCTCTTCCGTATAAATAATAATTCCCTTTATAACATTTGAAGCTGTAATTACCATCGGCGTCGGCTCTTACTTTATCATCGTACTTTGTAGTATCTGAACCCGGAAAATCTTTTGCGTCGAATTTAATGAATACAGTTGCATAAGCGATTACTTTTGAGTGATGTTTTACTGAACCTTTCACAGTGCTTTTTCCGCCGAGCTGATTTTTTTTGCAGGCAACTCCAACAATAGTAAGTGCGAATAAAAGAATGACAATTTTTTTCATGTTACTGGAAATTTGGATCAGCGAAGCGTTTATCACCCAGGAATTTATAATCGGTTAATGTATTCAGAAAAGCAATGATGTCAAGTTTTTCCTGAGATGTTAAAGGAATACTTCCGCTTTGCAGCAAAGGATCAATGTTGGTCATATTGGTTACATTGTTTGTATAATGATCGAGACATTGTTCTATCGAAGCATATCGTCCGTCATGCATGTAAGGCGCTGTCTTCATTATATTTCGCAGACTCGGCGTTTTAAATTTAAAGGCATCTGTGAGAACGTGAGTAATAGTATAACGTCCGCTGTCTTTAATAAGCGGGTTGACTGAAAGTCCGTTGTTCCGTAATTGAAAATCAGAAAACAAAGGTTCTTTGTGGCACGAATTACATTTGGTGAGGAAGAGAGCGTATCCGTTTTGTTCCTGTCCGCTTAAAGTTGTTTCGTTTCTTTTGTAACGATCGTATTTGCTGTTATAAGAATACATCATTCCCATGAATTGGGTCATGGAGCGGAACATCCGTTGCGAGGTGACTTCTTCATCGCCATAAGCTTTATTGAATAAACTCCTGTATTTACCAGAAGCCTGAAGTTTTGCAATCACCGCGTTAATGTCTTCGGCCATTTCAATGTTTTGCAATCACCGCGTTAATGTCTTCGGCCATTTCAATAGGATTGGTAATTGGCCCTATAGGTTGCATTTCAATGTGATTGATGCCGCCATCATGCATAAAGGATGTGTGCCAGTTCATATTAAAAATTCCTGGTGCATTTCTTGTTCCGTTTACATCGTTAAAACCGTGACTGAATTGATGGTCGGCATGCGCGAAAGCGGAAAACTGCTGGTGACAACTTCCGCAGGAAATGGTGTTATCCTTAGAGAGCATTGGCTCGTAGAACAGCGCCCGGCCCAATACAAAACGGTCTTCCGAAAGTACATTTACGCTGAAAGTATAATTCGGTTGTGGCCATCCTTCAGGAACAATTTCTTTTACATTATCCGTTGGTAAAATCTCAACAATTTTAGGATCTACTTTACAGGATAAAACAGCAAGCAATGGAAGTATGAACAGGAATTTCTTCATTGCTTATTGAATGTTTTTGAATGTGATCATATCCGCGTAATTATCCGCGTACATTTTTGCGGTTGCACCGGCCGACATTTGCGAGTATTGAGTTGTAAAATCAATAAGGGCAGGGTTCTTGAAGAACTCATTCACGTCCACTTTAAAATTGATTTGTTTTGTTGCT
>JAJONO010000114.1 GCA_021323535.1 Bacteroidota bacterium
TTCAACACCATGTCTTCCTTCGCGGCCCACTGGCTGATGTCTTGTTTGCTCAGGGCCGCCGCCATAAGGTCGGGGAATTTATCAGGACTACATGCAAATACAGGAACACCAAGCGACGATAAATATTTCGCGTTACTATGATCATAAGACGGAGCCCCGTCGTCGTTCAGTGCAAGTAAAACAATTAATTGCACACCGGCGGCCACAATCTCTGCAGCGCGCTTCAGCATTTCTTCTTCGTTACCACCCTCGTAAAGATCGGTGATGAGAACCATAACCGTATCGTTTGGTTTTTTAATAAGCTGCTGGCAATAAGTAAGAGCGCGGTTAATATCTGTGCCGCCACCCAGTTGAACACCGAACAATAATTCTACAGGATCCTGCAGATCTTCGGTAAGGTCCACTACGTTAGTATCAAACACTACCATTTTGGTTTGAAGCGCCGGCATGGATGCCATCACAGAACCAAAGATTCCAGAGTAAATCACTGATGTTCCCATGGACCCACTCTGATCAAGACAAAGAATAACATCTCTTAAAGAGTTTCGTTTCTTCCCGTAACCAATCCGTGTTTCAGGAATAATGGTTTTATATTCGGGTTGATAATGTTTTAAGTTTTTTCGTATTGTAATATCCCAGTTGATTTCATTATGGCGGGGGCGCCTGTTTCTGGCCGAACGGTTCAGGCTGCCGGTAATGGCCTGTTGTGTTGGATTAGTAAGTTTTTTAAGAAGTTCATCCACTACTTTTTTTACAACCTGGCGCGCGGTATCTTTTGTTTTGTTTGGAATAACTTTGCTAAGGGTCATTAATGTTGCAACAAGATGAACATCCGGTTCAACATGTTCCAGCATTTCTTTTTCAAGAAGCATGCTTGTAAGATTAAGACGTTTGATAGCGTCCTGCTGCATCACTTTCACAACCGAAGAAGGAAAGAATGTGCGTATGTCTCCAAGCCAGCGGTTCACGTTAGGTGAAGAACCACCGAGCCCGCCTTTACGATCCGAATCATATAATGCCGTTAAAGCCGAGTCCATTTCAAGCGAAACGTTATCCAGCGTGAATCCTGTTCCGTCGTTCTGGTCGCTTCCAAGAATTAACCGCCAGCGTTTCAAAAGTTCATCTTTTTTCATTCTTAGTCTTTTATGTTTAAGAGTTGAAAAACTATTTTAGTTGCTTTCATTCCACCTTCATGATCAACATCAGAGCTCTGAAGGATCTTTCCACCGGTGCTTCCACCGCTCTTTGCTTTTTCTCCAAGTTTTCTTCTTTCGGGGTGACTGAATTGCGAAAACGTTCTTCGCATTAAGGGAAGAACAGTTGTGAAATGTTCAGCATCCAGGCGATCGACCCAATTACTGACTAATTTCCATAATGTTTCATCGATCAGTAATATAGTTCCGCTTCCTTTTAAAAAACCTTCGAGCCACGCTGCGGACCATGAATATTCGTTTACGCCTGATAAAGCGTTGGCAAAAACATTCTGAATGCTTTCTTCCTCTAAAAGTTTGAAATCATAAATTAACCGCGAGCTATATCCGGCGATTAGTGGAGAAGTATTTTTGTTTTCTGAAATAACACGAAGGGTTGTATGCCACATTTGCGTTTGTCCTTCTTCCTGTAAAAGTGTTATAGAGTCATTGAGATGAAAAAATAATTCGAGCATATGTTGTGAAGCATCTTCATCAACAGCCTGGCAGGCTCCCGGCAAACTGATACATATCCTTGAAATTATTCCGTTAACTATTTTTGAAAGAATTTCTGTGTCGGTTTTTCTCACGCTTCCATAACGCAACGCGCTTACCAGCGAAGGAAGCGCCTCCATTAGCTGCATCACATCAGCAGAAGCGGCAGCGAGTGTATTAATCCGGTGAAGTAAAGCTTCGGTTGCTTTCGGAAGTTGTGCCAGTAAAGTATCGCTCAGTAAAGCCGAAATGTCCTGTAAGGATGTTTCTTTTTCGGCAACGGAAATTAAATAATTTGTTACAGCATCGTTTACAGAATTCCCCCAAACGCCTTTATCAATAATATCAATAGCCGCGGCAGGATCCCAGTGAAGCACCCACGCTTCTTTGAAAGTTCCCTTTCCAGCCACCGATTTTTTTACTGCCCATTTAATCCTTAGTAACGATACACGGTGAAGGAAAACACTTTTCTCAAGATCGCGTTCTTCCCGCAGGTCCAATACAATTTCTTTTTCTTCTTCAGTGAGCGGGAGCCGCAATTGTTTTTGTGTTTTCTCAATGTCAACCTGTAAAGGAGGTTTTGGCGATTCAACAGGAACAGCGCCGATCTTGGGACTAACAATAAGTTCCTTATGAATGAGCGACATTAAAATAGAATCGCCCATGCACATCACACTTGTGGTGGCTTCGTTCAGCTCTTCGAGGCCGGGATGAGAATAACCGCGGATGTAAGAAACTGTTTCGGCGAGACGCACAGCTTCAATGATATGGGCCGACGAAACATCAATCCTGTTTTTCCGGAAGAGGCGCGCTACTTTTGTGAGCCATTTAATATTAAGGTCCTTCTTCGAGTTCCATAAGTGATGATACCAGCCCGGTGAATTTATTCCGGCGCCATATCCGCTGTCAAAAGATAAACGGCTATAGGCCCACGGTACCCAGGTACATTCTACTTTTATTTTTGGAAGTCCTTTTAAAAGATCCGTGTCTTCTTTTTGTTTTGGCATGTTCTGAAGTGCCGGAACATGCCATGCCCCACAGATAACAGCAATATCGTTGAACATTTCCTTTTCAGCCTGGCGGATAGTTTTACGCATCCATGCTTCGCGGCATTTTTCAACATGTTTTTCTTCGTCAGGGAATTGTTCACGCAAAGCGCCAACGGCTTCGTTTACGGCTTCAAAAATACTTTCGCTTCCCACGCGATGTTCGAAAGTATTCTCCCACCATTTTTCAGCGTCGGTATAACCTGCTATTTCTGCAAGATAAGAGAAAGGGTCCTTACGTGGCTGAGCAGTCGCTTCGTGTGGAAGCTCTTCTTCTCCTTCAGCAACTTCTTCTGCTACCAAAGCTGGTTCTTCAATGGCGAGTTTGTGAGCCACAGGAAGATCCATAAAACGTAAAGGAATCTTATTTTCGAGTGCATACTGTATGGCCTGCCACTCTGGAGAAAATTCGGCGAAAGGGTAGAAGAGGGCTTTCTGCAGATTGTCGGGAACATAAGCAAGAATAGCAACGGGTGGTTTCATGTCAGTATGATTGGCCCAGTTAAGAATGCTATCAGCTTCGGGCGGACCTTCGAGCAAAATAATGTCGGGCCTTATCTTTTCAAGATATTGCTTTACATTTTTCGCGGAGCCGGGTCCGTGATGACGTATGCCTAATAAATGAATCATGTATCAATAACCAAGATCGCGGCAGGCGCGGTAAATATCTTTCCAGTCTTCTCTTTGTTTTACAACTGTTTCGAGGTATTCCTGCCATACAATTTTATCCTGCACAGGATCTTTCACAACAGCGCCAAGAACACCAGATGCAAGATCGGAAGCTGTAATACTTCCATCACCAAAATAAGCAGCCATGGCCATTCCGTTATTCATTACAGAAATTGCTTCGGCAGTACTTAAAGTTCCGCTTGGTACTTTTAATTTTGTTTTTCCATCGGCGGTTAATCCACCACGTAATTCGCGGAAGATGGTAACAATACGTTTGATTTCCTGCAGCGCCGGTAATTCTGAAGGAATGTCCATGGACTTTCCTAAACTTTCAACACGGCGTTTTACAATATTAATCTCTTCGTCCATTGTATCCGGCACAGGAAGAATAACGGTATTGAAACGGCGTTTTAATGCTCCCGATAATTCATTCACACCTTTATCGCGGTTGTTAGCTGTCGCAATCATGTTAAATCCTTTTACAGCTTGAATCTCCGTGTTAAGTTCCGGAACAGGTAATGTTTTTTCAGAGAGAATGGTAATGAGTGTATCCTGAACATCGGCGCCGATACGGGTTAACTCTTCAATGCGGGCAATTTTTCCTTCTTTCATGGCGCGCATCACGGGCGTTTCTACCAGGGCTTTTTCAGAGGGACCTTCAGAAAGTAAACGTGCATAGTTCCATCCGTAACGGATACTTTCTTCGCTTGTTCCCGCGGTTCCCTGTACAATGAGAGAAGAATTTCCGGAAATGGCTGCGGCAAGATGCTCAGAAACCCATGACTTGGCTGTTCCCGGAAGTCCGTACAATAAAAGGGCACGATCAGTCGTGAGTGTTGCCACTGCAATTTCCATGAGACGCTTGTTGCCAATGTATTTCGGACTCACTTCAAATCCATTTTTTAATTTTCCTCCAATAAGATAAGTCACTACTGATTGTGGCGTCATGATCCAGTTAGGCGGACGATTACCACTGTCCTGTTTCTTTAATTCTTCGAGTTCCTGCGCAAATTGATGTTCGGCGTGTTGCCTGATAACGTTTTCCATGTTTTAAAATGATTGAATAATTTGTTGTTTAATAGCGAGCATTTTTTTGAGTTCTTCTTTCAGGTTTTCCCAGTAAGATTGTCTTAATGGATCAGCAACTGTAATACTGTCGAGTTTTTCGGCAACGCTTACAGGAAAATGATGAATGATATGTTTATAATAATTCCGGTTGTAACCATATGGATCCTGCGATTTATTTTTTAGAAGTTCCATTGTAAAATTCATGGACCATTCGTTTGTCCGGTCAGGAAGAACGGAATATACATCTTTGAAATCTGACAGTGTTGCAACCGCAATTTCTTCCTGCAACTCCCTATCAAAATCTTTCACAACTGAAGTGCAGAGCTTGTTGTATTTCCTGTATAAAAGTTTTCCCCATTCTCCATTTTTAAAATTGTTGGTAGAAGAAGCGAGAGAAGAAATGAATTTTTCAGTTTCTGGTTTTTTTGCGAAGAGCTCCATGATCTGCTCGGCCTTCATCTGAAAATGATCTTCGTAATAAGAAGGAGGAATAAATCCTAAAAGCTGATCGAGTGTAAATTCTTTTTCAGAATAGATTTTATTGGCGTCGATATGACTGATTCCATACGATTTAAAATGCTCGGGAATATCGAAGGATAAATTGAGATCGAGAGTTTCTTTCCCTGACATTCCTAAAAGACCACCTGCTTTTTTTACTAATAGAAGAGGCCGGGTAAATTCCCATACTTCTTTAACAATGAATGAATCGGGAACCTGTTTTAAAAGTTTGATCGCAGCTTCTTTTACTTTCTGACTTTTATCTTTAAGAATGACAGTTAAAAATTCTTCGTCGTTTTTATTGAGATTTATTTCGATCGCTTCAAGAAGTTCGAGCCTGGTAGCGGCCTGTTCCTCGCCCCAGCTTTGCATGAGTGCGGCTCTGGCTTCATCGGGAGATTTGAGCCGCCAGTTTTTTAGGGCCTCTTTTCTTTCATCAGGTTTTCCATGATCAAAAATTTCTTTTTCGGTGAGGCCGGTATTAAAATTCCATTTAGGATTAAAACGTGCCATCCATTTTCCACGATTACCAGTACAGGATAAAATAAACGGTCTTAACTCTTTGTTTCGTTCAGCAATTTCAAGAAGAGCAGGAATGAGTTCATTGTTCGTAATAAGATTTTTCTTATCACATTGCATGAGCCAGTAAAAGAGCAACGAATCACTTTCATCGCCAAGCACTGCCTGCAATGAAGATACCTGTGAAGGATTAACATGTTTTTTTATTTCCGCTTCACATAAGGGTAACTCGGTAACTGTTTCCTTTTGCGGAAGAAAACTTCCGCGCCTGTAATTGTAAATAACCGAGGACAAGCTTAGAAAAAAGTCTTCTTTATCCTCTGCTTCCTTTTCCAGTTTCTCAAACAAAGGCAGAAGTTCTTCAGAAAAAATCTGGGTATTAACAGCTTTTTTGTCTGTACCAATGATACCGGTATGAATTATTTCTTCCCAGGCTCTCATAAAATGATAAAGGATTTATTGATATACATGGCAATTGGTTCGTAATGACCTTCGCCTCCAACTACCACGGCGCTAAAACTATTTCCGCCTGAAACAGCAAGAAGCTTGTGTAATTTTTTATCCTCGCATTGAACGGCAACCGATTTATTTTCCCGATCGTTGAAGAACCAGCGTTTCCCATCGCCGGCAAATTTTACATCGTTGATCACAAAAGGCATGGATGTAACAAATGGTGATTTTGAATATTGTTCTTTTTCAAACTGTAATAGCTGAACCCAGTTTTCGAAACCTTTTATGTCCGATGGTGCAGACGTCTTTCCAAGGTTTTTTACAATGGCTCTTACAGGACAAATACTTTTGTAAAACGAGAGTTCTGCTTCTATCAATGTTCCGGGAGTAAGATTTAATTCAGGTGGCTGTGTTCTTACATAAAACTGAAGAACGAGCGCGTACTTTTTTGAGTTTGTTCCAAGCAACCAGTTTCGCTGCACAAAAAGTTGTTCCTGTTGTTCGGTGTGTTTTCCAAGCACGAGCCATTGGTCATTTAATCCTTCCTGCTGTTTTAATTCATCTGTGCTTTGGGTGAAACCAAGCTGGCTCTTTATTTCTTCAGCCAATTCATCCGGTAAAACTTCCATTTTCCGGAAAGCAGAAACCACCAGATGAATTCTTGAAAGATGATCCATGAATGTTGTTTGCCAGCCGTCACTGAAGTAATTCATCTCGGCCACTTCCCGCGTCATTACCGCTAATCCGGAGGCCTGAGAATCTACCATTCGTTTGGTGAGGTTGGTGAAAAGCGCAGGACCTTTTTCTGGCATGTTCAGGATTCCGTTTCTTACAATATCTTTTAATACAAGCTGAAGTTCATCAATTCCACCATTTACTTTTTTAAGACGCTGCTGAACTCGTTTCGCCTGCGCTTCAAGATCAACGGGCTTATCGGCTTTCTCCTGCTGTTTTTCTTTTTTCTCTTCACGTTTATCAATCCAGTCTTTTACCCAATCAGGTGATTCTCCATTGGAGAACAGGTTTTTTTGTCTCGCATACAAAAGCAAAACACCTAAACCATGTTTGCATGGAAATTTACGACTCGGGCAAGAACATTTAAACGCGATGTTGCTTAGATCGACCTGGGTTCGATACGGATTTTTTCCGCTCCCCTGGCATTCGCCCCATAAGGCTTTTTCATTAACACCGGTATTGGCCCATTTAGATGGGTTCGCAAGGTCCTTTCCTGATTTCTTTGAAGAATCGTCGGGGGCTAAAGCTAGTATCTGATCTTCGCTTAAATTCATAGATTTAATTCTGAAAAGTAAAAAATTATGGGTTCGGTTTTACCGGGTGTTCATAGAATGTCAAAAACTGCCGGATACCTAATTTAATTAAGAAAAATTTTCAGCCTCATGTTTCCAGTCGTGTAAGACACATAGCTTAATTTTTTCCAGCCACAGAAAAAACAAGGAGATTTTGCAAGCAGAAAATAAATTCAGGTAAAATTTCGCGCGAAAATGAGTTGCTATTGCACAGGTCATTTCGTTATTTATCAATCGTTTCGAAAGCACAAACAGAAGTTTCACCAAAATTATCGGTAATAGTGAGTTTGTGTTTTCCTTTATCGGGAACCGCGGAGAGCTGATGGAATTTCTGAGTGCTTCCAATGTATGTCCCATCAAGATACCAGAATAAAGTTGCTTCCTGATTTTTATGGGCCGCTTTAAAAATACATTTACCTCTCGTTCCTGTTTCATCGATTGGTACATAAATTTTAAAATCAGGTCGGGGATAAACAATTTCTAATTGATGAAGGCTTTGTTCACTTGTACAGCTTTCTAAATAATCGGGAAGCGATCTGTAACTGAAATTATGCTGTTTGAAAAAATATTCCTGCATCGGACTGACCACGAACCATGCAACGTGTTTCATTTTATCTACACTATAACAATTGCTATTCACGCGCCATGACCCGGTTTCATCGAGATGAATTGTTTTATGGAACTTACACACTGCGACTCTTTCACTTCCTTTCTGGCACCAGGCATCTTCCACATCAGGACAAATATCAGAAGCCCGGAAACCGCTTTGTTTACAGAATTTAACTTTTTGCATGTCGCTCGTTGGTTTTGCGAACCAGGTGCGTTTTTGCAGGTAATTAAAAATATCGAACATCAGCGGCGCCGCCATTTTTGATCCGGTTAATTCAGGACGACCCTCGCCACTTGCGTTTCCAACCCAAACGGCAACCGTATATTTATCATTGAGCCCAACGGCCCAGGCATCGCGGAAACCAAAGCTGGTACCGGTTTTCCAGGCAATGCGTGTTTTGTTAGAGAATTGCGCCCAGCCAATGTAATCGCCCGGACGAACCAGTTCTGTCATAGCATTTAATGTGAACCAGATGCTGGAAGCGTTCAACAATTCTGTCTCCTCAGTAAATTTTTTCTTTTCTGGAATTTCTTTCTTCAGATAATTTAAGGAGTTAAAATTTCCGGCAACATATTTTTTTCTTGTGTTCGAATAATTCAATAATGTTCTGCCCATTGAAGAATAAGCTCCTGCTACATCCCAGAGATTTGCTTCTCCACCACC